>JAJPIE010000012.1 GCA_021324935.1 Acidobacteriota bacterium
ATCGCCGTCCAACCGATTTCCAACGCGGTGTTTCCGTGAACGTCGTCTCCCACTTCGTTTGCGTTCTTCCGCCGGTATTTGAACGCCGCGAAAATCACCAGCACCGTGACCAGCACCGCGAAAAACAGCGTGGTCATCAATATAAAGGAGAAAAGCGCGTCCACGTTCCCTGCGAAATTGGACGCTTCGGTTGGAAAAATTGGCAGCGGTGACTGCACGGCTCTAATGTGCTCCCTGCGTCGGCAAATCCTGCTTCGAACTATCGTTCCGCCCGCCCCGGTGTTCGCGACGTCGGAAGATCACGAAGCCTAGAGCCATGCAGAATAAGGTGACGACCCCGCCCATGCGCATCACCGTCAACACCGTGGCGCTGTAGCGTGCTTTGCTAGGGTCATACTGGTAGCAGAACAGCAGCAGGTGATCCACCGGCGTGCCGATCTTCCCCGCCGATGCGTCCACCAATCCCAGCCGCACGTTGCTCGGCGGATACTCCACTCCGAAAAAGTAACGCGAAATCCTTCCATCCGGAGTCAACAACAGAATTCCGCTCGCATGCGCGTACGCCTTGCTCTGCGCATCGTAGGTGTAGCTGAAACTGGCGGCCTTGGTCACCGCATCGATCGCCTCGCGCTTCCCGGTCAGGAAATGCCACCCGCCATCGGTTGTCGGCCGCGCAAACCGTGCCAGCGCCTGGTGCTTCTTCTTCAACGCCGCATCCGGCGTGTCGGCGGGGTCGAAGCTGACGAACACCACCTCGTAATCCTTCCCCGGATTGAGCGAAATCATTTTCAGCGTGCCCACCACCGCCTGTTCCTCCTGGTCGCACAGCATCGGGCAGGTGTAGTATGCAAAAATCAGCACCACCGGCTGCTTTTCGAAATACTCCCGCAAAATTACGGGCTTTCCGGTTTCGTCCACGAATTCCGTGTCCAGCGGGATCTGCGCGTTTAATTGCGGATCGAAGTGCACGTTGGCCAGCGCCGGAGGCAAGCCATTCGAGGACTGCCCCACGTTGTCCGGGATCACCTGCCCGTTTTCGCATGCGGCCGTCGCCAGCAAAATCGCAATTCCCAGAATGTATCGCACCGCTCTCATCTACTTCTTCGTTTCTTCCGGCAGAGGTTTGATCGCCGGCAAGCCTTTCTCGACAATTAATTGCATCGCGTCCTTAACGGGGATTTGCGCGACGCCGGCCTTTTCGTCCACCCAGCCGAGTTTGTCGTTTTCCTTCGTGTCTTCGCTCACCTTGTTTCGCAGGTCTTGTTGCGGATCTGTCAAATGCCCGGGCATGCCCTGCAGTCGAGGCTCCGGCGGATATTGCAGGCCAACCGGGCGCGACGGTGGGGGCTCCACGTACGTGCTCATCCAATAATTCTTCAGCCCCACATAAACGCCCAGCGACAATATGAAGGACAAAATCACCGCCACTCCCAGCCACGCCAGAAACTTGATAATCGGCGATGGCTGGACGTCCAGCGTTTCAAACGAAACGTCCTCGTGCTGCGGCCGTCCGTTGTTTGTCCCGTGGTTCGAATGCTCAGTGCTCATTCTGCGGTACAACCTCCCAGAGATTCGGGTCGCCAACCGGCAACAACGGCCGCTGCTTTAGGTTCATGGCAAAGAACCCCAGCCACAAGCCCACCAAACCGATCGGCACCACCACGTCCAGCCACGACGGCACCGCCCGCGACGTAAATTCCGGCTTGGTCATCCAGTACAAATCCACCACTCTCATCAAAATCATGAAGATGGCGATTTTCGAGACCGCGCTCGCCGTCCGCTTGGCGTCCCGCGAGAGCAAAAGCAGAAAGGGCACTCCGAAACCCAGCAGGGCCACCATCAGCGCCACCACACCCCACTGCCCGCTCATCCGCGTCCGATAGAACGAAATCTCCTCCGGCAGGTTCCCCGACCAGATGATCAGCAACTGCGAAAACGCGAAGTAAGCCCACAGCATGTTGAGCGCAAACAGCAACTTCCCTAAATCATGCAGATGCCGTTTGGTGATCAATCCGCTGTACGGCTCCGATCGGCTGAGCAGCACCACCACTACAATCATCATGGCCATGGCGGCAATTGCCTGTCCGCCGACAAAAATAAATCCGTAGATCGTCGAAGACCAGCGCGGCGAGAGCGACATCGCCCAGTCAATGGCCGCAAACGTCATGACCACGATGTAAAGAATAATCCCCGGCGCTGAAAGCTGCTTCATCCGCAGCTTCCATCCCTCGGCGTTCCCCTGCTGGTCTTGCCGGATCGACCACTGGTTGCAAAGCCACATCAGCAGGATCCACACCACGAAATACACCACCGCTCTTGTCAGGAATCCGTTGGTGGTCAGATAACCCTGCTGAAACGCCGAAAGCGCATGCTCCCCTTGTTTCGGCGCGTTCAGCCAGCCCGTTTCCGTCTCGTTGCCCGAGTACAGATACTTCATGCCCATCACGACCGGTGCAAATAAAACCAGCACCAGCCAGATGTTCCGGGATGCCGCCTCCAGCGGTCGCCGGATCACGATTCCCCAGATTCCTCCGGTCACGTGCTGCAGCATCAGCAGCCCCAGCGATCCCAGTGTCAACCCCAGCACCAGCAAATAGCTGAAGATATAGGAGTGGTAAAATTCCGCCGGAGATTTCATCCATCCGACTAGGGCAATCAGCACGCCCACCCCGCCAAAGAACCACCCGCCTCTTTGCAGCCGATCAACGCTCGCGGGCGCTTTATACTCTTGCGCACTCACTTGGCCGCCCCTCCCGCCTTCAATTTCTCCTGTAAGTCCGCCGGCAATTCGCTGACCGGCGCGTTCCGGCTCAATTGCAGCGCCCGCACGTACGCGATAATGGCCCAGCGGTCGCGCGGCGGAATTTGCGACGAATAGCCGTACATCGCGCCGAATCCGTTCGTCACCACGTCGTAGAGATACCCAACCGGCACATTCCGCAGCCGGTCCTGGTGGTAGCTCGGCGGGTGCTTCATCCCCCGCATCGCCACCATTCCCATGCCATCGCCTTGCAACCCGTGGCACGGGGTGCAGAAAATCGTGTAACGCTGTTGCCCGCGCTCCAGAAGTTCCTTGGTCAGCGGCAACGGAAACGCGTTCGAATCCTTGGGCACAAACAGTACGTCCTCCTGGATCGAACCATGCGCCACCGTATTGTCCACGATGGGCCGCTCTGAGCGCCCGTCCGCAAACACGGTCGACGGAGACAACGGATTCTGCTTTGGCTGGTTGGCCATGTCTTGTCTGAGCGTGTTCATGTTTTCGCAGCCGGCAAATCCCAGCGCGCACATCGCCGATACCATCAACAAGAAGGATCTACTCCTCATCCTTCACCTCGTTGATGTGCTCCGCGTGCAGGCTCTGCAATAGCTTTGAAGCCTCTGCGAGATTGAACTTCGCATCCCGCGCCTCGATGCACAAAAAGAACTTGTCGGTAGACGCCAGCGCGAACCGCTCGACGTTGAACACCGGGTGATACGGCTGCGGTAGCTTGTTCAGCGCCAGCATGCTGATCGCCGCAACCAGAGAAGCGCCCAGCACCGTCATCTCGAACGTCACGGGAATGAACGCCACCCAACTGTTCAGCGGCCGCCCTCCGATGTTCTCGGGATACGTAATCGCCGACACCCAGTATTCCAGTCCAAATCCCCCGACGCCTCCGGCGATTCCTCCCAGCAGCGTCAGCAGCGGCACTGCAGTCCACTTGAAGCCGACCGCCTCCGCCAGCCCTTCCACCGGAAACGGCGTATAGGCTTCGATGTGCTTGTAGCCGGCTTCCCGCACTTTCTTCGTCGCCGCCACCAGATCTTCGGGTGTCGAAAATTCACCCATCACGCCAAATAATTGGGAGCGCTTTTCACTCATTGGTGACCCCCGTTACCATGTGATTCCTGATGCACCAGTTCGCGCATTTCCGAAATGGCAATCGCCGGCAGGCCGCGCACGAACAGGAATATCAGCATTGTGAACAGCCCCAGCGTTCCCGCCAGCGTCGCGTAATCCCATACGGTGGCCGAATACCGGCCCCAGGCGGACGGCATGAAGTCGCGCGTCAGGGAAATCACCACGATCACGAACCGCTCCAGCCACATGCCGGTGTTGATTACCAGCGAAATCACGAACAGCGCAGCGATATTACGCCGCACTTTCCGGATCCACAGCAACTGCGGCGTCAGAATGTTGCAAAGCAAAAGCGCATAGTAATAAGGTGCATAAGGCCCGTGCAGCCTCTGGTGCGTCAGAAAAAGGTCAAACTTGTTCCCGCTGTAAAAGGACAGGAAAAATTCGAAGAAGTACCCGTACGCCACGATCAATCCCGTCGCCAGCATCACCTTGGCGCACTGTTCCAGGTGCCGCCTGGTAATAAAATCCTGCATTCCGTATGCCGCTCGCATCGGAATGGCCAGCGTCAGTACCATCGCAAATCCTGAATAGATGGCGCCCGCCACGAAGTAGGGCGGAAAAATGGTGGTGTGCCAGCCAGGGACGATGCCCACCGCGAAGTCGAAGCTCACCACCGTATGCACCGAAAGCACCAGCGGCGTTGCCAGGCCCGCCAGCAGCAGGTACGCCGATTGATACCGGTGCCAATGCCGTGCCGAGCCGCGCCATCCCATCGACAGCATTCCGAAAATCATCTGCTGCCATTTCTTTTTTGCGCGATCCCGCAGAGTCGCCAGGTCGGGAATCAATCCGATGAACCAGAACACTAGTGAAACCGTTGCGTATGTCGATACCGCAAACACGTCCCAAATCAGCGGACTCCGGAACTGCGGCCAGATGCCCATCGTGCTTGGGTAGGGCAACATGTAATACGCCATCCACGGTCGCCCGGTGTGCAGCAGCGGAAACAATCCCGCGCAAGCCACTGCAAAGAGCGTCATCGCTTCCGCAAATCGGTTGATCGACGTCCGCCACTTCTGGTTTAACAGGTACAAAATTGCCGAAATCAGCGTTCCCGCGTGCCCGATACCGATCCACCACACGAAATTCACGATCGCAAAGCCCCAGCCGATCGGAATGTTGATGCCCCAGATTCCCACGCCCTTGGCAAACAGATAAGCCACTGCCAGGAACAACACCATCACGATGCTGAATGTCAGCGCGAATCCCGCCAGCCAGCCAATCCCGACCGGCCGCGTCAACACCGCCGACGAAATCTTGTCCGTTACCGAAGCATAGCTATGCCCCGGCTCAATCCATGGTTCCGGCTCTTGTCCCATTCGCAAATTCGGCGTTGCGCTCATGCCTTTTCCAACTCCGCGTTCGGATTGCGCACCGATGCCAGATAGCTCGTGCGCGGCCGCGAATTGACCTCACCCAGAACCGTGTAGTTCCGCTGCTGCGCCTTCAACTTCGCCACCCGGCTGGCCGGATCGTTGATGTCCCCAAAGACGATCGCTTCGGTCGGGCATGCCGCTTCGCAAGCTGTTACGATTTCGCCGTCCCGGATCGACCGGTTCTGCTTCTCGGCGTCAATGCGCACGTTGTTAATCCGCTGCACGCAATAGGTGCACTTTTCCATTACCCCTCGGCTGCGCACGGTCACTTCTGGATTCCGCAGGAGCATCAGCGAAGGCGTGTCCCAATCCTGAAAGCGCAGGAAGTTGAAGCGCCGCACCTTGTACGGGCAGTTGTTCGAACAATAGCGCGTCCCGATGCAGCGGTTGTAAACCATGTCGTTCAGTCCTTCTGCGCTGTGCACCGTCGCGCCCACCGGGCAAACCTGCTCGCAAGGAGCGTTCTCGCACTGCATGCAGGGCACCGGCTGGAAATGCGTCTCGGGATTATCCAGGGTGGGACTGTACGCCGTCGGATCCCCCGTATTATCGACTGTCGCCGACGGCGAATTGACGTAGTAGCGGTCCACGCGGATCCAGTGCATTTCCCGCCCGCGCATCACTTGATCCTTGCCAACGACTGGAATGTTGTTTTCCGATTGGCACGCCACCACGCAGGCGTTGCATCCGTTGCATTTGGTCAAATCAATTGCCATGCCCCAGGCATGCCCCGGATAGGAAAATGCCGAGTAAAGCGAATTGTCCTTCGCGGGTGTTTCAAAGCCTTCGTGAGGAAACGCCGGATTCTTTTTGTATTCCTCGAGTGACGCCGTGCTCAGGATTTGCCGGCCTTCCATGTTGAAGTGGTATTGCGTGCAAGCCAGCGGATAGGTGTCGCCCGTCGCTGTCACTTGCCCGCCGGTAGCGCTCCACAGCGCATTCGACGTGCGCACCACGTATGCGTTGAATCCTTTGTTTGAGCCGGTATACCCGGAACGTGTCCGTCCATAGCCCAGCGGCAGAACCACCGTGTTTTCCGCTTGCCCGGGCAGCGTCCAGGTGGCTGCGGTCACCTTACTGCCGTTCAGCGCAATGTCCACCAGCGCGGTGCGCACTTGTCCGTGCTCGCCGCCCCGCGACATCACCTTGTGGGCAAAATCCTGCTTCTGCGCGTATTTCGGACTTACCAGCGCCGCGTTGTCCCAGGTCAGCTTTGTCACCGGCTTTGGCAATTCCTGCAGCCAGCCGTTGTTCGCATAGCGCCCGTCATAAATCGTCGGATCCGGGCGGAAAATGAATTCCACCTGATCTGCCGCCACTGGCGTGAAAGCCGGCAGGCTTGCCGCGTTGAATTTCAATTCCGGAGTGATTGGTGAAAACTTGGTTCCGGAAATCACGCCGTCGTTCAGCCACTTCCGCCAGCCGGTTTCCATCGGCGATTCCAGGTGCGCGGAAGCTTCCGACCAGTAAGCTCGCACCGCGTCGTAAGGTTGCAGGCCCGGTTTGTCGCTGAACGCCGCCACCACGTCGTGTGCCGACTTCGTGTAATACAGCGGCGCAATCAGCGGCTGGATGATGCTGGCCGTGCCGTCGTAGGCGCGCGCATCGCTCCACGATTCCAGATAATGCGATTCCGATACGTGCCAAAGACAGTAGGCCGAAGTTTCGTCGAAGTACGGGCTCAGGTGAACTGCGTTGTTCACCTTCTTCAGCTTCGATAGAAAATCGAAATCGTGCGGCGCGTTATAGACGGGATTCCCGCCAAGGATCAGCAGCAAATCCACTTTGCCTTTGTCCATGTCCGCGCAAAGGTCGCGCAACGACTCCAGTTGATTCACCGGCTCCGCTTCCACCGGCTCCGTGTAATACAACGTCGTTCCAACATTGCCCAGCGCTGCGTTCACCGCATGCGCCAGCGCGTGCACCGCCGCGGATTGCTGCTCGCCCGCGATCACCAGCGAATTCCCGCGCGCCTTCTGCAGATCCGCGACAACGGCATCCAGCCACTTGTCCGCGGCCGGCGGCAGGCTCACCGCGCTGCCATGCCCCAGCTTCGCCGCCAGCGCTCTCGCCACCAGCTCAATGTCGCAGGCCCGCATCAGCAGACGGTTGTCCGCCATCGATCCCGTAACGGTTGGCGTCGGTTCCACGGCATAGAGCCGGTTCATGGCTTCGTTCGCGCCATCCAGATTTCGCCGCCGCGCGAATTGTCTCGCATACGCGACGTGCCCCGGCCCGCTCGCCAGAAAATCCGCATCCAGCGACAAAATCACGTCCGCTTTGCCCGGCACATAAACCGTATTCACCACGCGCCCGAACGCCAGCTTCGCGCCCTCCCGCGCTCCATCGCTCACCGCCGGCTCCCACTGGTGCCACTTCGCCTGCGGATAAAGCGTCAGCAACTTGCGAATCTGCGCCGCAAGGGTCGGTGAAGTGATCGTCCCAGTGAGAATGCGAAAACCCGCTCCGGATGAGGCTTTCACGCCCATCGCCGCTTCCTGTGCCGCGTCCAGGAAGCGCGACCACGCGCGTATTTCTCCGCCTTCCAGCACCGTTTGCGCGCGGTCGGGATCGTACAGACCCAGAATTGAAGCCTGCGCAAACGCGTTCGTCGCGCCCAGGCTCGACGGATGGTCCGGATTCCCTTCCACCTTCGTCGGTCGCCCTTCGTGGCTTTCCACCAGCAGCCCAATCGCGTCTGCGCCAAATGGCATCGCCGTCGCGTAGAAACTCGGCCGCCCTAATACCATGCCATCCGGCTGTTTCACGTACGGCACAATGCTCGCCTGGTCCGGGCGTCCGCAACCCGCCAGCCCCGCCAGCGCCAGCGACGCTCCCATCAACTTCAGGAAGTCGCGCCGGTCCACCGCGTCATCCCATTCCGAAGCGTGCCGCGGAAATTCCCGGTGCAACAATGCCTCGAAATGCGGATCTTCGGCCAGCTCTTCCAGCGTCCGCCAGTACTGCTTTCCGCTCTTATTCTTCAGTTTTTCCCGCACCGTCGAGAGTTCCAGGCGGTGCTCTCGAATGGTGCTCTCTTCCCCCTCGTCGCCATGCTCATCGTGATCATGGGCCGGCGCGGATGCAGCTTTTTCCCCCAGTGGGCCTTGCAGGATGTGTAGCTTCTTATCGTGTTCGTGATCGCTCATAGCGTCCATAAACTACCGGTGACACGTCGAACAACTCGTCAGTTCGGCCGTCGTTCGCAGCTTGTACTCCGTCGCGAGCTGGCGCCCCACTTCTTCCTGATTCGCGGGCGCCTTCCAATCCATGTTGAAGATCTGATCCTTCGGGCGGAGATTCGCTTGCGGATTCCGGTGGCAGTCCAGGCACCAGCCCATGTTCAGCGGTGCCACTTGGTAGACCAGCGGCATTTGGTTCACCGGGCCATGGCACGTGGAGCAGCCAATTCCTTTGTTCACGTGAATGCTGTGATTGAAGAAAACGTAGTCCGCCAGCCGGTGCACTCTCACCCAATGGATCGATTCGTCGGTCCGGTAGCTGTCCCGGACAATCTCCAGGTACCCCACATTGTTGAACAGCACCGAGTGACAGTTCATGCAAGTCCGCGTCGGCGGAATGCCCGCGTACGCCGAGGTTTCCACACTCGTGTGGCAGTACCGGCAATCGATCCCGTCGTCGCCCACGTGGTGCTTGTGGCTGAACTGCACGGGTTGATTGCGCGTCACGCGCTGGTTGGTGATGTATGGCGATCTCGCAAGCACGAGCACTGCGGTCAGTGCGGCTCCTGCAAGTACAACTCCTCCGAGCAGACTTGCCCGGGCGATAAAATTCGCACTGCGGTGGAAGATTTGAGCCATGTCAGCGTTGCGCTTGAGCGAAGTTCTTCCCTGTGAGCGAAGATAGCTGGAAGTTGTCCACTCTTATGCCAGACAGCGCTTGTCCGGGTACATCAGCGACCCGATAGTTTCCAATAAATCTTTCTCGAATGCAACTTTTTCTCTTCGTTCTCGAATTTCGCGGTTTCCAAACTGTTTGTGCCTCCCGCGCCTGCTCGTTCGAAATTTCCAAAATCTCTTTTTCGCGACGGTTCCCTGTCGTCAATTCATCCGGCGTTAATTCGCGGCGTTCGCATCCTCGCCTTCGCTTCCACCATTTTTCTCCGATAAACTTCCCTTATGCCTCACCCCAATTCATTCCATCTTTGCTGATATCTTCCCCCGTGCTATTCTTTCCTTGTCCTTCTCCACTTTGCAGGCTTGGCCTGCTCGCTTCGGCCCTCCCCGAAGCCGCCACTGCAAAACCCCGCTGGGGCGTGGTCCAACCGGTAGGACACCTCACTGTTAATGAGGATGGTGAAGGTTCGAATCCTTCCGCCCCAGCCAACTCTCCCTAGCCCTTCTGCGTTGGCAATCCTGCGGCAATCCAGCCTTTCCATCCGCCGTCCATCGATTCCACGTTCGTGTAGCCCATTTTCTGCAGGTTATCCGCGGAAAGCGCCGAGCGGAATCCTCCCCCGCAGTACAAAATTATTTTCGTACCCGTGTCCGGCACGCGCTGCTCGATGTCCCGCTCGATAACCCCTTTGCCCAGATAAATGGCGCCCGGCAAATGCCCCGCGGCCCACTCGCTCTCTTCGCGGACGTCCACTAGCAAGATTTTCTCTCCCGCATCCATCCGTCGCTTGACGTCGTCCACAGTCGTTTCTTTGATCCGCTTTTTCGCCTCGTTCACCAGCGCCAGGAATTTCGCCGCGTGCGCCATCGCTCTTCTCCTTGAAACAATTTCCCGCAAAGCCTATCACACCGCGGTGCGCAAGAAAAAAGGCGCTTCGCATCGCTGCAAAGCGCCCTCGGATTCCGCCTTTGGATTTCCTTCTACTGCGGCTTCTCTCCGCCTTCCTTCTTCGCGAACGACCGCACGTAGTTCACCAGATTCCAGCGTACTTCCTCGCTTGTCCGGTCGCCTTCCCCTCCCGTCATCTTTCCCCTTCCATTCGTGACGATGTAGAACAACTCCCCGTCCGTCATCTTCGCCAGCGCGTTCGGCTCTCGCCAATCCTTCAATTGCAACTTCATGTCCGCCGCAAGATCTCCCTTCCCGTCACCCTGCACCCCATGACACATAGCGCAGTGATACCCGAACAATTTTTTCGCCGCTGCCAATCCTTCGGGTGTCGGCTTCACCGGATTTTTCTTCGCCGCATCCTCCGCCGGAATCGGCTTCTCCGCTTCTTGCGGTTCTTGACCCATGGCTTTTCCCGGCTGCGTCACGCTCGCGAACACCAACGCCGTTATCCCCGCTAGCAGCACACTCCTTGCGATTGCCACAATTCGCCGCATACCCACCCCCGTTTTTGGATTGTATCGAAGGAGCGAATTCAACACTATCTAAGCGAGATTCTACGCCCGGCATCGCCCAAATGGGAAGCTGTCTGCCCTTCGCGTGGTCTCTTGCTCAATGCGCAGTCTGCTCCGCGATTCTGCTGACCGGGGATGCAGCACTTCTCTGCACCCGGCAGCCCTGTGAATGCTGCAATCCTCGCTGTCCCGCTGTGAATCGACTTGTGGCTCGTACGCGTGTCCGCAATCCATCGATCACCGCCGGAATTGTCGGGCGCCCCTCGCCGCGAATCAGGTAAATCATTAGGGCCGCCTCTCCCGGTGCGTCCGCGCTCGCCGTAATCCCCACTCCCTGCACACCTGGTTCCTTCATCAACTCGCTAGCATGCGCCGCATGCACCAGTTTTGCTCGCTCCATTTCCGATTTAGACAGCGCGCTCACCCAAAAAACTTCCGCCCCCGGCGCAACCCGTTGTGCTGCCTCGTACTCCAGTATCCCTTGAGGCGCCATGCCACTCGCCTTCACGATTCGCGTCCCTATTCCCTCGATCGTCGCGGGCAATGGCGCCGGTTCCTGATCCGGATTCACCACGATCAGCACCGCCGCATCTCCCGGCCGGTCCAGGCTTGCTGCCACTCCCACCGCCCGGATGTAAGGATTCGCCAGTAACTCCGGCGCATGGATGTCCAGCGCGTTCTGCGCCTCCGTCAGCGAACTCGTCTGCACGGCAAGTTCCGCCTGCGCTGGCAGGGCAACCGCCTTCACCGCTGCTGTCGTCAGCTTGCATCCGATTACCTCGTGTGTCGAAACACTTCCCACAAACGACGCTTGATTCCCCTGTTGATCCGTGAACGCTGCAAGCACATCCGCCACAGGGTTTCCCACCGCCTCCGTGTCCGAACCGCCATAAAGTAACGCCACTGGGTCCGCGGTATTCTGGTCCACGATCAGCGATCCTGAATCACCAGGGATCGTAAAGCCCGAACCCGAAATTGCAATCTGGTTCGTGTAGGAAACGTTGAAGCTCGAACCCCCGTTGCACTGCTTCTGATATGTCACGCTTACCGACAAATTTGTCGCCGATACCGTGGAACACGTCAGCCCCGATGTTCTTCCGCTCTTCGCGACGTTCTCCCCGATCGTGGCCAGAATCCCCATCCCCTGATGAGGCGGACCTGCATCGGGAGTATTTCCGTTGGCCGTTGCTCCCAACGACAAAATGCTCCCGGAAGTATCCACCGCCCCCGGAATAATCTGGGCGATCGCCGCGTCCACGTTGCCCCCTCCAGACTCCAGGTTAATGAACGCCGTCAAATTCGCCACCGTCTGCGTCCCCGAAATGGAGCAGTGCGTTTCAATTAGGCCCGGTTGCACGACGGGATCTCCCAAGCTCGCCTGATCGCTATTCGCCAAAACATGATTGTTGCTCAGGATGTAGTAGGTACCATTGCGAACCAACAGCGAACCCAGAGTCCCGCTGCAGCAATAGATCCCGCTCTTGTCGTCAATTGCTCCGCCGGACGTTCCCAGTTGAATCGGTAGCGGCTGCAACACCTGATTGCTGTTCGCCTGAAACACCTGCACACGCCCCGACCCCATCCTTGTCGGATCCGCCTGCGACACCGCTGCGATCACTATTGTCGACGGATTGGGCACACTCGCAGGAGCTGTATAAACCCCCGTCGCGTCAATGGTCCCGACGCTGGAATTTCCGCCCTGGATTCCGGAGACTTCCCAAGTCACTGCCGTGTTTGTTGTCCCCGTGACGGTTGCAGTGAATGCCACGGATTGCTTCACCACCACCGATGTCGCCGTCGGCGAAACGCTTACCGTAATCGAACCTGTTCCTACGCCTCCACCGTTGGAAGAGCTTCCGCCGCCGCACCCCGCGGCCCACACGAACCCCGCGGCGAATAAAATGGTGGCGGATCGGTTCATGGCCGTTTCTTGCTCCGTCCTCTACCCCAGCCTAGCACTCCGCTTTGCGCGCGGGTTACCGCTTCGGACGTGCCCTATGCGTCGTTTCCCAGACAGTTTAGCGTGGACAACCGGCCGGGTCTGTGACGCCATGAACAAGCACGAAGGGACCTGCCCGCGAGGCTGCTAGGCCCTCTCTATACCAGTTAAAACCGCCGCAACGATGGGCGGCCTTTTAATTTCTGATTTCCATTTTCCATCAGTCCAGGTCCCGCCAGTTCGGGCCTGTTCCGATCTCTACTTCCAGTGGCACCGCAAGTCTGTAAACGCCTTCCATCTCTTCCTTCACCAGCTCTTCCATTTTGCTCTTTTCCTTCACCGGCAATTCAAACAGCAATTCATCGTGTACTTGCAAAATCATCCGCGCCGCCAGCTTTTCTTTCTTCAGCCGTTCGTCAATCGAAATCATTGCCATCTTGATCAGGTCCGCCGCCGTCCCCTGCAATGGCGAATTCAATGCCGTGCGCTCCGCGAAATTCCGCAATTGCATCTGTGGCGAAATGATCTCCGGAATCGGCCGGATTCTTCCGAACAGCGTCTTCGCCACTCCTGTCTTCCGTGTCTCTGCCAGCACATCATCCAGGTATTTCTTCACTCCCTTGTACCGTGTGAAATACGCGTTGATGAATTGCGCCGCTTCTTTCTGCTCGATTCCCAATTGCTGCGCCAGGCCGAATGCCGACAATCCATAAATGATTCCGAAGTTGATCGCTTTCGCCGCCCGCCGGTGTTCCGCCGTCTGCGCCAGCGGCCCCACGCCAAAAACTTCCTGTGCCGTCCTGGCGTGAATGTCCTCGCCATTTCGGAACGCCTCCACCAGCACGGGATCTTTCGAAAAATGCGCCATGATCCGCAATTCAATCTGCGAGTAATCCGCCGACAGCAGTATCTTCCCCTTCTCCGCCACAAACGCGGCGCGAATCTCTCGCCCCAATTCGCTTCGCACCGGGATATTCTGCAAATTCGGATCGCTCGAGCTCAGCCTTCCCGTCGCTGTACCCGTTTGCGAGAAACTCGTATGCAGCCGCTTTGTCTCCGGATGAATCAGTTTCGGCAGCGCATCCACGTACGTCGATTTCAGCTTCGCAATCTCGCGGTATTCGATCACCTTCCCCGGCAGTTCATGTTGCTCCTTCATCTCCTCCAGGATGTCCGCCGCGGTCGAGCGCACTTTCCCTTTCCCGCGCCGCGTGGGAGGCTGCAAATTCAGCTTGTCGAAAAGAATCTCCGCCAGTTGTGTTGGCGAATTCACGTTGAACTCGGCGCCCGCCAGCTTCCAGATCTCCTTCTCTAGCCGCCGGACTTCCTTCTCCATGGAGTGCGACATTTTTTCCAGCGCTTTCGGATCCACCAGGATTCCCGCGCGCTCTATCTCTGCCAGCACCCCGGCCAGCGGCAGATCAATCTTTTCGTAAACGCTGTCGAGGCCTTGCGTTTCGACCTCCTTCCGCAGCACCGGCCCCAGCCGCTGCAGAAAATCCGCCCGCTCTCCCGCTCCTCCGCCAATCGGCACATTGAACTGCCGGAAAATCACGTCCGCAAAATTGTGATTCGCCGTCGTCGGCCTCAATAGGTACGAATAAAGCTGCGTCGCGTGCTCGATGTTCTTCTTCTTGCCCGCCAGCAATTGAAATACTTTCGGGTCGTGCACAATCTTCTTCCGCTTTCCATCCTGCGCCACAGCGGCCAATGCTTTCAGTGTTTCCCCTTTCTCGTCTGCCCAAACTGCTCGCCCTTCTCCTTCTTTGTGTGAGACCTCAATCCCCGTCACCCGCGCTCCAAATCCCTCGGTCTCGCGTTCCCCCGTTTCCAGATTCAGCCATACGGCTAGTGCGCTCTTCGCCGGCACGCTCTTCAAATACTCTCGAAACTCTCCGGCACTCCCAAACTGCACATAATCTCTGGTTTTCTCTTTCTCTCTGCTCTTCTCTTCCTCTTTCTCCCCGCTCGCCACTCGCCACTCGCCACTTCCTTCCCCGGCCATCAACTCCTTCAGCAACGAATTAAATCCCAACTCCCGATACAATTCCGCCAGCGCCCCGGGATCCGGTAGTCGCACCTGCAGTTTCTCCAGTTCCACTTCCAGCGGCACATCCTTGTGAATGGTCGCCAGTTGCTTGCTCATCATCACTTGCTCGCGCTGCTGTTGCAGCGCCTCACGATACCTCTTGTTCGTCACTTCGTCCGCGTGATCCAGCGCGCTCTCCACGCTCCCATATTTCTGAATCAGCTCCGTCGCGCCCTTTTCGCCGATCCCCTTCGCTCCCGGAATGTTGTCCACCGTGTCGCCCAACAACGCCATTAAATCGATTACTTTTTCCGGCGGCACTCCCAGAATCTCTTTCACCTTTTCCGCATCCACAATCGTGTCGGCCTTCGCCCCACCCGACCCCGTCCGCAGAATCCGCACTCCCGAATTCACCAGTTGCATCATGTCCTTGTCGTTCGATACCACCAGTACTTCCAGGCCCTTCGCCGCGGCCTTCTTGGCCACCGTCCCAATCACATCGTCGGCTTCGTATCCATCCAGCTCCAAAATCGGCAGCCGCATCGCTTCGCACAGCCGCCGCACATAAGGCAGTTGCACGCTCATCTCGTCCGGCATAGGCGGCCTTTGCGCCTTGTACGCCTCGAATAATTTGTCCCGGAATGTCGGCTCTCGCGTGTCGAACACGATCGCCACGTATTCCGGTTTGTAGTCCTTCAGCAATCGCCTCACGATATTTGCAAACAGGAAGGGTACTTTTGTGGGAATGCCGCTTGGCGCGTTCATCCGCACCATCGGCGCATAAAACGCCCGGTAGATGTGCGCCATCGCATCCACCAGGAACAACTGCTTCTGATTTTCGCTCTTAGCCGTCATCGCGCGAGTATACCGTTACGCAGTGCGGCTTGTCCCCAACCTGCCTTGCTTGCGGTCGCCGCTACGCGCAGCGGCCCCCTTCCGCCGGCGCGCCTGAATGGAGCGGCCGAACTTTAGATCGGCCTCCTGTGCCACACGCGCTCCTGCCTGCGCACCCGCTCCACATGCGATAATTTCACCGATTGCAGGAGCTTCCGTGCCACCAACCACTTCTTACTTCCTCAAATCTCCGCGACTTGCCTTCCGCACCTGGACCTTGGCCGACGCCCCTCTCGCCATCTCCCTCTGGGGCAATCTCGAAGTCACCCGTACCTTGGGCGGCCCGTTCTCGGAATCCCGAATCCTCCAACGTCTGGCCCGCGAAATCGCCGACCAACTTACCTTCAAACTCCAATACTGGCCCGTGTTCCTTCGCACCAACAATGAATTCGCCGGATGCTGCGGCATCCGTCCCTACAAACTCGAAGACCAAATGTTTGAATTGGGATACCACTTCTTGCCGCAATTCTGGGGAAAAGGCCTCGCCACCGAAGCCGCGCAAGCCGCCGTCTCCTACGCGTTCGACGCTCTGGGATTAGCAATCCTTTACGCGGGACATCATCCCGGCAACCTTGTCTCCAAGCACATTCTCGAAAAGCTCGGCTTCCGCTTCCTCCGCGACGAAATCTATCCGCCTACTGGCCATCTCAACCCCCTGTATTCCCTCGCTCGACCGTAGGCAGGGGTTTTAGCCCCGCTAACGCTTCTCCGGCTGCGTACCGAAACTCCTTGCTTCCCAAATTTCTATTTTCCAATTTCCATTTTCTGGCTTCTAAACGACTCCCAGCCCTATCCCCACTTCGCCGAGCACCTCTGCCGCCTTCAACAGGTGCTCCCGCTTGTGAGCCGCGCTCACAATCGCCCGCAACCTCGCCTTTCCTTCCGCCACTGTGGGATATCCCACCGCCGGTGCGAACACGCCCGCCTCAAACAGCTTCCGCGAAAATTCAAACGCCTTCGCGCCTTCGCCCACGTGAATCGGCACAATCGGCGTCTCGCTGCTCTTGAATTGAAACCCGCGCTTCTTCAATTCCTTCTTGAAAAACTTCGTATTCGCCCAAAGCTTCTTCACCAGTTTCTCCCCTTCGGGAGAATCCAGCAGCGCAAACGCCGCCTGGCAGGCCGCCGCCGTTGCCGGTGGATGCGACGTCGAAAACAAAAACGGCCGGGCCCGCAAATACAAGAAATCGATCAAATCACGCGACCCGCACACATACCCTCCCATCGACCCGATCGCCTTGCTCAGCGTCCCCACTTGAATGTGCACGCGCCCGTGGCAGTTGAAATGATCGATCGTTCCGCGCCCGCCCCGCCCCAGCACGCCACTCGCGTGCGCGTCGTCCACCATCATGATGCAGCCGTACTTCTCCGCCAGGTCGCAGAGCTGCGGCAGCGGCGCAATGTCTCCATCCATCGAAAACACGCCATCCGTAATAATCAGCTTTTTCCCCGGAAAATTCGCGTGCTCCTGCAAAATCCGCTCGCAGTCCTGCACATCCTTATGCTTGAACACCTTGATCGTCGCCTTCGATAGCCGCGCTCCGTCGATGATCGACGCGTGATTCAGCTCGTCCGAAACGATCAAATCTTCCTTGCCTAGCACGGCGGACACCGTTCCCGCATTCGCCGTGAATCCCGATTGGAACACCACGCACGCTTCCACGTTCTTGAACTTCGCAATCTGCTCTTCCAGATCCATGTGCAGCTTCATCGTTCCGGCGATCGTTCGCACCGCCCCTGCGCCCACCCCGTATTTCCGCACCGCCTCAATCGAAGCCTTCCGCAATCTCTTGTCCGACGTCAGCCCCAGGTAATTGTTCGACGCCAGATTGATCACCTCACGTCCGTCAAACACGCACACCGGCCGCTGCTCTCCCTCCAGCACGTGCAACTTCGGCGCCACCCCTTTCGCCCGCAGCTCATTCAACTGTTCCGTCACGTGCTGCAGCGGATTCGTCTTCGTCGTCATCGTTCCCGCGTCACTCATGTCCTTGCTCCCTTGCCTCCGTTACTTCTGCTCTTCGCTGCTAACTCCGCCCGCCCTGAACGCTTTTGGCGAAGGGTGGTGATCTCTTCTCTTCTCCGAACTTTGCGCTCTCCGCATCTCTGCGTTAGGCTTTCTGCTCTTATTTCCCTATCCCATTCGGATAAATCAAAATCTTCCCCGCCATCCCGCTCTGCAACTTCGAAAACGCATCTTCAAACCTCTCCAATCCTACCTTCTCCCCAAATAGCGGCTCCAAGTTCAATCGCCCCGCCTTCAGCAGCGCCGTCATCTGCACCCACGTCTGGTACATCCGCCGCCCATAAATCCCCTGCACCGTCGCGCCTTTGAAAATTACGTCGTTCACCAGGTCCAGCGGCACACTCTCCGTCGGTATCCCCAGCAGCGAAGCTCTTCCCCCCGCCCGCAAAGCCTTGAATCCCTGCTGAATCGCCGACGGCACTCCGCTCATCTCCAGCAGCACATCCACGCCCGTCCCGCCGGTCTCGCTCAATATCCTCTTCACCGCGTCTTCCGTCGCTGGATTAATCGCCACGTCCGCGCCCATCTGCTTCGCCATTTCCCGCCGGTGCGCGTTCGTCTCCGTCGCGAACACTGTCGAGCTCCCGCACGCCTTCGCCACCCCGATGGACATCAACCCGATCGGCCCGCAACCCGTCACCAGCGCCGTCTGCCCCGCGATCGCTCCCGCCAGCACCGTGTGCACCGCGTTCCCCAGCGGATCTAGAATCGCCGCGTACCGCTCCGGAATCGCCGCATCCAGCTTCCAGATGTTCGTCGCCGGAATCCTTACAAACTCAGCGAACGCCCCGTCCGCGTCAATCCCGATCACCGTCACATTTGGGCAAATATGCGCCTCGCCCAATCGGCACTGGTGGCAGTGCCCGCAGCTCACGTGCATCTCCGCGCTCACAAAGTCGCCGGGCTTCACCGGCGTCACATCATCCCCAACCCGCTCCACCACCCCGCAAAACTCATGCCCCAGCGTAACCGGAGGCTTGATCCGTCCCTGCGACCACCGGTCCCATCCGTAAATGTGCAGGTCCGTCCCGCAAATCGAAGCTGCCTTAACCCGCACCAGCACATCCCCGTGCCGCACTTCTGGCACCGGCACACTCTCCAGCGTCAGTCCTTTCGCCGCTTGCGTCTTCCGCAGCGCTTTCATTGTGGCGGGCATTCCGGCAGGCTCCTTACCCAGGCAGGTCTGGTTTCCATTCGCAGATTAAAATCCTAACACCCTTTGCAGTACAGAGGCTTCTTCTCTGTCATCCCGACCGGAGCGGCCCGCTTTTCCTTTCGCGCGGTTTCCAGCGCGCCGGGCTGCGCAGTCGTGGGATCGCGCCACCATCTTAAGAATCACTTCGCCGTTCTCGCCTGCGAATCTTTACTTCGTTACTTCTTTACTTCGCTCCTCTCCACCACCCCAATCTCCTCCAGCGCCTTCAAATACTCCGCCACCAACTCCAACGACACGGGCCCGTACTCCGCCGCGACCGCATCCCGAATCTCCTGCGCATTCCTCTGCCCATCCGCAAAATTCAGCACCTCATATGCATACTCTTCCCCGCCGCCCCACAATCCCTCGTACTCCAGCAGCTTCGGCTTCGTCGAATGTCCCTGCTTTGCCCACTCCGTCGAAAATAGTCATACCCAAACACCACCATCGGCCCTTTCGGTTCCCTCTTCCTTTTGAATATCAGCGAACCTTCCCCTGCGGGAACAGCGCGGAGCAACTTCGACGCCATGAGGGCAGAATCCACAACGGGGACTCCATATAATGCATGAGTGTCTGCAACCGCTTTCCCTGGAGCAAATTGTGTGAGGGAGTTCACAAGTTTCTCTTCAACGTCATCTGCCAGAAATGGCGCGGTCCCGCCGCGATCTCTCGTGGACAATGCTGCTAGTCGAACCTGCGCATCATGAATTCGCAGTTGACGACCGGTATCCATGGCTCCAACGAGTTGGGGCAAGCTTGATGCATTCATCCCCGCCAGAAAATACCCGCTCGCATTGTCATTTGCTCCCGGCCGCTGATGATCCAGATGACACGAATAAGCAATCTCCTCTTCCTTCAACTTCGGCTCCTCACCAGGAATCGTCGCCGTCACCACCTCGTAATTCCCCGGGTGCTGTCCCGCTTTCACCACCGCATGCAGCACGATCTTGTCGCCCTTCGCCAGGCGCTCCTGAAATGCGTGCGCTGTTCTCAGCGACACCATGAACGCAAATGTCTTGTTCGTCGAAAACGTCTCCAGATGCCCCCACCGAATCGCATCCAGATTCTCTCCCCACCACGCCGTCTTCTGGTTCTGCGCGTAACTCACGATTCCCACCGCTCCAAACTGTCCCACCGCCAGATCCTGCACCGCTCCCGGTTGCTCGCTCACCAGCACAACCTTCGTACGCTTCAGACTGGAGGAGACGCAGCTCCCCCTCTCTCGCATCCCATGCTGGCCTTGACCTCTGAGTCCCATACATCACTGCCCCATCCGCCGGAAACTGCAAAATCTCCACATCGCTCAACCCGTACTCTTTCAACTTCCCCGCCACCAGCTCCGCCGCTGCATGAAATCCTTGCGATCCTCTCTGCCGGTGAATCGCCGCGATCCCCTCCAGATTCCTCTTTGCCATCGCTCCGCTGATCTCCCCCGCAATCGCCGCCACCTCCTTCTCCGCCAACAGCGGCGGCTTCTGCCCCCACGCCCCGACCGCCGCCATCAACAATCCCGCCATCGTCAACGTCGCAATTTTCCTCATCGCCCCTCGCTTCAATCCAGCCATGATTCTATTCCTGACTTCACCGCGTCACCATACTCGAACTCTCTTCTTCTCTTCCTTTCTTCCCTCTTACATGTTGCGCTGGCCTTCATGCCAGCCCTTCTGTCATCCCGACCGGAGGCTCGCGTCTTTCGCGAGCCGCAGTGGAGGGACCGTGGCTTGATCAATGCGTCTTGGCATAAGCCAATGGAAGAATTCCCCTCTCCGTGACTTCTGTGTTCTTCCTCTGTGGCCTCTGTGTTGAAATCCACTCTTACTCCCATCCCCGCTTATAATTGAATCGCGCACTCCATGACCGACTCTCCCTCGCCCGCCGTCCCCGTAACCCCCGCCGATTCCTCTCTCACCACCACCCTCAAAATCCTTCCACCCGTTTCCTTTACCTTCATCTGCTATCTCACGATCGGCATCCCTCTCGCCGTCCTTCCCACTTACGCCCACCTGCGGCTTGGCTACGGCACCGTTCTCGCCGGACTCGTCATCAGCGCCCAATACGTCGCCACCGTGATCTCTCGCCCGCGCGCCGGCCGCATGATCGACCACCTCGGCCCCAAGCGCGTCGTCATCTACGGCCTTTTCGCCTGCGCCGCCAGTGGCCTCTGCACTTTCGCCGCTTCTTTTTTCACGCGCATCCCGCTCGTTGCCTTGTCTTCGATCTTGCTAGGCCGCCTCGCCCTTGGCGTCGGCGAAAGCATGGTCGGCACGGGCGCCTCCATCTGGGGCATCGGACGCGCCGGCTCGCAGCACATCGCCAAAGTCATCTCCTGGAACGGCGTCGCCACCTTCGGCGCGCTCTCCGTCGGCGCTCCCTTCGGTGTCTTTCTTCTCCAACACTGGGGGCTCGCCTCCGTCGGCCTGCTCATCGCCGCTCTCGCCATCGGCAGCGTCGCGTTTGCGGTGCGTGTTCCGCGCATCCCGGTTTCCGCGCCGCGCCATCTGCCCTTCGCTCACGTTTTCTGGAAAGTCGCCCCGCACGGCACCGCCTTGGCCTTCGGTGGCATGGGCTTCGGCGTTCTCGCCACCTTTATTACTCTTTTTTTCGCCCAGCTCCACTGGTCTGGCGCCGCTTTCACGCTTTCCATCTACGGTGTCGCCTTCATCTGCACGCGCCTGATCTTCTCCGGTCTCATTCCCCGTCTCGGCGGCTTCCCTGTCGCCATCGCCTCTCTCTTCATCGAAATCTTTGGTCTGCTCTTGCTCGGTTTCGCGCGCGTCCCCTCGGCGGCCTTCGCTGCCGCCGGACTCATCGGCTTCGGTTTCTCTCTCGTCTTTCCCGCGCTAGGCGTGGAAGCTGTCCGCCTCCTCCCCGTCGAAAATCGTGGCACCGCCCTCGGCACCTACAATCTCTTCATCGACCTCTCTCTTTTCTTCGCCGGCCCTCTCGCCGGCGCCATCATCAGCCACGCCGGCTACCGCGCCTCCTTTCTAAGTTGCGCCGCCGGCGTCTTCTTCGCCTTTCTCCTCACCCTTTTCCTCGCCTCCCGCTCCCGCAAGCCTTCACCTTAGGCTTGCTCGGATCCGGCTCAATGTAGCCCTGGCTTTTATGCCGGTCTTTCTGTAATCGCGGCCGGAGGCTCGCGTCTTCTGGAAGCCGCAGCGGAGGAACCATGGCTTGCTCGTTGCGTCTTGACACCCGACTCTCCAACGCATTCCGCTCCTTTGCCTCGTTTACCTCCTTAACCTCCTTTACTTCCACTCATCCGCCCGCATCCAATCCCCATGAAATCTTTCTCCTCTCTTCCGCGTATCATTGTCTGACGCCACTCTCATGCCCACTGCCGATCCCGCCATCCAACTCGACCGTGTCTCCCGCCACTACTCCATGGGTGAAACCTCCGTCCGCGCCGTCGACGATGTCTCGCTCTCCATTCTCCCAAACGAATTTCTCTCCCTCCTCGGCTCTTCCGGCTCCGGAAAGTCCACCTTGCTGAATCTCATCGCCGGACTCGACCGCCCCACCTCCGGCTCCATTGTCGCCCTCGGCCAGGACATCGCCTCGCTCTCTCCGCTCGAACTCGCCCGGTATCGCTGTAACACGATCGGCATGATCTTCCAGTCTTTCAACCTCCTGCCGCGCATGACTCTCGAGGAAAATGTCGAACTCCCCCTCCGCCTCGCCGAAGTCGATCGCGCCGAGCGTCCCGCGCGCGTCCGCGAAGCCCTCGAACGCGTCCGCCTCACCCACCGCCTCGGCCATCGCCCCGCGCAACTTTCCGGCGGCGAACAGCAGCGCGTCGCCATCGCCCGCGCCCTCGTCAATCGCCCCAAAATCCTTCTCGCGGATGAACCCACTGGCAACCTCGACTCCTCCACCGGCGAAGCCATTCTCACCCTTCTCCGTGAACTCCAGTCCAAGCTCGGCATGACCATCGTCATGGTTACCCACGAACGCCCGCTCGCAGAAAAATTCGCCGACCGGCTGGTCACGCTCGGGGATGGCAAGCTTCTCGCGACCGCATCCGCAAAGGGCCTCCCGTAATGAATCCCCGCGACCTCACCGATCTCGCTTTTCGCAACTTGCGCGAATCCGTCCTGCGCAACGTCCTCACCACGCTCGGCGTCGCCGTCGGCGTCGCTTCTTTCGTCGCCATTATCTCCATCGGCGTCGGCCTCCAGCAGCTCGCTTCCCGGCGACTCTCCGAAAGCGGGCTCTTCGACACCATCCTCGTCACTCCGAAAACGAATTTCCGCGGCATGGACCGGCCGAATCCTGAACCGGAATCCGGCAAACCGCCTCGCCCGCTCGACGAAGACGCCCGCAAGGAATTTGAAAAGCTTCCCAACGTCGTCGAGGTCTATCCCCAAATCCGCTTTTTCACCGAAGTCCGCTTCAACAACAAGCCCTTCGCCACCGTCGTCGCCGGCATGCCGGACTCCTCCAAAAACTCCGGCGCCTTCGACGGCATGCAAGGCCGCTTCTTCTCTTCCACCACCGCCGACGAAGCCATCCTTCAGATCGAATTTGCCAAGGAACTCTCCGAACAGCCTTCTTCCCTCCTCGGCCAGGATCTGATCCTCCGCTACGCCGAACGCCAGGCCCTTCCTTCCTCAACAACGAGCACCGACACCTCCCGCAACTCTGCCGAAGCCCCAACTGGCGGCTTCTCCATCGTTCCCAGAGAGCTTCATCTGAAAATTGTCGGCATCGTCGAAACCGAGCCCGCCGCGGGCTACGGCGGCTACGGCAACGGGCGTCTCCTCATGCCGCTCGGAGCCGCGAGCGCCCTGCGTGCCGCTCAAGTCAATGATCTACGCGATATCGTTCGCGATTCCGCATCCAACAAAACCACTTACTCTTCGCTTTCCGTCCGCGCCAAATCCCCCTCGCAAGTTCAGGCGATCGAGGACTCCATCAAGAAAATGGGCTTCCGCGCCTTCTCTCTTCTAGACGCCTCTAAATCCCTCCGAATCTTCTTCACCGTCTTCGATCTCCTCGTTGGCATCTTCGGCAGCCTCGCCCTCGCCGTCGCCACTCTCGGCATCGTTAACACGCTGGTCATGGCCATCCTCGAACGCCGCCGCGAGATCGGCGTACTCAAGGCCCTCGGCGCTTCCGACGCCGACGTCCAGCAACTCTTCTTCGTCGAGGCCGGCGTTATGGGTTTCCTCGGCGGCATCCTCGGCGTCGGATTTGGCTGGGTTCTCAGCCGCGCCATGACCTTCGGCACCAACTTCTATCTCTACCGCCAGAATCTGAATCCCATCGAACTCACCGCCGTCCCCTGGTGGCTTGCCCTCGCCGCACTCGTCATTGCGGTTCTTGTCAGCCTTGCCGCCGGCCTCTATCCTGCTTCTCGTGCCGCCAAGCTCAACCCTGTCGACGCCCTCCGCTATGAGTAGTCTTTGGAGTGCGGCTTGCCCCAAGTCTTGCCGAGGGGAAGTGCAGCTTCCAGTTTCACGGTCGCGACCGTGCCACCTTTTCCCTTGTCCTCCAGCACCCAAACCAACAGTCACGGCGGGTGCCCCACCTTTGGTGGTTTTTGCAAAGGGTGAGTTCTTACGATCGCACGGCAACCGCCTTTCCTCTCTTCCGTCATCCCGAGCGCAGCAGCCCAACTTTCTCCTTCGCGGCGTTTTTGGGCGCGTCGGGCTGCGCAGTCGAGGGATCCAGGATCTCCCCGTGTGTTTCGCCTCCCGCTTTTCTTCTCTCGTCACTCGTCATTCGTCACTCGCCACTTTGTTCTTTCTCCTCCTCACCCTCCCCCTCCACGCCACTGGCCGCGTCGAATGCAACTCCCTCAATTCCAAAATCCTCTCCCGCTCCGTTCCCTACTGCGTCGTCCTACCCGCTTCCTTCGACGCCGACAAAACCAGAAAATTCCCCATCCTCTATGACCTTCACGGCCTCGGCGACAACGAACAGTTCCTCGTCCACTCCGGCCTCTGGAATCTCGTCGAAGACCTGCGTGACAATCAGCAACTCAAGGACTTTCTCATCGTCACTCCGGATGGTGACGCGAGCTTCTACATCAACTCCCGCGACGGCAAAAATCGCTACGAGGATTTTTTGCTCGAAGAATTCTTTCCCTTCGTCGAAAAACGTTACCGCGCCGCTCCCGGCCGCGCCAACCGCGCCATTTCCGGCGTATCCATGGGAGGCTACGGCGCGCTCCATCTGGCCTTCCGCCATCCGCAACTCTTCGGTTCCGTCAGCGCTCATAGCGCCGCCCTCATTGAAAAACTTCCCAGTTTTCTCGGGCCTTCTTCTTCCGGTTCTCCTCGCTCGCGCGTGCTCGGCGGCGTCTTCGGCAATCCTCCCGATCCGGTCTTCTGGGATCGCAACAGTCCCATCGTTCTCGCCCGCATCGCCAATCTCGCGGGGATGAAAATCTATTTCGATTGCGGCGATCAGGACGATTACGGCTTCGACGCCGGCGCCCGCGCCCTCGGCAAAATCCTCACCTCACGCCACATCCCCCACGAATTCCACATCTTTCCCGGCCGCCACGACCCCGCCTACTTCGCCGGCCACATTCCCGCCTCCCTCCAGTTCCACTCCCGCCTCTTCCCCTAGTCCGCTGTGGCACGGACATTCCTGCTTGTGCAGCCGATGTCAGGGTACAAATCAAATGAACTTGAGGGTGCCCCACCCTTGGTTTGTATGGGTGGGTCCTTACGATCCAACGCCACCGGGCTTCTTCTCTTCGGTCTTAGAATTTCTCCGTGGTATCTTCATCTCCATGCCCACCCGCCGCGCCTTCATCAAATCCCTCGTTGCGGCCTCCACTCTCTCTGCTCTCCCCAAAAATCTTCTCGCCACACAATCCGTCTCCTCATCCCAACTCGCCTCCGATCCTCTCCGTCCCCAATTTCATCTCCTCCCCGCTCGCAACTGGATGAACGACCCTAACGGCCCCATCTTCTGGCGCGGCCGCTACCACATGTTCTTCCAATACAATCCCCACGCCGATGGCTGGGGCGACATACACTGGGCTCACGCCGTCAGCCCGGACATGCTGCACTGGCAGCATCTTCCCGTCGCTCTCGCTCCTACGCCCAATGGTCCCGACGCCGACGGCTGCTTTTCCGGCAGCGCCGTACTTCATCTCGGCACGCCCACTCTCCTCTACACCGGCGTCAAAACCGTCGCACCTGCCGAAGCCACCCTTCGCGATGGCATGCACAATTTTCTGGAAACCCAATGCCTCGCCACTTCCAGCGATCCTGAACTTCGCACTTGGCGCAAGCGCGCAACTCCGGTGCTCCATCCGCCGCGCGACCCCAATCTCACGGGCTTTCGCGATCCCTGCCTTTGGCAGGAAAACCGCCTCTGGCTCATGGGCATTGGCTCCGGCCAGCACGGCGCCGGCGGACAAATTCTTCTCTATCGCTCTCGCGATCTGCTCCGCTGGGAATTTCTCCACGCTCTCGCCCAGGGCGAATCAACCGGCCTCAAAACGCTCGATCCCGTCGACGCCGGCGACATGTGGGAATGCCCGGATTTCTTCGAGCTGGACGGGAAACACGTCCTGCTTTATTCCACGCAACGCAAAGTTTTCTGGGAAGTCGGTGATTACGACAAGAGAGAGCAACGATTTCATTCGCAGAAACGCGGGCTGCTCGATCGCGGGTCATTTTACGCGCCCAAATCACAGCTCGACAAGCAAGAGCGCCGCATCTTGTGGGGCTGGATTCCCGAGGCGCGCCCCGAAGCCGAATACTTGGCCGCCGGCTGGGCGGGTTGCATGTCACTGCCTCGGATTCTTGCTCTCAATGCCGACAACGAACTCACCCTGCGCGTCATTGACGATATCTCCGCCCTTCATATCGCCGAAACTTCCTGGACGCTTCGCTCTTCCGCCACCGAGCAGCAACGCACGAACATACGCCAATTCACCATCGGCGGCGCCGCGCTCAAACTCGAGATTGTCGCTTCACAAAAACCCTTCCACCTCGCGCTCGCCGACGAAGTAATGCCTCTTCTGCAGATCGCCTTCGATCCCGCCGCCACTGGCCGCGAGCTTCAGCTCAACTCCGCCTTCGCGCCGCTTCCGCCGCGCAAATCCGGCGATCATCACATCACCATCTACCTCGACGCCTCCGTTATCGAATCCTTCGCCGACAATACTCTGGCCCTCACCGCCCGCGTCTATCGCGCCCCGCAATCCCCGCTGCGCCTGGCCATCTCCGATGCCGATCTCGATTCCCTGTACTCCCTCTCCGTCACCAAGCTCCAGCCAATCTCTCCGGACCGCCTCACCACCTGAGTGCACCGTTTCTTTCAACCGGCGCATCCCATTCTTGTGTACCATTTTCCGCGCACACCATCGCACACAACTCGGAGGTCTCCATGCGTCGCTTCCTCTCCATAGTTTGTCTCGCCGTCCTCGCGGTCGCGCTTCTCCCGCATTTTGGCAAGGCCCAGGAGAAGCCCACCGGCGTGCGCGGCGAATTCCTCAATGAAATCTCCTATTACGAGCAACGTTACACGCATCTCGCCGAAGCCGTCCCGGCCGACAAATACACCTGGCGACCCGGCGAAGGCGTCCGCTCCATCGGCGAAGTCTACATGCACATCGCCGCGGCCAATTACAATCTCGCCAAACTGCTCGGCACTCCCGTCCCGGATGGCATCGACCCGAAATCCTTCCTCGCTTCCGCAGGCGATAAATCCAAAACCCTGCAAACGCTGAAAGATTCCTTCGCCCATTTCCGCAACGCCGTCCTCGCCATCAACGACGCCGACCTCAACAACTCCATCAAATTCTTTGGCCAGGACACCACCATTCGCGGCACTTTCATTCTTCTCACCGGCCACTTCGGCGAACACCTCGGCCAGTCCATCGCCTACGCCCGCATGAACGCCATCGTTCCCCCCTGGACCGAAGAGCGCCTCAAGCAAGAAGCCGCCAAGCCCAAGCCGTAGTCCGCCTTCCAGTGTAGGGGCGGCTTCTTGCCCTGAGCCTTGCGAAGGGTTACGCCGCCTTCTGCTCCTCTTGTAGCACATGCCCGTAACCTGGCTCCGGGAGCACCGGCCTAAGCCTGTGCCTTGGCTCTTCCCCTCTTCTCCGCGCCCTCTGCGCCTCCTCCCCTCCCCCTCTGCGCAACCTCTCCCTCTTCTCTTCCATCTTTGCTTCCTTGCCTCCTTACCTCCTCAATTCTCTCTGTTCTCTTGACTCTGTTTCCCACCTGATCAACGATCCGGATCGATCAACTCCCGTACTGGAACAATGACCAAATCCCCCATCAAACTCCCCACCCCCGTCTTTAACGACGAAAAGCGCCACATCCGCCTCTACCAGGGCGACTCCCTCGATCTCCTCCCTCTCCTCCCCGAATCCTCCGTCGACCTCATCTTCGCCGACCCGCCCTACTTCCTCTCCAACAACGGCATCACCTGCCATGCCGGCAAAATGGTTAGCGTCAACAAAGGCGATTGGGACATATCCCGAGGCCCCGAAGCCAATCATGAATTCAATCGCTCCTGGCTCGCCGCCTGCCAGCGCGTCCTCAAGTCCAACGGCTCCATCTGGGTCTCCGGCACCGCTCACGTCATCCATTCCGTCGGCTTTGCCATGCAGCAGCTCGGCTTCAAGCTCCTCAACGATATCTCCTGGGTGAAACCGAATCCTCCTCCCAATCTCTCTTGCCGTTATTTCACCCACGCCACCGAGACCATCATCTGGGCCGCTCGCGACAAGAAATCTCGCCACACCTTCAACTACAAGCTCATGAAGGAATTCAATCGCGGCAAACAGATGAAATCCGTATGGGAAATCAAGCCGCCCGAAGCCTGGGAAAAGCGCTTCGGCAAGCACCCCACCCAAAAACCCGTCGCTCTTCTCGAACGCATCCTCCTCGCGTCCTCCCACGAAGGCGCCCTCGTCCTCGACCCCTTCTCCGGCTCCGGCACGACCCTCCTCGCCGCCCTCAGACTCCGCCGTACCGCGGTAGGATTAGAACTCTCTCACGAATTCCTCGCCGTAACCCTGCAACGCCTGACGGACACACTCGTCCGCATTCAAATTTCTTTCTCCACTCTCCACTTTTCCCTTGATCTCTTTTCCGATCCTGTGGATCGATCGGATCGCACGTGGAATGGCCGACCTTCAGGTCGGCCAGCGTGTAGCTCGGGCCTTCAGGCCCGAGGCCTTTCGCAACCCAACGGCGACGCGTCCCCAAACGCCAACGCACACTCTTACATGTCGCCCGACCTAAAACTCGTCCAAACCGAACTCCGCTTCTACTTCATCGGCCGCCAATCCCTCTCCGTCATCTTCTCCGCCCCCGCCTCCTCCCTCGAAGACGCCCTCCACCAATTCCGCCTCTCCGGCCACTCCCAAAGCGATGCCCTCTTCATCATCAAATCCGAAACCTCCATCTTCCTCGCCTGACTCCGCCAAATGTAGGGGTGGCTTCTTTCCCTGAGCCTTGCGAAGGGTTACGTCGCCTCTTTTTCCCCCCGTCGCTCATTCCTCACGGTCGATACGCATTTTGTTCAATGCTTATCCCGTGATCTAATTCCTCGATGAATCTCCATCTCCCTACCAGTAATCTCGACAGCTACAAAAACGCCTCGCAGCGTGCCCGGGTCGGAACCGAATCTTGGGGCGCGGAAAATTTCTTCTGCCCTGCCTGCGAATCACCCTATCTGAAACCCACACCGCAGGGAACGGCCGCCGTCGATTACTTCTGCCCTTCCTGCGACTCGCCCTTCCAATTGAAAAGTCAATCCAAGCCCTTCGGCAGCAAAATCGTCGATGCCGCTTATTCCGAAATGAAGCGTGCCATCCTCGAAGACCGCACACCGAACCTCTACGTAATGCATTACGACCTGTCGGCGTGGTCCGTCCAAAACGTCATCCTCGTCCCTCGCTTTGCATTCACCCTTTCTGCTATTGAGAAACGCCCTCCGCTGGCAGCCACGGCTCGCCGCGCTGGTTGGGTCGGCTGCAACATTATCCTCGACAAAATTCCAGTCCTTGCTCGAATCCCTGTGGTAGAGCAAGGAAAAGCCCAGTCCAGGCAGTTCGTCCGCAATGCCTACCAACGGCTGCGGCCCCTGGAAAAACTTAAAGTGGAAAAGCGAGGATGGACCCTCGACGTGCTTCGGGTGGTGCAATCTTTAAAGAAAAAGGAATTTTCACTCCAGGATGTCTATGCCCACGCGGATGCTCTCGCCAAACTCCATCCCTCCAACCGCCACGTCCGCGATAAAATCCGCCAACAACTCCAGGTCCTCCGCGACCTGGGCCTCCTCACCTTCCTCGGCGATGCTTCCTACCGCCTCACCTAGCCCTCTCCGCTTCCTCTGTGCCCCTCTGCGGCCTCTGTGGTGAAATCTTCACTCTTCTCTTCCGCCCACGGAGCACAACGCGCGCCCCATCTCTACCTCTTCCCTTTTTTCGCTTTTACTATTCTCGCCACTCGTCACTCGCCACTTCTGCAATCTTTTCCGTTCGCGTCATCTCAAACTCCTTTTCGACCAACCCTTTCACCCGCTCGATAAACCGCACTGTGTGCGGCAGGCTCGCGTGATATTCGAACGCCGCCTCATCCTTCCACTCCGAGTGGATGATGAACACCTTTCCTCCGCGCACCTGCCGGTATGCCTCGATCCCCACGCACCCCGCTTCCTTTCGCGTCGGCCCCAGCACCTCTCGCAGCGCCTTCTCCGCCTCGCCTTCCATCCCTTCCCGCACCACAAACTTCGCAAAGAAATCCATCCCGCCTCCCTCCTCTTTTCCTCTGGGCTCTCCCTGTCCTCTGCGGCGAAAACCTCTTTCCGGGGCACTTTGATTCGAATCTTTCCGTTCGAATAAAACTTTCCTCAAAATAACTATTGCATAAGAGTAAATATCATGCTAAGATGCCGTGTGCAAACTGGACTCCAACCTCGCCATCATGCCCTATCTCCGCGGGCTTTCCCTAACTCCTTTCCTTCCCACACATGCGCTCCCCTCTCCGCAAGCTCTTTATTTTCCGCACTTACGCAAATCCCCGGGGGGGTGGGGGTATACCGGTCTTCCGGTCCAACCAATCCCCCTCAATTTGGTGCTCCGGCTCTCTCCCCTCCCCACTCTCTTGCCCCGCGCGGCCTTTGCGAGGGGTACGCGAAACATGCTAAGTCCTTTCACTGCCACTCTTACGCCAACCCCCGGGTACCCCCTCCCGCCAGTCACCGGCCGCTGGCGGCCGGCCGCTGGCCGCTGTATCATGCCCCTTCCCCAACGGAGGTGGCATGGCCTTCGCACAGCGCGTCGCGGAAATCCGCACCGGCTTCGAGCGGTCGTTCTGGGTTGCCAACATCAGCGAACTCTTCGAGCGCCTCTCCTATTACGCGGCGTTCGCTTCGCTGGCGAGGTATCTTCACGAGGCGCTGGACTTTCCGACTGAACGCGCCGCTGATCTTTCGGGCCTGTTCGGCGGGCTGGTGTGGTTCCTGGCGATCTTCGGGGGAGCGATCGCGGACCGGCTGGGCTTCCGACGGGCGCTTTCGCTGGCTTACCTGATTCTGGCGGGCTCGTATTTCCTGCTGGGGTCGATAGCAGCGCCGTGGCTGGCGCCGGTGCGCGGCGCGGTGCCGCTGGTGGCGCTGGTCACGTTCGTGCTGATGCTGCCGGCGCTCGGCGTGGCGATGGTGAAGCCGAGTGTGGTGGGAACGACGGCGCGCGCCTCGAACGAAAATGTGCGCTCGATCGGCTATTCGATTTACTACACGCTGGTGAATATCGGCGGCGCGCTGGGGCCTTTCGTGGCGTCCTGGGTGCACAAGCATTTGAGCGTCGAAAACGTATTCCGCGTCGCGGCGTTCAGCGTATTCCTGATGTTTTTCCTGGTGCTGGTGCTATTCCGGGAGCCGCGCAAGCTGGGCGACGCGCAAACCGCGCATCTCGGCGAGACGCTGCGGAATTTCGGAAAGGTGTGTGCGAATCCGAAGTTCATGTTGTTCCTGCTGATTTTTCCGGCTACTGGGTCGTCTACTGGCAGGAATTCATCACGCTGCCGATTTACGTGCACGATTACGTGGACCCGAAAGCGGACACGGAGCGCATGCTGATGACCGGCCCGATCGTGGTGATCGCGTTCACGATGCTCTTCAGCCTGCTGACGCAGAAGATGGCGGCGTTTCGCGCGGTGCTGCTGGGGACCCTGGTCTCGATGGTGGCCTTTGCGGTGCTGGCGGTGAACGGGAGCCTGTATGCGGCGTACGGAACGCTGGTGGTGATTGCGCTTGGCGAACTGATCCAGCAGCCGCGCTATTACGATTACATTTCGCGGCTGGCGCCGCCAGGGCAGCAGGGAACGTACATGGGTTTCGCGTTTCTGCCGCTCGGCATCGGGTCGTTCCTGGCGGGACGCATCGGCGGCGCGCTGCTGCACCGCTTCGGCGAAGTGCAGCACCGGCCGCAGATTTTTTTGTGGGCGCTCACGGCGATTGGATTGGCGACAACATTTCTTTTGTGGGTTTACGACCGCATCGTGAAGCCGAGCGAGCAGTAAGGTTTGCGAAGCGGCGGGTCTTGCGAGCCGCTCAGTGAAGGGTCAAAAAACAGAATGAAAGAGAAAAAGGAAAAGAGAAAGACAGACAGAAAGAAAAAGAGCCGGTCTGAAGACCGGCCACTACATTTTAATTCACCATGCGGCGGAGTGATTCGAGGGCCTGGCGCGCCAGGGTGTAGCGCGGCTCGATATTGATGGCCTCCTGGAAGCAGCGCATCGCCTGGCCGTACATTTCCTTGCCGAGATACGCGCGGCCCAGGTTGTAATGCGGAAAGTGGCGCGGTTCGTAGCGGCGCGCTTCGACAGCCTGCTGGAGCCAGGGGATGGCCTCGTCGAACTGCCCGAGTTCGATCATGTAGGCGCCGATGTCGTTATAAGGATTGCCGAAATCCGGGTCGAGCTCGATGGCCCGCTTGCACTCGGTGATGGCATCCATCAACTTGCCCTGGTAATGATAGGTCCAGCCGAGAAAGGTATGCGCCTCGGCTGTGGGATGCAGCTCGAGCGAAGACTGATAAAGCTCGACGGCGCGATCATAGTCGCCTTCCATCTGCGCCTGATAGGCATCCTGCAACACTTCCCAGGCCCGCGTGAGGGTCTCCTGATTCATGGGAGAATTTTGAAGGGAAAAGGGGCGGCGGGTCAAAGGTACGAAAGTGCTAGAGGTGCAAAATCACAACCTGTCCCTTTTGCCGGGTAGAAGTGGAAATTCGAAGCCAGAACGGAGAAAATAATGAGGTTCTAAAGTTGTTCGGGTTGCAAAAGTTGGGGGAGGAACTGTGAATCGTTTCTGGAAGAACAGCGTGATGATGATCGGATTGGCCGGTCTGCTGGGGGCAGGGGCCATGCATGCGGCTGGCACGACCAAGGGCGGCAGCAGTACTGCGAATGCCGCGGCGGTCAAGCGCGGGAAAGACGTGTTTCAGCAGAAATGTTCCGTGTGCCACTACGACAACAGCGAACAGAAGAAGATCGGGCCCGGATTGAAGGGAATCTCGAAGCGCGGCACGTTTAGCGTGAACGGCAACAAAATCACGGACGAAAGCCTGAAAACGTGGATCGAAAACGGCGACCAGCTGATGCCGCCGTTCAAGGACGTGCTGGAGCCAAATCAGATTAAGGACGTGGTGGCGTACGTCAAGACACTGTAGAAGGCCTGAAAAGTTGAAAGAGCAGAAGGCGGCGTAAAGCCGCAGGTACGTGAGGGGAAAGAGAAACCCCCGTGCACCCGCGAAATGCAGGTGACGGGGGTTTGCAATATCACTTTTTCCCTGGCGGGGAAAAGAGCTACTTCAGAACGGCATCCTTCAGGACCTTGGCCGGACGCAGGCGGACAACGGTCTTGGCCTTGATCTTGATCTGCTCGCCGGTCTGAGGATTGCGGCCCATGCGCGCCTTGCGGTGAGCCTTCACCACGCGGCCGATACCCGGAATCACAAACTTGCCCGCGCTCCCCTTGGCTTCTTTCACGGCCAGCTTGTGAAGCTCGTCAAAAAAGCTGGCGACCGTCTTTTTCGCTGTGCCCACTTTCTCCGCGAGATGCGCAACGATTTTGGTCTTGCTCATTGGCTTTGCTGCCATTTCTTCTGCCTATCCTCCTGAATTGTCTGTCCATCCCGGTGCAGCCGGGACCAGCCGCGAGAGGAAAAACCCCTATTTTCCTGCGTAAAACTCGGGCCGAATCGGACTATAGCGAAGGAAGAAAAGGAACGCAAGGGCAAAACCCGCAAAAAAGCGCAAAAACAGCGACTTTTTTTAATGGCATGTGCAAAACTCCTGATTTCAAGCGGTGAAACGCGATTCCCGCGAGGGCGAGCGTCACAAGGGCGTGTGATATCCTCGGTAATTCCAAATTCATCAAGGAGAAGCGGCAATGGGCGCGGCGAACTGGCGGGAAGTGGAACAACGTATTGCAAAGGTGGTGAAAGGAAGCGTGCGGCCAGTAGGCGTCGCCTTTCTGGAGCAGGAGCCCGTTGGCGTAAAGAAGTTCGAGGGCACACAGCCCTCCGGATGCAGCTTCTGGCGGCTGGCGGCCGAGGGCAGGACGTTCTATACCGTGCCGGAAAATCACTTTAACTGCGCAGTGGGAGCCTATACCCACAAAATTTCGCTTTCGCCGGAACGACAGCAAGAGACAGAAGCGACCCTGAAGATGATGTTCGACCTTGGCTACTTGAAGCCGGAAGAGATTCCCCAAATCCCGCGCCTGGCGAGGACTCCCAAGGCAATCGTTTATGCACCGCTGGGTGAAATGCCGACAGATCCGGATGTGGTTTTGTTTGCGTTGAAGCCGGCCTCGGCGATGATTCTGCAGGAGGCGGCGGGCCGCGCAGGAGTGGGCACGGGAGCACCAGCACTGGGCAGGCCGACGTGCATGGCGCTGCCAGCTTCGCTGCAACAGGGGACGATTGCCAGCCTGGGCTGCATAGGCAACCGTATTTACACAGGGCTGGGTGAGGATGAACTGTACGTCGTGCTGCGAGCGCAGAATTTGCCCGCAGTGGCCGAAGCGCTGCAAGTGATCGGGGGAGCGAATGCCGCGCTACGGGATTACGCCCGCGGGCGACGCGAGCAACTTTCGACACAATAAGAATTTGGCGAACGCAAGCGGATAGAGATTGCGCGGCGTTTCGCAGAGACTTCGCCTCGTAGGAAATCCTATGCGAGGTGAGGCATGAATTTCTTTCGAGTTGTCGCCATTCCCACAGAAATAGCCGAACAGGTGCGCAGCACGGGAAAATCGCCAAATGCTGGCTTTCCGGAGCATCGCGAAGTCGCGGCAGGCTGTGGCCCTTGCCGGCATTGCCTAAGGCTCATCTAAATAGATCGGGAAGAGCTGTTCTTTCTTACGTTTGACCCGTTCCGGGAGATGGGCGAACCGCCGCTCTCGGGACCGGTTTACATACTTGCGGAGTCGTGCAGCCGGCATGCGGGAGGAAATTTCATTCCCGAAGAATACCGCGGGCGGCGGCTGACGTTGGCGGGAAATGGAAGAGACCGCGGTTTGCTGAAAGAAGTGCGTGTGGGGGCGGAGAAGAACAAACCGAGGCGGAAGCTATGTTTGAGGACGGGTGGATTCGCTATGTGCACGTGCGGAGCATGGAAGCGGGCTGCTTTATGTTCCGGCTGGAACGCACATAAACGAATTCTGCCAGTGAACCGAGTGACTTAGAGATTCGCCAGATCTTCGTAAAAATGGGCGATGGCCTTGATGCCGCCGTAGTAGTTTTCCAGAGCGAGATGCTCGTCGGGGGCATGCGCATTTTCATCGGGAAGGCCAAAGCCAACCAGGACACAGGGGACCTTGAAGGTATCGTGCATCTGCGTGACAAACGGAATGGAGCCGCCTTCGCGGATGAAGACGGCTTTCTTCCCAAAGCCCTTTTGCAAGGCAGACTGGGCGACCTGGAAAATCGGAGCCTTGTAGGCAGCAACCCAGGGCTTACCGGTGCTCAGCACTTCGAATTTGCAGTGCACGCTTTTTGGTAGGAGTTTCCTGACGTGCTTCTCCACGAGCTTTGCGATTTTTGCCGGGTTTTGATTGGGAACCAGGCGGGTGGAGAATTTGGCGTAGGCTTTGGATGGAATGACTGTTTTCGCGCCCTCTCCCTGATAGCCGCCCCAGATGCCGTTGAGTTCGAGCGTGGGTCGAATCCAGAGCCGCTCGACGGTGGTGAATCCCTTTTCACCGTAATAGCCGGGAGCGCCGACGGCATGCTTAAAATCCTTTTCTTTCCAGGGCAGCCCATTCAGCGCCTTGCGCTCGGCTGCGGGAACGTTTGCCACGTCGGTATAGAAGCCCGGCACGGTAACATGGAAATTCTTATCGTGAAGCTTGGCAAAGAGCTCAGTGAGAACCGTCAGGGGATTAGGCACTGCGCCGCCATAAACGCCGGAATGCAGATCGCGAGCGGGGCCGGTCAATTCGATCTGATAATAGTTCAAACCCCGAAGGCCGTACGTGATGGAAGGGACGCCTTTTCCCAGCATCGACGTATCGGAAACGAGCAAGGCATCGGCTTTTAGCTTTTCCTTGTGATTCTGCACGTAATCCCACAGGCTGACGCTGCCGACTTCCTCCTCGCCCTCAATGAGAACTTTGATGTTAATCGGGAACTTTCCATGGAGTTGATGAAGTGACTCCAGCGCTTTCAGGTGAATGTGGACCTGGCCTTTGTCGTCTGCCGTGCCGCGCCCGTAGATATTTCCGTTCCGGACGGTGGGCTGAAAGGCGGGAGAAGTCCAAAGCTCAAGAGGCTCAGCAGGTTGCACATCGTAATGCCCGTAGAAAAGAACCGTAGGTTTTCCGGGAGATGCGATGGATTCGGCATAAACGAGGGGATGAAGCTTCGTGGGTACGACCTCGACGGTTTTAAAGCCTGCGGAGCGGAGATGGTCTGCGACCCAATTCGCGGCTCTCTCGATGTCCGGCTTATGCTCGCTCTTGGCACTGACCGAGGGAATGCGAAGGAATTCGTAGAGTTCCTGAAGATGCTGATCGCGGCGATTGTTCAGGAATTCGGCAAGATTCATGTCAGGCCCCCAGGCGCAAGGATTCGCTTTCTAGCAAAGGCAAACGCTGACCAAGAATTGAAGATGAAAATCGCGGCAGCGGTTTCGTGAAGCAGGCGCCCGGCATGGAGCCGTAGCCGCTTTGTTCATTCTAAAGCCAGCCCAACAGCGCTTACAAGCCGACGGGCGTGGCGATTGGGAACACCTGTCCGAAAGGGCAATTGACCCTTGCATGGGCCAGACTCATCATGGGCACATTATGCAAGAAACGGCTTTTGCAACGAATCGCCGCAGCCAGCGCATGTTTCACCGCATGAAGCTGCAAGCGCTGGGCCGCAGCCATGCGGGCAAGAAATTTCGCGAAGTGTGCGAGACGCTAGTCGTGAATGCCCACGGCGGCCTGCTGATGCTGCGACACGAGGTGGACACCGACGAGATGCTGGTCCTGGTGAATCCAGAGACGCAGGAAGAGCAGGAGTGCCGGATCGTGTTCACCGGCGAAAGCGGCAATAAGGGAATTCGTGTGGGGGTAGAATTTCTGACGCCTGCGCCGCACTTCTGGGGAATTGATTTTGAAGCTCCCCGGCAGAACCGTGGGATGCAAGAGAAAACGCACTGAATTAGGCGTTGCTGGGCATGAGTGGGAAAAGCTCGTGGCTTGAGCCAGCCTCCTTCCGTTCGCCTCCAAAATCAGAGGGATCCTGCCTAAAATCAACCTCGGCTTGGGATTGGAAAGAGCAAATCCTTGCGCAATAGTGTCCCAAAATGGGCAGATCTGGTTCTAGAACTATACGTGACTCAAGTTAAATCCTTTTTTTATAAATACTTAAATAGCTGTCATTTTGGTTTCTTACGTGCTATTAATAATTTGGAGCCGCTTTTTATTCGCCCAAAGCGTCTTCCAATCCAAGAGGTTTGCGAATTCTGGAATTCGTAGTTATGGGGACCCTGACAATGGTAAAGAAGCTATTTATCCTGAGCATGCTCGGCCTGGGGATGCTGTTGGTGGCCGGGGCAGCCTGGGCAGACAGCGTGCCGATCACGAACGCTTCCTTTGAGAATTACAATCCGCTGAATTACTCCTGCACTCCAGGTTGCTACAACTACTCTTCCACCTCCAATGCGCTTGTACCTGGCTGGAGCGTCAACAATGGCGGATCCTGGCAACCCACCAGATGGTATTTTCCGACTCTACCGAACGGCTCGACTGTCGCATACACCATCAACAACTCGATTTCCCAGTTGCTTACCGGGGAAACCGTGCAACCGAATTCGATCTATGATCTGGGAGTGTACGTTGGAAACCGCGGAGATGGTGCCAACGGTCTATACACGATTTCGCTCGACACCATTTTGAATGGCGTCATGACCACTTTGTGCACGACAGGCGTGCTGAATGCCAACAATATCGCAGCACATACATTTCAACAGGAAGGTTGCCAATACCAGAGCGGCTCGACAGTGCCCGCCGGCAATTTGTACCTTCTTTTCACAGCCGTGTCTGGCCAACTGGATGTGGATAACGTGACTCTGACGGACCCTCAGGTCAACGTGCCGGAACCAAGTTCGCTGCTGCTACTTGGAGTGGGCGGAATGCTGGTGCTGGGCGCCGCATTTTTGAACAAAAAGAAGAGTCTCCCGATCGCCGCATAGTCTGTTCAGCTCAGATTCTGCGAGCCCCACCTGCGACTTCCGAGGCAATTTTGCCCGGACTGGCAGCGTGGGGCTTAGCTTTTTGAATTGGAGTTTACCCGCTTCGAGCAGGTTACTTCGACGGAAGCCGGGTCGAATCCTCGATTGCGACTCGCTCGTACGTGCCTGCGGCGAGGAATGAAGGCGTATTCCCCGCATTGGGCCCGACTTTCAATTCTACAAGTTGACGGGTGGTGTTACTGGTGAGAAGCCGCGCGGGTGGGGAGATTCGGAGTTAGCTTGGGAACAAGGAACTCCTGAAAGATATTGGCAACGGCCATTTCACCCATGCGAATAAACGCGGTGGAGAAGACGAGGCCAGCGCCATGCCGGTCCTTCGACGGATAGTAGAGATTGGCTATACCGCCTGCAGCCAGATTCCCCATGACGCTGGAGTAGTTGGGTTGCCAACGGCCGTTATCGCCCTTGCAGATGACGGAACTTGCCAAGGCATAAAAAAACCGGGACGCTTTGCTTCCCTTCCCTCGATAGAAATAGCGCGGATCCTGCTTCAGAAGCGACGGGAGAACGGCGCCGCCGATGTAGGTGCCGGTAAAGACATCGGCGTAAGAAGCGCCGTACCGCTTTGCAAATCCCTGCGCGCCTTGCCCATAGCCGGACCACCGCCCGGCTGCCTGATTGATTCCAGCCACAAGGCCAACGGCCCCGAAAGTGAAGGGATCGGTGGAGGATTTCCATGCCAATTCAAACTTATGCTTCGGCTTGAGCGGAGCGGCATCGGGAACGTAGCTGACATAGAAATTCGGAATGACGCCGAATACGCGCTGTTTCTCCTGATCCTTGATTTCCGCGGTAGCCAGCTCTTCGGGTGTGAGTGTGACCTCGACCTGAGTCACTTGCGTGGCGACGACCAGCATCAACAAGGGGGTGACAAGGGATTCCGCCGGTTGGAGTGTGGCGGAAAAATCCTGCGAAGCAAGGCCCGGTGAGGAAACGGTCAGATGAAAAGGTCCCGGCGGCACGTTGAAAAAATAGAATTGACCTTCTTCGTCGGTCACGATAGAAATGCCGGAGGACTGGTCGTCTCGCGTAAGCGTGACGGTGGCCCCAACGACCTCGACACCGGTCTGGTCGACCACCTTGCCACTAATCTTGGCGTCCTGCTGAGCGGAAGCCTGATGTGCAAAAGCAGACGGAGACTGATCGGGCAAAGGAGCTTTGGCCACAAGAGGCGCGGCGGCGGCCTGGGAAAGAGCGGGGAGAGACCAGAAGAGAACGCAGAGGCCGAGGCAGAAGGCTCTTCCAAGAAAATCTAGAAACTTCCGGGTAGTGAACTCCATGGTCTTGCTCGTGCGCGTCTCGTGTAGCCTCACCCCTACCAAGTACGATGCGGGATGATAAAGCCGTTCATCCTTACGGAGCGCCGCAGAACTTTCCGCTCTGCGGCGCTCCGCACAAAAAAACACTCACTCAAAGCTGCCGGTCACGCCCTGGAACCGATGACGGGCCTGCTTGAGCAACCACTTCATGACCCGGGCGATGTCATAGCAGTAAGCCACGTTGTAGCCCAAAGTAGAGAAGCAGTGGGGCTCGCAGCCTTGTTTCATCTCAGAAAGCTGTTTGAGATCAAATTTGTGATTCTCAATGGCGCCCCAATCGTAAGTTGCGTTGTACATGGGAAAACAAGGCGCGAGTGTTCCATCCGTGCGGATGATCAGCCAATTCTGCCCCCCGCGGCAGCCCCAATGTTCACCGACACCGCGCATGAAACCTTTCATGTTTTGCAGGCGGGGGATGGAGTCGACCATTTTGTAACCCTGGCGCTGCTTGTCAATCAGCCAATCGAGCAAATCATCCACCATCGGAAAGTCCTGCGGGCGGATGTAAGTGTCATTTTCGTGCAGGTGCTTGAAATGGGATTGCTCCATCATCGGCGCTTCGTTGACGTGGAAGGTAAGCGAGATCCCATTCGCGTGGGCGATTTCGACAAGTTCCTTAACGTCATCGATATTGGTACGGCAGATGTTGACGTTGAAAAAGACGGTGTAGCCGTAGCGATATTGGCGCTTCACCAGATAATCGAAGTAAGAGCGCACGTGCTCGAAGGCCTTGGGCAAGCCAGGCTTTTCCTTGATGGCGTCGACGGCAAAATTGATCGTAGCGATCCCCGCATCGGCAAGCCGATCGATCACCTCCGGACGCAGCAGACGGGCGTTCGTGGCCAGATAGACCCAGAAATCTTTTTTGGCCGCGTAGTAAATCACTTTGTGGACGAAATCCGGCCGGAGCAGCGGCTCGCCTCCGGTGGGTGCAAGGACGCGGCAGGGGGTGGACTCCAGCCAATCGATGGAGCGCCGGGCAATATCCTCCGTCATGCCCTTAACGCGATTGTCGTAGGACCAGCAATAGTGGCAGTCCAGATTGCATTTCCATTCGGTGAAGAGGTAGGCGATGATCGGTTGAAAATCACCCGGAAGAACGCGCGACTTGAAATAGGGGACCATCCAGCCGCGCATATTCTTGAGGATGTAAGAAGCGGGCCAATGACGCTTGCCGGTGTCCAGAACTTGCTGGTGGGCAGCAACGTCTTGCATCGTGAGTTCGCCCAGCAATTCCGGCCGCTGGGGGAACACGGGCTCCGGGAGGACAGCTTTCTCGTTGGAAGAATTAGGGCTGGGGCGCGACGCGGGTTGCTGGAGTAGCGTGTGTAGAGGAACATCTAGCCGGAACGGCTGAGCAGGAACTGTCGGGAGCGGCTGTTCGACAGTGGACATGAATGTGACCTCACCTTGCGTAAAGATGACCGAGCGCTGTGGTCTTTGTTGCCAAGCATCATTGGGAGCCGGATCGAATGGGGCGAATCAAGCGATCAGCTACACGCCATGGCTACCGCAACGATCCCTGGCTACCTCAATTTAGATATAAAAACTAGTACAAGAGATACATCAGCTTCGGAACAAACCAGGGAAATCGGGGGCAAGCATCGATGCGCATATGGCGGGCGGCTGCACATCCGATAGTAGGATAAATAAAGAGCCAAGCGGGATGCAATAAATATCAGAGCGAGTGAGACGGGAAAAATCCTTTTCGGGGAATTGACTTTAGATTACGGACTAGTACTCCGATCCGATTTTTTCGGGATGGAAAATGAGTGCAGCTTGCAGGGGTAACGACGACCAATTATGGGCAGACTCGAAAAGATTGAGCTAATCAAATGCGACTGAGCAGCGATTACCGTATTACGGTATTCTCGTCTTTTCGGTATGGAGTTGCTTCCGGACGAATCGTCGCATGGATGAAAGCGACCTTACCCGCGTTTGGCGTAATAGGGCTATTTTGTTCTTCCTTTATTGATTCCTCCTTCCTGCCGTTGCCCTTGGTGACTGACTTGTTCCTGATCGAGCTTTCCAGCCTGCGCCCGGTGCGGATGCCGCTCTACGTGGGGATGGCGGCGATCGGCTCGCTGGGAGGCTGCATCTGCGTCTACTGGCTGGCACGGAAAGGCGGCGAGGCATTTTACAGAAGCAGACACGGCCAGCCGCCGGAAGGGATTCAGAAGTTCATCGAACATCATCCCGTGGCTTGCGTGGTGCTTCCCGCGGCGGCGCCATTTCCCGTGCCGTACAAACCGTTTGTGATTGCACAGGGAGTGTTCCAGGTGCCGTTTTTCACGTTTGTGCTTGGCACGCTGGCGGGGCGCGCGGTGCGATTTTTCATCGAGGGCTATCTGGGCGTGCGGTATGGCGAAGCAGCAAAAGAATTTGTCTTGCATCAGAAGTGGCATTCGCTGGCGGCGGCAGGGATTCTAGTTGTGCTGTACTTTGCGGTTCGCCGATTGTCCATCTTCCGGAAGTTCAAAGTTTCTTAGACAAATTGAAGCGCACGAACGCGACGCTCTAGTTCGCGGGTGATTTCATTTGCATCCTGGCCGTGGGTAAAGCGAACCGGCGTACCGATGGTTACGCGCACGTGACCCGGCCGAGCGAGAATGCGATTTCCCTTTTTTAAGTCGAACAAGCCGCTCAAGTACACGGGAACCACGGGCACGTTGAGTTGCTTGGCCAACATGCCGATTCCCGAGCGAAAAGGGACCATCTCTCCGGTTTCGGAGGTTACGCCTTCGGGAAAAACCAGGATGTTCCAGCCACGATCGGCGAGATTGCCGGCGAAGTGAAAGCTCTCGAGAAATCCGGACTTTTGTGGCAACGGGAAGACGTTGAAGAGGCTGGTGACGAGAACGTAGCGCAGGCGCTCCATGAAGCGTTCGAAGAGGCTGAGACTCTTCGACGGACCGCGCATTTCCGCCAGGCGTTCCCCACGCATGGCGGTTGCCAGGCGATTGCGGAATCGGGCCGGAAGAGCCGGCAGGATCCAGGCGATGTCCAGATAGGTGACATGGTTGGAAACGACAAGAAATGGCGTTTGGAGATCCCTAAGATTTTCGCGGCCACGTACTTTTGGGGCGGCCAAGAGGTAGGTGGCGGGCCAGGCGAGGGTGTAATAAACCGCAAGGCGGAAAATCGTCGTCAGCCAGTGTTGAGGCCAGCGCGGGTACACATGTTGAACCGTGGCAGGGGCGCCTTGAGTAAGGAGGGTTTCGAGCTGGCCTACAGTGCGAACGTCCTGGAATTGGGAGTCGTTAAGTTCCACTTGATATTGGTCCTCGAGGGCGCTCATCAACTCCACGCGGTCGACGGAGGAGAGCTGCAGGTCGGACTCAAGCGCAGCATTGCGGGCGTCGGGCGGAAGCTGCCGATGCGTGATACGAGAAATCAGGGAGGCAAGCACATCGCCACTTACTCGCTTTTGCGGAGGGCCGGCGCTTGCCGCTTCGATAGTTTCACGAATGCGGGGAAGAATGGGTTTCTGCGTAGGAGTCCGGGGGAAATCCGGCTCCTGCCAGACAAAGAAACGGCGGACTTTCTGATAGTCGGCGAGGGATTGATTGGCCCCTTCGATGATTGGCGCCGGGTCTTTCGAGGCACTCGTCAACAGCAGCACGGCGCACGCTTCGGCGTTGCCGTCCTTTTCCAAGCCGATGACGATGCAATCGCGGACGCCGGGCTGCGCGCGGAGCGCTTTCTCGAGGTCCTCCGGATAGACTTTCATGCCGGCCGGCGTGACGATGAGGTTTTTGCTGCGGCCCTTGAAATACAAGCGGCCAACTTCATCTTTTTCCACAATGTCGCCGGTACGGAACCAGCCGCTGGCTTCGGCAACGGCCTGCAATTGGCCTTTCTGACGGTACGCCTGGGCAACCCCTTCACCGCGAACCAGAATTTCCCCGTTGTCGGCGACGCGAACTTCCATGCCCGGGAAGACCTTGCCGATCGAACCTTTCGCAGAGGAAAAAGGATGATTCAGACTGATCAAGGACATCGTTTCCGTCATGCCGTAGCCCTGAATCACCGCGTATCCGAGTCGCGTCCAAAATGTTTCGGTTTGCTCCGGCAAAGCAGCCCCGCCGGAGATGAAGGCCCAGAATTTCCAGCCGAAGCGAGAATGAATTTGGCGGAAGCGCCACCAACGCCGCAGGAAATGCTCGTTCTCCGCAACTGCAAACTCGGTTTCAAATTTCGCGAAGCGGTGTTCGCGCTCCAGGCGGCGCTCAACCTCCCTCTGCAGCGATTCCAAGAACCGGGGAACGGCGACGACAACCGAGACGCGTTCGCGGCGGATCGTCTCAGCGAGTTCGGCAGGCTTCAGAGAATCGAGAAAAACGGTGGTAGCGGCGAGCATCTGCGGGATAAAGACGCCAAGCATTTGGCCGAACACATGGCTGAGCGGAAGAAGGTTCAAAAAGCGGAGGGGATGGAATATTTTTTCGTAGCGCAGATATTTCTGGATTTCGTGTTCCAGGGGCTCGATGTTCGCGAGGACATTTCCATGGCTGATGACAACGCCACGCGGCTCGGCGGTGGTGCCGGAGGTATAGATAATTTCAAGCGTATCCTGCCGAGTCAGCGAAGGCGGGGAGTAAGGAGAGGGATCGCGACGCGCAATTGTTGCAGAAAGATCCGCAAGATCAATAGAAGGCAAGCCGAAGCAGTCTTCTTTGCCGCGCGACCGAAAAACCAACTTGGCGCCGACGTCGCGAGCAACGCGGCAGGCAAACTCCGTCGTGGAGGCATGGTCGATGGGGACGATTACTGCGCCAACCTGGAGGCAACCGAGAAACACGGCGATCCATTCGGCGGAATTATCGCCCCAAAGCAAGACAGCATCCGCCTTTCTGATTCCGCGCGCTTCGATTTCACGGGCCACGCGGTTGGCTTCCTGGCCAACGCGCGCATAGGTCCAGGTTTCCATGCGATAGCCGCGGCGCTGGCGGACGGCAATTTCGGCGCCCCGGGCGGCGTAATTTCGCACAAAATTCAGGAGTGACTCAGCGGGCATCTGCGACATCTATGGAGCGGGAGATTTTCAAACCTGGATATGTCCGCACTTCCATCCTCTTATGATAGGTTTTGCTTGCAGTGAGATACACAGAAAAAGTCGTTGTCATGGGCGCAGGCATTTCCGGACTGGCGTGTGCCTACCGATTGAGGCAACTTGGAGTCCAATGCCGAGTCTTTGAGGCAGGGGACCGCGCCGGCGGAGTTGTCGCCACGGTGCGCCGGAATGGCTGCCTGTTTGAATTGGGGCCACAGTTCCCGCGATTTCCGGCATCCGTGATGCAGCTGGTGCACGAACTTGGGTTGGACAGTGAGTTTATCGCCGGGGACCGCAAGGCGAAGCGATATATCTTCCGGAATGGAAGATTACAGACAGCGCCGTTTTCTCCGGCAAATCTGTTGACGACAAAGCTGGTTGGACTACGGTCGAAAATGCGTATTCTCACCGAGGTGTTTCGTTCTTCGAAGCCGCCTTCGCGGGAAGAAACCTTGGCTGAATTCGTTGAACGCAAATTCGGGCGCGACGTCTTGGAGAACCTGGTAGATCCGGTCATCGCCACGATCTTTTTCGGGGACGCGCGCAAAATGGGAATGGAAAGTGCTTTTCCCGCGCTGGTCGAATGGGAGCGAGAGTACGGAAGCCTGGTTCGGGGGGCATGGAAGACGCGGAATGCCAGGCGAAGCAAGGGGGAAGCGGAAGGAGGAATTACTCGCAATCGCCATAAAACGAAATCAGGATCAATGACGATTACGGACGCGTTTCCTTCGATGGGTACATTCGCGTCAGGAATGGGGAGACTTCCAGAGCGGCTCGCGGAGAGATTACACAAGGAGATCCGATATGGAGTCCGGATTGCAAAGATAGCGGCGATCCGCAGGTCCGAGGACAATTCCTCGCGGGGCTGGCAGATAGAATTGTCCGACGGAGATAGAATCGCCAGTGAACACCTGATTTTCGGGGTGCCGGCGTACGTGGTGGGAGAGCTTTTGGAACACGAATGGGCAAGACTGGCGGATCACCTGAAGGCGATTGAGTACTCGCCCATGTGCGGAGTTTCCTGCACCTATGACCGATCGAAAGTTGCGAACCGGCTGGATGGGTTTGGATTCATGGTGCCGCGTGCGGAGAGGATGCGCACGATCTGCACGTTTTGGAATTCGTCTTTGTTTCCCAAGCGCGCTCCGGAAGGCAAAGTCTTGATGACAAGCTTTGCAGAACCCGAGGCGGAAGGTGATACAAGCATTAAGTCCACAGAGCAACTAGCGCGGGCGGTTGAGCGGGAGAACAGGAAAATCCTAGGCATCGAAGGGGAACCCGCTGACCGAGAGATTTGGACGCATCCGCGAGCGCTGCCGCAATACAATCTGGGACACGCAAAGAGAGTAATCGCCATAGGAGAAATCTTACGAGGCATTCCGGGCTTGCATCTGGCAGGCAATTATCTAAAGGGACGCTCGATTGGAGAGTGCGTCGAACTGGCATTCCGTGTGGCGGACGAAGTGCATAGCCAACTTCGACTCCAAAACATCCAAGCGAGTAAACTGAGTGTCTGAGGAGCCGATCGTTGATTTCCGTCCTAGCCTGGTTAATCGGCGTGTTGCTCGTTGCAGTGTTGTTTGGCGCAGCGTATCAAGCCTTTGGCACGCACAGAGATAAGCAGAACTATCCGCCGCCCGGCCGCCTGGTGGATTTGGGCACGCACCGGCTGCATCTCCATGAAACCGGCGGCAAGGGCCCGACGATTCTGCTGGAAGCGGGGCTGATGTCCACGGTTTTGAGCTGGAGCGGGTTGCAGAAGGAATTGGGGCAGGAGTTTCGCGTGGTGAGCTATGACCGCGCGGGACTGGGGTGGAGCGATTTGGGGCCGATGCCGCGCACGGCAGAACGAATTGTTGACGAACTGAACGCGCTGCTGGAGCGGGCGGCAATTCCGGAGCCGTACGTTCTGGTGGGGCATTCCTTCGGCGGATTGACCATGCCGCTGTTTGCAGCGCGCTTCCCGAAGAAGATTGCCGGGGTCGTGCTTGTGGACCCTGTGGCGGCAGCGGAATGGAATCCACCTTCTGCGCACGATCTGAAGCTCACGCGAATTGGCGCGGCGGTCTGCCGACGGGCGGCGGTACTTGCCCGCATGGGATTGATCCGATTTGTAGCGGCGTTGCTGACCACTCGGGCCAGAAAGGGCGCTGCATTTCTGGTGCGGTTGATCAGCCGCGGCGCGCCGGATGAATCCGGCACGGTATCGAGTCCGTGGTTTGCGGCGCTGCCGCCGGAGGAACAAGCGATGGCGGCGATCTTCTGGATTCAGCCAAAGTTTGCGCTGACAATCGCAAGCCAACTGGAGAATTTGCCGGCCAGCGCGGCGCGTGTTGCGGAATTTCCCGTGTTTTCGGAAATGCCGGTGGCGATTCTATCGGCGCGAACGGCGCCGGAGCACCGGCGTAAAGAGCATGCGGAGCTTGCCGCGCGGCTGCCGCTGGGAAGACACATTCTGGTGGAAAACAGCAACCATTGGATCATGCAGGCGGCGCCAGAATTGCTGGTTCAAGAGATCCGGAATGTTGTGGAGACATCACCAGCGTTCCGCAAGGTGGCGATAGCCGTTACCGGAGGGGAAAAGGGATAGTTCAGGGCATCGAGTGGACTTTGGGCCGGGTTATACTTGGCGCCGTGGGATAATGAAGTACGAGTGAGGATGGAAAGGCGTGATTCGCCAGGGCCTTCGACAAATTCGGGACCTGCGGTCATGGTCACGACAGGATGAAGTTCGCAGCCATTTGCGACTCTCTAATCGATGGCGCACTGGAGTATGAGCGAGGCGCCGATTTCATGTGGGGCAGAGTCAATGTCGCGCCCAACTCGGGAATCAACCAATACTCTCACTCCACTGACGTATCGGCCCGACATTGACGGCCTGCGCGGCCTATCCATCCTGTCGGTCATTGTCTTCCATTACTTCCCGCGAGTGGCACCCGGCGGATTCGTCGGCGTCGATGTCTTTTTCGTAATTTCGGGGTTCCTGATTTCCGGGATAATCCTCAAATCCTTGAAAGCAGGATCATTCAGTTACGCCACCTTTTATGGCCGTCGAATCAAGCGGATTTTTCCTTCGCTTGTCACCATTCTTGTCGTTTCCCTAGCAGCGGGGTGGGTATTTCTTTTCCCGAGCGACTGGAGGGCGCTTGGGAAGCATGTGTTTGCAGGGGCAGCCTTCTTATCCAATATTGCCCTGATGCGTGAAGGCGGGTACTTCGATTCATCGGCGAAACCGTTGCTTCATTTGTGGTCGTTAGGCGTCGAAGAACAGTTTTACATCATTTGGCCATTACTTCTGGTATTCGTCTTTCGAAAGCGCGCCGCGACGCTGCCATCGATTCTGCTCGTCCTGGGAATTTCGCTTAGCCTCAATCTCTGGTATGTGGACAAAAAGCCGTCCGCTGATTTCTATTTTCCGGCGATGCGAATTTGGGAACTGGCTCTGGGCGCGTCCCTAGCCTATGTGGCAATGTTCCTGAGAGAAAAAAACGGTTCTGGAAGTTCGCCGACTGAACTGCTCGAGAACCGCCATGTGCGATTCGCGTTGTCTCTTGCCGGAATGTCGCTTTTGCTTGTTTCCCTGATTTTCGTAAACGAGAATAAGCCCTTTCCAGGCTGGCAGGCGCTCCTACCGACCCTTGGAGCTAGTTTAGCCATCGCGGCCGGACCGTCGGCGTGGTTTAACAGGGTGGCTCTATCTTCGCGACCGATGGTGTTCCTTGGATTGATCAGCTACCCGCTGTATTTATGGCACTGGCCACTGCTGGTCTTTACGAAAATTCTGACTCCGGGAAAACTGACATGGCCGCTCGGGGTTGCCGCGATCCTGGTCTCAATCTCGATGGCCTGGCTTACCTACGAACTGGTGGAAACGCCGCTTAGGCACCATAAATCGACCGTCGCGGTGCCGTGCCTGCTTGCGAGCGCGGTAGGTCTGATTGGGCTTGCAGGTTTGATCGGCCGCGCCGTTGTGCAGCCACGACTGCAGAAAAACGGGAGTCTTGTGGAGGCAGCGGCGGCAGACTGGGAATATCCGTTCAGCGGGAACTTTGGAAAGAACGCCGATTTTCATACGGGCAGTTTGACGGGACGACCCGATGAACAGGTGCTCTTCATCGGAGATTCCCATATGGAGCAATATTATTCCCGAATCAAGTCGCAAATGGCCAGACATCCCGGCCAGTTTCCAACGGCGGTGTTCGCTACTTACGGACTTTGCCCCCCGCTACCGGGGATCCGATCCCGGCACGGCTATGCCTGCGACAAGTTTTTCGATTTCGCCCTGGGGCAAGCGAATAACCCCCTTGTAAAAACAGTCGTTTTCTCCGCATTCTGGGAGAACTATTTTGGATACGAGACAGACGGAGACAAGACAACCAAAGTCTACCGAGCGGACGATGCGCTTCGAATGAAGGGGCCGGGAATGCCGCTGGCGGTTCAGGAGTTTGATGAATTCGGGTCGTCGATAAGGTCGTTACGATCCCAGGGGAAGCGAGTCTTTATCATTCTTTCCAATCCGACGTCGATTGTTTTTGACCCCAAGAAGATGGTTTCTCACTTCACAGGAGCATTTCATGCGCGGGATTTGGAAATTAGCGAATTGAGAACATCGCGACTAATCCTGGACCGCCTGAAGGCAGTAGGCGTGCAATGCGGAGCGATCGTAATCGATCCGGTTCCGTACCTCTGCAACGCCACGACTTGTAAAACGACATCGGAGCAGGGGCTCCCCCTGTATAAGGATGACAATCATTTGCGAAGTTCCTATGTGGCCGACCACGCAACCTTCATTGATGAAATCTACAAAAATTGAGCAGTCGAAAAGCCGCCGCTGGAAATCTAACCGGGGGTTGATTGCCTTTCTCGAACCACACCTTGCACTACAATGCAGCAATCGAAACACAGAGCACCCCAAATCCAGCGCTAACCCACAGAGTACGCTAGAATTAAAAACGGAGGAGTGGGTGAGCGGTTGAAACCGGCGGTCTTGAAATTTTATTTTGCGGTTTCGCTAACTGACGTCGAATAAGCTAAATCCCTTTGCCAGCTGTCAGTTAGCAATTTTCGACTTCTTCCATTTTCGATTGTCTTTCGCTACTTTGCGCGGCCTTTGGTCACAATTTGGTCACAGTCGACCCGTTTTAACCCCTCGCGCATATGACTGTGACACGCTCATCTTACATTTCAAACAAAACGAGCGAGTTAGGTTCGTTTCTGTTGTTTTGAACGAATGGTCACAACGGCAACTCGCAAGCTGACAACGCAACCTCACGACCAACGATAAAGTCCAAATTGATCGCCCTCACAACGGCTTGGTAGTGTCCAGAGTTTTTCGCACATTTGGTGAAACGTAGGTCTGGTTGAGGTGTTCGGCTCCCCCGAGGGGGAGCCGAAATTTTTCGCGCGATCGTTCATGCCGCTTCGCTCGCTTCCGCCAGGCGGTTCATGTCCAAGTAGCGCCGCGTGCCCCACTTCGTGCCGGCCACGTGACGCAGCCGCGCTGCTGCCAGCATCAGTGCTGACTTTCCATCGGGGAACGCTCCCACGGCGCGTGTTCTTCGTCGCACCTCGCGCAAGAGGCGTTCCAACGGGTTGTTGGTTCGCAAACTGCGCCAGTGTTCCCGCGGAAACGCATAGTAGTACAGCGTCTCTTCGATCCCGGCCACTACCAACGCCGCGGCATCCGCCAGCTTCATCTCCTTCAGTTTCGCGGCGACTTGTTCAGCTTTTTGTCGCGCAGCGGCACGATCTTCCTGCGCGTGAATCGCTTTCAGCATGGCCGCAACTTCCTTCACCTTGCTCGTCGGCACCGCGGTCCACACGTTGCGATAAAAATGCACCGCACACCGTTGCCACAGTGCTTCCGGATAAAACTCCCCGAGGCTTTCCACTAGCCCCAAGCACTTGTCCGAGACGAACAGCCGCACGCCTTTCAGTCCGCGCTCTTTCAGGTGCCGCAAAAACGCCGTCCAGCTCGCCTTGTCTTCCTTCGACCCTTCCGCCACCGCAAGCACTTCGCGAAAACCCTCATCATTCACGCCAATCGCCACCAGCAGCGATACGTTTCGCACTTCGCCACCCCAGCTCCGCTTCAGCCACAAACCGTCCAGAAACACATACGGGTGGTTGCCTTCGATCGGCCGGTTACGCCAGGTCTCTATCTGCGCGTAGATCCTCTGGTTCAGCTCGCTTACCGTGCTCGGGCTGACCCGCGTGCCCCACAGGGCTTCGGTGATGTCTTCCACTCGCCGTACGCTCACCCCCGCAAGATACATCTCCACCAGCGCTTCTTCCACCGAACTTTCCCGCCGCCGGTAGCGTTCAATGATGGCCGTCTCAAACGGCAGCGTGCGCAGCTTCGGCACCTTCAGCGTGACTTCGCCCGCTTTCGTCTGTAGGTGCCGCTCGTAGGAACCCGCCCGCGTATCCTTCCGCGCTTCGGTCCGTTCATACCGCTCGGCACGGCAAAGACGGTCGGCTTCGGCATCCAGCATGGCGTTCAACGTCTCTTCCACCGTGCTGCGTACCACTTCTCCCAGATCCTCCTGAATCTTTCCCTCATCAATCTGGATCACCTGGCTCAGCTTCGCTACTTCCTTGCCTGCTTCTCCCCGGTTGGTGGGCTCCATCGCCTCTCCTCTCGGACCTTCCCTGCCTGACGGCAGGATCAGGCCCTCTGTTTTACCAACCAGACCTGCTCCTCCTCAAATGTGCGAAAAATAGCGTACGTTATCACGGCTTAGCAATTTCCCGATTCCACAGCCTAGTGTTCGGGATCAACGCGTTACGGGCGGATAAGCTGCCCTATTCCGGTGCAAAACGCCCCTCTTCGGGAGCGCCTGTGCAGCTATTGTACAACCACAATGACGACGGTTCGTGGGCTCTTCGAGCACGCTCCGAATCTCTCATTGACCCTCGCACGGACAGCGGATCACCCCGCTTACGACAATTCCACTTCCCTCTTCATTCGCTGAATCAAACCAAGCGTATGTAACTGTCCTTTCGTTCTGCACGATTTTTCAGCTTCGGTTAACAGCCGTGCCGCAGTTAGATGATCGCCGACTAGCAGAGCAATACGCGCGGCGTCCCTTTGCACATATCCGACCGATTGGTCCGTTGACAACGCTAGCGGAAGAGCTACGTCGTATAGGAGCCGCAGACCGCTGTCGACGTTAGCCTTTCCCCCGAGCAACGCAACCGCACTGGCGTACTTCGCAAGCGAATAAGCCGATACGTCCCCCACAGTGGACATCGACTTCCTAATTCGCTCTCTTGCATTGCCGAACTTTCCAAGCTTCCTCATAATCGACCCACGCGAATCGTTGAAGCTCTGCAAAAGCGGAATTCGTTGAGCTTCTCTTAGCCTGGACGCGGCTTGGAATCCAAATGTGTTTACCCAATAGGCATTCTTGATTTGATTCGCCATATTCAGAATCCCGGAAACCGCCTGAATTTCGCCGATCATCTCGTAGGCATACCCTGTTTCCATGAAAATTCGAACGGCCGCCCAGCCGCACTCTATCGCTCGAGTGTACTCGGACTGGTTTGCCCAAACGCCAGCGCAAGCCGCGAGAACTTGCGCGTAGTGCAGCCTGTTGTCCTTGTTCACTCGACGGGTCGTCGTCACCATTGGGACTCGTTCGGCTATTTCTCTGGCGCTCCAAAGACTTCGCGCCAACCCAAGCCTCGAATGAATTCCATCAAGCCAGTCTCTGTCATTTATATTTGCATCCAGGCTAATGTTGTCCGTGGCGATTAGGTTTGCTCTTGGCGAGCTATTCCGAAATTCCGCTAGGTCAGAAACCACTCGTTCGATTAGGTCTTTCTCCGACCCATCATTTGAGACCGTATCGGGGCTCGGCATGGCCTGCTTAAAAACGCTAAGTACACCGCGCAACCTGGGTTTCTGAACCGCGTCGAGAACATACAAGTACACTTTCTTGCCCAAACGGCGCGCGTGAAACGTCTCGAATGCTGTCGCGTAGAACGGTTCATTATCAAGAAACGATCCCGCCCGACTCTTGTAGAGAGTTATGACCACGTCAGACTTTTCAATAGCGTTTATGATGATCTCTCTCGGTGTTAGACCAGTCCTCCTGTATTCCTTGGCGTTGATCTCGTACAACCAAGGCCTATGACCCTCTCTTCGCAGACGCTCCCTCAGCGCTTCGCGTAAAGCCCATCGCTCACCGATTGGTTCGCTAAATGGGGAACTAACGAAGACAGTGAGGGGACCCTCGTTCGGGGAGAGAGCGTCACCGAGATGCACGGCACTGTCCACTTCTTGGATCCTCATTCTGTACCGTCGCGCTTCCTGTCTCCGTTCGACTAGTCCCCAACCGGCGGAGCTGATACGCGGGCTTCACATATTTAGGGACGGGGGTTAGAATCCCGCCAATCATGAATCCAGCAAACAACGAGAATCATAATGTGCAGCCGTTAATACAGTCTGCCGTTTCTTCGAGGATACCACTATGGGCGTGTCTGTCTTAATTCCCGCTTTCAACGAGGAGCAGACCTTACTGCGCCTGCTTCCGTCGTTGCATCAGGCAGTCCAGCTCAATAATCAGATAACTGAAATCGTTTTGGTCTCATCGCCATCGACGGATCGCACTCAGCCCCTGTGCGCATTCGAGAAGGAATGTAACCGATATATCCAACACGTCCAGTTAGCTCAGTGGATACCCAAGTACAAGGCGCTCGTACACGGCGCGTCCGTAGCCGCCAATGAATGGCTGCTTGTGTTGGATGCCGATGTTCAGGCGTCCGGTCACACCCTCGCCGCCTTGGCATCACTTACACAACCATCACCGGGCATAGTGCAAGCGAGAAATGTACCTGATTGCCTGGACGCAATTTTAGCCTCTGCTTTAGACAACGCTTCGATTCTCCTCGTCTGGGCATCGCTGACTTCCCTTGCATGGCACTGGATTCGGAGTGAAAGGCCGGAGCTTCGATGGGCTGTCTCAGCACATTGTTACCTTTGTCATCGAAAGATTCTGCCCACCTACTGGCCGTCTCCGTTGCTTGACGACATCACAGTCGGGCTAAATTGTTCAAGCCTCGGCCATATCATTCACTACGCCCCCCACCTCAGCGTTACATTCCGACCTGCCCAAACTTGGAGAGACTTCTGTAGGCAAAAGTTGCGTAACAGAATCGGTCTCGCGCAACTGCGCCGAGTCGCTCCGGACGAAACCGATACGCTTCGGCGTGCTTTCCGATCTTGTCTGTCCCGGGGCGAGTGCCTCGACAAAGAATTCCAACGACGCTATGCGCCAGCCGTTACATCACTGTTAGCTATCGATGCGCTCTTATGGTGGTTCGCTAGGACCTTACAGATCGTGGGCATTGGCAAAAAGGGAAAATGGCGGCCCGTGAGATCGACCAAAGAGACCTTCAGTTCCGTTTCTGCAACTCGTTCAGAGGCCTCGAGATAAATGTCGCAAGCTTTTCTTATCCTGATTCCTGCACACAACGAAGCCCAGACGATTGCGACTGTCGTGAGTAAATGCAGAAACTTCAGCTCCGACGTCCTGGTGATAGATGATGGCAGTGTAGACGGCACCGGCAGTCTTGCATCCGCTGCGGGAGCACAGGTGCTTAGAACAGCGCAATGTAAGGGCTATGGTGCCGCGTTGCAACTGGGATTCGAAGAGTGTAAAAAACTGCAATCCAAGATCGTCGTAACGCTTGACGGCGATGGTACGCACGATCCGGAGTTCGTGCCTTCCCTGATCAATTTTCACCTCGATACCCAAGCTAACTTGACGATTGGATCGAGATTCCTCACTCCCAGACTCGCTCAAGCGGTTCCAGACGCGAAAGCCGCAGCAAATTTCTTTGCCACAGCGTTATTTAATTCTGTTACTGGCTCCAGCTTCACAGACGTAGCGTCTGGCATGCGAGCGATCGATAGGTCCGCGCTAGACCTAGAGTGCAATGCCACAACATTTGGATTCACATACAAATATTTAGCGGCCGCCCGACGTCGAGGGATGAGAATCGTCGAAACGGGCATTTCGGTGCACTACGACGCCGAAACACTCTTGTCCACAAATCGAACCGAGTTAACCGATTTTCTTGCCTCGGTCGTTTCTATCGCTGATGGTACCAATAGACGTCTAAGAGACGCACTGCATGAGATGTGCGAACTCGTAAGCGCTGCCAGGGTCCTACGTGTTTGCGCTGACGGAAAACACATCATCGCTCATCCTATCGCTCATATTGACGCGTACCTATTCCAGTTTCAAGATCCATGTTTTCTAAGACAGGAACGACAAAGGAATTGGATTGACTGGACTTCGATTAACGCAAGGGAATAACAGATGCCCGAAGGCGCCCCTGAGTGCTAGACCTGATTGCGATATTCGCACGCTACGTCGAGCAGCCCTTGGTCTCCGTCGGTGTTCAAAAAAGGAAGTCTTATGACAGACGAGAAACTCGGCAAGTTAACTAGTTTGGTTCCTGAAATCTATTATGACCTCATCGCAAGAGTCGCGGTCGGAGTCGTGCTCATTGTCGTGCTAGCCGCCTGCCTCGCAACTCCAGTGTCCTTGCTCGTTCCACTGGAGCGTCTAAGCTGGCCAACCGCAACAATCCTTTTTGCTCTCTTGCTGATCATCAGCAATTCAGTCGGCCTGATCATCACCCCATTTGGGGAACTCTTCTATGATTTTTTCGCTCCGTCAATTTGGAGCCGAGTCCTAAAGGAACACCCGGACCTCGCCGGGAAGGCCCGGCACTTTGGACTCGAGTTTCCAGCCGACGCGAAGCGCGATCACATACTGCAATTGTCAAGCCAAATGGGGGATCTATTGAGGAACCTGGACGGTCAAGCAGGTCAGGTGACGACAAAAATGAGAGCGGAAGTCGCGTTTTGTAACAATCTTGCTGCCTCACTGCTCGTAAGCGTCATAGTTCTCATTCCCTTTGGGATTCGCAACGGCCACCTGAAGGATCAGGTCTGGTGCCTATCGACAATGTTCGCGGCTAGTGCCTTTGTGGTAGCAGCCGGTCGTTCCGTGCAGCTACAGTTTTTTCGAAGGCGCGTATCAATGCTCCTGGTTTGCAAACACACAAGCGGCTAGCGTGTGTCGTCATTTCGGCTTTTGGGGCACGCAGGCGGATGCATACAGCTTTGCCTCTGCGGCCCTTAGAGGCGACAATCTCCTTCCACCGCTTGACAAGAAAACAGTCTGTGTAGCCCTTTTCCCGCGGTCTGGGAGAGGATGCCTGGTGACGTCTAGCGTACTATCCGTGGGGTACCACGGCCGACAACGGTTCAAACAACCGTTGTGGTGGGAAGGCCCTTCGGGTAAGAGCCGGATGCTTCAAGTTCTGCTGATTCCAAGCCGCCTCTAGAATTCCACGGCTATAATGAGGGGTTGGGGTCCGGCATCAAACCGATGAGCAATCTCAGTCCCGAGAAAGCGTTAATCTTCCGAATCACTCATGTATCAAATATCCCGTGGATTCTCGCGAACGGCCTTCACTGCAATAATAGCCAGCAATCCGACCCGAACTATGTTCAAATAGGTAACGCCGAAATCATCGTCCGTCGAGCGTTGCGCGCAGTCCCAGTCGGCCCCGCAGGCACCCTCAGCGACTATATTCCTTTCTATTTCACGCCATACTCACCGATGCTCTTGAACATCAAGACGGGGAGGAATGGCGTCGTCCAGCGCCCGATGACGGAGATCGCGATTATCACCTCTTCACTTCATGAGATACGAAAGCAAGGGATTCCATTCGTCTTCACTGACCGTCACGCCGTCCTTGAGGCAGCGCAATTTTATGACGATCTCGCTCAACTCGACCGAATTGATTGGGCGAAACTCCAAGCCCGCGACTTTCGCCGGGATCCAGACGACCCTGGCAAGTTCGAACGCTATCAAGCGGAAGCCTTGATCCATCGCCATGTTCCTATGGCGGCAATTCTGGGTATCATTTGCTACAACGCCGAAGAGCAAAGAAAAATCGAACACACTTGTGGTAATCTAGGTGTTGCGACGAAAGTTTACTCCAGGCCGGGTTGGTACGTCTGATGATGAAATTCGTACGAGGCAATCTTCTGGAAGCTCCAGTAGAAGCGTTGGTCAACACTGTCAACGAAGTGGGCGTAATGGGTAAAGGCATCGCTTTGATGTTCAGCGAGGCCTTTCCGGAAAACACAAAGGCCTACATAGAAGCTTGCCGGGCTAAGAGGGTTCGAGTTGGTCACATGTTTGTGACGGAGAACGAAGGGCTTGTTCAGCCGCGTTGGATTATCAATTTCCCTACCAAGAAGCATTGGCGCGGCGATTCACGAATCGAGTGGATTCGATCCGGTCTCATAGACCTTGTTCGTGTCATCAACGAAAAGGGAATAAGGTCTATAGCTCTTCCACCACTTGGCACCGGCAACGGTCGACTCGAATGGGCGGAGGTGCGCCGAGAAATAGAGATAGCGCTCGGAAAACTCGAGTGTGTTGAAATCCTAGTCTACGAACCGACTCGAACTTATCAGAACGTTTCCAAAAAGGAAGGACTGGAAAAACTAACACCGGCACGAGCGTTGATCGCCGAGCTCTGCAGACGATACGGGGTACTTGGACTTGAGTGTACGAACTTAGAAGTCCAGAAACTTGCTTGGTTCCTGCAATCATCCATCATCGCAATGGGGCTAAGAGATCCTCTTGACCTCCGATTCATTCCTAACAAGTACGGACCTTATGCGGAGAGATTGCGTCACTTGCTAAACGGACTGGATGGAAGCTATTTACACTCCGCGAAACGTTTAAGTGATGCAGGTCCTTTCGATATGATTTGGTTCAACGACGAACGCCGCTCCAAAGTCCAAGAGTATCTTCACAGCGAGAAGGCTAGATCGTACCTTCCGGCACTCGAAGCAACAGCGAAGCTAATTGACGGATACGAATCGCCCCTCGGCATGGAACTTCTTGCGACGGTGGATTGGCTCGTTCACAAGGACGGTTACTCACCCGATCTTTATTCGATCCGCCAAGGCATTTCGCACTGGCCCGGGGGGAAGAAGGCGGTCCAGCGGAAACAACATCTCTTCGACGACAGGCTCATCGAACTCGCGCTCAATCGACTAAAAAAGGCCCCGTCGATCCGCGAAACAGCCTCCGCTGTGGTCTGAGATAACAGTGAATGACCCCACATTCAAGAAGGAGAACCAATCACGCTACGCACTGCCAGAAGAGTAGGCGACATTCTTAAGTGCGTCCCTGACGGTGGAAGAATACAACCAAGTTTTAGGTTTTATATGTGACCAAGACTTTCTGCTCGCTCTTACATAACAGCCCGGAATCCCCTGTCTCGTCTATGCGAGGCAATCCTTCCGCGTTCTCTCCCGGCCACAATGCCATGGAAATTCTGATGCCCGAGGAAGTCGCAAAACGGCTGAAGGTCCAAGTCTCCTCGGTCTATGAAAAGCGAAGGCCGCGTGCTAGAAATCCGATCCCTTGCTTGCCGATGGGTCGGTACATACGGTTTGACCGGAACCAAGTCTTGAAGTGGCTCTACGGGCTCGCTGCTGCAGATTCACAGCCGAACCAAATGCCACGAAGGTGAACTCCCCTATCCTCAAACTGAGACAAAAACTATTCCCTTCGACATAGACACCATGAGAGCCATTTGCTTGCTGCGGAAGACCTTTGCTGTTTTTCACAGCACAGGAAAGGGGGTTCTCCAATTGCACAAGCGGAAAGGAGGAATTGGCAGCTCGCGATGAGATGCTACCCGGACCTTTCGGTTGCACTTTCAAACACAAAATCCAACATGCTCGCTGATTCGGCGTTGCCCGAGAGGATTTCGGTGGCAACGATGAAGCGCGAAAGGCTGGTTTCTCCTTCTTCCGTTGCTCCGAGATCGGAAAAGCAACCTGAAACTGCGGATGACATTCCGTGGAATGTTTCCCGGGCTGCCCAATTTCTCGGAGTCAGTTCACAAACCGTCTACCTTTGGGTAGAACGGAAACAAATTCCCCACCTTCGCGTCATGGGCCGCAATATTCGCTTTCTCCGGGCCGATCTCGAACGATTCCGGGCGACTTTCCGCCAAGAGCCCGAAGGGAGCCTGGTCACCTCGAGATGACCTTCTTTCCGGCACGCCTTTCAGGCCCCCGTCCGCCACATTTGTTCCCTCAACCCACGACTGAGCTGGGGATCAGCTTCCGCTCAAAGAGATCCGATCCAGACTCGGGAACGTGCGGGGGGCCTGAATCCCCTCTCCTTGCTGCCACATGCGCGAAAAGCCTCATGTGTTTGTTGCGCAACTCTCACTGAGACTCATGACTCTCAAATTTATTATTGAGTTCAACGGCTACCGTCAGGTCTTTTCCCTCGACGAACTCGCGAAATCCTTTCTCCAAGCAATCCAGACGGCGCTCCGGCAGGAAGTCAAACGCATCCTTCCTTCGGGGACGGCTCCGACCCCGCAGCATCCCAAAGACCTGGAAGTAAATCGCCCCGTGGCGCTTTCGAAAGCAAAAGCCGCCCAGGCCCTAGGTGTGAGTGTTCGGACCCTCGACTACTGCATCGCCCAACAAAAGATTCGCGTGCTGCGGATTGGCCGACGGCTCTTGGTTCCCATGAACAGTATTGAAGCTGCTTTGAAGCGCAGTGCGCTTGAAACACATCGCGGCAATGGAAGGCCCGACCTGCGACGGGAAACTTCAGAGGTCCAGGAAACCTGACGCCTTCTTATAGAACTTGCGAAGAAGCACATCCGGTTGGCAGGTCGGGTCAATGCTGTTCGCGTACTCCGAGCACCATTCAAGCAATTCCCGCATTTGGCTGAGCGACTCGTTATCCAGCTTGTTCAAATGCATCGAGTTTCCGAGACAGACGGCAAGCCGGCGCACCAACTGGCTCTGATGCAGTGCTTGTGCCGCCTTGGAAATCACCTCACCCCTGCGGGCAAACTCTTGCGCCCTCTCTTCTTCTTCGCGCCGTCGTTTCTGTTTCGCTTCGAATTCCTCGTGCCAGCGCTGGCGCTCCGCTTTTACCTTCTTGATGGATTCCACGAGCACGCTGATGCCCACCACAACGGCTCCAAGTTGAGTTTCGAGGCTCCTCTCCTTTCTCTCGGACCAGGTACGTCGGGCGCCTGTGGTTTCACTGCTGAGAAGGGATATCCGCAACAGGCCGGTTGGCTGATAATCCCACTTGGGGGGCGACCACCAGTAGTCTCGCTTGTGACGCGCTGCCTCCTGCTCGGTCGGCGCATGCGCCTTTCGGTCGAGGATTTCCTCAAGCGCGAAACCGATGCTCTCCGATTCGCAAACGATCTGCAGGCTCGCATTCTCCTCGTTTGGCCAGGCAATCTGCATTCCGCGCGCTTCGAGTGCCACGAAGAATGCATCCAGAATCCCCAGCGCTCTCGGCAGTGCGACTTCCGTCACGCGAAGATGCGATGCAGTTCCCTTGCGGGGAACAAGAATTTCACTTTCGTCTTTTTTTCCGTTTCGGAGAAGACGCTCCGATCGCACGGCAGCTGGATGGGAAATGGGCCCGTCTGGAGACACAGGGACGGCGGGCGCGTCCCGAGGCGCTGCCTTTGTGTCTGGCAGTATAGGCTCGCGAATCACGATCTCAATCCGGTAGGGATTCGGTTGCTCGATGGCAGGTAGCGGCGGGCGAGGGGGTTTCTGGCCCAGTTCGACTCGCCGCCAATACCCAAGTCCGGGTCTGGGAATGTTGTGCTTCTCGCAGACTTTCGCGAGGCCCACATCTGAATAACCGAACTCCTTTGCCAACCGGTGCATCGGCGTCGTCCAAACTCGCTCGTAGAGTTCTTCACGCAGAAACACCTTTGTCGTTTGTTGCACTGGTATCTCCAAAGAAGATGAAGACTCCTGCACTCGCGGGGAGGCCTTCGGCTCTTCAAGAAAGCGGCTCTTCAACCGAGTAAGATCCCTCCGACACCTTCGGAATTCGCGGTTGCCCATCCCCATGCTCTTCTCTGCATCCCGGAGGGTGCCAGTTCGCTGAATTGCGTGGACGGCGTCGAGTAGCTTTGGTTCTGTCCGCACCACAAACTGCTCGAACTCCCGGATATACGTTTTCAGAACAGGATTCTCGACGAGTGCCCTTCGACGAGACTCGCTGGCAAACGTCCCGGAATGCTTGAGAAGAAACGCTTCATCAATCCTGCCCGCTGACTCTGGCCGGCTTGCGTTTTCTTGGGATATTTCGAAGGCCGCGATGCTGAGACTTCGAGGATCGCAGATAGGATTGAGCCGCTGCCTTGAGAGAATCGTGTTCAGGCGGTTTGCGAGGCAGACATTAATGAACTTGTGAAATCGTCCCGCCGTTGCACCAAAATGCCGCCCCGGATTGAAGCACTGGATCACATCCGCGCAACCGTCTGGTCGTCCGTTTGCCCCCTTGCGCCGAAACCCGCTCTCCGGCGGGAGCCTGCAAAGGTACAAAAGCAAATCCTGCTCCAGGTCGAGGATGGCATCACGTCCAACCCCTCGCCGCACTCGCTTTGTCACCCACCGCCGTACCCGCAACGGATCCCGCTCGAAGAACTCACCGAAATCCTTCGGGAGGATAAAACCGTCCTGGCCGACGTAGTGGCCGTCCGGGCTTACGGTGAATCTCTCCGGGCCGACCGCACGGCCATGAGGCATTTGGGAGATCTTCTCTGTAGCCAGAGTGGGAAGCCTCTTGAGGTCTATGCCACAGAACTCGAATCTGTCTCACCACCTATCCAACCTGCCGCAGCACTCCCCTTAACGCTCTAGAGCAATCATTATCCAAACTGATTCTGCCTCCGCTCGCACACCGTCGCGCCACTCGCCGACTCGTGTCACACCGGTTGCCACCCGCTCCAGCTCTTCTCAACCTCCTTCCGTTCTCCTGCGGACGCGGTTCTTTGGTCCCCCTGCCTCAAGTGAGGGAACCAAATCCCCGCACAGGAGAACGGAAGATGAATTTCGAACAGATCAAGAAGATGGCAAGCAATTGCATCGACGAGCTGGCTGCTTCGCTCAGCGCCGGGCGCAGCGAGACCCTGACCAACTATCTGGCAACGATGGGCCGCTTTCACCGTTACAGTCTGCACAACGTGATGCTGATCGTTCTGCAAAGGCCCACCGCCAGTCACGTGGCTGGCTTTCACACCTGGCGAAAGCTCGGCAGATTCGTCAAGAAGGGGGAAAAAGGCATCGTCATCCTTGCGCCCGTCGTGAGGCGCACCTCCCTCAAGCAGGACAACTTGTCTGAAGAGGAGCCTGAGGTCGTCTGTGGCTTTCGCGCCGCGCATGTCTTCGACGTGACCCAGACCGATGGCCGTGAGCTTCCGGCTATCGGCCAAGTCCAAGGCGCTCCCCGGGAACACCTCACGCGCTTGGTTGGCCTCGTCCGCGACAGTGGCATTACGCTCGACTACTCGGAAGAAATCGCGCCAGCCCTCGGCACCTCATCGGGTGGCAAGATCACGCTTCTCCCCGGCATGGAACCCGCGCGGGAGTTCTCCACGCTCGTTCACGAACTGGCTCATGAGTTTCTCCATCGCAGCGAGCGCAGAAAGGACACGACGCGAACCATGCGCGAAACCGAAGCTGAGGCAGTCGCTCATGTGGTGGCGAAGGGAATTGGGCTCGAAACCGGCTCCGCGAGCCAGGACTACATCCAGCTCTGGCACGGTGACGCGGCCATGCTGATGCAAAGCCTGGAGCTTGTTCACATGACCTCTGCCCGCATCCTACGTTCTCTCCTGCCAGCTGACGAACAAGGCGAACTACATGGATGACCGAACATCAGTTCTCATGCAGGACCACTCTCTAGGCACTGTCTCCCGAATCGGTCCATTTTCTTCACTAGCCAGAACTTCACGTGTCTGCTCTAGACCTTCACACAGCCTCATCAGACCCCACAGAGACCGTCTCGCCGTAAAGCGTCAATTTCTCGACAACGCGAAGCGTGATCCCGTCCCAAGATTCTTCAATTACGTCTATCATTAGTCTTTGCTCGGCTTTTCTCGAACCGAATTAGCTACTTCTTCTGTACGATCTTGGATGCCAGCATGGACATGGACTCCTTGCGCATTGGACGGGAGCGATTATCGCGCGTCTTCCAGTACTTGGAAGCGCTGAACCAGCATCGCAATCCACCGAAGCGCCAGATTCGCGAGCAACTGTGGACCCTCTGGCTCAAGGATCTTCCGGACCATCCCGCAATTCAGCGAGGGACGCCGCGTACTGTCGAAGAAGACAGAACGCAGAATTCGGAAGCGTCCAGCACGCCCGAGAAAGAGGATTTTATTCTGAAGGTCGCGCGGCCGAGGCTGACACGCCCACCCGACCCGCCCGCAGAAATCAAATCCTGGCTGGAAAGCGGGTGGGACGACCCTGCAAAGGAACTGACCGTCAGAAAGACCAAAAACGAAACAGGGCCGAAAGGCGAGGCCATTCTTGTTCGCTTCGAGGATGACGCGGACCGAGCATTTGCATTTGACCGATGGAACTCCAGACGCGAGGAGTGGGCCAAAAACGAAAGACCGGCACGAGCTGCGGGCCGAGTTTTCGAAACAATCTATGAACTCTACGGACGAATCGAACGCGAGGCCGAGCGCGTCGAGTTGGTTCTCGGCGACGGAATTCTGAGCTGGCGAAGAGCAGAGGGCGGCGTCAATCATCCCGTCCTCCTCCAGCGTCTCCAGATGACCTTTGACCCGGCTACCCCCGAATTCCGGATCTCAGAAACAGAGCACCCCGTCGAACTCTATTCTGCGCTCTTTCAGTCCATGCCCGATGTCGATGGTCGCGCCATCGGACGCTGCCGGGAGGAACTCGAACATGGCAATTACCATCCATTAGGCGACAGGGATACCACCGGCTTCTTGAAGCGCTTGGTCGTCCAGCTGTCTTCACGAGGAGAGTTCCTTGAGTCCGGCGCGCCCGAGGGCGAAAAGGAAGATCCTCGTATCGGCAGGTCTCCAGTGATCTTCTTGCGCGCCCGGACACTCGGTTTCGCGGCCGCGATTGAGGCCATCCTTGAAGACTTGCGGAATCGGGAAGACCTACCCTGGTCGCTCCTGAATGTAGTCGGCCTGGAATCACCCGTCCCGAGTAAAGATACGACTTCAAAAGCGCAATCGCCTCCGGAGGAACCCCATGATGTTCTCTTGAGCAAGCCAGCCAACCCGGAACAGATCCGGATCGCGCAGTACACAGAAACAATGGGCGGGGTTCTCGTGCAAGGACCACCAGGAACGGGAAAGACCCACACCATCGGAAACCTCATCGGCCATCTCCTCGCCGAGGGAAAGAGCGTGCTGGTCACCAGCCACACGACCAAGGCGCTCCGCATGGTCCGTTCCCAAGTCGAATCAAAACTGAGATCCCTTTGTGTAAGCGTCCTTGAAAGTGACCTGGATAGCCGCAAGCAGCTCGAAAGCGCCGTGGGAACGATTGCCGAACGATTGTCGCAGGCGGACGGCAAGGCCCTCGAGATCGAGGCCGAGCGCCTTGCAAGGCAAAGAGCGGAATTGCAGATGAAGCTGGCTGATTTGCGGCAGCGCCTTTCCGATGGGCGGGCGGACGAATATCGCGAGGTAGTTGTGAGTGGAAAGTCGTGGGCTCCCTCCGATGCTGCGCGATGGGTGGCCAAGGAAGCAAATCGGAACGCTTGGGTACCGAGTCCAGTCTCGCTCGGAACTGGCCTCCCACTTTCAGAAGGGGAAATCACGGAACTCTATGCAACGAATCGTTCCGTCCCAGCCGAAGTCGAGCGGGAACTCTCCCACTCCCTCCCTGATGCAGCGCAGCTGCCTAGCCCCGCTGAATTCGAGACCCTTGCGCAGACCAGAACCAAGCTCAGCCAGATCAACAGGGAATTCCGAGCCGATCTTTGGCAAACCGTATCGCCCCCGCCGACACCGGAGTCGCTTTCCGCCACTCTCACAAAGCTTCAGGCAGCGATCGGACCTTTGAACGGCGGAGAGCGATGGAAGCTGGCTGCCGTCTACGCCGGAAAAAATGGCGGTCCGCACCGCGAACCGTGGGACAACCTCGTGTCGTTCATCGAGCAGGTTCACACTGAGGTTGCCAAATCACAGGAAATCCTTTTCCGTCATGCGCCCCGATTGAATTCCGAGTCCACGCTGGAGGACCAGGAAAAAACAGCTCTGGAGATTCACGCGCATCTGCGGGAAAAGCGTAATCTCGGTTTCTTGACTCTCCTTACCCGCCCGACCTGGAAGCAATTGATTCAAACCGCAACCGTCAACGGAAGCCAACCCAAGCTTCCCGAACACTTTCTGGCAATCAGCAAGCTCTGCCGCGTGAAATTCCTGCGGCGTGATCTGTCGGCCCGCTGGGACCGGCAGATGGCCCCGCTCGGGGCCTCTCCTTCGCGGGGCCTTGGAGACGAAATTGAAAAAAGCGCGGTCCAGTTTTGCGGACCGATCCGCGATTGCCTCACGTGGAGCTCCCGCACGTGGGGGCCGATTGAAAAGGAACTCAAGCAAGCAGGATTCGTTTGGGAAAAATTCATCGCAGAACAGCCCGCGGGAGTCGGCGCGGAGGGAGAGCTTCGCCGGCTGCATCAAGCCGTAAGCACCTCCTTGCCCCCGATCCTCTCCAGCCGCGTAAATGGCCTGATCTGGGAACGGAACGAAATACTCCTCGGCGGTCTCCGCGAGATGCTTTCCCTCTCGAAGCAAGTTGCTGCCGATTCGCTTGTAGCGGCCCATCTCTATGACTCCGTCCTGGGCTGTGATCCTGACTCCTACCGCACGGGTTATGCACGTCTTATGGAGCTTCAGTCACTGAGAACCGAGCTCGCGCGGCGTAAGGATTTGTTGGCCCATCTGGAAACAACGGCGCCCGCCTGGGCCGCTGCCATTCGAATGCGCGCCGGGGTACACGGCGAGCCCTCACCACCGGGCGATCCAGCCGAAGCTTGGATGTGGCGTCAATTGCACGACGAGCTGGAACGAAGAGCGAGCGTGTCTCTTGAAGAGATTCAAGAAGCGATCGACCGCTGCACCGACCAGCTCCGAACGATTACGGTGGAGCTGATTGATCGCCGAGCCTGGGCGTTCCAGGCCAAACGGACTTCGCTGCCGCAAAGGCAAGCCCTGATTGGTTGGCTCGACACGATTCGCAAGATCGGCAAGGGCACGGGAATTCGTGCGCCGCGCCTCCGGGCAGAAGCCGCACGCAAGATGACAGAGTGCCGCGGCGCCGTCCCGGTGTGGGTTATGCCCCTTTCGCGAGTCGTCGAGAACTTCGACCCGCGCACTTCACGCTTTGATGTGGTGATCATAGACGAAGCAAGCCAAAGCGATGTCATGGCGCTGGTAGCGCTCTACCTGGGGGCCACAGTCGTGGTCGTCGGCGACCATGAGCAAGTCAGCCCCTCGGCCGTTGGCCAAGAGATCGCGGTCGTACAGAATCTCATCGATCAATTTCTGCAAGGTATTCCTAACGCTCATCTCTACGACGGACAGACTTCGGTCTACGATCTTGCGCGGCAATCCTTCGGGGGAACCATCCGGCTCGTCGAGCATTTCCGCTGCGTTTCCGAAATCATCCAGTTCAGCAACCAGCTTTCCTACGAAGGAGACATTAAGCCGCTGCGGGATGCCAGCCGCGTGGTTCTGAGACCGCACACGGTGACCTACCGGGTGCAAGGATCCACCCGGGACGGCAAGGTCAACCGCCAGGAGGCGGAAATCATAGCTTCCCTTGCCGCCGCCGCGCTCGAACAACCGGAGTATCAAAAGAATGAATCCGGCGAACGCACGAGTTTTGGAGTCGTCTCGCTCGTAGGAGAAGAACAGGCCCTCGAGATCGATCGTCTGCTCCGAACTCACATTGCTCCCGATTTGTACGAACGGCACCGCTTTCTATGTGGCACGCCCGCGCAATTTCAGGGAGACGAGCGCGACGTCGTGTTCCTGTCGGTCGTGGACATACCCACAGGGAATCCGCTGCCCTTTCGTGACCAGCAGATGTTCAAACAGCGTTACAACGTGGCCGCCAGCCGTGCGCGAGACCAGATGTGGGTCGTCCACTCCCTGAATGTCCAAACGGATCTCCGTGCGGGGGACCTTCGCCGGCGTTTGATCGAACATGCGCAAGACCCGGAAGCGCTTCTGCGCCTGCTCGAAGACAAGGAGAAACGAACTGAATCCCCCTTTGAACGCGATGTCTTGAAGAGACTCCTTGTCGCGGGTTACCGGGTCACTCCGCAGTGGAAGGTCGGTTCACGCAGGATTGACCTCGTGGTCGAAGGGAACGGACGACGCCTCGCTGTGGAGTGCGACGGAGACCGCTATCACCCCCTCGAAAAACTCGGCGAAGACATGGAACGGCAGGCAATTCTTGAAAGATTGGGCTGGGTGTTCGTGCGGATTCGCGGCAGCGTATTCTTCCGGGATCCGAATCGAGCCATGAAGCCGGTCTTTGAAAAACTGCAGACTCTCGAAATCGACCCAAGTCCAGAGCCCCAAGACCATGGACCCGAGAATGCACCTACAACAGAACTGAGGGAGCGAATCATACGGCGCGCCGAACAAATCCGAAATGAATGGAATGCCCGTGAATCTGTGAACGGCTCGCCGGAGGAAATCGCCTTTCGCTGAACGATTGGATCCAAAATGACAGCCCAGCAAGAAATCCTATTCAGGGTTTGGCCGGATCAACAATCGTTGCCAATTCCAGATACCGGCAAAGGGCATTCGCCAGCTGCATCTGGCGCGGAGTGCGGCAATCCGGTTCAAACAGTTTTGGACTTCCCACAAGAATGACCGTTGAGCGCGCTCGGGAGGTCGCCACATTCAACCGGTTCAGACTGTACAGGAACTCCATGCCGCGTGGCGCCTCCTCCGGAGAGGAAGTGGTGAGCGAATAGATCACCACCGGCGCCTCCTGCCCCTGAAACTTGTCCACGGTCCCGACTCGAATCCCGCGCAGCCGTTCCGAGAGGTCCCACACTTGAGCGTTGTACGGCGCCACCACGAGAATGTCTTCCGGCACTAGCTTCTCTGTTTTTCCCTCATGGTCTGTCCACAACACGTTGCCATCGAGCAACCCACCAACGATTCTTGCAACGGCATCGACCTCTTCCGGGGCCACGTTTTGATTGCCCTCATGCACAACCGGCACAAACCACAGCCCGGCTCCCGCAAACGTGGCGTGCTTTGAAATTTGCTGATTTTCAAGGCCGCGGGACGAGCTCAATCGGCCTTCATAGAAAAGCTCCGAAGTGAATTCGGAAACCTTCGGATGCAGTCTCCAAGTCGTTTCGAGGAAAAGTCCCCGATGGGCCGGAATCGTCTTGTCTTCGCCAAGCAGATGCTCCAAACCCGATTTTTCTGCACCCTCGGGATGATTGCCTTTGAGCGGCTGGTCCAGCTGTTGGGGATCGCCTAGCATGACCAGGCTCTTCGCCGCCTGCGAGACGGCTATGGCGTTCGCAAGGGACATCTGTCCTGCTTCATCGATGAAAAGAACATCCACTGCCTCAAAAAACTCCTCTCGCGACCACAGCCACGCTGTGCCCGCAGCGATCTGGGAGGTTCCCCCGACAAGAGCAGCTAGGACCTTTGCATTGTCCTTCACGACTTGTAGCCCGTCCGGCAGAGCCTCTTCCGATGTCTCACTCACTTTCTGGGTGCACTGAATTCCTGCCAATCCCTCAGCCCGGCATACCTTGAGCGCCTCGTCAATCAGCAACCGGATTGCTTTGTGGCTATTCGACGTGATTCCCACTTTCTTGCCCCGCCGGACCAACTCGCAGATCATCCGCGCACCGGTATACGTCTTTCCCGTTCCGGGTGGTCCCTGCACGGGAAGCACGGAGTTGTCGAGAGCCACTGCGATCCGCCGGGCAGCCACTTCAATCGGCTCGCGTGGATGAATGGTGATCGTCTCTCCATTGCCAAGACGCGGCGCGCTTCGCTGCAACAAACCTCTGGCTGCTTGGTACGGTCCCGCGGACGCGATGCCATTTGCTCTTATCCATTCACCAATGCGGAAAAGCGACTCGGCTAATTCCCCGGTCGGTACGATCTCGTGTTTATAGATGGACGTAGGGTGAACCTCGGCGGCCTTTCCAGCCTTCTTGATGTCGATGGTGCGATCGGCGGCATCGATGGCAACAATCTTCCCGATGGGGTCTCCTCGATGAACGACGCTGTCGCCATCACGGATTTCGGTCTCCTGTTTGTCAAAGGAGTACCGGTCCACGGGAGATCTCCCATCAACCCCGATACGACCCTCGAATCGTAAATGAGCAAGCGCTGCTTTCTCTTCCAGCAGATCCTCTTCTCCGAGATCCTTCAGCCGGAAGAACTCCCACCATCCCGACTTCTCTTCGCGGCGATGCCAATCGAGAAGCTGTGCCATCAGCCATTGCCCGGACTGTTCCTCATTTCTTGCAAGTGGATGCCCGGGTAAGCCAAGCGTCAGATCGGAGACCAGCTGGCTCACCCGCTGCCGGCGCTCCGCTATCTTCTCCGGGGCATCCCCCGCGGAGTCCGACGGCCGCTGGATCTTGTGTCCCGCGCCTTCTTGCTCCGTTCGCTTTGCTTCCAGCCAGTCGCGGAGCGACCTTGTCGAAAGGCAATCGTCCGCGTTGTAGCCCTCAATGGTGCTGCGGACCTCCTCGGGAATCACCGAGACTTGTCCCAACTCAAGCGCATGCTCCACAAAGCGCATTGCGCGCCTGGATTCCTCAAGTGGCGTACTTCTCACGAAACCATGAAACACTTCCGACTTCTTTAAGGAATATTCCTCGACACTGGCGCGAACTGACTGCTTGTAAATAGCATGGAGGTCAACCAGGAGACCGGCTCGAAGCATCCGATCGATCTCTTCCTCTCGCGTGGCGTAACGCCCCATCAAGCGTTTGAGGGCTGAGGGCTCGTAGGAGCCAAAATGATAGATGTGCATCCTCGGATCCGTTTTCCACCGCCCCATGGCCTCGTCTACAAACCATTCGAAGGCTTGCTTCTCCTCCTCGGCGGTGAGCGCCCACTTTCGCGAATAAATCAAGTCGTGCCCTTCGCATGCGACAAATCCAACCACATATTCGCGGCCGCCTGACGGCACAAAGGGATCACCCTCCAAATCGAAGAAAATATCGCCAGGCGAAGGCTCCGGGAGCCGCGCCAAGCCCCGCTCCGCGTCGGGAGCCAGCAATTCGTGAATAGGCTTCTGCTGGTCGATTCCTGCAACCTGGACGCGAGCCTGTTCGCGCACGCGAACGTACCCTTCCGGGACGCCATAGTCCGGGCGCTTCTGAAGTGGTATGGGAAGAACCGCAAGCTTTCTCGTTGTGTCCGTGTCCCATGCGTGCAGCTGTTTCTGTTGGAGCCGGGTAATACCGGCTACAAGAGACAGGTGATCGTCATCCCTTCGTTTTTTGTCGCACTCGGCAAACCATCGGCATATGGGGCAATGCGGGGTAGGCTCCGGGTACGTCTTAACCGTATCTGGCGCCGCGTTACACAGCTTTTCGAAACGTGCTTTGATGTACCGGTAGTAGGCCGCGAACTCTGCCACGCGGTAAGGTTCCGGCTCAAAGTCCTTCATAGGCGTGATGACGAACATCCAGTCCGGTGGGCGGCCTTGCACGTCTGCTACAAGCTCGGAGTAAAGGGAAAGCTGCAGGACTGTCGCTCCTTTGGTCTCAAGCGCGAGCTTGCAATCGTAAACTTCGTACGACCATTGACCGAGTTCGCTTGCCTGTGCTGTTTTACGAAGCACGTCCGGACGGCCAAACCATTGGCCTTTCGCCAGAGCACCCTGTGAGATCACGTCGACTCCCTGTTTCATGAGGGCAATCGTTTCCGCAACGGCCTCCGCTTCGTTCACGATCTCTCGCAGATCGCTTACTTTGAAGTCTAATGAATTGAGATATCGCAGATATGCCCGTTCGTGTTCCAAGCCAAGTTGCCGGACGACTTCAAGGTCCGGCGATTTCCACTCTGGTGCCTTTCGCGCCCCCCTCGCAACTGAAAGGTCAAGTACCGAAAGATGGTGACAAGCCAGATGATTCGAAAGATCGGAAGCGGACAATCGAACTTGTTGCGAAACGAGTTTCACGGGTTTCCGCGGCCTCCCGCCTAGTGCATATATACATCGGTACGTACTCCCCTATATACGGCTTGTGGTAAGGATGTTGTGCTAGAAACAAACACCGGAGTCGCTTCATATCCTGCTTGTGACGAAGATGACCTCAGAGTCTTGCATGTGATTTCTCGAAACCCGACCTCTTACCACACTCGGAACGCACCCTACTCGTCAGAGAGCTAGTTCACCTGCCCTTCCCGGCTAAACCCTGCGCCTGATCCGCCCGCTTCTCCTGTCAAGGCTCTGCGCTTCGCTCCGATAAACGCCCACCCCGCGGCCTTGACAGCGCGGACGGCCATGCGCTTTCCCCCGCCGGTGTGCGCGCTGAACTTCCCGATAGGCATGAACCCCGGCCTTGCGAAAGCCATCGGCGTGATGATGAAGCTCGATTTCGAGCGTGCCGTGTTGAATCGTGTGCCAGAGATTGAAGCCAATCCCGACAAGCATTTCCGCGAGGTTCTGTTCCTCTGCGACGAATACCAGCATTTCGCGACCGTCGGTGAAAATGACCCCACCGGCGACGAAAAGTTCTTCAGCCTTTCCCGCCAGCCGAAGTGCATTCCTATTGTCGCAACGCAGAGCATCAGCTCGCTTCGCTCGGCTCTGCCCGGCGAAAGCTGGCGAACCTTGCTCCAGACCTTCCGCACGAAGATCTTCCTGACGCTCGCTGATGATTTTTCCGCAAGAACCGCCAGCGAACTCTGTGGGCGCGAAGACCGGCTCAAAGTCAGCTACAACCTTTCCGAAAGCGGGCATGACGCCCGTGTCAGCCTCCTGACCGGGAACGCTCTCTCCCATCGGGCCAACATCACCGCGTCGAAGAGCTACAACACGCAGAAGGACTACCGCTTTGACATGAAGGTGTTCACGGAACTGCGCAACGCTCAGTCCATCGTCGTTGCCTACGACGGCCTGAATCCGATCCCGCCGTGCTACTGCTACCTCAAGCCCTATTACAACGACCCGAACAAATCCTACTTCCAGCAACTCGAGGAAGGAGCCCTCTGATGCATGGCTTTGAGACCATTCTGCCGTTCCTTAAGCCTATCGAGCATCTCATTCTCGACGACTCGATTAGCGAAGTTATGGTCAATGGGTCCGACCGGGTGTTCATCGAGCGTGACGGTTTCGTACAGCAGGTTCCAGGAATCTCGCTAGGCGAACGTTCTTTGACTGTCGCCGTGAAGAACATCGCGCGACGCTTGGGGGACGACATTTCAGAATCGAAACCGATCCTCGACTCACGCCTGCCGGACGGCAGCCGCGTCGCCGCGGTGATTCCACCGTGCAGTCTGAGCGGCGTCACATTGACGATTCGGAAGTTCAACTCCCGTCACTTCGAAATCGAGGATTTGATCCGCGCTGGCACGCTCGACCGAGGCCTGGCCAACCGGCTCGAAGACTATCTCCTACAGCGTCGCAATCTATTGATTTCCGGTGGAACCGGGACTGGGAAGACGACTCTCCTCACAGCGCTCGGTAGGTTCATTCCAGCCGACGAGCGCATCCTTCTCATCGAGGACACCGCGGAGATTCAGCTGGCCCACGAAAACCTCGTGCGCTTCGAAGCCCGTCGCGAGCAGAACGGCACGCCCGCCGTTTCCATTCGCGACCTTTTGAAAGCAGCGCTCCGCCACCGTCCGGACCGCATTTTGCTCGGCGAGATTCGCGGCGGGGAAGCATTTGATCTCCTGCAACTTTTGAACACCGGCCACTCGGGAACGATCTCTACGATTCACGCGAGCTCTGCGAAGCAGGGGCTCTCCCGTTTCACAAGTTGCGTCCTGCAAAGCGGCGTCGAGCTGCCGTACCGCGCCATAAAGACAAACATCGGGGATTCATTGAACGTTGTCATCCAAATCGAGCGCCGACCCGGACGGCGCTTTATCTCGGAAGTGCTCGAAATCAATGGCTACGATCCCGACGCCGACCTGTTCGACTTCTGCGTGATCTATGTGGCCCCGAGGGAACACGCATGACAAACGGCCATTCGTTTTTACCCAGACCTCTTACGGCCTCGCAATACGTCCTCACGCTGCACGAGCCAAACGATCGTGTTGCGATTCTGGTGCGCAATCGCTCCCGCGAGCAGATCATGCAGCGCATCTCTCGCGCCGAGGACATCGCGCATCCATCGTTTCAGAAATGGCTTCAGCAGCAGAACGACTGCGGCGCGGACATCTTTCTCGGCATGAATCCCCTGCGCGCCAACAGCTTTGCGAGAACGAAAGAGAGCGTCCGCGAGATTCGCCACGTCTATCTCGATCTCGATGAGGAAGCCGCCGCCTCGCTCCGCGCCATTCGCACGGACGGGGGCACGCCCGTGCCGAACTTCGTGCTCGACACTTCACCCGACAAACATCAGATCGTCTGGCGCGTCGAGGGCTTCGATCGAACGCAGGCAGAGGCTCTTCTACGATCCCTTGCCGTGCAGTTCCACGGAGATATCGCGGCAACCGATATTTCTCGTGTTCTCCGAATGCCCGGCTTTGCGAACCGCAAATACAATGAAGCGTTTCTTGTCCGCGCAATCCAGGAATCGGACGCGATTCATCACCTACGCGATTTCGCGATTCACGAAGACTCACCCGACGCCCTCCGCCGTCTGGCGGACGGCCAAGAGTCGCCCCGCCGAATGCCCGCTGGTCACCGAACCCAGTCTGAAGCGGACTGGGCATACGCCAAGCGCGCTCTTGCTCGCGGTGACGATCCCGAGCAGATCATTCAACGCATCGCGGACTACCGTGCGGACGACAAGGCTGACCCGCTCTATTACGCGAGACATACGGTTCAAAAGGCATTGAAGACCAATGAAACGTCAGACCGGCCGGCTTCATCTCTGCCGCGCTTCGTGGAAACGGCTGAGCGGGATCATTAATTGGAGGTATGGAATGACTCCCAAGCAGCTGCCTGAACTGCACCTCGTGCGTAAGTCGGAAACCGAGTTGGTCAGCGTGGAGCAGGCCGCCCAGATTCTCTCTGTATCGGTGTCGACGCTCTACGGCTGGGTCTGGCAGAGGAGAATTGCGTTCGTCAAGCTCGGACGGGCCCTGCGCTTTGATGTCTCCGATCTTCAGGAATTCATCCGCCGTAACAGAGTGCAGCCTCGCGCCAGCGCGAAATTCTGAGGAGAACCCTCGCCTCATTGCTACAATGACCGCACGGCTGGCAAAGGGTAGAAAGAGAGCCGTAGATGGGAGTTTTTCAAAGAGGAGGTATTTGGTGGATCGACTATTACGATCGCGACCACCAGCGAATCCGGGAGTCGACGAACACGGGATCGCGCCGCGAAGCAGAAAACCTTCTGGCGCTTCGTAAATCCGAAATCCTACGAGGGCTGCACAAACAGCCTTCACAGGTCACGTTCGGCGACTTCGGGAAGCGGTACATGGAGTATGCGAAGGTCAACAAGCGGTCTTGGTTGAGGGACGAACAATTGCTTGGACATCTGCAAACCTACTTCGGAAAAGACGTGCTGCTGGCGGAGATCGATGTTGCCCGCATCGAGGGCTACAAAATCGAGCGGCGCAACAAGGTCTCCGGCTCGACCGTCAACCGCGAGCTTGCTCTGCTCAAGCGCATGTTCAACCTGGCCATCGACTGGGATGACTTCACGGAACGAAATCCGGTGTGCAAGGTCAGATTCTTCAAGGAATTCAACACCGGGTCCAGGGTCGTCAGCCCAGAGGAGGAGAAAAAACTCATCGAGAACGCCGCTCCGTTCATGCAGGACCTGATTGTCTTCGGCCTGAACACGGGGTTGCGCGTCGGCGAGATTTTCTCTTTGCGATGGTCGAACGTGGATCTGAAGCAGAACGTTCTGAACGTATTTGCCCACAAAACCTGGAAGACTCGAACTGTTCCAATGAACAAAGAAGTGCGCAGGGTCATCGAGGCGTGGAGTTCAAATCGAAAGAACGACCTGGTCTTCTACAACACCGAGACCGGCAAGTCCTTCGTGGATCTGAAAGCAGGCTTTGGACTTGCGTGCGAAAAGGCGGGAATTACGGGCGTCACCTGGCATACGCTGCGGCACACGTTCGCCTCGCGTTTGATCGAGCGCGGCGTGGATATAGTCACAGTGCAACAATTGCTCGGACATTCGACAGTCACCGTAACCATGCGTTATACGCACACAAATCTCGAGTCGAAGAAGGCGGCAGTGGAGCAACTTTCGAATTTTGGTCACAATTTGGTCACAGTTTGCACCAAAAAGCAGCAACGGACTCGAATGGTCACAAATTCGAATGCTAAACCATTGAATACGCTACAATTTAATCGGAGGAGTGGGTGAGCGGTTGAAACCGGCGGTCTTGAAAACCGTTAGGCTCGAAAGGGTCTCGGGGGTTCGAATCCCTCCTCCTCCGCCACTGAGTACCTGTACGGTCCGAAGATATCCTTTACCGAGCTGGAAGCCCAGCAGTGCGTGGACACGGTCGATGATGAACGCATGGAATTCATTCAAAAGTATTTCAAGGTAGAGTGGCCAACGCGTTGGCTGTATCACCTGATGCTGAACACGTCGATCGGCGAGGAAACCGTGGTTAAGGCGATCGTGGATTTCATGCAGATAATGAACGCAAAGGTCTGAGCGGCCATTGCTAACTGTTTGCAAATACTCTGGTTGTTCCGCAAGACCAGGTAATTGTTTGGCCAAAAGCGCGCCAATATCATAGCGGGGCTGAGGCATCCTTTTTAGAATAGTGTGTTGGTAATGGTATGTCCGAAGCCCGCAGAATCGCCTGGCTCGTGGGGAGTTGGGCCGTATTCCTCGGAGTGTATGCCGGGGCTTCCTTCTATTTGAAAAAAGGTTCTTCGCTGACAGAGTTTGGCGATATCGCGCAGTGCTTCGTGCCGCTGATCGCGAATGCCGGGCTATTGATCAATGCGGGAACACCGCACTGGCGGCGAAACATTTTCTGGATGCTGCTGGCGTTGAGCTGCACGATGTGGATGATCGGGCAGTTCGAATGGACCTATTACGAAATTTATTTGCGGCGGGACGTGCCCGACCCCTTCGCGGGAGACATTATCTTCTTCCTGCGAGGTATTCCCCTGATCGCGGCGCTGGCGCTGCGGCCTCACCTGAAGCGCGAAGAACTTCGGGTGGGTATGGGCTATCTGGACTTCGGGCTGTTGTTGACGTGGTGGACGTTCTTGTATGTGTTTTTCGTGCTGCCGTGGATGTACGTCAGCCGGTCCAGCGAGATCTACAATTATGCTTACAATTTGCTGAACACGTTCCAGCAATTCGTGGTCGTCATGGGATTCGCCATCTTTTGGCTGAGGACGCGCAACGCGTGGCGCACGGTATACGCTTACCTATTCGCAGCGTCGGCGTTATACATGCTGAGTTCGTTGACAACGAACGTCGCCATTTCACGAAACGACTACTACACAGGAAGCCTGTACGATCTTCCGCTGATAACAACGTTTTTCGTGTATGGGTTGGCCGGATTTGTGGCATTTCAGAAGCGAAAACAGTTGGATTTGCGCTCGGAGGGCGGGTTGGGGGATGAAGCCGACCGGGCAGCCACGGGTCACGCATGGGCGGCGCGTTTTGCGATGGCGGCGGTCCTCTCCCTGCCGCTGTTTGCACTGTACGCGATGCACCTGGAACGATCCGCTCCGGGGATTCGCGATTTTCGGCTGACCGTGACCCTTGTGGCGGCGGTTCCGCTGGTTCTGCTGGTGTTTCTGCGCACCCATCTGGCAGACAAAGACCGCGCCAGGCTGCTGGCGAAATCGGAATCTTCGATTGAGAATTTGCAGCGGCTTCAGGCACAGATGGTGCAGTCCGAAAAGTTGATTTCGCTGGGGCAATTGGCCGCGGGCGCGGCGCACGAAATCAACAATCCACTGACGGCAATTCTGGGATATTCCGATCTGCTTGCGGATGATCCAGGGCTGCCGGACCGGGCGCGGGCAACGGCAGGAAAAATCCGCGAGCAGGCGCGACGCACGCGCAGCCTGGTGCAAAATCTCCTGAGTTTTGCCCGGCAGGTCCCGCCGGAGAGAACGCTGCTGGATATCAATTCGGTGATAACCAATGCCGTGCAGTTGCGCGCGCTGGATTTGCACAGTGGCGGATCGCGGATTGAGACGCAGCTTGAGTCAGTGTTGCCGGGAGTACGCGGCGACCAGAACCAGTTGATGCAGGTCTTCTTTAACATCGTCAATAACGGTCTGGATGCGATGGGGGAGCAGGGCGGGGGAGTTCTAACCATCAAGACCGTGCGGGATCGCGGAAACGTCGTGATTCTCTTTTCGGATACAGGACCCGGCATTAAGGAGCCGCACCGAGTGTTTGATCCGTTTTACACGACGAAGCCGGTTGGAAAGGGTACCGGGCTGGGTTTAAGCATCTGCTACGGCATTGTGCAGGAGCACGGCGGAAAAATCTCGTGCTACAACGGACAGAATGGCGGGGCCATCTTCCGCGTTGAACTGCCTGCGGTTCTGGCAATGCTTCCCACGGGGAAGAATCCGCCGCCTAACCCGGCCGCGGTTCCCAGCAACAAACAGGGATGAGCAGCGCGGCGGGATACGCTTCATCGAAATTACTGGCTTCGCAATCCGTAGAACTTTACAGTGGTGGTGTCTGCCGGACGGGTGTCGGCAAAAGGCCGGGTCCATGAGCGAAATTGCCATACGGACGGAACAGCTTACGCGCCGCTTTGGTTCGTTGACGGCGGTGGAGTCCATCGATTTGCGGGTGAATGCGGGTCAGTTTTTCGGGTTCCTGGGCCCGAACGGCGCGGGAAAATCCACGACGATCAAAATGTTAACCGGATTGCTCGCGCCGACTTCCGGACGCATGGAACTTCTCGGACTTGATTTTCAAAGCAACCTGATCGAGGTAAAGCGGCAGATCGGAGTCGTCCCCGAAGGGATGGGACTTTTCGAAAGGTTGACCGGCCGGGAATATTTACGTTTTGTCGGCAGGATGTATGGCTTAGATCGCTCCACAACGGAAAAACGGACGGAAGAATTGCTGGAGTTCATGCAACTGGCAGACAGAGAAAAAACGCTGATCGTGGATTATTCCCACGGAATGCAGAAAAAGATCGCGTTGGCCGCAGCGGTAATTCACCGGCCGCGCATTCTGTTTCTGGACGAACCTTTTGAAGGAGTGGACGCGCTTGCCGCCGGCGCCCTGAAGGCGTTGCTGGCGCGGATGACGGAGCGCGGCGTAACCATTTTCTTGACCTCGCACGTGCTGGAAATTGTGGAGCGCCTATGCAGTCACGTGGCCATCATTCACAAAGGGCGTCTGGTAGCGCAGGGATCATTAGATGAGCTGCGCGCGGGAGTTGAAGAAAACGAGGGAGAGAAGAAAACACTGGAGCAGAGTTTCCTGTCGATTGTGGGGCAGAGCGGCGGAGAGCGGGCGCGATTGGAGGATCTGTCGTGGCTGACCTAGCCCGGGATCCCGGCGTGCTCGAACAGTTGCGGCTCATTGGAGGCTTGCGCTGGAATCTGTTGAAGAACAGCTTGCAGCGCAAGAATTCACGCTGGGACCTCATCGGGGTGATTATCGCGGCGGGGAGCAGCAGTCTCCTGGTCCTGGGGCTATGTGCCGCGTTTTACGCCGGAACAGCGGCCTTCCTGGAGAGAAACCGTGCCGAGTGGATGGCACTCTTGTTTTGGGGACTTTTTCTGTGGTGGCAGCTGGTTCCGATTTTTGCGGCGGGTTTCGGAGCCAATTTTGAATTTCGCAACTTGTTGAGATTCCCTTTGAGGTTGCGGGCATTCTACATACTGGGTCTGGGCTACGGGTTCGCCGATTTTGCCGCGGTCTCGGCGATTTGCTGGATCGCTTCGATGATCGCAGCTGTGGCAGGTGTGCGCATCGGACTGCTGCCGATCATGCTGGTGGTGAGCCTGCTGTTTGTCCTGGTCAACGTGACACTGGAGCGGCTGATCGGGTCGTGGCTGGAGAAGTTGCTCGCGAACCGGCGAGTGCGGGAACTGATGGTTGGCCTGATTGTCCTGGCCATGGTGTCCCTGAATTTTCTGAATCCGGCGCTGCAACACTGGGGCAATGCGGCTACGAAGCCAGCAATTACACGATTTCTGCCATACGTTTCGTGGCTGCCGGGTTCACTTGCGGCGAGAGCACTTGCCGCCGGCCAGCAGCGCAACGCGGAAGGCATGTTGCTGACTTGCGGCGGTCTTTTGCTTTGGGTGGCAGCCGGCAGCATGCTGTTATGGCAGCGTTATCGCACGCAGTACCTTGGCGAGGAACTGAGCGAAGGGAGCTCTCCTTCGCCGGGCAAGCGGAGTGTGCAGAGGATCTTTTCGGGCACAGAGCGCCCGGGAATTATCCCCCCTGCAATTGCAGGGGTTGTCCAGAAAGAGTTTTACTACCTGACCCGGAACGGCTTTGCCATTCTGCAGCTTATCCTCCCTCCCGTGATGGTGCTGTTCTTCTCCCTGCAATTTGCGGGGGGGAATCCGGCGATTAAGGAGCACGGGCTGTCGCCAGAAGCGTTCTTTCCGGCAGTGATGGCGTATCTGATTCTGATTTTGCTTTCTCCGGCCTACAATTCATTCGCGTTTGAGGGCCATGGGATTCAGACGTATTTTATGGCGCCCATTCCCATGCGAGCCGTGCTGCTAGGAAAGAATCTCTTCCTGGTTTGCCTGGTCACGCTGGAACTTGTGATCTCACTTAGTGTGCTGATTTGGAGGATTGGATTCCCGGAGCTGCCGTTGTTTTTTTCGACGATTGCCGCAGCCGCTTTTGCCGTGACGAGTCAGTTGACGATTGCCAATTGGTCCGCGATCAGCTTTCCCAAGAAGATGGAAATCGGAAGAATGAAAGGACAAAGAAATTCTGGGATTGCGGTGTGGACGGCGTTTGGAGTGCAGATCCTGATCGGTGGAATAGCGACGCTTGTGCTGTTCTCCGGGCGGTGGACCGGAAGTCCGTGGCTGCCTGTAATTTTGTTCACAGGCCTAACCGCGGCCGCTTTGGGTGGTTACGTCGCTTCCCTGGACCCGCTGAGCAGTCTCGCGGAAGAAAAGAAAGACTTATTGATCGAAACATTGTGCCGATAACTATGCCGATGGGGCGCATGATGAATAGAGAGCAAAGCCATTGCTCACATTAAACTTGGTCGGACCGCAACGCGGCGGCATATTTTGCGGCAATCGAAGACCATGAAAAATGAGTGGCGTAGGCTGCGCGGCTGCGGGCGGCAAGCTCTTCCTTAAGGGTTGGTGTCGAAAGGACACGGACCAAAGCATCGCCAAGAAGTTCCGGACTTCCTGGATCGACGAGAATGACCCCCGCATCTGTGACGGGCGGCCCGGTTTCCCCGTCTTGACACGCGACCATCGGAACCGCGGCCGCAATTCCCGCTATCGCACTGCTCCGGCGGGTGGAAATACCTTTGCGCACAAAAAGCAGAACATCGCATTCGGCAAATCGGCTTACCACGACCGCTGGTTCGAGGATCCCTTCCACCGACAATTGCACGGGACAATCACTGAGGCCTTGACGTAAAGCTTCTTCGCGAAGTTCCGAATGGCGCCCGAAGACGACCAGCCGGAGCTTTCCCAACCGGCGTGAAGCCTGACGAACCGCCTGAATAATGGTTTGCGTTTCTACAAAACCCTGGCGACCGCCCGTGATGCTGAAGACACCGATCACCGGAATTTCGGCGGGCGACCGGGCGCTTTGCGTCCCGGGAAATGGAAGATTGGGTCCGACAGGAATGAAATACGCACCAGGTGGAACGGTGTTCAACCAGGAGAGCCTTTCCGGCACGACCGTAAAGACCGAGAGAGCACAGCGCTGCAGTGCGCGGCGCATGACAAGGACTTGAATGCGGCAGCGGAGCCTGTCCACCGGGCGCGGGCTCGAAAAGGGTTCCACATCGTGGAAGACAATGCCGATGCGAGCGCCCGCGGCTCGCAGAATTTGCAAGACGTGAAGGAATCGAAACGGAAATCCGCGCGCGGACCACGCGAGCGCCGTGTACTGGACAAGCACCCAGCGGCCGCGCCAATGCGAAGCCTGAAGTTTCAATCCATGCAGCGCTTCGCGCCAACCGTGAAGCTCCCACGGCACGCGGCGAATCTGAACCTCAATCTCATGAGCTAGCAACGCCGATCCCAGATAGCGGCAGTATTCTTCGACCGCGTCCGTGGGTTCATCCTTGCGGCCAAGCAGCGTGATCACAGGGAGAGTCATCGCGGAAGAGCGAGCACGTGCGTTTCGTCAAGATTCCGGCAGTTGTAACCCAGCCCGGAAAATTTTTCAGACAATATTCGCTGATTTTCCGGAGTGTGCATTTCCACAAGAAGAATCGGCCGCTTCGCCTTAAGGAGCTCCGATGCCCCCTGGAACACTGCAACTTCCGCCCCTTCCACGTCGCATTTAATGAAATCTGGTGCGGGATTTGCGGCACAAAACTGGTCCAGGGAAACCGCGTCGACGGTGATGGCGCCCGCCTGCGAATTATCGGAAGAAACGTGGCCCAAGCCGCGATCCGGCGAAGTCCGCGGATCGACGCGCGCGAAACAAACTTTGGCCGATTCCGACCACACGGCCTTTTCTTCGACTTGTGCCTGAAGAAGGTGGTTGCGAGAAAGGTTTTCACGCAGGCGGGCGGCAACCTCTGGATCGGCTTCAAACGAAATCACACGACCCTGCGAGCAAACCAGCCGCGCCGCCATCAGCGAAAAGAAACCAATGTTGGCTCCTAAATCGTAAAACACCATGCCCGGCAGGAGATGACCGACGAGCGCTTGTTGCACCTCTGGTTCGCCAATCCCCTTTTGCACATTCCGCCCGGTGCGCGGATTCACTCGAATCCAAAGACCTTGCGCGGGACCTTCTTGAATCTGCACCCAAATCAAGGATTCACGTGGAACGAGTTTACGGCTGGTCCAACGGAGAACATCGCCAAGAATCGGGATGCGCCGCAACCCGGCAAGCGGGGCGGCGTATCTCAGGAGCAGACTGGCCAGGCGGGTGTTGGACTCCGCCATCTTATTTCTCCACGAGGAAGCTGCCGAGGACCAGGGCATCCATGCCGGAACTGTAAAACGTGCGGATCGCATCGGTCGGCGTGTGAACAATCGCTTCGCCGCGCAAATTGAAAGAAGTATTCATAATCACCGGAACGCCGGTGCGTTTACCGAATTCGTCAATCAACCGGTAATAGAGGGGATTGACCTCTTTTTCGACGGTCTGGGGGCGCGCGCTACCATCCACATGGGTGACGGAAGGAATCACGCCGCGCTTTTCCGGGCGTACCTGAGCGGTAAGAATCATGAACGGCGAATCGAAGGCGGATTCGAGGTATTCCGGCGCGGCTTCTTTTTTGAATGAAGGAGCAAAGGGGCGCCACCATTCGCGGAATTTCACGGCGTTATTGACCTTGGCGCTCATTTCGGGGTCGCGCGGGTCAGCGATGATGGAACGGCTGCCAAGGGCACGAGGACCAAATTCCATGCGACCCTGATACCAACCGAGAATTTTTCCCTGCGATAACAAGTCGGCGGCCGCCGCCGCGGGATCGCCTAGGCGCGAGGCCCTGATTTTATAAGTTTTCAGAGCCATTTCAATCGCGTCATCGTCAAACGATGGTCCCAGGTATGCATGGCGCATTGCGCGAATCGGCAATCGATTTCCGTCATCCAGAAACGGGGCCAGCGCTGCTCCCAGGGCAGCGCCGTCGTCGGAGGCGGCCGGCTGCACGAAGAGATTTTCGATCATTCCGGAGGCGGCGAGTTTTCCATTCGCCTTGGAGTTCAGGGCCACTCCGCCGGCAAGGCAGAGATTCTTGCTCCCTGTTTTTTGCAGCGCGAGGCGCACTACGCTGAAGATGGCTTGCTCGCACAAATCCTGCACGGAAAAAGCGATATTTTTGTGTAAATCGGAGATGTCACTTTCCGGCTCCCGCGGCCGGCCGAGGGACTTCGGAAAATTGGAATACGGGCCGCTGCCGTTCCCCACCAAGCGATTCACATGAACTTTGTAAGGATCGGCTTCGGGTACCAGAAACAAGCTGAGATCGATGCCGGGCCGGCCGTAGGGAGCAAGACCCATCACTTTCCATTCGTCGGCGTTTGGCGTGAATCCCAGAAAACCTGTGAATTGCGCGTAGAAGAGGCCCAAGGAATTCGGCCAGGGAATGGTAAGGACATGCTGGAGACGGCCGTTCGATCCGTGCCAGATGGAAGTGGCTTCCCAAGCGCCCCGGCCGTCCATGATGACCACGGCTGCATCGTTGAAGCCTGAATAGCAGTAAGTGCTGAGGGCGTGAGAAAGATGGTGATCCACGAATCGAAAGCGCGCTTTGGTGGGTCCGAAGAGCCGACGAAAAGGATTCTCGCCGCCGTGCTGATGCCGCATGCTGGCGAACTGACGAGTGGAATTAAGGAGATTCAGATACGAAGCCGGCCAGCGTCCCGTAGCGTACAGGCTCAAGTCCTTGCGAAAGGTTGCCCCCGGAGGCTGCCATCCGACGCAAACCTCATCGACCTGCGCCGGGTTGATTTTCGCAAAGTCGAGGCACGCTTGAATGGCCAGCGCGGGAAATCGCGCATCATGCTTTACGCGGCTGATGCGTTCCTCAGCCACGGCAAAGAGCAGCTCGCCATCCTTGACCAGGCAGGCCGAGGAATCATGCATTTGGGAGTAGTTAAGTCCAAGCGTGATCATGCAGACGCGCTGCCTTCTAATCTCAAAATATGGCGAAACAAGCTCTCGAGCATTATGGCGGAACGCTCCCAAGTATAGCGTGACATCGTCTGTTGAGCCGTCTGGCCAAGGCGTTGGCGGAGTTCGTCTGAGGCGGCAAGACGTTCGACTGCCTCCACGATGGCTCCAGCATGGGCAGGAGGAACCAGGAGACCATTGAAGCCGTCCTCCACTACATCCGGCATGCCGCAGGTTTCGGCGGTAATCACCGGCATACCGGAAGCCATTGCTTCCAGCAAAACTCCGGGCAGTCCTTCCATAAGTGAAGGAAACAAAAAAACATCATGGGAGGCAAATAGCTCCTGAATTCTGTCGGCAGGAACCACAGGATGAACCACGACCACGGGGGCCAATTTCGGGCCGAAAAATCGTTGAATTATCTCTGGAGAACAATGACATCCAGCGAATGTCATCGTGATGCCAGGGAATTTTTGGGCGAGTACGTGCAATGCTTCCCGCAAATAAAAAATCCCCCGTTGATCCAACCACGTGCCAACATAAAGAAGCTTAAGAGGACCTGGGCCGCTGTAAGTTCGCGGCAGAAAGAAACGTGCTTCAACGCCGCTGGGAATATAGCGGGCACGATCGGAATCCATGTTGTATTTGAGATGCAGAATGTTCCAGACGTCGCGGCTGTAGGCGTGCCCGCCATCCGCCGTGTGAATAGCGGCGCGATAGAGCGGAAAGGTGTAAAGGCGATGCCACAAGCGGTTCCGAAGTTTGAAGTTCCATGCGTGGCCCTTTTTCACCTCGCGGCTTTGCACGTGGACCCTGCGCTCTTCGAGGCCATGAAGCGTCATGACATAGGGTGGCAGACTTTTCGGTCCAAGCCAGTGCCGCCGAAGACCATATAAGAGGCCACTGGGAGCGTGCAGATTCACGATCGAAAATTTACCTGGTTCCCGCAGAATGTACCGCTGCAAGCGATATGAAAAAACGAGATCATTGAAGCGGGCCGGGATTTGATCCGGGCCAAACAGATCCTCGTTGAAAATGTAGGTTACCGCGTGGCCGCGGTTTTCCAGCTCCCGGCCAAGATTGTAGATGATCGCCGCAACTCCGCCCTCGCGCCGGCGAGGGACACTGGCAGACATAAGGATGCGCAAGGGCCCAGAAGAGGCAGTCCGTTTTCCGTCCATTAGCTATTCCAGTTCCCCGTGCGGTCAATGTGGTCTGGCTGATACACAGGCAGGACGCTTTTTCGGACGCGGCTGAAAAAAGAATTAGAGAAAATTCTTTTCTTGAGCGCAGCGTAATGCCGAGGGGCAAGAACGAGAGCGGGAAGCAGACTGATAACTTTCATGATGCGGCGAGCCACGGAAGCTTTTTCATAGTGAAGATCATAGCTATGCAATTCCGTTCGAAATGTATCGAGAGGAGATCCTTCCCCCAGCAAAAGCTGGACAACGCCCGCTTCAGTCTCGATTGCATCCAGGATGACATATTGGATATCGGGAGAGATACCTTCCGCGTTGAAACGCCGAGCTAAAGACTCGGCAAGCGCCAACAAAACGTTCCGTTTTCGCCTCAAGGACGAACTCTGACCATCCCTGACCTGAAAAAGATTTTGACCGTGAAGCCGGTAGAAGGTCAGCGGCTCTCTCAAAAGAAGCACTTCCGAAAACACTGCTCCGAGTGTAAAAAGAAACTCGTCTGCTTCGACGATCAAATCTTCAGGCACTTGGCCGATACGGCGAAGAAGCGCCATACGGAAAGCCATGCGACTCGTCCCCATGAAACTCTTTCGAAGCCGAAAGGTTTTTGCACCGGAAACGCTATCGATTTGAAAACGAGGCTCGTCGCGCACCAATTCGCTTCTATGCGTGCCGTCAGACAGCACTTCCGTGATGCTGTGTCCTATGAGTCCAATAGCCGGGTGCGCAGAAAACGCCTGGTCCAGAGCGGCCAGCTTGTTCGCGCCCCACCAGTCGTCACCGTCGAGGAAGGCTACAACTTCGCCGCTGCATTCGGGAATGCCGGCGTTGAAGGCACTGGCTTGACCGCCATTTTGCTTACGTAGAATGCGAATATGAGGCTCGAATCGGTGAAGCAGCTCCGGGGTGCGATCCGTGGAGCCGTCGTCCACGACCAGGATTTCACGTTCGGAGGGAGGGAAATCCTGTGCCAATACACTTTGCACGGCTTCTTCGATGAAGCGTTCGTGGTTGTAGGTATCGATCAATACGCTGAAATACGGTTTGGCCATCGACGATACGTAATCCGGTTGAGCTCGCAGTGTTAGTGTACGCTAATTGAGAGGGGCCGCGGAAACCGCAGTCAAGAATGGTTACTTCAGGTCGTAATCCCCAATATACGTGTCCCTGCTGACGCCGAGCATGCTTAGGAAGAAAGAAGAGAAGATAACCTGAAGGCCCAGGAACAGCCACATTGACCAAAACAGGATTTGGCGGACTTCGGAGAGAGGGCCAAACCCGCTGGCGACCCATTTCCAGGTGATCCAGGCACATCCAGTGAATCCAACGAAGAAGAGACTCGCACCAAAGATGAGCCCGGTCTCTAAAGTAATACTTTTCAAGATGCGCCGAAGGGAAACCGTACCACGATCAAAGCGCGCGGCATAGCTGAAAACCTTGGCAAAGGCGCCAATCGAGAGGATTTGCGCTCCGATCAGAGTGAAGATGACACCAAACACCATGGTGTGAATATCGAGCCCCACATGGGGAGTGATCTGACGAGGTCCGGGCAAGAGCCAGCCCACAATGGCCAGCCCAAGCGCCATGAACAAACCGCCGGGCAGGAGGTAGAGCCAATTGGGAGCGTAGAGAAGCATAAAACGAAGACTGCGCCAGCCGTCGCGGAAACTGCGGAGGTGGGGCGAGCGGCCGCGCTTGTCCGGCCAAAGGATGATGGGAATTTCGGAAATGCGCGCGCCAATCTGGCTGGCCTTGATCACGAATTCCAGGGCGAACTCCATGCCGGTGCTGCGAAGGTCTAGCTGATCGTAAAGCGAGCGTCGAAATCCGCGCATGCCGCAGTAGCTGTCGCCGACACCAGCACGGAATAGAAAATTCACAAGCCAGCTCAGGCCGGGGTTTCCGAAGTGCTTATGCAGAGGGGGCATGGCACCGGGCTTAATGCCGCCTTTAAACCGGTTACCCATCACGAGGTCCTTGCCGCGGCGAAGCTCCGCGACAAAATTTGGTACCTCGCTGAAATCGTAGCTGTCATCGGCATCGCCCATGATGACGAATTCTCCCCGCGATGCCGAAATCCCGGCTTTCAGCGCAGCGCCATAGCCGCGTTCGGCCACACGGAGAACACTGGCGCCGTTAAATTTTGCAATTTCGATCGAGCCATCAGTCGAGCCGTTGTCTGCAACGATCACTTCACCGCGAAGGCCAGCCTTGCGGAACGCGGTAGTCGCCTTTTCGATGCAGAAAGCCAGGGAGTTGGCTTCGTTCAAGCAAGGGATGACGACTGAGACTTCAGGCTCGGCGCGGGACTCCGGCGAAGATACTTCTCTTTCCCCGGTTGGGAACTGAGTCTGGGCGCCGAATCCCATTTTTGATTCAGTCATCAAAGTAATGAAGCACGTTGCCCCGCATTCACACGCAGCGCGGCTTAAGTCATGAGAACCCGTGCGAATTCACACAGTATACTAATATAACATGGTATGGCCCCACCGAATCCGGCGTACAACCAAGCCCGCCCAACGTAGAGCTTGCCGGGGCAGTTCTTGGGAGTATTTGGGCCACGCGCAGGGAACTCACGGCAACGAGTGCGCGTAATAAGAAGTATTCCCAAGCTGGGTCCAACCTTGGTCGCTCGCACATCGAGGCAGATCCGTGACGACAACGCTGTGGGCCCCGGCACTCGCAAACGCGGCGAAGACCCTTTCCTGTGTTTCGTGATCTGCGCTCCAGAACAACTCATTGTCTCCAAAAGGCATTTCCGAAACAATTTGCACATTAGCGAGTCTTGCCCAGTGAACACCAGCTTTGCTGGCAATGACGGCGACTTTGTCGCCGGGCTTGACGCCCACCTTCGGCAAACTCTGGGCAACGTCCCAATACACATTTTCCTGATGGGACAGTGTAAGCAAGTCCGTTACACAATATTTTACAGCTTTGATCCCCGTGACGCACACAACTCCGATGACGACAGACCTGGCAACACGCATTGAATCTTCTAACGGGAGACTGACGACACCAGCAAATGCGGCGAGCCACATAAATACAAGGAAAGGAGCGACATACCTGTTTTCGACCAACACGATTGAATAAGCGAGGCAGGCAGCCGTCGCGGGTAGCCAGAGAGGCCAAAGACGCGCAATTGTGGCAATGCAGGCACGCCATTTTTCATGGCACATGAGAAGGGTAAGAAGGCCCACGGCAAATTCAAGTTGAGTGAGAAACATCAGGAAAAAAGTTCCGGCAGATTGGCGCAAGATTCTCAACTGTCCCCGCAATGTAAAGTGGGGAGTGACTCCATCCATCCAATAGGAAAGGTCGGTCAGTGGGTAGGTACCTTTGATGGGGGTGGCAAATTCAAAAACGCGGGGCGAAGAAAAGATTTGCCTAACGGGATGCTTTGGAACGCCAGAGTTATTTTCACCTTGCCAGAACGGGACGGCAGGGAGTGGATTCACCATCATTGCATAACCAATTCTTCCAACGTCACCGAATGTGAAACGATGCTTCGCCTTCGAAAGGGCGTAGATGAAGGGACCAGCAACAGTCACAAAAACAATCAGCGCGACGGTCAGTCCACGAAAATTTCTGCGGAAGTTCCCCCCGACGATCCATACCACACTCAAATAGACGAAACTCATGGGAAAATAGAAGGTTTTCGTCAGATATCCCAGGGCCAGGACGAATCCGAACGCCCCGAAATACCCGAGATCTCGGCGTTGCGCGGCGATTCGCATGAGAATTCCGGTAGCCAAGTAGGAAACGACACAGACCCAAATATCGGGCGTGGTGGGTTCCATGGTGAGCACAAGTATCGTGGTCGAAAAGAATAGCCCGTAGCCCAGCAGCCACCAGTGCGTCTCACCTACATCAAGAGCAGGGCTCAACTGCTCGGAAGAACCGATGAGCGCAAGAAAGGAGACAAAGAAATATTCGAAACATCGCAGGGCAAGAAGCAATCCTGCAAAATTAATTAAGTGGAGGAGTGATGTCTCCCAGTATCCGGAAGGATGGAAAATTCTAAATCCGATGGCAATGAGCCAGGAGAACATCGGGCTCCAGTAAGCATTAAGGGCGTTTTTAAAATCTCCTCGGAGGTATGCGCTCGCAACTGCCAAATACGAGTTCCCGTCTGGGGTCAGAGAGAAGCGGACGGACCACGCCTGGACAAAACCGGCAAAAATCGTAAAAACCCAGACTGAACCTCGAATCAAAAGAAGGGATTTGCCCGAAGTACTAGAATTCTTCGCTAGCGGATTTAGCACAAACCCTGTTAGTTTATCCATCGCATTCATGCGTCTTGGTTCAGGAGTCTTGAGCCAGATTCAAGTCGGAATTGAGCTTAGGCACCTGCAATTCTAACAAGGCGATTTGACAAAGGTAAAGCTGAACCCGGACTTGGGAGTTGTTTACTTGAATTCCGTAAACCACCAAGCCGACATTGATAACCTCTTTTCAAAATGCGCTCCAGTGTTCCAGTCGAGTTGATTCGTCTAGTGTCCGCCGGGCGGTGAGACCCGATAAATTCGTTGGCCGTCTGCTTCGAAAACCAACACGAGATTTTTTGGATTTTCCGGGATCTTGAAATTTCCATCCATCCACTGAACGTCGAGCACATGTGTCACTTTTCGTTCCTGAAGGTCTGAGAGCACTTCTTGAGGTGTGTGCACGCCAGGAACGGACTCTTCTCCATGCCTGCCCCACAGCTTCAGATACTCCTTGTCTAGGTAATACGAAGGGACAAAGGGATCCAGAATGAGCACCTTGCCAACCGCTGAATTGCCATTCAAGTAGCGAAAACTCTCCAGGAACGGGATTTCCGCATGCCTTCGACTTTCAGCGAACGACGGCGAAATGACGGAATGCATGTCATCCATCCTGGCGGCAACGATCATAAAAAGACCGTAAAGAACGGATACCGCGATGATCAATGTGGAGACGATTCTTGTAAACCTACGAGAATTCCGTAAGACCACCATCCAGCCGGCCACACCGAAGATTGCCACAATTAGGTAAACCTGAATCAGGAATCGCGACTCCTGTGCCGTATAGAACCAGGCCAACGTCATTAAAAATGCAAAGAGTGCCAATCCTTTTCCAAAAGCGTCCCATCGGCGAAATCTGAAGCTAAAGGGAAGAAAAGCGAGAGGCACAAGTCCGATCCCGCCTGCTCCACTTTCAAAATTCGCTGGATGAAAAGTTAGATTCAAAGGTAGCGTTAAGAGATGATAAGGATCGTGTCCCATGCCACGCCCTATTTGCATCATCAACCGCTTCAAGTTCTGGACAGCTTCGGGTGGCAGATAGAGGGGGGAGAAAATACGCGCCAAAAGTGGCGGTGGTGGATAAATTGGGCATCCCAGCACGAAAGCGTTTCGGAGATACCAAGGCGAAGCAATGCAACAAGCCACAAAGGCCGCCAAGGAAAGCCGCTTGAGCAAATTGCCCGAGCATCGTTGAAAAGTATCGGAGGGGTAGAAGAGCACGCAAATACAAAGCAGTGGAGCCATCACCAGAGCCGTGTATTTGGAACCCATGGCAAACCCACAAAACATGCCGACCAAGGCAAAATCGCTCCAAGAATCAGCATCAAATGCAATTCGCGCTGCGAGAAGGAGGAAGCAGGAATAAACGACATCGATCATGCCGTCATACAGACCAAAGTAAACAGCTGGCATGGCACTGATTAGTGCCAACACCCACCAGACGCTTGCCGAATCGAGTTTGCAGCGAACCGAAATACCTGCGACGACGAGGAGCATCAGTACAAAGACGGAGACCGAGAAGAAAGCTGGCCCACTGGGTCCACCGAATGCCATTAACGGGGCATATTGAATGTCTATAACTGCGGGAAAGGATGTCAAGCTTTCCTCAGCAACCGGGCGTATCACACCCTCTCGCAGCCACACCTTTGGCCCAAGGTAGTGATAAGCGATGGAATCATTTGTTCGAAGATTGCCGTAAGGTTCGGAGAGGCCACCAAGAATCGTGATAACGAGCACAAAGCCAATGATGACAGCCGGCAAAAGCGGGATTCGCCTGGTGTCAATGGTTTTTCGCCGGACCAGCAACAATTTTCGCAGAAACGACAAGCCGAGGAGAGCTCCCGGGCAAAGGACAAACAGAAAGGAAATTAAGTTAAATTTGAAAAGCCCGACTAGAAACAGCAATGTTCCTTGCATGCCGAAACCCGCGACAATACAGATCGCGAGGCGGTCAATTTCCGATAGCCGCGGGGAGAGCAATCCTCGGAGCAGGCTGCCGAACCCACAGGCTGACATCAGCAGTAACAGGTTCGCCAAAACGGGGGCGAAGACACTCATTTGAAAAACTTGGCTCGTAATATGTGAACCAGCCCCTGCACTTTCCCTGACCCAAGAATGCGAATCACAAAAAACGATATCAAAACCAAAGTGGTCCAAAGTGGCGCCAGCCAAGAAATAAGCCCATTGCCCGAAGCGATTCGAGTTTCCAATTTATTTGGAAGGGGATTCATACAAACCATTTTCCACGTATCTCGGTCGAAGGTAACTATATCCCACGATCGGCCATACGCAATCGTTTAAAGTGATCCTCGATAATCTGATGAAAAATTTCGTTGAGGCCTAGGGTGATAGACCATTTCGGGAAGTGAGAACGGAGTTTAGAGAGATTGGTGATGTAGCAGATGTGATCGCCTTTGCGGTTTTCGGCAGCGTACTTCCAGTTAAGCTTCTTGCCGGTCATTTCCTGTACTTTGGAAATGGCCTCGAGTATGGAGATGCTGTTCTCGCGGCCGCCGCCCAGGTTGTAGACTTCTCCGGGGCGAGGGTTCGCGGCGAATTCCTCGATGGCGCGAACTACATCGTGGCTGTGAATGTTGTCGCGAACCTGTTTGCCTTTATAGCCGAAAACTGTGTAAACGCCGCCGCTGAGAGTTACTTTGACAAGATAGGAAAGAAATCCATGCAACTCGACTCCGGAGTGAGCAGGGCCCGTCAGACACCCTCCCCGGAAGACGCCTACATTCATCCCAAAGTAACGGCCGTATTCCTGGGCCATCAGGTCCGCAGAAGCTTTTGAGGCCCCGAAGAGCGAATGCAAAGTGCGGTCGATGCGGCATTTCTCGTCGATGCCGTTGTAATCATCCGGACTAGCATAATCCCAACGGGTTTCGAGTTCCTTCAAAGGGATCTCATTCGGCGCATCTCCGTAAACTTTATTGGTACTGAGCAGAACAAAAACCGCTTCCGGACAATGGAGTCGCGTAACTTCCAAAAGATTTACGGTACCCAGGGCATTTACCTCAAAATCCAGGATGGGAATCTCTCGCGCCTTGTCGTGAGAAGGCTGCGCCGCACAGTGAATTATCAGATCCGATCGATGGGTGCGAAAGAGTTCTTCGAGTGCAATCCGGTCACGAATGTCCACATTGTAGTGGGTGAAATGTTTGGTGCAACTGCGAAGGCGCTCGAGATTCCAGGATGTATCGCCAGGATCTCCGAAGAAGACACGGCGCATATTGTTGTCCACGCCAATGACTTCGCAACCCTTGCGGTCAAAATGCTCCACAGCTTCAGAGCCAATTAAGCCGCTCGAGCCGGTGACTAAAACCTTCCTCATGCCGAAGGGCTGCCTTTCTGGCGGAGCCCGATACGGTGACGCAGTGGCCGGGTCAAGTTCATCAGCCCAAACCAAGCCGGAGAGAGAGAATCAGCCAAATCGCGCTTGGCCTGGACAAACCACGCGCGACGATTTCGATACAGGCCGTCGGGGAGCAATAAGTAAGTAGCATTATCGAGGGTACGAAACTTTCGATGTCCCTGGAGCAGTTTGTAGTTTTCCTGGGCTTCTTCGCCTTCCCAAACACCTTTTTCGCCGTCAGGGTGATAAGCGTAATCGTGATTTTGGTGAACGATGCGAACGACGGAGGAAGCGTCAATCAATTTGGCTCCGGAATGCAGCGCGTGCCACAAGAGCCAATTGTCCCAGCCCGGGCGTCCAATTACAAATTCCGGAATTTGCCTGTAGAATAGCCCGCGCCGGAAGACAAAATAGTCGATCCATTGAGAAGGTCTTTGCTTGCCGGTCTGCAGTGCAAATTCCCGGACTTCCGCTTGCCACGATGAATCCTCAAAGCGTAAGGGTTCCCGAATATCGGCGTCCCAGCGGCGGCCTGCCATAAGAAACGGAAACGGCAGCTGGGCAACGCGCTGAAGCGCCAGAAGAAAGTCGTTCAGAAAGAGAATGTCGCAGTTGGCGTGGCACAACAAGTCGTGCCGAGCAATCTCCTGGGCCTGGTCGTAAATGCTTGCCAGATATTTGGTGCCGTAACGGTTTTTGCGAACGCTAGGAACATGCCGAATTCCCAGCTCGTGGCACACCTCGGCAGCGCCGGGATCGTCACCGAAAAGAAGAATTTCCACTTCCGGATGGAGCTGCAGCCAACTGCGCAGGGCATTCCTCTGAATCACATCAATGTGACCCTTGAAGGGTTTCGGAGTGGAAAAAAACGTGATCATGCCGTCAGACGCGATCCGCGATGTTCACTTCCATACCGTTGAAAAACCACAAGCCGCCAAGAACGCTGAGCAAAACAATGGACAAAGAGACAAGCAGGCTGGTTATGGGCGGATGGCCCGTGCCGGTAAGCCCCCAGCGGAAACCATCGATGACGCCGGTCATCGGGTTCAATCCATATAGCCAGCGGTAGCGCTCTGGAACCATCGAGCTTGCGTAGTAGACAGGCGAGGCCAGCATCCAGAATTGCAGAAGGAATGGGGTCAGATATTTGACGTCACGGTAAAGCGCATTCAATGCCGACAGCCAGAGGCCAATCCCCAATACGGTAAAAATGGCAAGAAGCAAGAAAAATGGCAGCAACAAAAGAGTCCAGGAGGGGCGAATGCCATGAGCAAAAGTGAATATCAGCAAAACGACGAAGGCAATGCTGAAGTCCACGATCCCGGATAGCGCGGAAGCCACCGGCAAAATCAATCGGGGGAAATAAACCTTAGTGATAACGCGTTGATTCTCCACCATCACGGCAGTTACATTCGCCAGTGCAGTGGCAAAGTAAGTCCACGGAACAATCGCAGCAAAACAAAATACCGAATAGGGGAGCCCCTGTGAAGGGAGCTTCGCAAGTCTGCCAAAAAACAGAGTGGCCACGAGCATGGTCAGCAACGGCTGAATAATGACCCAGGCGATCCCAATGGCGGTTTGCTTGTAGCGGATTTTGACGTCGCGCCAAACGAGAAAGTAGAGGAGTTCGCGGTACAACCAAAGCTCCTGCAACCGCAGTTCAAGCCAGCGGCGCGGAGGTTCAATGCGCAGCGTCACCTGGTGAGGGCCACGCGGGGCGAGCGTGCCAGCAACGGGCGGATTGGAAGTCACTGAAGCCATCCCCAGGGAAACGTTTCCTCCAAATGAGATCTTCCTAGAAAGAGTAACAAATTCACCGAGTGGAGCACGAGTGAGAGACTGGGAGACTTTTGCTCATAAGTGCCCATAGGTCTATTCCTGCTCGCTTCTGTTAATCTGCTCGACGTCCTTTTCTTCAATTTGTTTCATCAATTCATTGCGCCGAAAAAGGTAGGCGCGAACTTTTACAGCAGCCTGCTGAGGAACCGCGTGGAACTGATTGTGCGTCACCTCAGCAAACGATACCGGACCTCGCACCGGAATCAGATGCGCTCCCCATTGGAAAATGAGTCCCAGATTCCAGAACACGAACAGGAGGAGACATAAGGAAGAGGTAACAAAGGCGCGGCGCGGCAACCGAAACAATTGGCTGAACCGCTGCAGCAAGAAAGCAAGCCCGACAACAAAAATGGGAGTCAGGGAGATAAAAAAACGATTTCCGAAAGAGGACATCCCATGCCAGTAAGGATAACTGGAAATCACGTAATAGAATGCAGCAGCGGCAAGTGCGAGATAGTAGACAAAGGGCTTTGCCGCCCGAGGGGCGCAGAACAAGCCAGCGATGGAAAGCAGTAGCACGGGAGTCCAGGTGAGCAGGCCGTGTTCCGAGGAGAGAAGTACGGCGCGCCAGTGGGGAGCACTCCAGTCCCATGGCAGAACCGTGTAGGCGCCAAAACGGGAAATGCCTCCGAAGATGACATACCGCGTAATCAGAGTGGGCAAAAACGCAAGAGTCGTGGCGCACAGGAATAACAAATTGGCTGCAAACAGCCGGATCATCCGAAAGTAAGCTTTGGACCGAAACTCCTTTCCATAAGCAATAAGCGACTCGATGAGTGGAATCGTTAAAAACACGCCATTGACGAAGTAAACGTCCACCATCAAACCAGCGATCAGCCCCAGAACAATCCATTGAAATTCAGTGCGTTCTCCCTGCTTGCGGTCCCAAAACCACAGAAAAAGTGCTGCTACGAAAGCGGAGTGTGCGTGGGACCACGCGGGATTGAAGTACATGTATACGGGCAGAGAGCTCGCACCCCATATAGCCAAGGTCGCGAGAAAAGCCCAATGTTCATCAACGTATTTTCTTGCCAGAGAAAAAGAGAGCAGTAAACCGAGGAATCCATAAACAGCAGTGCCTATGGCCATGGCCAGCAAATAAGGGCTGGAAAAACCGTCCGCGGACACATGTGCGCCAAGAGAATCTGCCAGTGCAACCGAAGCGTGAGCGAGAAGCAGGAATGGGCTCCAGAGCATGGCCGGACCAACTGAGAAGAAATTCTCGACATATCCAGTTTCGGAATATTCCTCCGGCCGGAGCTGGCCATTGGGCAAGATCCGCGTTGAGGAGAAATACAGATTGGCGTGACGCCAGTCTTCTTCAAACCTCAGATTGTGCTGAATCAGCGGGGCGCGCGCATAGGCGTAATATCCAACGCCGTCCCCATGCACAATCGGGTTCACAAAAGGCAGAGAACAGAGAAAGACAATGAATAGAATTCCCACAAAGGCCCGAAATTCAGTGATTACGGATGGTAGCTTCTTGCTTTCGCGCGAGGTCTCTTGCCTCATGCTGTTACCGCATTAGTCCAGTGGGGCCGATGGGAGCCAGAGTGGTATGAACGGAGGATTCCGCCATTTCGTACCCGGGCTTGCTGATGACGGCAATCAGGGAAAGCGGCGGGAGGGGCAGAAAATCATCGAGAAAGCGAAAAACCGGCGTCAATAAGTTGAGCAATTGGATCTGCCAAAAACCAAATGTGCGGCGACGGAGAAGACGAGCGTTGACCCACCACGCGATAACGCCAATTCGGTTGAATTCGAGCATCGTATCCAGGTGGAATCCCGCCTTTTCCACGAGGTCCGTGAGCTGTTTCCGAGTATACCGGCGGTGATGGCCCAAAACTTCGTCAAGGGAACCATAAAGCCAAGGCCCACAAGGAACCAGCACAATGGCTCTGCCGCGATCTTCCAGCACTTCACGAAAATTATTCAGGGCACCCAAGTCGTCGGCAAGATGCTCCACTACGTTCAGGCAGATCACCGTGTCGAACTTCTCCTCCTTGGGAAACGACTCGCCTTTCTGCCCATCCGTAAATCCAACCCGTAGGTAAGGCCTGTTGCGCCCCACATTCTCCAGATAGGTCAAGTAGAGCGGATTGATATCACTCGCCCAGTACAATCTGCGCGGAATGAGCTGTAAAGTCAGGTTGCCAATTCCGGCGCCAATTTCCAAAACTCTCTCACCGACATAAGGCCGGATCACATCCGCCATCCATTTCGTAAATCGCGGGGCACGATTCAGGCGGCCAAGAATCTCGCTTCCGTAGGCGTCTTCCGCGTAGATACGATCCGAAAACCAGAAGCGGAGCATTGCTGCAACCGCCCGAGCACCATCTCTCCAGGTTATTTTCTTTCCTTCCTGGTAAGTTCTGCCGGCATAGCGAATTGGAACTTCGAAAATGCGAGCGCCCCGCTTTGCTAATTTAATGGAAATTTCGGGTTCAATTTCAAAGCCGTTTCCAACCAGAGGAATGCTCTTGAGCAACGAGGTTCGGACCATCTTGTAACAGGTTTCCATGTCCGTAAGATTCAGGTCGGAAATCAAGTTGCAAAGAAGCGTCAATACCGAATTTCCAATCTGGTGGCGAAAGAAAAGAACGCGGCGGTATTCGCTGGCCAAGAACCTCGAACCAAAAACTGCATCTGCCTGTTCATCAAGAAACACTCGGACCATCTTGGGAATATCCAGAGGGTGGTACTCAAGGTCTGCATCGTGAATGATGCTAAGTTCCTCAGTCGCATACTGAAGGGCGGTTCGAATAGCGGCCGCCTTTCCTTGATTGACTTCGTGAGACAAGAAAAGCCATTCAAACTTCGGCGTTGGCTGATTGGTTTCCCCACGCTCGAAATCGCGGAGCACGGCACTTGAAGCGTCTTTGGATCCATCGTCAACCACGATAACCTGAATGCGATCCAATAAGCGGCACTCGGCAAGTTGTTTCAGACGTTCGAGACTTTCGCCGAGCAAGTATTGCTCGTTATAGACCGGCACGAGAATGGAAATGGATGTTGAGGTCTTCATTGGAATCGCAATCGAATCGCCACGAATCGCATAGTGAGCCAAATCCGGGATTCGTCCCGGGCTCAAACCGCCTTGCTCACCGAAATCTCGTGCCCTAGATGAAGATCTCCCTTCTGACGGAAGTAAGCGGAAACGCGATCGACAATCTCGGAGAGGCTTGTCTGGGGACGGAATCCTGTCAAAGAGTGAAGTTTCTCAATGGAGGGTACGCGGCGCATCATGTCCTCGAAGCCCGGTTCGTAAGCCTTATCGTAGGGTACATACTGAATTGGAGAAGAGCTTTCAGTCCGCTGCTTGACGATTTTAGCCAGGTTTTCAATCGATACTTCTTCCGTGTTGCCAATGTTAATCACTTCACCTACAGCGCGGTCCAAAGGCATCAATCGGAGAAGAGCTTCAACGGTGTCGCGCACGTCGCAAAAACAACGGGACTGTTGGCCCGTTCCAAATACTTCAATCGGCGTGTTGGATAGAGCATGTTTTACGAAATTGGGCAGGACCATGCCATAGCGCCCCGTCTGCCGGGGGCCAACTGTGTTGAAGAAGCGCACGACAATCACCGGCTGCTTTTTCTCTTTCCAATAGGAGAGTGCAAGAAATTCGTCCAACGCCTTGGACGCCGCATAGCTCCAGCGCCCTTTGGTGGTGGGGCCAAGAACGAGATCGGAATCCTCACGGAACGGTACGTTGCTGTTTTTCCCGTACACTTCCGAAGTAGAAGCGATAAGGACCAGCTTTTTCTTCTTGCTTGCAGCTTCCAGAACTAACTGGGTGCCGTTTACATTGGTTTCAATTGTGCGGACTGGACTTTCCACGATGAGTTTTACACCAACAGCCGCGGCCAGGTGAACGATGACGTCGGCATCATCGACAAGTTCGACCAGCAATTGGCGATTCTCAATGCCATCGAGGTGATAATCCAGCCGCTCGGAGTTCTTCAAATGACGGATATTTTCCATGCTGCCCGTTGACAAGTTGTCGAGCAAGACCACGCGGTCGCCCTTTTCCAGAAGTCGCTCCGCAAGATGAGAGCCGATAAATCCAGCGCCGCCCGTAATCAGGTATCGCACATAACCTCCTAGAGTTTGTCCGAGTCGTCCAGATCCGCAGGCTTCCTCTGAACTTGGGCTGGCAATTCGTCTGGATACATCTCAAGCGCTTCCTGGGGCCCGTAGCCGTAGGAATACGGGTAGTAGCGATAGGAATAGTAGTAGTCGGGAGCACTTGCATCGACGGCGTTGAGAACCACGCCCAAAAGGCGACTCTTGACGCTTGTCAGCAAATCCCGGGTGCGCGTGAAAGCTTCCTTGGGGGTTTCGCCGGAGCGCACCACAAGAAGCACGCCGTCCGCTTGAACGGACAAAATCACCGCATCGGTAGCGGCCATAATCGGAGGGGAGTCGATAACGACGAATTTGTATTTGGTGCGCAATTCAGCGACGGCGTCCGCGAGTTTGTGTGAAGAAAGCAGGTCCGCAGGATTCGGCGGCAGCGGGCCGGTAGGGATGGCGGCGAGATTCGGAATGGCGGGATGTGGCACGGTCACCAGATCCAGTGTCGAAACGCCTGCCAGATAGGAGCTCAGTCCTGCGTATTTGCCGCTGCCCAAGTTCAGCAAGCGGCCAACGCCAGGTTTGCGCAGGTCGGCATCCACGAGCACAGTTTTATCGCCCAACTGGGCCAGCGTCACCGCAAGATTGGCCGCCGCCGTGGTTTTTCCTTCGCGGGGCAGGGCGCTGGTGACCAGAATGACCTGGGGTGGATGATCCGGTTGAGAGAGCAACAGCGCTGTCCGAAGGGCACGGAAAGCTTCCGACATTTGCGATTTCGGCAGGTGCTGGGCGACAAGTTCGATGCGCTTCTCGTGCCCATTGGAAGAGGCGCTGCCCAAGAAGCCCAACCGCCGGCGGGAAGCTCCTTCCCCAAAGGATGGTACGACCGCGAGGCTGGGCAGGCGGGCGAGCATCTCCACGTCATCGGGAGTCTTCACAGTGTTGTCCAGGTATTCGCGCAGAAGCGCAAGACCAATCCCCCCGACGAGCCCCACTAGAAAGGCAAGTGCAATATTGCGCGCTTTGGCCGGGCGCGCGGGATACGAGGGAATCATCGCCGGGTCCACCACGCGGACGTTGGAAGACTTCAACCCTTCGGAAATGCCGGCCTCTTTCAATTTTGTCAGTAATCCTTCATAAAGAGCTTTATCGGCCTCGGATTCTCTTTTGAGAATGTTGTACTGGACCAACTTCTCCGCCATATTGTTGGTTTCAGCCTTTTGTTGGTCCAAGGCCTGCCGGATCAGTTCTTCCTTTTGCTTGGCTTCCCGATAATCGCTTTCGAGTCCCAGAACGATCCCCTTGTTCTCCTTGGCGATCTGTTCGTCCGTTTCCTTGATTTGCGCCTGCAGGCGCTGGACCTTCGGGAAATTGGGACCGTACTGGCTGACAGCTTCCGTATACTGGACTGCGAGATCGGACCGGCGCTTCTGAAGATCCTGCAATACGGCGTTGCTGCGAACTTCGGGGACAGCTTCGATGTCGCCAGCCTTAGCGTACTCATAGAGCGCTTGCTTTTTCAGCGTTTCACCCTGCGCGTCGGTAAGTTGTTTGTCCAGCTCCGCGAGGCGCTGCGTGGTGATGTTGGACTTGTCGTCCACGCTCCAAATCTGGTTTTGCCGCTCGTAATTAATTCGAGCATCTTCAGACTGTTTTACCGTTTGCTTGAGTTCATTGAGCTGGTTGGTGAGGAACCGCGTGGCTTCCAGGGTGGATTCGTAACGGCTCTGAATGTTTTGCTGCTTGAAGTTCTCAATGTGAGCATTCAGGATTTTCGCGGCGTAGACGGGATCCGTGGACTCATAACTCACTTCCAAGAGACGGCTGTTCGGGACACGTTTGACACCCAGGCTGCCCAGGAATGCGGCTACTTCCGGCGGGCGTTTCTGGTTTGCGAGGGTTCCCCTGGCAATAGCCTGAGACTGGGCCTGCCCATTCGAAAGCTCCGAGTTGGAGGAGAGGTCAGTGTTGCGGATGGTTTGCAGGGCCAGCGTCTCGCTTGTGAGAATTTTGGATTGCGTCTCGATGTAGTTGTCGAGATCCATCATGTAGTCGTAGCTATCGGCACCCTGGAAGGGCAAAATGTTGGAATTTTCGCTGTCAATTTCGATCGTCTCGGTGGCGATGTAAACGGGGCGCATCCGGAAAGTAGCAATGCTGACAATGGTGACCACCGTCAAGAGAAACGTCAGAATGAGCCACTGATGCTTGCGAAGGATTAGCAAGTAGTCATAGAGATGCGGTTCGCGCGGGGACAGATCAAACGGCGGCAGTGCCCTGGAGCTCGCGAGGACATCCACTGAGCCATTGCCGCTGATTTCCCGGGGAATTAATTTGTTTTCCTCTGCCATAGTTTGCTCTTACTGACTGGCCAATCGGTAAACCGCAACGGCCGTGCCGAGGCCGATGGCAATTTCCGCCGCCCGCAGCATGACTTCCTTCGTCCGGTCATCTGGGATGTAAAGAATGTCGCTGGCGCGCATCGTGATATCTTCCGTTTGCCGGTCCAGGACTTTCTTCAGATCGACCTCAGTCTGTGTCTGCTTGCCGTTCTCGTCCTTGCGAATAATCACCGCCCGATTGAGTCTCGCGATTTTGGTCAGACCTCCGGCAAGCGACAAGACCTTTAGCGTTGTGAGTTGCGTGCGGTCGTTCGAAACGACGAACCCCCCGGGCCGGGACACCGCACCCAACACGTACACGATACCTGCGTGCGGCACCGTCACCACATCACCAGCCTGTAAGACGATGTTATTGCGGATGTCCCCGGTTTCGAGAAGGTCATTGAGATTAATGGTGATAGACGTGGTTCCAGAGTCCGAGGCAACTGTGCTGGGCGCGTTGCTTACTGCCGCGGCGGGAGAGTTTGCATGGGTAGGTTGTTCCGGCGAGGGGAAATTAGCCGGGCTCCCCGTTGGGGCGGCCTGACTGGCCAATGCAGAAGCTTGCGGGGAAGCCTGGGTCGGGGCATCTCCCGATCCTGGAGCCTGAGAACTGGGCATTGCTTGGGGATTGGAGATCTCCGCAAAGGCGAATGCGCTTTTGCGGGTGACAATGACCGTGTCCCCGGCATCATTCGCAATGCCACCAGCCTGAGCCAGCACTTCCAGCAGAGTGACCTGATGGTCCGCCTCGTAAACCATGGGGTGCGCCACCGCACCAACCACGGTGATTGGCTGGCTGCGGTGTTCTTTCACCGTGACGCTCACTTCCGCGTGTGTGACAAGTCCATTCGCTTCCAAGACTTCCACGATCTTTTCCGCGGCCTGCGTCTCTGTAAGACCCGCGACCTGCAGGCGGACCGGCACCAAGGGCACGTTGATGGTGCCGGTTTCGCCGACCCGCAAATCCTTTGAAAGTTCAGGAACGTCGAAAACAGAGACTTCCAGGAGATCGCCTTCACCGATGATGTAATCGTGCGAGGCGCTATGCGAGCCCATGGTCAGGGTTCGAATGCGCTCATTTACCTGTTGGGGTGTTTCCCCGACAGCGAGGTTTTGTTGCGCAGGGAGGGAGGGAGCCCCCAGAGAAATGCAGACCGCGGCCGCCAAGAGAAAAGTATAGCGTCGCCCCACAATCGTGAATGGGACCATTAGAATGGGTAACCCCCCGCCAGTATTATACATTTTGCTTTGTTCAAGTGGCCCGTTGTTTTGCATCAGGTACTGGGGACGCCGATTCGGACGCTCCGAAGGGCAAGTCCTGCAAGCGCGCGGTGGCCATATGGGCCGACACGAAGAAGAGAAGCGCATTAGCCGGAATATGCAGGTTGAAGTCGGCCAGGCTATGAACTAGCAAGCCGCAGCAGCCCACCAAGCCGGAAAGATTCAGGGCCGCTCCAAACGATTGCCCCAATTCCCGCAGTCCACGCATGGATTCGACGAACAGGACCGCCAAAAACCAGGTGCAACAAAGTGCCCCGGAAAGACCGGTTTCGGCCAACGCTTCCAGATAGTCATTGTGCGCGTGGTTTACGATCTTGGCGTCGTACAGGGTCTCATAGGGCGGGAATACGCGTTGCAGCGTTCCTAAACCAGTCCCCAAGAAACGATGATCCAGAAAAATTTGCCAGGTGTCCGCGCGCATCGAAGCGCGCTTGCCCATAGTCACGTCAAACGCTCGAGGACTTGTGAATCGTCCGATAACCTGGTCGACGCCGATCCACGAGACCGCCAGAATGGCACAGATCAGGACGACTCCTCCCGCCAACATGTATTGACTACGAATTCGCCTTACCATGAGCAGCGCAGATAAAATCACCAGTTCGACGCAAAAGCTGATGATCCCTCCCCGCGAAATGGAAAGAAACAGCGCCACGATGGGAACCACCGCGAACAAGCTCACCAGGAAAAGGCGCTCCTTCCGGACTTTTCCAAGAACCAGGGGAACCAGCGCGACCGGGATCAAGAGCTCCGCAAACCCCGCGAAATGATTTCGGTTTACGTACGGGCCGAACGGAGAGCCACCGTAACGCATGGTTCGAATCCAATACAGCTTTCCGTTGAAGGTTAGTTGCTGCAGTATCCCGAAGACTGACACAAAAAATGCCAGCGACATCAGAAACCACAAGAACATTCTCCAGTGCCGCATCCGATAAAAGGCATTTGGAAGCAGGAGCAGCAAAATCAAATACACCAGAAGCAATTGGAGTTGCATCCGCGTGTCGTAGACGGAGGCAGTTTTGTGCAGCGCGAGTTGCACAATAACGACTCCCGCGAAACCCAACAGCGGGAAAAGCAGCGGAGAAAGTACGATCCGGTCCTGTTGGCGACCGAACACGCGAACGGCCCAGATCACCAGAAGTAACGAGAAGCTCGCGGCCAGAATTGCCTGCGACCATTCCTCCACCGCGCCAAAGGCCAAAACGGCAAATGCAAGAAGCAGACAAATGCCAATTCGCATCGCCCTCATGGCCGGTGATGCTCCGTTACTTCCGGCACCAGCGTCACATCGTCCACCCAGGCGTCGCCAGAAATCCGGATGTCCGCATTGGTGCTGGGCTGCCGGTCGACGCAGACTTCTACGCCATGCACTCCAGGCGCCGCAGTCCATTCCTCTTCGACGAAAGTCCAAGGCGAGGTTCCCCGGGTGTCCTGTGTCGTGGCGACGGAGATGTTGGGATTTCCAACGCCACGAAGGTGGAATCGAATGCCCTGATCCCCGGTCAGTTTTGCGGTCTTTACCCAAGCGGAAAAGAGGTATTGCAGTCCCGGGGTAACCACTCCCTTTGCACAAGCGATATGGAGATCTGGATTATGCTCGCCGTCGAACGTCACATGTAGGGATTGCTTTCCCGAAAGTTTTTCCGAAGTGTCGAGCTCCGTGTGAACTCCTTGGTCCAGGGACTTGTACGACCAAGCGAAGGTGTGATTATTGATGCTGGATTCAAAGCTGGGGTCCCAGATCACGGATCCCTGGGGCTGAATGAGCGGCGGAAGATTCATCGTCGAGGTTCCCTGATCCCACACATGGCGTGCCATATCGTAGTCTCCATTGGCGAGGAGTGCGGTGACCAGCCCTTCGAAATCGGGGATCTGGAGTTGCGGATGCAACGCCATCACTCGCATCCACAATGTTTGAGCTGCCGCCAACTGCTGGGAGTCAACCGCTTCGGCAATAGCCTCCACGTATGCCTCCGGTATGGGGGGCAAAAGATCATTCACGACTGTGTTGATATCCGGATCCGCGCGGTACACACGAGAAAACGCAGCGCCCGACCGGCGCGGATCTGCCTGGAGCGTGGCTCTGAGTTCCGCCAGTGCCGGTGCCAAGTCCCCTTGCCGGAGCAGGAAATTCCCGTATCGCCAAGCGACCTCAGCCGAAGCCGGATAGGATTTTTTGGCGTGCTGAAACGCGTCGCGAGCCGCCGCTATATTTCCAGAAAGTTCGTAGGCCGTTCCCAAATCCAGCCAGGCCTCGGTGTTTCCAGGGTCAAGTTCGACAACGTTGTGATAAGCCTCCAGAGCTCCAGAAGGATCGGGCTGTTCCAGATTGAATTGTTTAACGTGTGCCAGGCGATACCAATACTCCGGGTTTTGTGGTTCCAGGAGTGTGGCCAGATGAAGATACTTGCCGGAATCGGATTCCGCTGCTTGACCTGCAATTCCCGAGCGCAGCCCAAAAAAAGACAACCAAAGGGCGATTGCAAGGGCACCTAAGACGAGCAAGCCCCGAGAGAGGGAATCGGAGAGGCGAAGAATCATCGCCAGTAACTGTGCCTAGAGAGAACAGGAGAAGCAAGAGTAAATTGAAAACACAGGAAAGAAGATGCGTTTCAAAATGGAACAGCCTATTTTCCTTGCCATGCGACCTGGTTTTCGTCTACTCGACCACGCCGCCTCACGTCGATGCCAAGCCGTTCGATTTTCTGATTGAGGGTGGAAAGGGGTATCAAAAATCGCTCGGCAGCCTCCGTCTGGTTCCAGCCGGTTCGTTCCAGCATATCCACGATAATGCGGCGCTCGACTTCATCGATGATTTGGAACAAGGAAGGATTGGGATTGTCAGCCGCCGAGCGCGCACCGGGCTCACCCGGCAAAGGCGGCAAAAACTCCGAAAGTTGCAGACGCACTCCGCGCACAATTTCCTTGCTGCGGACAGCCTCCGGCAGAAGATCCACGTCCACGCGCTCCTGGGTGGAAAGAACCACGGCGCGCTCCACGACGTTCTCTAGCTCGCGCACGTTTCCTGGCCAGTCATAATCCATCAGAAGCTTCATGGTGGACGGAGTGAACTGGCGCAGCGGCTTGGCATTTTCCTGACAGAAGCGCCCGAGAAAATGCGCCAGCAATAAGGGTATATCTTCGCGGCGTTCGCGCAGCGGCGGCAGATGCAGATGAATCACATTCAAACGGTGATAAAGGTCTTCGCGAAATCGCCCTTCCTTCACCAAGGAAAGCAGATCGATATTGGAAGCCGCCACGATGCGGACATCGACCTTGATCTGTTCGGTACCTCCGAGGCGCATGAATTCGCGTTCTTGAATCACGCGAAGCAGCTTGGCCTGCGTCTCCGGACTAACGGTGGCAATTTCATCGAAGAAAATCGTGCCCTGGTCGGCCACCTCGAACAGGCCTTTCTTCGAAGCAACCGCGCTCGTGAAGGCGCCCTTCACATGTCCAAACAATTGAGATTCGAGCAAATCCACGGGAATGGAGCCGGTGTTCACCGGAACGAACGCGCGGTCCGCCCGTGGGGAAGCCGAGTGGATGGCCTTGGCGATCAGTTCTTTTCCGGTGCCGCTTTCACCGCTGATTAGTACCGTGGAGCGGGAAGGTCCCACTTGCGATACCAGATCCAGGAGCGCCAGCATTTTGTCGCTCTTGCCGATAATGTTGGGGAAATTAAAGCGCTGCTTCAGGGCCCGCTTGAGCTGCAGGTTTTCCTCCCGCAAACGATGGGCTTCCACGGCCTGCGCCACCTGGGCTAGCAATTCGTCGTTGGACCAGGGTTTGGTGATGTAGTCCATCGCGCCGCTTTTGAATGCGGCGCGAGCCATTTCGATAGAGCCATACGCGGTGATGAGAACGATGGGTAAATGAGGATTGAGCAGACGGATTTCCTTGAGCAGCTCGATGCCGTTGCGGTCCGGCAAGCTGACATCCAAGAGAAGCAGATCGAAAGGCTCTTCGCCGAGGCGGGCCAGGCCGGATTGCGCGTTTTCCGCGCTGGCTACTTGGTAGCCTTCCGTCTTCAGCAGAAGCTCGAGACCTTCGCGAATCTCGGACTCGTCATCCACAACAAGTATGGAACCCTTAGGCATGCACCGCGTTCCTTACCGCCGGAAATTCCACATGGAACGAAGTTCCCCGCCCCGGAGTGGAGCGCACATCAATCTTTCCGGCGTGCTCCTTGATGATCCCATAGCTCACGGACAAGCCGAGTCCGGTGCCGCGCCCGCCCGGCTTGGTCGTGAAGAACGGATCGAATATTTTGTGGATGTGATCGCGGGGAATTCCGTTGCCCGTGTCCGCGACCTCAATTTCCACGCTTCCATTGTGCGCGGCGGTGCGCACTTCCAGAGTCCCTCCTGTGGGCATGGCATCACGGGCATTCAAAAAGAGATTCAGGAACACTTGTTGCAATTTGTTGGCCGAGCCGCGCACCGCGGGAATCCCTTCAGTAAGATGCTTGACCACCTGAATCTGTGACGTTTTTAGCGGGTGAGCGACCAAAGACAATGTTTCTTCCACAACGCGGTTAACGTCCACGTCCGCCAGCGCGCTTGGGCCGGTGCGTGAAAAGTTCAGCAGGTTGTTGACGATCTCGCTGGCACGAAACGTCTGCTTGACGATCTTTTCGATGATCGCCTGGCGCGGATCTCCCGGGGGCATTTGGCGCGCGAGCATCTGAATATAGTTGGAAATGACCGCCAGGGGGGTATTTACTTCATGCGCGACGCCGGCCGCAAGCAAACCCAAGGATGTCAGCTTTTCGGTCTGCGACATCTGCTCTTCCATGCGTTCGCGCTGGGTAACATCGTCGAACAGAAGGAGTCTCCCGATTCGTTCGCCGGATTTGCTCACCAGCGGGGTGATCGAAACGTTCAGCACCATGGATTGACCCTTGTGCTGCAACCGCTGCTTGTAGATTCCGGTTACCAGTTCGGTCTCACCGCGGCTCGAGATTTCCTGCGCCAATTCGACCGGCAAAATACCCGCCAGCGGCTGCCCCACGGCATCCAGGCGAGAGACCTGGAAGAGTTGTTCCATCCGGCTGTTCCAGGCTTCCACGGTGCCGTACAGATCCACGGCAAGAACACCGACGTTGAGCGACTCCACGATGTTTTCGCTGAAATCTTTCAATCGCGCCACTTCGAACGCTTTCTGCTCGAGCGTCGTATACAACTGCGAATTGTCCAGCGCGATGGCAAGATACCCGGCGATGGTTTGTATCAATTCGACGTCGTCACTGGAGAGGAAATCGCCGTCCACCGTTTTCCCGAGCCCAAGGAACGCAACCGTATGCTCGCGAATGCGGCAAGGGATGTAATAGTTCAGGTCGAGCTGCTCGATCGTGCGGCGCACGCTTTCAGAAGCATCCGCCACGTTGCGAGAGGACTCAAAGAAAATCGGACTGTTGGCAAATTCGGGCTGGGCCGTTTTCAAAAAACTCAAATCAAGCCCCTCGCTGAGGCGGACGCCCATGGAACGCGCCAAGCGCATCTCTCCCGGATTCTGTGAGTCTTCGACGAAGATCGCCAGTCGATCCACGAGCAGCGTTTGCGAAACACGATCCATCACGGAGCCGAGCATTGGCTCGAGGCGAACTTCGTTGGTCAAGGTTCGGCCAAATTCGATGAGCGTTCGGCGATAATCAAGCCGGTCACGGTAAAAGAAACGGTCCAGGCGGGCCTGAATACCTTCGCGAAACGGGTGAAACAAGAACGCGGCCACAACAATGGCGATCATGCCGCCCACCGAGCCGGTAGTCTGTAGATGGAAAATCTCGGCGATCAGCGCCACCAATCCGAAGTACACCGCGGCCACGGCCGCGGTGGCCGCTGTATAAGCCAAACCGCGCTTGAAGATGATGTCCACGTCCATTAAGCGGTAGCGGATAATGGCGTATCCGAAGCAAAGGGGGATCAGAACCAGGCTGAGCGCGGAAAATTGCATCCAGGAGCGTGTGGCCGCGTCAAAAATGTAAGGCAGAATGTAGAGCACCGTGAAGGGAAGGCTGCCGGCAAGGGTTCCTCCGGTCAGCCACTTCAATTGTTGCCGCAACACGCCCGAGCGCGTAGTGCGATAGCTCCAGTTGAAGATCAGTCCGGCGGCCAAAAAGTAGAGACCCAGATAGCCGAGTTCCAATTGATCCAAGGCCACGCGGGACCGCGTGGTAGGCACAAATCCCATTGCATCGGACGCCGCCAGAGTGTGAACCACCAGCAGCACCAGCGCCGGGGCATAAACAACCCCCAACTTCATGAAGGACTTTCGCGACGATTCCGTGCGCTCGGGAAATACCAGCGCAAAGTGCAGGAGCAACGCCGGCGCAAGCAAACGCGCAACGACGCTCGACCAGTACACTTCGAGGTCGAAGGCGTCGAGCTTTCCGCTGTATTGGAATGAATAAAGAACAAACGACACCAGGCAGAAGACGTAAAAGTGGACGGCGCGCGGAGCATTCCAACGGCGGGCAAAAATGAACAGGCCAATAAAAAGATAGAGGAGGCCAACAACGCGCAGGTAATTCTCCACGCTGATGGGTCGATTCGGAGGTGTCGTCACCAGGCGAGTTTCAAATTCCTCGCCATTTCGCTCTAATTTGTAGCGAAGCAGGGTCCACTGCCCTGCACGGTAGAGGCGGCGGGCAACGAGGGCCGCCTTTGGGACGGGAACGTCGTTAATGGCAATCAGCACATCGCCCGGATGAATACCCGCGGCTGCGGCCGGTGAATCGGGGGCTACTTTCCAGGCTTCCACACCCGCAGGCCCGTCCGACCAAGCGACTCCGTCGTCGACCAGGTCATAGCGGGAGCGCTGCACGAAGTTGTACCAGGAGAAAACGATGGCGGCTAGCGTCGCTAGTGCCAGCACCACTGCTCCCACTCGTACGCGCAATCGTTGTCGCATGGACCCCCGTATCCTGCTTACACCCTATCGTACTCGGTATCGCTGCAACTGCTCTTCCAATCTTTGGTAGACTTCGAGACCCATATCTGGATGCAAATAAACATGTTATGGATGCATAACCGGGGTGGGAAGATGGGTATCCAATTTCTAATAGTGCGACTATGTCTTTCCAGATGTTCGTTTTCAACTAGAACTGCAGACTTACGCCCCCGCGAAAACTCCGAAATGCAGGAACCAGGAGGACCTGCCCATCCCGCGTATTCACGGGAACATATCCCTGGGCCAACAAGTTATCGCATTCCGCGTTGGCTTCCCAGCGACCAAACAGGATTTTTGGCAGCGGTTGGCGAATTCCAACATTCAGGTACGGACCTACCTGGTATTCCGTCTCACCATAAGAATCTACCCGCGACAAGGCACGTCCACTGATCCATTTATAGCCCAGGCTCAGATGCGTTCCGCTCTGCGGAATTCGCGTAGTGATTTTTGCAGCCACCGATTGGCGCTGAGCGCTGCGCAATCCATCTCGCAAGCCGCTGTCGATCTCTGCGATCGGCACCAGTGCCCCGGAGAACGCATAAATTGCGGTCAATTCCAAGTCCTCGCTAAGCTTTTGCCGCAGGGCGACGCGACCGCCCCAATTGTTCGAGGCGCCGCCATCGTAGGCGAATCCCTTGGAGTAGAAATCCTGAAAATACTCCTCGGGTGGCAACCCGTTACCTCGGCCAAACAGCGCGATGTGGCTATTGTCGTCATGAAAGGCGGCAATCTGAAAGATTCCCCGCGCGCCGAGCCGCTTTTCTGCCGCCAGTTCTTCATGCCGGCCACTTTCCAGGACTGGGTGCCCTCTCCGCAGAAGAAGTGCCGGAAAGGCATCCAACTGATTCAGGGCATCGGTCAGGACACCCGGGGCATCGGTCCCTTGCAGATCAGCGGCAAGCGCATCATTCAAACGAGTCCCATTGGGCAAAGCGGCATAGATGGTATCGAGATTCCAATTTGGGGTCAGCCGGGACTCCAACTTCACACTCGCATTCAAGTTGGATGCCGGCATTCCCATCCCAACAAGGACATATTGACCGTCCGCCCGAACGAGAAAGCGGTCACCCAGGGCAAGCGATTCTGCTTGATCGAGCCGCACGCCGCGAAAGGTCAAGCCACTGGCGCCCAATTTGGCCTCGCGGAGAACTACGGTGCTGGAGGGACCAGTGTGCGACGAACCGGATGGCAGCCAAACGGCAGCAATTCCCCCGGCAGGAGATTCGTCGTCTGGTGTAATCTGGCCGGCAAATACGACTCGGTCATCGCCGTGAATTCTCTGGTCGTAGGCGAATTCCGTGCCCGGCGCGGCCGCGACGTTGGACACGGAGCCTGGCCGCCGCGCTCCATCGGTCAAGGCAAGGATTCCCAGTGGGCGCTGGATATGCTGTTCGACAACAACGGAGGAGGTGATGGTTCCCGGGGCTTCGCTGTCGTCCCACTGCAAAACTGGCCGCAATCCCGGCGCGGATCGCAAAACCCACTTCCAATCATCCGGATCGGCGGCCGTGGCCACAGGCGGCCTGCGCAATTGCTCAATCGAAGAAAACATCGTCTCCAGCTGGATACGAACGGTGGTGGTCAAGTTCGCGGAAATCTGAACGTGCCGCTGAACGTAGGGAAGGAATCCTGCAAGGGTAACGCGCACAGTGTACGCGCCAGGAAGCAGTTTCTCTCCGCTAAAAATTCCTTGGGTATTTGTGAGGTAGATATACGAGGAAGATACGCCGGGGGCTTCCCGGCAGATCACAACAGAGGCGCCCATCTGCGGAATGCCATCGGAATCGCGAACCAAGCCGGAAATGGTGCCGTCTTTGGGAACGTACTTGCTATTATTTTGCGCCGCAGCGGGACTTGCGCCACAGGTCACACCAAGAGAGGATGCCAAGAACACTCCCAGGCACAGGAGCGCACTGTGCTTCACTCAATTACCTCCCTGGCGTGGCGTTCGACGCTGTCTTCTGATCCGCCGGATTCTTTACGGAGAATTCGGCAGAACGCGAGATCGTGACGTTCGCCAACGAGTCCGTCGCATTAACCTCGAGAGTATACTTGCCAGGAGCCAAAGTGGCTAGTGGCAACAGCCTTTCAATCGTGACCTGGTCGCCCGTCTCCTTGAGGTCTGCAGAGGTCAACTTGAACTGCATCCCAGGGACCAGTTCGTTACCCTTTTTCACGGTGAACAGGAAGCTAGCATTATTCTTGTGTGTCTTTTCGTCGGCCTTCAAATTGTAAATCTGCAAGTAAATGCCGAGCTTATCGGCGGTTGTGAAATCGCCATCCAACCGCGGCCGCACCTTCGATGACCCCAGCACGAACTGGCCGCTGCCGATCTGTTTTGCAGGAACATGTTCGATCTGGTCCGCGAGGATCAGCGTGCTCGCATCGAGCTTATCGTCTTCGTAACGCGGAACTGCGAGTCGCGAATTGACTGCACCCACGTTCCCGCTGTTTACATCCTTGATGACGATATCCAGGCGATAGAGGCCGGGACGCAGTGGCAGCGCCTTCTGATAAACCGAGGACTGCCTCTGCGAAAGTTTGTAAAGCGATTCCGGATAATCGCGGGTCAGTGGATCTTCAAATGTCTGCACGATTCGTCCGGTCAGGGTACTCACGCGCCCGAAGATGTTGAGCTCCGCGGTGTACACGCCATCCTTGTCTTTGAACTGCAACTGGTTGTTCGGAAGTTGCACAGTAATGGGCACCAGCACCGTGTCATTTGTGATCTTCAGGAAATCGGTGCGGTAATTGAACTTCACATCGTCGCGCACCATGCGCGAGGTGACCAACGCTTCCAAGTCCTTATACTTCACTTCGGGCGGACGCTGTACTTTTGCGTAAAGTTCGAGCCGGGTGAACTCGTTTAGGCTGGCAGGCTCGCCTCCCAGCGCAGTCGGCAAATGGGTGCCGTCGGAACGCGTAAAGCGGTCGGTTTTCGAAGCCAGGCCCATCGATTCCATCAAGCTCAAACCCGCACCAGGGACGTAAAGCAGCGCGTCCTTTTCGGACGGGTCCATGGTCAGGTGATATTCACCCGATCCGGATGGATCCACAAATTCCAGCTCCACATTTTCCTGGATGCCTTCCAGGTAGCGATAGCGCCAACGCTCCCAGGGGTAGGTGGTTGTCTCGCCGCCGCCCTCTTCCATCGGGCGATCGTAGGTGCCGCCAGTGGGGTGCGACTCGATTTCGTCAGGAGGACCCCAAATGATGTAGATGCGGCCGCGGTCCGTTTTCCAACCGGGAATGCCCGAAGCGAAGTGCTCGTTGGCATAGGCAATCCGGCGGTAGTGCTCTTCCTTGAAATCGTCGCCCGGCATGTCCGGGTTGCTGCTGCGGCGCAGCCAGAATTGCTCTATAAACTGTTCGCGTTCTTCGTTAGTTTGCAACTGCAGGAATGCAGTCCGTTCTTCCGGGGAGATGATGTAAACGACGTCTTCGTTCAGCCACGTCTTGAAGGAGTTGTCCAACTCCTTGTAGGTCTTCTTGATTCTTTCTCTTTGCTCTTTGGTGAGCTTGGTATTCTGAGGAATGGACTGAGCATTGGGATCGGGAGCCTGCTCCTGCTGAGCAGAGAGGGGAAGGGTGAGCAGCGTGGACGCCGCGAGGACCGCCGAAAACCTTCGAAAGATCATAGACATGGAGACACCTTTACAGGCTATGGATTCTAATCCCCTGGACGAACGCCGTCAAATCGGGAATCTCATTCATTCAAAGACAGTTATCCCCCAATGCTCCTTAGACGGCAAAAGGGAAACATGGCGTTGCCCCACGGAATGTTTTAGTTGGGAATAGGGGTATTACTGCAAACGATGATTCTGCTCTTCGGAGACTACCAAAGAATCGAAAATTGCCAGAACGTGCCGCCTGTATTCCAGCATGCGGGAAAACACGCTGCGGAGCTGAGGTTCGCGTTCCGCTTCACGGTGCCATTTGGCTAGTACCGCCGGGGGGACCTCAATATCCTGGCGAAGCTTTTCGGCGGAGTGTCCCCGAAGAAACAACCCATAGAAAAACGCCGCTTCCCGCTGCGGATACTCAAGATCCACCGTGAGTTCGACAGGTAGCGCAGTGGTCATCGTGGCCATAAGAAAAACGCAGTTTACTCAAATTCATCTTCACGTCAAGTAGGACTCTGGTTTTCGTGCTACCGGCTGTTCAATACTCTGGATCTGCTGACAACCTCATCCCGCTTGACCGCTTCCAACCGGCATAGGATGCTAAGATCCATGGGGAAGTTGCGCAAATCGTTTGCCCGCCGCACCGTGGGCCGAGTTCTGCGTTTTGGGGTGGCGCGGAGCCTGCGCTCGGTCGAGATTGACCCCGAAGAGTTTCGCCAGTTCCTGGCCAACAAGCATAATCTCTGGATTCCTCACTTTGGCCGGATGCGCGACGTTCCCATCGAACAGATCGATGCCATTGCCAAGCGCCTGATTCTGGACTCCCAGCGAATTGCCTTGGCTCAAGGCGCGGGCTTCGGGCTGGGGGGAATGCTGATGGTGTTGCCAGACGCCAGCCTGCTTACCATCATCACGCTTCGACTGATTCAACGGCTTTGCCTGCTGTACGGGTTCGTCGAAGACGATTCCGAACGCCGAATGCAGATGTGGCTGGCGGCCGCTGGAGCGGCGGGAATCGATCTCGGCAAGGATCTTGCCGAGAAGCAACTTGCGGAAAAGCTGGCTCCGCGGATTGCGGGACGTCTCGCGGTCCGTATCGGAGAAGAAAGTGCCGAAAAATGGGTGGGGCGCATAGTGCCGCTGGCCAGCTCGGCCATCGGTGGAGCGCTGAACTATTCGTTCGTGCGCACCTGGGGGCGTCGCGTGCAACGCCATCTGCGCGAGAAGCACCTGGCGGAGCGAGCCGCAGCAGCACCGCCCGCGGCTTTCGCTCAACCGGTTCCGATCCGCTGACTGCGGACTTCTATTGTGGTTCGAGCATGAGCAACCAGCCCTTTCAGCTCGGCGTGAATTATCCATGGGTTCGCTATGCGCAGGATTTTGGCCGAAACCCCTCGGGCCATCAAGGCATGTCCCTTCCTGAAAATCACACTCTGCTTGCGGATGAGTTTGCACGCATCCGCGATTGCGGACTCCAGGTGGTCCGCTGGTTTCTGTTCGGCGATGGTCGCGGGGGATTTATTTCCGAAAATGACATTCCTCAGCGTCCGGACGCGCTTCTATTCGCGGACATCGATGCCGTGCTGCACGTTGCGGAGCAAAGCGGCCTGCAATTGTGCTTTTCGCTGATCGATTACTTCTGGCTGCTGGATCGAATAGGCCAGGTGACGCCTCATCCCAACTCGCGGGTATTACAGTTTGCGGCGGGCCGGGAAGCATTTCTACATCGAGTTCTTATTCCGATGTTTCAAAGATTCCAGAGCCACCCCGCTCTGTTTGGCTGGGAAATCGCCAACGAGCCGGAATGGGCGATTCGAGAGTTTGATCCCGCCCCGGCGGCGCGAATGCGTTACGCGGATTTTCGGGCGTTTGCGGCAGAAGTCGCCGCTGCAGTGCACGAGTTTGCGCATGCTCCCGTAACGCTGGGTTCTGCGCGACTGGACTGGTTGCGGGCTTGGAGCGAAATCGATCTCGATTTTTACCAGGGACACTTCTATCCGCCGCGGAGCAACGACCCGAATGCCACGCTGGCAAGGCTGCTTCATTCGCTCCGCGCTCTGGATAAGCCGCTCTGGGTTGGAGAACTTCCTGCGAGAGATGCGACTCTCCCGGGTTACAAGATCCAATCCGCGCTTGATGAATGCCGGGAAGCGGGGGCATTGGGCGCCGCGGTTTGGCGATGGACCACGCCGGAGGCAAACGGAACCGACGTGAATTTCGGCTGCGTCGACCCGCAAATACTGATGGCCTGGAATACTTCCTCGCGCGCGAGAAGCGCAGTCGTCTAATATAAGCATTTTCGCCACATGTTTCCCCGCCCCCGACTTCGCGCCTGCCAGTTTCTGCTTGCCACACTGTTTTTGACCACGTTCTCCGTAGACAGGCTGACCCGGGCGCAGGAGCCCACCGACGACGCCGAATTACTCAAGCAACTAGCTCTGGGGGAAAGGCTGCTGGACAAGACCCCGGATCGAACCGCGGTTCTTTATTTCATCGCCCAGACGCACGCCCTCCTGCGTGAGCCCCATGAAGCCATGGCCAATTTGAAAGAGTGCATCATGGCAAAGGAAGGATTTGACCCTTCGGGCGACCCCGTCTTTAGGGGTCTGACATTCTCTAAGGAATTTCAGCATCTGACGGAGATCGCCCACAAGGATTTTCCGAAAGTGAGTCACGCAGGGCTGGCTTTCGTGCTACCGCACAAGGACCTGATTCCGGAAGGGCTGGCCTACGACCCCGAACAGGATGCTTTTTATTTGAGCAGCCTGCACCTAAAAAAGATCCTGCGCATCCCGCGCCAGGCACCGGAGAATGCCACGGATTTCGTTCCCAACGATCGCTACAATCTGCTGCCTGTGCTTGGCATTCACATGAATCCCGCCGATGGATCCGTTTGGAGCGCATCCTGGCTAGACAATGGTAAAACGGAGTTGCTGCATTTTGACGCAACGGGCGCACTGCTAGGGCGCTACTCGCTCTCCGAGGAAGCCAAACATGGCTTCAATGATCTGGTGGTCCTAATGGATGGTTCCGTCTTCGTGACAGACACCGCCGGGAATCAGGTATACCGGTTTGATTCGAAGGAGAAAACCTTTCACGCGTTGACCCTCAGCCGGCCGCTTTTTCAGCCAAACGGCATAGCGCTGACTGAAGACCAGCAGTTTGTCTACATTGCGGATCAGTTCGGCATTCTGCGATACGAGATTAAATCCGGCCACTCAGCAGAAGTGTATCCAGGGACATCCAACACCCTCGCTGGCGCGGACGGACTCTACTGGCACAAAGGTTCATTGGTCGCGATTCAGAACGGAATCGGTTCACCACGAATTGCCGCCTTCCAGCTCTCGGAGGATGGCCTCCATGTCACGAAGACAACGATCCTGGAATATCGCTCGCGCTTCACAACGCTGCCCACCACGGGCGCGCTTCGCGGCGACAATTTTTATTTTATCGTAAACAGCCAGATCGACAATTTGAACGGCGACCGCATCCTGGACCTGACCACTCTGGCGCCGGTGCGCATCGGAGTGCTTTCACTACCGTGAACCCGGAGCGTGCTGTTTGCGGCATACGTCTGGAAATTCGCCGCTCATCGCCGTAAAGTGGAAACTTCCGGGATTTGGAGAGAAAGAGGCCCCCATGAAAGTGCTCGGCAAATTGTCCGTCGGTTGCCTTTTCGCAATCAGCGCCATCAGCCTGTTGGCGCTTCCCCAATTCGCCGCATCCCCGAACCGCTTGATGCAGGGCATGGATCAAAGCGCCCAGGCTGTGGACGAGCCGACTCCGGCATTCCACGCGCACGCTCCGCAGGGCGGGCTGCCACCAACAATGGCGGCTTCGCTTTTTTCCGATACGCAAACAGCCAATGCGTACGCTATCGCCAGCCGCATTAAAAAGGTCCTCTACCAACAGCCCTGCTATTGCCACTGCGATCGCAGCCAGGGGCATGGAAGCCTGCTCGATTGTTACGTCAGCCGCCATGCGACAGGTTGCGACATCTGCCAGAAAGAAAATTTTTACGCATACGAACAGACCCATAAAAGCAGAACGCCCGCGCAAATTCGCGAGGGAATCATGCGCGGCGAGTGGGAGAAGGTAGACGCCGCCAAGTACGCGAAGAGCCTGCTGGCCATTCCAAATGCAGAGGCGAGATAGCGGCGCCGAATTTATGTGCGTATGACTCGCAAGGACCACGCCCCGGAGACTCCGGCCACATCGTTTCTTCGTCACAAGGGCGCGGCCTTTACCGAGCATCTTTACTCATACGTCGAACACGGCGGCACAAACGAATCCTCAAAGCAACTGGGAGTGGACGAACACGCTGTGGTCAAAACCCTGGTGATGCAGGATCAGGATGCCAAACCTTTGATCATCCTGATGCACGGCGATCGTCAGGTCAGCTTGAAAAACCTAGCAAGACAGCTCGGTGCGAAGCGCGTCGAACCATGCAAGCCCGAGGTGGCGCAGCGTCATACCGGCTATCAGGTGGGCGGCACTTCGCCTTTCGGCACTCGCAAATCCCTTCCTATCTATGTGGAACGCACGATCCTGGAATTGCCGGCGATTTATATTAACGGCGGCAATCGTGGCTTTCTGGTGCGGATCTCGCCGCAATTCCTGGTCGATCTGCTGGACGCGCATTCAGTAGATTGCGCGGCAGCGGAATAGATTCGCCGGATGCGCTCCGCGCGTGGCTTCTGTTACACTTTCCTCCTGCCGATTACTGCGCCTTGCGTTCGCACCAATGAACCTCAGGGGTCAGCGATGAAAACACGCCGTCTTGCAACCATGCTCTTCGCGATTCTGCTCTCTGCCGTTTGTGCCGGGCTCATTATTTCCGCGGCAGTGCCAGCCCGCGCAGGCGGCGATTCGAATTGGGGATTCTCGCTTACCAATCTCGATCGAACCTGCAAACCCTGCGAAGATTTTTATGAGTTTGCAATGGGCGGATGGATGAAAGCCAATCCCATTCCCGCCGAATATTCCACCTGGGGAACCTTCGCCGAGTTGCGGGACAAAAATCTCACGGCCATGCGAACCATCCTGGAAAATGCCGGGGACTCTCATCCCGCAGCGGGTTCCAATGATCAGAAAATCGGCGATTTCTATGCCGCGTGCATGGACACTTCGGCGATCGAAGCTGCCGGAGCCAAGCCGATGGCCTCCGATCTCGCTGCCATCGATGCCCTTCAGGACCGCAAAGGACTCGAAGCCGAGATCGCACGCCTGCACCGCGAGACGAACAACGTCGCTTTCTCCTTCGGCGCCATTCCCGATTTCAAAAACAGTTCTCAGATGATCGGCCTTGCGCATCAAGGCGGCCTTGGCTTGCCCGACCGCGACTACTACCTGCGTGACGACGAGCATTCCAAGGAATTGCGCGAGGATTACATTCAACACGTCGGCAAAATGTTCGCACTGGCGGGTGATGCGCCGGACAAAGCCGCAGCAGAGGCCAAAACCGTCATGGCGTTGGAAACGTCCCTGGCCAAAGCTTCGCGCACCCGCGTCGAGCTGCGCGACCCGGAGAAGAACTACAACAAGATGAGCCTGGCTCAACTGAAGGAACTCACTCCCGACTGGTCCTGGGAGAACTATCTTCATGCTATCGGCGCTGCGGACGTTTCCGAGATCAACGTGGGCCAGCCGGATTTCTTTAAGGAGGTAGACCACCAACTGGCGGCCACTCCGCTGGCCGACTGGAAAATCTACCTCCGCTGGCATGTGATCCACCAGGCCGCACCGGCGCTTTCCGATGCCTTCGTGCAAGAGAATTTCAATTTCTACGGAAAACAACTGTCCGGGGCGAAGGAACTGCAGCCGCGCTGGAAGCGCTGCGTGCAATCCACGAATCAAGAAATCGGGGAAGCCCTCGGCGAGGTTTACGTCCGCAAGTATTTCCCGCCAGAGGCCAAGGCACGCGCCAAGGAGATGGTCAACAACCTGATCGCCGCTTTGCGCTCGGATATCCCCACTTTGAGTTGGATGGGCCCCGAAACCCAAAAACAGGCGTTGGCGAAACTCCAGGCGTTCACAGTGAAGATCGGCTATCCGGACAAGTGGCGGGATTATTCGAAACTTTCCATCGGCCGCGCTTCGTACTTCGAAAACGTTCGCCGCGCAGGCGAGTTCGAGGAGGCACGAGATCTGGCAAAAATCGGGAAGCCCGTGGACCGCTCCGAATGGGGCATGACGCCGCCGACGGTCAACGCCTACAACAACTCCACATTCAACGAAATTGTGTTCCCTGCGGGGATCCTTCAGCCTCCGTTCTACGACCCGAGGGCGGACGACGCGGTGAACTATGGCGGAATCGGCGCCGTGATTGGCCACGAAATCAGCCACGGCTTCGACGATCAGGGCTCCAAATTCGACGGCAGGGGCAACCTGAACAACTGGTGGACGGACGAAGACCGCAAGAACTTCAACGAGCGCGGAGATTGCATCATGCAGCAGTTCAACGGCTATGAGGTCGAACCTGGCTTACACCAAAACGGCAAACTGGTGCTGGGAGAAAGCATTGGCGATCTCGGAGGCCTGGCTATCGCCTACGCCGCGTACGAGAAGTCGATCGAAGGGAAACGCCCGCCGGAAATCGATGGTTTCTCTCCCGAACAGCGTTTCTTTCTCGGCTGGGCGCAAGTTTGGGGCGCGAACCAGCGTGCGGAGGCGGCGCGCCTGCAAGCCAACACCGACCCGCATCCGTTGGCGCGCTTCCGTGGCAATGGCCCGTTATCCAATATGGAGGCTTTCGCGAAGGCTTTCGGCTGCAAAAAAGGCGATGCCATGGTTCGCGAGCAGGCTTGCAAGATCTGGTAGTCCGGCGCCAGGAAATCAGCGCATCGGCACGTCATTGCGCAGATACACGTCCGTTTTGTTCAGCCAGTCTTCGCGAGGCGGGTTGAAAACGTCGAGGTCCAGCGTGTCTTCCAGCGCCCAGGCTTCGTGCGGCATATTCGAGGGGATACAGAGGACTTCACCGGCTCGAACCACGATCTCCTTGCCATCAATGGCGAACTTCAGCGCCCCTTCCAGAATGTACGTGACCTGTTCGTTGTGGTGATGATGTTCCGGCACATGCGCGCCCTTTTTCAGATACACATGCGCCAGCATCAATTTGTCGCCGACCACCATCTGCCGGTCGATCATATCGTTCAGTTTTTCGCGTTCCACGGTTTTCCAGGGGATGTATTTGCATTCGCTCATGGCTTGTTGTCTCCATAAAGCCGAGCGGCGTTGTCATGCAGATAGTCCCGCGCCAATTCCATCGCCTTGGCTTCGTTGAATGCGCCTTCGTCAACCAGTTCGGCCAACGCCGCGGCCAGCGCAGTGCGCGTGGTGCGCGCCGCCAGCCACATGCTCTCTTCTGCGCCCAACGCGTCATTGAAGGGGAATGCGTCGGACCCATACATCATCTTGTCCGGATAAAGCGTGAGAAGCTGTTTCAGCACTTCCTTAAATTGCGACGGGTAGAGCATTTCCGTCTGGAACGACGTATCCAGATACACGTTCTTCACCGCCGTCAACAGCGCCGCTTCCCGTTCGTAGGGCCAGCCGCCATGCACCAGTACAAAGGTCACGTTCTTGTACCGCGCGTCGCGCAACACGTTTTCCAGGTTCAGCACGTTGCCATTGTGCAGGCTGAAGTAATCTCCAATGCCCACTGCGCTGTGAAAATGCATCGGCAAGTGCAGCCTTCCCGCTTCATCGGTAATTCGCCGGAAAATGTAATCCTGGAAGGTGCGGTATTCGTCGCGCGTCGGCACCCCACCTGAGCGATATTTGTTGTAAAGGGCCTCGGCAGTATCGCCCGAGGGATCGCTGAAATGCAACGAGCGAAAATAGGCGGCTTCGAATTTGATGGCCACGCCGCCGCGCTTCTGGTTGTCTTCCATCGCTTTTTGGACGAAAGCGACATATCCGGCAAGATCAGCCGGTAGGCCCTCGACTCCTTCCTGCTTCTTCCAGCGCGAGAGCATTTTCTCCTGAAGCGGCACATAGACGCCCATGTCCGGCGTGCTGGCTGCCTGGTCGCGGTTGTCAAAGGGGAAAAAGAACGCATCGCCGAAAAAGACCCAGTGGAAGCGCTTCGAATCGAGATACGGGGCCATCATCGCTCGGTTCGCCAGGCAGATGTCCACGTTCAACTTGTCAAGGATCCCGTCAAAATAGCCGGTGCCGCCCGCCTTTTCTGCGGCCGCTTTTTTGTCAGCCAGCCATTTCGCATGCTCTGGCTTGAAATCGTCGTAGGGATAGCCGAACAGGGCCTTCGCGCCCTGCACAAATTCCGGGTTGTCGTCGCGGAGTCGCAACGTGGCGCTTTCGTCCGGCGGCGAAGCCATGGCATCCACGTCGCTGTCGTCGGCGAAGCCGGGATGCGCATGGTTGTCGTACATCGGGATCTTGTCGATCTCCTTCAACAACCGGTCATAGGTTTTCTGAACGTCCCCGGCAGGATATGGCTTCGCCTGGCCGTCCGCGAATTGCGCGACCCCGGCGCTCACCAGAATGGCCATCCCTGTTTGCAACCATCGCCGCCTGTTCACATTGCACCTTCCTGATTTCGGCAGCAAAGCGCTTTCCGCCTGTGCCGTTGCCTGATGATATTGGTAAAACGCGAGGTTAGCGTGCGACCGCCAACTGACCCCAGCGCTTGGACACTCGTTCGATGCGCTCCAGCGCCTCTTCCAACAAGTGCGCCGCGCTAACCAGAGAGAAACGCAGGTAGTTTTCACCTTCTGCCCCAAACGCCGCTCCAGCGATGCCGGCTACTCCCGCTTCTTCCAAAAGCAGCCGCTGGACCTCCATTGCGGGCAAGCCCGTATCTTCAATGTTCACCCACGCATAGAACGCGCCATCCGGAGCCTGGCAGCGAAAACCGGGAATGCGATTCAGCTTTTCAACAAAAAGGTCCCGCCGCTTGCGGTATTCCGCCACCATCGCGGGTACGGCATTCGTCGAATCTTTGAGCGCTTCGATCGCGGCCACCTGGGAAAACTCCGCCGTGCAGGTGAACGTGTTCAGCACCAGCATGTCCAGCGCATTAATCACGTGCTTCTGCGCCACGGCGTAGCCCAGCCGCCAGCCTGTCATGGCGAACGACTTCGAAAAGCCGTCGATAATCACGGTGCGTTCGGCCATTCCCGGCAAAACCCAGATGGATTTGTACTCGCCATTGAACAGGATGCGCGCGTAAATTTCGTCGGCAATCACCCACAGGTCGTGCTTCTTCGCAAGCTCGGCGATTCCCGCAATAATTTCCTGGGTAAAGACCGTGCCGGTGGGATTATTCGGGGAGTTGAAGATAAGGACCTTCGTTTTCGGGGTGATTTTTCCAGCAATTTCAGCGAGGTCCGGCTGGAATCGATTTTTCTCGCGCAGCGCATAAGAGATGGGCCTGGCCCCCAGGCCGCGCGTGAAGGAAGGATAAATCGGGAAGCTCGGGTCGGGGTAAATCACTTCGTCGGCCGGTTCGATCAAGGCCATCATCGCCAGCGCCAGCGCCATTTTGCAGCCAGGTGCGACCAGCACTTGCTCCGATTCGACTTGAAGATTCCGCGTACGCTTCAAATAGTCGGCAATCGCCGAGCGGAGCGGCGGGATACCCCGCGTGGCCACGTAGCGGTCCCGTCCTTCCGCAACCGCGGCCCGTACGGCGTCCACCACGGGCGCAGCGGGATGAAAATCCGGCTCGCCCAATTCCAGATGGATGATGGAACGCCCTTCTTTTTCCAGTTCTTTGGCGCGGGTGAAAACGGCGAGCGCGCCTTCACCGGTCAATTGAGAAATTCTCGATGCGATTTTTGCCATGGCCCGAAAATCATATCACTTTGTGCGAAGCGAAACTCTGCGCGAGGAAAAGGGGCGCAGCCGGCTGCGCCCCGGTATTTTATGCAGGAAGTGCTTCCTCTAGAACGCGTACCGCAGCGAGAACTGAACGAGACGCGGCACGCCCTTGGTGCTGGCGATCACGCCGAAATTGCCGGGGCTTTCCACGTCGGTGGACAATGGGTTGGCAAAGTTCGCATGGTTCCAGATGTTGAAGAAATCGGTCGTGAACCGCAGCGACTGGCGTTCCGTCAAGCGGATGTTCTTAATCAACGAGAAATCCCAGTTCTGCTGAAATGGTCCGCGATAGATGTTCCGGCCGAGATTGCCGAATCCACTCACGCAGTAGTTGGTGTCCCCTGCGCCGCCGTTACAAAGCGCCTGGTTCGCTGCCAGCACGGGAACAGTCGTGAAATTGTTGATATTCACGTAACCGTTGAGGCGGTCCTTTACGCTGCCGCTGGTGTAGCCCGCCCCGATGCTTCCTCCCGCGGCCAGTTCCGCTGGCAGTAGCGGGGTACTTCCGGCACCAAGAAAGGCCGTCGCGGAGCCCGAATCTAAGATCGAGAACGGTGTTCCGGACTGGAAGATCGTAACTCCACTTACTTCCCATCCGCCCAGCACGCCCTTCTGCCAGCCTTTGGCATCGCGAAAAAACGGCAAGTCGTACACATAACTGATCGTGAGGCGATGAGTCCGGTCGAAGTCCGAAAGCCCGCGCGAGGCGTTGATATTGCTCTGATCGCCGAACGCGGTATTGAAAGCGGTGTTGCCGGTGGAGGTGGCGTCCGTAGAGCGGGAAAACGTATATGCGGCCTGCACATAGCCATCCTGCCAGCGGCGAGAGATCGTCGTCTGCAACGCGTGGTAATGAGAGTAGGCGTTGTTGGCGAAGATCTGGTAACCGGCATACCCGTTGAGGCCCGGGGTAGGAGTTCGAGCGACTGCGTTCGAAAGGGTGTTCGCCGTGATCTGGTAGCTCACACCGTTCACGTCGGTAACGGTCACCGGATTGGTCGGAGTTGCATTCAAGGACTGGATAGCGTCGCTCGTCTGCCGCAAATGCACCGCGTGCGTACCGACGTAACCGACTTCCAATACCCACTGCTTGCCCAAATCACGTTGGATGGTGAGGTTCCACTGCTGCGTGCTGGGAACCTTGAAGTTGCGCGGGACTTCCAAGGCAAAATCGGCCACCGAGGGAATGCCGTTGCAGCCAGCTTGATTCGCGTAGACCGGGCTTTGCGTCGAATCCATTGTAGGAAGACCGGTCGAGTTCGAGACAAACCCTTGCAACACGGAGAGGCAAGGCAGGAACGCATTGCTCAGCACCCCTGCGGCCGGCAAAGCGTTCGGATTGGAGCCTAGTCCCGTGACCGGGTTGCAATACGGGCTATAGGGCGCAGGGTTCGCCGCAGCGCAAGGAGCAAAGAAATTCGTCAAGCCGCCCGGCGCGCTGCCTGCGAATACAATCGGCAAGAACGGCGTCTGGAACGAAAGTTGGTCCACAGCCCCGACATCCTCGCGCACGTAGTAAATGCCGTAGCCCGCACGCACCGTGGTTTTGTGGTGCCCAAACAGGTCGTAGGCAAGACCGATGCGTGGCCCAAGGCCGGTCGCGTAGTTGTTATTGAAGGTGGAAGCCTTGGCATCTCCCGTGAAGCCCGGAACGCCCAGATTATTGACGCAACCGGGATACACGAATGGGTTTTGCCCTTGCAGGGTAAGGCTCGATTGCACGTTGCCGATATGGCAATCGCCGTCGATCCACGCCCCCATGATTTCCGTGCGCAGGCCCAGGTTTAAGGTCAGGTCTTTCGTCACTTTCCAGTCGTCCTGCGCGAAGACGGCAAAGTCGTTCTGCTTGTACATGTGGTTGTAGACACCGCCGCCGCCAAAGCTGAACTCCGGCGCCCCGACCAGGAAGTTTTGCCAGTCGGTGCTGGGAATCGTAGAACTCAGCGGCCCGTTACTTGCCGTATTGGCGAAGAAGATCTGGCCATTAAAAGTTTGCGGGAAGAGCTTGTCCAGGTTGACGAAGGTCAGGTCGCCGCCGAAACGGAAAATATGTGCGCCATGAACCCACGAGAGAGTATCGGTCGCATTGTAATTATTCTGAATGTTGGAAGTGTCGGCTTGCGGCGTCGGCCCGATCTGGAAGCCTGAACTTACAAACGTGAATTTGTAAATGCTGCTGGTAATGTTGCTCATCGGGCGGTTGATGCCGAGGTTCGTCACGTTGAACGGCTCTCCGTTGATGGTGGCCCCTTCCGGCTGCGAGTTGATCGCGGCGTTGTTGATATGCACGATGCCGAAGCGCGCCTCGTTGACGACCGTGGGACTGAACAGATGCGTTTCCGTGAAGCCGAAGAACCGGTCCCGCACGGGCAAGGTATAGGGAAAATTCAAGTCGGAGGCCGCGATGCTGCCTCCCAGGGAAGCCTGCAGGCCGCCGGCGCCAAAAGGCTCAAAGGTTTCGTTATTCGAATAGAAGAAGCGAGCGCTAATCTTGTCCGAACCGTTGTTGAATTCGCGGTCCCAGTTGGTGGTGAACTGATCGTCGGTGTATTTCCCCGGCTTGCTGACGGCCAATGGCGCAAGATTCACCGTCGGTTGGCAGGTTCCTGGAATATAGGAAATCCCGGGATTCGTTCCCACGCTGGGGATCAGATGGCCATTGGCATCGCCGCCGAATTGTGTTCCCTTGGCATTCAACAGATTAAGGACGACTGGGTCGATTTGGCTGGGGCTGATGGTAAGCGCCGGGCAGCCGCCTTGGGCGGGGTTGCTAAAGGTGGAGGCCAAAGTTGCCGCATCTCGTGCTTCCGGCAAGGAAGGAATATCCGTGCTGATAAATGTGCCCGGTGAAAGACCGCTTCGCTGCCGCGTCCCCTGGTAATTGATAAAGAAGTAGCCGAGCTTCTCTTTGACCACGGGACCACCCAGGCTGCCGCCGAAGACGTTCTGCTTCAGCACTGGTCGCGCCGATCCTTGTCGGTTCAGGAAAAAATCGTTCGCATTGAGCGCGTCATTTCGGAAAAACTCGTAAACGTCGCCGTGAAATTGGCGCGTGCCGGATTTCAGAATGGCGTTGATGTTGCCCCCGCCGTTGCGTCCCTGAGTCGCATCATAAAGCGAGGTCTGCACTTTGAATTCCTGGATCACATCAGGGTTCGGCAGCGGGGTGTTTGTGAGCTCCGCCACGTTGTAGTCGGTGGCGCTGATGCCCTCGATCAAGTAATTGTTATTGTCCTCGCGCTGACCGTTCACGATGATGCGCACATCGCCGCGCCCCAACTGTGTGGAATTGTTCAGGTCGCTCTGTGCCCCGGAAGATAGCGTCAGCAACTGTTGAAAATTCTGAGTGGCCAGGGGAAGGCTGCGAACCGTATTGGAGGTAATCGACTGGCCGGTGGTGGCGTTGGTGGTCTCCACCGTCGCGACTTCGGCTGAGATCACAATCTTTTCCGTTACCGTGCCCGGCCTCAGAGAAATCGTGAGGCGCGTGGTTTCTGTGATGCGTACTTCGATGTTGGTTGCCTTTGCTTCCGCAAATCCGGACTTATTGACAACGACGTAGTAGATCGCCGGCGGCATCAAGGTAGCCTCGAAGCTCCCATCCGGCCCGGTGGTGAGCCGCCGGGCGAGAGCGTCCGTGGCCGTATTAATGATCTGAACGTCCGCGCCGGCAATGGCGCCGCCGTTGACGTCGACAACCGTCCCACTGATGGCTCCGGTCGCACCGCCTTGGCCAAAAGCCTGTTGCCAATTGCCAAGACTTAGGACGAGAAAAAGCAGTATGAGTACGTGTATGGCCTTACGCATTCCCCACCCCCAAGAATTCTTCAAACTATCCGCTCCCTCGAAGCCGGCTGGATTTTGCAGGCTGCGAACCGGCAGGCAGAGCCCAGAACGGGCTGCGAGGGCGAAATCCGCAATGTGGAACTAGCGACACATATGGATTTTTCTACGTTCGCCAAGTTAACTGGATAACCGTCTTACTGTCAATCACTTGGCCATCAAAATTTGCGATGTATTCTAACCATGTCTCCAATGCTCCATTTGCCGCAGCAGTTACCCCGTTCCTTCCGCATCCAAAGAGACCCTTTTCATTCACGCAACCCCGAAAACTGCTGTATCGTCTAAGCCTATAGACTCGCGCCCCTCACCGAGGTTTGCCATGAAACGCCACATTCTTCGCCTTCTCACCGTGCTCTGCATCGCTGGGTTCGGACTGTCGGCTTCCGTGCTCGCGGATAACAGCCATGCGCGAATCGTGCGCCTCAGCCTGGTCCAAGGCGATGTGCGTTTCGCAACTTCCTTCCATGACGATCCGCTGACGGATGCGAAGGCAGACTGGCAGGCTGCCCCCTTAAATTTGCCAATCCGCCAGGGATTTGTACTGGCGACGGACAATGGCCGCACCGAGGTGGAATTTGAAAATGGGGCGATGCTTTTCCTCGGACCCAACACGGTTGTCGAGTTTTACGACCTTTCCTTGCAGGATGGCGCGCGCATCACGCGGTTGGTCCTACGGCAGGGAACTGCCACTTCTTACGTGAATCCGGGAAACGGCGATTACTACAGCTTGACCGGCGGTGACTTCACCGTGGAAGCCGCTGGGCGTACAACCTTCCGCCTCGATAATTTCGACGACGGCAGCAGCGTCAGCATCGAGCAAGGCCGCGCCAACGTGTTGCGCAACGACAAGACCACTCCGCTCACAAAAGGCCAATCGCTTTCGATCCAGACAAGTGATCCCAGCAACATGGTCATCGGACGCTCCCCCGACCTGGACGACTTCGACCACTGGGTTTCCGGCCGCATTGACAGCGTAGTGACCGCCACAAATTATTCGGCGCAATATGTCAACTCCCCGGGTTATTCCGCGGGCTTTGGTGATCTTTATACCTACGGCACCTGGTATCCGATGGCGGGCTACGGATATTGCTGGCGGCCGTTTGGCGTAGGCATTGGCTGGTCGCCGTTTGATTACGGCACCTGGTACTCCGATCCTTTTTTTGGAAACACCTTCATCGGCAGTGCGCCGTGGGGATGGTTGCCGTATCACTACGGCGGCTGGCTTTTCTCTCCGGTATACGGTTGGGTTTGGGCGCCCGTGGGATTCGGTGGCTATGGCTATGGTTATTATGGCAACCCAATCCACTATCGTCCCGTCACGGGCGTATGGGTCCAGAACGGAACGAATCTCGGCATCGTACCGCTGCATCCGAGGGACAAATACGGCAAAACGGCAGAGAACTTGAGTCATGGAATTTATGCGATTCAGAATTCTCACGTTTCCGCCGCTTCGCTGGCCGCCAACTCGGGTAACTGGTCGGTGGTTCATCGGGCACCAACGGAGATTCTCGCTTCCAACGTGGCAACCAGCAAAGCGCCGGTTCGCGTTACGCGAACCATCCTGTCGGGAAAATCCATGGGGACACACGTCGTCGCGTTTGGCCGCGAATCTTCGATCACCTATGATCCCGTTGAGCATCGCTACGTGAACAGTGGCAAACTTTCCACAACGCAGCAGTCCGAAGCCCGGCAAACCCTGGAACAGGCGAACGGCCCGCGCACCGGCGTGAACGGCGTTATTGTGCACGGCCCATCTACAACGCAAATTCCGTCACGTCCTGGCGTGCCTCAAATGCCTGAATCTGCACGCATCGGCACTCCACCACGCGCTCCCGCAATTCCCGCACCCGCGCACGCGAGTGGCGGATCACGCGGTGGCTTTCCTTCCGGCGGTGGCGCGACGTGGGGTGGCGGCTCATCCGGTGGATCACTTCCTTCGTTTGGGGGTTCGGGTTCAGGCTCACACCCGTCGGGTGGAAGCGGTGGCGGTGGGAGCCACCCGCACTGAGTGTCGCACAAATGCGATTTTTGCAACTCGGCCCGCGAAATTCCGCGGGCCGTTTCTTTTAATGGAAGACCTTTGGAAAGATGGCGCGAGAATTGGCTTCCTAGTTGAAGATCATCCCCGCGTATCCGACCACGGCGTCGTGATCGCCGCTGATGTCGCCGGAGGTCGCATGGCGTATCAATTCTCCGCGTTCCGCACCTATTTCCTGCATGGCCGTCAGCAACGCCACGGCCGGCCCCAAGCCACACATGGAAATGTGATCATCTCGGCACACTGCGTACAGTCCCTGAGCATCCAGCACTTTCAATTTTTCAATCGCTTTTTCATCTTTGTTTTTCGTGGTTTCCTCATCTTCATAGTGATTCATGTCCGAAGAGGTCACGATCAAAATCTCTTCCGGACTCTCGCGGAGCACGCGGGCCAGCCCAAGTCCCAGTTCACGCAACTCCGTGAAACGCAGCGTTCCCACGGCGATGGGAACGAACGTAAACCCTGGATTGAGCACCTGCAGGAATGGAATCTCTACTTCCAAGGAGTGTTCGCGCTGATGGGCCACGCTGTCTTCTCGGAGTCCCGGGCACGCTTTTATGAGCTTCTTCCCGAGCGCTTCATCGATCGCGGCGTCCCCCAGCGGTGTCCGCCAGGCCCCTTCGGAGAGAATCGCCAAATCCGCACCCGGGGGAGAATGCCGCACCCCCAGAACAAGAACCTTCTTGGGCAATAGGATTCGCGAAAAAACGGCACCAGCCACTTCGCCGGAATAAATATATCCCGCATGTGGCACCAAGCACGCCCGCACGCGTAGCTTTTCGGGGATAGGCGCTTCCGTTGTGAATTTACGAATCAGGCGGGTCAATTCTCGGGGATCGGATGGATAAAACTGGCCGGCGACGGCAGGCAAGCGCAACATGATACCCTCCGGGTCAGAGGGATTTTGACGGCTTCCCCTTGAACTTCACGACTTTCTTCGTTTGCGGATCGTACTCCAATTTGATCTTGTCGCCGTGCTGGTAGCCGCCCTTGTCCACGATTTTCTGCATCTTCTCGGCGGCCGCTTCGCTAAGCGGAAACGTTTGGATCGACATGTCGTTGCCCATAGCCCGCACGGTGACCTGCGCGGTATTGGCATTCATCACGTATCCCTCAAACCGCGCCAGTCCCGGAATCTTGGGCTTCGGCTTCACCGCGCCGACCACGATGGGCGCAGCCTCGCTGACGATGATGGGCGTCAAAATTGGGTCTTGAGCGGCCGCACGAGAGATTCCCATGGTGGCCAGGTAGACCAGGCTAATCGCTGCGATTTGAAGCAGATGTTTCATTCGATATCGTCGGTCGCAATGCGGAGGGATTTCAAAAATCTCACGTCCTGCGGCGTCATCGTCAAACGCGGCATAGGTCTCTTGTCCGGTTCCTGGTCCATGGTTTCCTGGTCCACCTGGATGCGCAGAGATTCCAGGAAGCGGCGATCCTGCGAGGAGATTCGCGGACCTTCTTCGGCTTGCCCGTCACGCTTTGCCAGCCCGATGGTCGCGTCGAGTTTCAGCACGATATCGTAGCCGTGCGCGCGGACACCAGCGATGGCACCCGTGATGCGCTCCGACTCCGACACCGTGTCATTGATCGCGTGACCCAGTTCCCGCAGAAGGTTTTTCAGGTGATCGTCGAGTTGCAAGGCTGGCTCCCCAGTACTTCTACGCTGATTCTAGGCCTTCGTGAAATACGATACAAGCCGGGTTCCGGGAGTTGTCTTCAATCTGTTCATAGCCGATACCTGTACCATCGGCCGGGCCAGAAATTCGCCACTTGCACGGATTGGGTTAAGATTTCTCGATGCCGTCTCCTCCACAAACCGCATCCAGGACCGGCAAAACAGGGGGATTAGGCCGGCTTTGGCGCACCTGCAAACAGATCTTCCATGAGGTCATGGGGGCAATGTTTGCCGTGCTTGCCTTCGGCTGGCTGAATCTGGCATTTCGCGCCTGGACGCGCGATGTTGCACACTGGTTGATCCTGGTTTCCGTCGCCGTCGCCGCCGTCTTTGTCTTCTTCTCTGTGAGTTCCTTTCGTCGTGCGCGCCAGTTATAGTCTCAATAGCGGCGGGAATTTCACTGCCACGCTTCACCGAAGCCCAATTTATGTCCGACATAAAATCCAAATCCAGCTCCACCGCGGAACGCCGAGCTAAATTCTCGACGCTTTCTGGCTTGCCTGTCGAGCGCCTGTACACGCAGGAATCTCTTCCCAACTGGGATCCGGAGGAAGCCCTCGGCTACCCCGGCGAATTTCCCTATGCACGGGGCATCTATCCCACGATGTATCGTGGCCGCCTCTGGACCATGCGCCAGTACGCGGGCTTCGGCTCCGCCGCGGAATCCAACAAACGCTATCGCTACCTGCTGAGCAAAGGCCAGATGGGGCTATCGGTCGCATTCGACTTACCCACGCAAATCGGGATGGATTCCGACCACCCGCTTGCGCTCGGCGAAGTCGGCAAAGTCGGGGTTGCCATCGATTCACTCGAAGACATGGAAGTGCTCTTCGACCAGATTCCCCTGGAGCGTGTCTCCACCTCGATGACCATCAATGCCACGGCGGCGATTCTTTTATGCCTTTACGTTGCGGTGGCGAAAAAACAGGGCGCGGACCTCAAGAAAATCTCCGGCACCATTCAGAACGATATCCTGAAGGAATACATCGCGCGAGGCACGTACATTTATCCCGTGCAGCATGCCATGCGCATCGTCACCGACATCTTCGCCTGGTGCCGCGATTCCCTCCCCAAGTGGAATACCATTTCCATTTCCGGATATCACATTCGCGAAGCCGGCTCGACGGCCGTCCAGGAAATCGCTTTCACGCTTGCCGATGGCATCGCCTATGTGGAAGCGGCTCTTCGCGCGGGTCTCTCGATCGACGAATTCGCCCCCCAACTCTCCTTCTTTTTCAACGCCCACAATGACCTTCTGGAAGAAGTCGCGAAGTTCCGCGCGGCGCGCCGCCTTTGGGCGAAAATCATGCGAGATCGCTTCCATGCTCAGGACGCCCGTTCACTGCTGCTGCGCTTCCATGCGCAAACCGCCGGCTCTTCTCTGACGGCTCAGCAACCAGAAAACAACATCATCAGGGTTGCCATTCAGGCGTTAGCCGCGGTGCTCGGAGGCTGCCAGTCGCTGCATACGAATTCCATGGACGAAGCTCTCGCACTTCCCACGGAGGAAGCCGCGCTGATCGCGCTGCGCACGCAACAGATTATCGCGAACGAAACGGGCGTAGCCAACACCATCGACCCGGTTGCCGGCTCCTATGCGGTCGAAGCTCTGACAAATCAGATCGAGGACCGCGCCAAAATTTATCTCGAAAAGATCGACGCCATGGGCGGCATGATCAAAGCCATCGAAGCCGGCTTCGTGCAATCGGAAATCCAGCGCGCCGCCTACGAATTTCAGCGTGCGGTGGAGTCAAAAGATCAAATCGTTGTTGGAGTCAACGACTTCGCTGCGAGCGAAGAGCGCACGATTCCCACGCTTCGCATGGACGCGGAAATCGAGCGTGATCAGGTTGAGCGTCTGGAAGCTCTGCGCGTGAGGCGCGATTCCTCAAAGGCCGCCACGGCGCTTGCCGAGATCGAGCGTCGAGCCCGAGGCACCGAAAACCTGCTCCCCGCTATCCTCGCCGCCGTCGAAGCCTATGCCAGCGTCGGAGAAATCTCCGACACCCTCCGCCGCGTATACGGCGAGTACCAAGAATCTGTAGTAATCTGACCCGCGAGGCGCCTTATTTTCGAGATCATTCTGCTGATCGTCGCCACGTCCGTCGTCGCGTCTTACGCCTGCGGACGAGGCGCAAATCCTTGGGTCTGGGGCACTCTGACAATTCTCGGCTACTTCCCAATGCCCTTCATCATCGGCATCATGATGCGAACGCTGATTGTGGGCCCGGCTGCCGGCTCCGATGACGCCAAGCTGATCACCATTTTTTCGGTTGCCGCATGGATAGGCGTACTCTTCCTTTCCACAAGGTTTCTCATCGGGCGCAAGCACGGGAGGCCCGGCGGCATGTGGTCCTGCCCCAACTGCAAGGACTTGAATCAATCCTATTCCGTGATCTGCGAGGCCTGTCGTCAGCCATACGCGGCAAGGCAATAAATTTTCACATGGCCTTCCTCCGCCTCGAAAGCTTGCACTTCCTCTTTGCTGTCCATCCGGCGGGCTTGACCTTTGCCCCTTTGCTCAGCTTCGTCGAGCAACAGCATGTAGTATTCTTCTCGCGTGGCAGGTATGAAACTCATTCTTGCTTCGGCTTCTCCGCGCCGGGCGGAGATCCTGAGCAAAGCGGGTATCCCATTCTCCGTCCTTTCGTCGGCCGTGGATGAATCTCCGCATCCCGGCGAAAGGCCTGAGGACCTTGTCCTGCGCCTGGCAAACGCAAAAGCGGAGCTTGTTGCCGCCCGCGCCGTGGGACCGGCCATCGTCATCGCCGCGGACACGACGGTTGTCTGCGAAGGCAGAATGCTGAATAAACCGGATTCTACAGAAGAAGCGCGCGCGATGCTCCAGCTGCTTTCGGGCCGCACCCATTCCGTTCTCACCGGCGTCGCTCTCATTCGCCTTCCCGGCAATCAGCGCCGCCAGTTTACCGAATCGACCCTGGTTCAATTCCGCCCGATCTCGGAAGTCGAGCTCGCGTCCTATTTGGCAAGCGGCGAATCTTACGACAAAGCTGGAGGGTACGCCATCCAGGGCCTGGCGGGACGTTTCATTCCTCGCATCGAGGGCTGTTACTTCAACGTCGTCGGCTTGCCGCTCTCGCGGTTAATCAGCGAACTTCAGTCCCTCGACTGGTCCGAAAATTCTTAGCCGGCACCTCGCCGTCTCCCGGAGGCATGTATCTTTCCTGTTACGTGCTTACTTTGGCGCATATTTGCTTCGTAAAGAGAAAAGCGCTCCAGCCGTAGCCGGAGCGCTCTGTTCGATTTTGATTGGAACCGCTCTTACTTCTTCGGGTGTTGTGTGTTCGCGTTGTGCTTCTTGTTGTAGATGTTCCTGGATGCCGTGTTTTGTTCACGGTTAACCTGCTGCTTTTCGCCTTGCGTCAGCTTGCCGCCATTTGCCTGACGATCCGCTTTCACCTGCTGGTTGATTCCCCGCTGCTGATTTTCGAGCTTGGCGGTTTCGCCCGCCGTGAGCTGGCCGCTCTTGATCCCTTGCGCGATGCGGTCCTGCTGATTCTCGCGACGCTGGCCAACTTCGTTATTGCCGTAGTGCGCGGTGTTTGCGTTGTGCTTGTCGTTGTAAATCTGCTTCGAAACCCTGTTCTGCTGGCGATTGATCTGTTGCTTTTCCGCCGCCGTCAATTTTCCGCCGTTGGCGGCGCGGTCCGCCTGCACCTCTCCATTGATAGCGGCTTCCTTGGATTCCAGTTTGGAGGTCTCACCAGCCGTCAACTGGCCGCTCTTCACGCCGTTCGCGATGCGGTCCTGCTGGTTTTCCTTGCGCTGGCCGACGGTCGGCTGTTGCGCAGGAGTCGTACTCTGCGTGCTGGTCGTGCTCGAATCCTGTGCCAGCGCCACCGTGCCCAGCAAGAGCACCGCTGCGGACAAAATCGTCCACTTCGAGATTTTCATGCTCATGACTTTCTTTCTCCTTTTTCCTCGACTCAAACCCTGGGTACTCGGTTATACCCAAGTTTGGAGAAAAAGTTGCGCGGGCTCTACTGGTCGGAAGGACAGGCGTTTCAGGAGTAGAGGCACGTCACTCTTAACTCTTTCGACATATCTAGACCTGTCCAGGACTGGGACTCATTCCGAATCTTCAGGCTCCGATTCGGTCCTCGATTGTATTTTTGCAGGACGCGCGTATCAGGCGGGTGTTCCCGTCACTTCCACGGAATTCAGACTTTCTCCATTCGGGCCGACACTGGAAATCACATAGTAATAGGTGCCGCTCGCCAGTCCGTCATCCGTGTAGCTGGTGGAACCCGTGGAGACAATCAGCGCATACGGGCCGCCGCTGGTTCCGGAACGCTTCACGTTGTAGCTGATGGCTCCGCCGCTGGCATTCCAGCTCAGCGCCACCTGGCCTTTGCCGGGCTTTGCAGTAACGCCTACGGGGGCTGAAACGGGCGCGGGTGCCATGGCAGTCGGCGCAGCTCCGCCGGCCATGCCATCCTTGAAACTGCGGATGCCTTCGCCAAGCCCTTTCATCACTTCGGGAATTCGGCGGCCGCCAAAGAAAATCAGCACCACTGCCAAGACTATCAGCCAGTGAAAAATGCTAAACTCACCCATGAACTACCTCCACCCCGTCCTTGGCGTCCCGGCTGCCGTGCCATCTCGCACGATGAGAATTCTGCGCAAGCCAGGACCTTTGTCCAGCAAACCTTTAAAGAATAACACGCTCGTCCCCTGCCCGGCGCGTCAACCTCTGCCGATCCAGGTACTCGAGGAGCGGAATTGCGTATTTCCGTGTAATCCCGGTTAGCTCTTTGAATGCGGGCACTCCGATCCTGTCGCCGTTTGTTTTCTTATACTGCGCCAACAGAGTGGCCAGTCTTTCGAGCGCATCGCGGTGAAAAATGAGGTCTGAGGTCACGCGCACCAGCACCTTTTCCCGCAGCAGGATTTGCAGCAACTTCTCCGCCCGCAGCTTGTCTATTTTCAACTCAGTCAGGACCTCGTTCACGGAAGGGACCGCGAGCCCTGCTTTCCCAAACGCCTTCACAATCTGATCCTTCGCCCGCGTCTCTTCCGGTGTCAGTGTTATCTCCGCGCCGGTTTTCTTCACGAATTCGCCTAGCACCGCGAGCTTCTTCTGGTCAACCAGCATTTGCAATGCATCCGTGAATGCCTCGGGCCGCACACGGCGTCCCAGGGCCGCTTTCAACTCTTCGCGCGTTATCCCCTGAAGCAAGGGATTTTCCGTGTGGAAACGCTCCGCCCTGGCAAGCAATTGCTTCGCAATCTCGGAAAAGCGCGATGCGCTCAAGAGCACCAACGGTTCATTCGAAACCACCCTAACGCTTTGTTGCTGAGACAACGCATTCGCCGCCGAGCGCAACTCCGCTTCCAGCCAACCCGTGCGGACGATTACCTCACCAGCCGTAATTCCCAGGATGTTTCGATCCACCATGGCCCGCAAGATGTCTTCGCGCGTGCCACCTTCGATCTTTTCCAGGAATTGGGCCCGGCCTGCGTCCTTTGCCGTGAACCGCCTGGCCAGCGGGTCTAAAACCATTCCTCCTCCAATCGTCACCACCGGTGAAAACTGCCGGACGATAAAGCGATCGCCGCGCACCAGCACCGCTTCGTCCTGTAAACGAATCTGCGCCAGCGACGTTTCCCCTGGCAGTAGCTCATGCCTCCCCAAGAGAAATACTTCCCCAATGGTCTCGAGCGTTCCCGCATGGAAGTGCACCTGGCTGCGACTTTTCACGGTAGGCGCGGCGGGCAAAAGTTCCAGCTTCACGTCCAGCCGTCGCGTCGGGCGTAGACGGCCTTTTGCGGAGAGCACCATTCCGCGCCGGGTTGCGGCGTGCTCAATGCCCGCAAGATTCACCGCCGTCCGCTGCCCCGCTTCCGCGCGTTCCACGTTTTTTCCGCCCGTTTGCAACCCGCGCACGCGCAGAAGTTTTCCTTCAGGGAGCAACTCCACGTCGTCCCCTACCCTCACCTGTCCCGAGAAAAGAGTGCCGGTCACGACTGTGCCGAAGCCTTTGACGGCGAAAGACCGGTCAATCGGAAGCCGGAAATACCGCGACGTATCTTTGGCGCTCACTTCCTGCGCGGCGTTGCGCAGGGCGGCTTTCAATTCTGCAAGGCCCTCCTGCGTTTTCGCGCTCACCTCCACAATCGGCGCCGTCGCAAGGAATGTGCCTTTGACGAAATCCTCGATTTCTAACCTGGCCAAGTCGCGCGTGTCGCGCTCCGCCAGATCGCACTTGGTCAGCGCAATCACGCCTCGCTTTACCCCCAGCAGGCGGCAGATATCGAAGTGCTCTCGAGTTTGCGGCTTGATCGCTTCGTCTGCCGCAACCACCAACAGCACCAGGTCGATCCCGGAAGCGCCCGCGAGCATGTTTTTCACAAAGCGCTCGTGGCCGGGGACATCGACGAATCCGTAGCGCACGCTGCCGTCCTCGAGAAAGGCGAATCCCAGGTCGATGGTAATCCCTCGCCGCTTCTCTTCTTCCAACCGGTCGGGGTGCGTGCCTGTAAGCGCCTCGATCAACGTGGATTTGCCGTGATCGATATGCCCGGCCGTGCCGACGATCACGCTCTTGTGTGTAGTGGTCATTCGTTTCAGGCAGGTGAAAGCTCGATGTTACGGGACATTCGGAGAAGCGGTCAAATTGGCCTTTGTTCCAGGCGCAGCCAACGCCGAGAATTAAGGTCCGTCGGGTTGTTCGTGTCTGAGGGACGACGGAACTCTGCTCCGGACGCGCGTTCTTGCAAAGGGAGTACTCCGTACATGGCTTACACTTCGGATTTTCTGCAAAAGCTCCAAATCCAGCATCCGATTTTCCAGGCGCCGCTCGCTGGTGGCAGCGATACTCCGGAACTTGTGGCCGCCGTCGGCGATGCCGGTGGACTTGGGTTCATCGGCGCCGCTTATCTTTCACCGGAAAAGATTGCGGAAGCTGGCGGTGCGGTTCGAGCAATAACTTCCAGACCGTTTGGAATCAATCTTTTCGCCCCGACGCCCCCGCCTTCTGTGACATCCCTTGAATTGGCCAGGAAGCGACTGGAGCCCTACTTTTCCGAACTTGGTCTCCAATCTCCAACCACAGCTGCAATGCCGGCTTACGGCTTCTCCGAACAGCTCGCCGCAGCGCTGGAAACCGGCGCCGCCGTTTTCAGTTTTACCTTTGGCGTGATTCCCCCCGAAGCGGTCCGCGCCGTCAAAGCCAGGGGAATGCTCCTGGTCGGCACGGCAACTACCGTGGAAGAAGCGCTTGCGCTAGAAAAGGCCGGAGTGGACGCAATAGTTACGCAGGGAAGCGAAGCAGGCGGGCATCGCGGCACTTTCACGGGAGACTTCGTCGCCGGCATGGTGGGTACGATCTCACTTGTACCTCAAGTCGTGGATGCCGTTCGTATCCCGGTGATTGCATCCGGCGGGATCATGGACGGTCGCGGCATTGCCGCAGCACTCGTCTTGGGCGCCGTCGCTGTGCAACTCGGGACCGCGTTTCTCACCTGCCGCGAATCGGGTACGCCGCAGGCTTACAAGGAGGCCATCCTGCATGCACGCGAGGATCAGACTCGCATCACGCTCGCGTTTTCCGGGCGGCCCGCCCGCGGCATCGTGAATCGCTTTATGACGGAAATGGAATCGGGTGAAGCCGCGAATGAGATTCCCGAATTCCCGTTGCAGAACGCTCTCACGCGACCTCTCCGCGCCGCTGCGGCAAAGCTAGGCCGGGCGGAGTTTCTTTCCCTTTGGGCAGGTCAGGGCATACGTATGGCCCGCTCTCAGTCCGTGGCCGAATTGATGCAGCGTCTTGTAAGGGAAACCGACGAGGCCGTCCGTAAATTGAAGATTGCCGCACTGCCAAAAACATCCGGGAACAAAGCAGGAAGCACGGCTTCGTGACCTCTACAGAATTGACGAGCTCGGACAGGATTCTACTTCGCTGCGGCTATCTCGTCGACAATTTCCTGGGCCGCCGCTCGCGGGTCCGTGGCGGCTAGAATCGGCCTTCCCACAACGATAAAATCCGCTCCGGCTCGGATGGCCTCGCGCGGCGTCGCCGTCCTCGCCTGATCGTCCTTTTTCAAATCAGCCGCCTTGGGTCTTACTCCGGGAGTCACAATCAAAAACTCGCTTCCACAGGCTTTGCGAATCGCCTTCGCTTCCTGAACAGAAGCCACTACACCATCCACGCCGGCTTTCTGGGCAAGCTTCGCAAGTTTTACCACGCGCGAATTCGGCGGGCCGCTGATGCCAACTTCACGCACGGCCTGGCTATCCATGCTCGTGAGCAAGGTCACCGCAAGCAGCCGTGTGCGATCGGCCCCCATGGGCACTCCCGCACTCACAGCTTGTGCAGCCGCTCGCATCATCGCGGTGCCGCCCAGTGCATGTACGTTCACCAATTGCACGCCCGGCAGGGCCGCCGAAGCCAAGACGGCTCCCGCAACCGTGTTCGGAATGTCGTGGAATTTCAGGTCCAGGAATATGTCGGAGCTAAGCTTTGCAATTTGGCGCACAGCCTCGGGTCCGGCGGTGGTGAAGAGCTGGCTGCCGATCTTGAACATCCCTACCAGGTCGGCAACTTTCTCGGCAAATTTCAGAGCGGTGGAAAGGGAATCAAAATCGAGAGCTACAATTAGGCTGCTTCGCGGATGAGCGTCAAAGGTCAAAGTCGGGGACGTGCCCGAAATTCTTTAGTTCTGGCTTCCTTCGCCCCGGGACCGTTTGGGCGGCAGTTGCATGAGCTCCAGCCGCACCTGGCTGACACCCGAGTTGATCAGGCCAATCTTCCGGGCTACGCGATAGGATACATCAATTTCGCGCCCTTCCTGATAGGGACCCCGGTCATTGATGCGCACAACTTCAAACTTCCCGTTTCGGGTGTTGACGATTCGCACCCAAGAACCAAAGGGGAGATTCGGGTGCGCGGCGGTCAGGGATTCGGCATTAAACCGCTCGCCGTTGGCGGTTTTGCGGCCGTTGAACTCAGGCCCATACCAACTGGCATTGCCTACCCACACCTTGATTGGCTTCACCGGCTCGCTCTTCAAAGCCACAAGGGGGGCTTCCATACCGGGGGCAATTAAGAACATCAACGGCACCCAGCGAATCGCGGCCCATGCAATAAAGAGTGGTCGTCTCATAGTGTGTTCTTTTCACTACAAAAACTAAAAAAGTGTATCAAAAAAGCCGCATTATGTCAACCATTTCTTGCTCGGAATCTTACCATTAACTCACTGAAAGTAAACATCTTAGCATCAGAAAGTGCCATCGGCAGACCTTCTAGAATTCTCTCACTGGCCTTCGGGTCAGCAAAACTGGCCGTGCCGACCTGTACTGCCGTCGCCCCTACACACATGTAATCAAGCACATCTTCTGCCGTTTCGATCCCTCCCAAACCCAGAATCGGGATCTTCACGGCCTTGCTGACTTCCCAGACAAGCCTCAGTGTGATCGGTTTGATAGCTGGGCCTGACAGACCACCCGTAAGATTGCCTAAACGCGAACTTTGCGTCCGAAAGTCGACCGCCATGGCCGGAAAGGTGTTGGCCACCGTCAGCGCATCGGCTCCCGCCTCCTCGGCCGTGCGACCGATAAGCCCAATGTCTGTAACGAGCGGCATCAGTTTCACCCAAAGCGGCCTCTTTTGAGCGGCTTTTCGGGCTGACTGGACCACCTCGCGCACTAGGTCAGGACTGCCACCAAACTGCATCCCACCCCTTTTTACGTTCGGGCAGGAAATATTTAGCTCGTAGGCCGATATCCCTTCCGCATCTTCGAGTTGCTGGATGACTTCGACATACTCCTCCAGGCAGTAACCGAAGACGTTCGCGATCACGTGGGTGTTGTATTTTCGCAACAGTGGAAGTTTGTCCTGGACGAATGCCTCCACTCCCACGTTTTGCAGGCCCACAGCGTTGAGCATTCCCGAAGGGGTTTCGTAGAGTCTGGGGGGAGGTGCCCCCTCGATTGGATCTTTGGAAATACCCTTGGTGACGAAACCGCCGAGGCGGTTCAAATCAAGCAGATCCGTGAACTCGAGGCCATACCCAAATGTTCCGCTGGCGGCAATGACGGGATTAGCAAGGCGCAGAGCGCCAACCCGCACACTGAGGTCAACGCGGTCTGGAGGATTCACCGGACCGGAGGATACCACGAACCCCTGGAGCTTGTTCTGTGATCCCTGTTGAGAACTGTGGATTTCATCGCCTACACTACGGGGCTCTTTCGGCCTCCAGTTCCGGCCCGTGGTTAATTCATGGCTTCTTTGCTTCGTTCTTTAATAACGCCTCGGAAAGCACTCTTCCGTCTCTAGTCGAAAGCGTCACTCCAGTGAGCGCAGCGAATGTCGGCGCAATATCCGCGGGCGTCACGGACTCAAAATATTCTCCGGGCTGAATCCCATATCCCATCAGGAAAATCGGCACGTGCTGGTCGTAGTAATACGGCGTGCCATGGCCAGTCCCGGTGTGCTCTTTTTTTCCATTCTGGGAGCTGTCCATCAACCAATAGGGCCTCTGAAGGACAAACAGGTCGCCGCTGCGCCCCGGGAAATAGCTCAAGGCGGCAGCCCTGCGCGTCGGCGCGAGCGGCGTCGTGCCGTCGCTCAAATCTTCCGCGCGGTACACGGCCGCAATTCCGGGTGTGCCGGCGATCGTCTCCAGCACCACTTTCATCGCTGCCGGGTCCGCCTTCAGGCGCGAGTATATCCCTGGGGAAAAATAAACCTCGTTTCCGCTCATCCGCGCCACCACCGGCTTGGTATAGTTGAGCGGCTCCAGAGCCTTCTCTATCCGTTCCTGGAGCTCGGGTAAATTGACCACGCCAGTGTCCACCCCCGTTGTGGCCATATCCGCAGGAATGGGCGCCACGCCATGGTCGGCGCTTAGCGCCACGACGTATTTGCCCGCACCGACCTTTTTGTCCAAAAGCGAGAACAAATCCCCCAGGTCTTTGTCCAGCCGCACGAGAATGTCCTGAATTTCCCAACTGCGCGGCCCAAACGCATGCCCCACGTGGTCAAGCGTGGAGTAGCTCACGGCCAAAAAGTCAGTTCCTTTCTCGTTTCCCAATCTCAGCTCATCAACGGCCGATTCCGCCAATTTTGTCAGATATTCATCCTCGAACGGGCTCATGGCCCACTGCTCGAAGTATGCTGCATCCGGTGCCGCGCTGCCTTCCTTGCCTCGCAGCGGATGCGGAAATGTCCCAGTCCATCCCTCGGGAATCCTGGCACCAACGGCGGGTTCGTCATAGAGGTAGACCTTTGGAGAAAGAGAGAGTGACCAAGTCTTTCCGTAATCCTTCGTGATCGGATTTTGTTCCGCGAACTGTTCGATAAACGGCGCGGTTCCGAACGCGGGAGAAGTCACAAGCGCCCCGGATGGGTCCAGCCACATCACGGCGTCCGCTTTGTGGCCCGCCATCGTGATTGCGGCGCGCGCCTTCGCCGAGAAACTCACGACTCGCGTGGCTCCTCCCGCCTGAAACTTCAACTCTTCGGCAAACGACGGAATCCGCATCCTCCACGCTGAATCGCCTCCTTTCGTGCTGCCTGCGGCGTACGCGGTGTTCTTGACGTTGGGGTCCGCCGTGCATGTTGTCATCTTCTCCTGATCCCGGTCCCACCAGGCGTTCGCCACCATGCCGTGATCTGCAGGAAAGGAACCAGTTGAAATTGTGGCGTGCCCCACACAGGTTTCGGTCGCCGCATACGGATAAGCCGCCGCACGGAACCAAGCTCCTTGCGTCAAAAGCCGCTTGAGGCCGCCCGTCCATTCGCCTTGAAATTTGTCCACGTAATCGCCCCGCATCTGGTCCACTACGATCAGCACGACCAGCTTTGGCCGCGCTGGCTTCTCCGCTTTCTTGACTGCGGCAGTTTTCGCCGTCTGCCCGTTGGCGACGCCCGCCAGCGGTGTCGCCACCGCGAAAACCCATGCCAGCGCGCCAAGCGAACGCAAAGTCGAGCCATTCCTTCGCCGCATAACCATCTCTCCCTTGAAAAGTCTGCCGGAGTCTAGCACGCTCACTCGCCGGTGATGGTAAAACGTCTTTCAGGTTCGGCGCGGTACTTTTTCTATTCCCGAGTTGTGCTAGCATTACGCGGACATGCGAATCGTCGAAAAATCACAACTGATGTCCGCGGCCGAAATTGACCGCACGCTCCAGCGCCTGGCCCACCAGATTGTCGAAAAGAGCGGCGGCACCAAGAGCCTGGCCCTCATCGGCATCCGTCGCCGCGGCGTCCCCTTGGCCCAGCGCATTGCCCGTGCCATGCGCGGCATCGACGGAGTAGAGGTTCCGGTCGGCACGCTGGACATCACGCTTTACCGGGATGACCTTTCCAAAGTCGCCCCGCAGGCTGTCCTGCAATCCTCGGATATTTCCTTTGGCGTCGACAGCATGGATCTCGTGCTCGTGGACGACGTCCTCTACACCGGCCGCACCATTCGCGCCGCCATGAACGGTCTATTTGATCTCGGCCGGCCGAAGCGTGTTTCGCTCTGCGTGCTGATCGATCGCGGTCACCGCGAGATGCCCATCGAGGCGCAGTTCGTGGGCCGCACCATACAAACCAGTGACACGGAGATCATCGAGGTCCGATTGGCGGAAATCGACCATGAGGAGCGCGTCGTCCTCGTTGACCGCGTGGATTGAGCTTGCTGGCATCGCCAGCATCCCGTAGCCAGCCGGATCCTCAATCCATTCCTTTCTTTGAATCCCGCTCGCTGGTCTCTCTTCGCCTTTGTCCTAATCGATATCCACTATTTGCGTACCCCACCGCATCGCGTAAAATGGTGTCCCAGACGAGGCGCGCTTCCTCGCGTGCCATCGAGTGTAAATTTTGACCTATCGCTTTCGCGACCTCCTGGCCCTTGAACCGCTCTCGGCGGACGAACTCACCTTTATTCTTGATCAGGCAAAACCCTTTCAGGAGATTCAGCGTCATCCGCTGAAAAAACTTGCCACCCTTCGCGGCAAAACTGTTGTGCTCGCCTTTTTCGAGAACTCCACGCGCACCCGCCTCAGCTTTGCCACCGCCGCCTCTCGCCTCGGGGCAGACACCATGAATCTCCAGGCCGAAGCATCCAGCCTGAAAAAAGGCGAAACCCTCCTCGACACGGCAAATAATCTCAACGCCATGCGTCCGGACTGTTTCGTCATGCGCCACGCTTCGTCCGGCGCCGCCGATTTTGTTGCGCGCCACCTGGAAATTCCCGTCGTCAACGCAGGCGACGGCACGCACGAACATCCCTCGCAGGGCTTGCTCGACGCCCTGACCATCCGCGATCGCCTGGGCAATTTGAACAACCTGAATGTCACCATCCTTGGCGATATCTCCCATTCGCGCGTCGCGCGTTCGAACATACATCTGCTTGGAAAATTCGGATGCCGCTTCACTCTCTGTGGACCCGCGATGTGGGTACCCCGGGAGTTGGAGAAAATCGGACCTGCTGGTACGCCGATCCGCTGCGTCTACCGCGTGGAAGAAGCTCTGGAAGATGCAGATGTCATCATCGTTCTGCGAGTTCAGACGGAGCGGCTCCACGAACCCTCTTTGTCGCAGAACGACTACATCCTGCTCTATCAACTCAACACGGAACGAATGAAACTTGCCAAGCCCGGCGCACTGATTCTGCATCCCGGTCCCATTAATCGTGGCATCGAAATCACGCCCGAAGTGGCCGATGGCCCGCAATCCGCGGTCCTCGAACAAGTCACGAACGGAGTGGCCACCCGCATGGCCATCCTCTATCTTTTAATGGTCGGCGCAACGGAAGGTGCACACCCGGCGCTTGAAGCGAAACCCGAGGTAACCCCCAAGGAATCCGCGCATGCTTCTGATTAAGAACGGTCGCGTTCTCGATCCTGCTTCCAACACCGATGCCGTCCTTGACGTATTGCTCGACGGCGAAACCATCGCCGAGATTGCCGATCCGGGAAAACTCGCGCTCGCCAATGCCGCGGAAATATTCGACGCCTCCGGCCTGATCGTCGCGCCCGGCTTCATCGATATGCACGTCCACCTGCGCGAGCCCGGTCAGGAAAACTCCGAGACTATCGAAACGGGGACGCGCGCCGCCGCTCGCGGCGGATTCACCGCCGTCTTCTGCATGCCGAACACAAAGCCGGTCAACGACAATGCTTCCATCACGCGTTTTATCGTCGATCGGGCAAAAGCTCACGGACACGTTCGGGTCTGGCCAATTGGCGCCGCCAGCGTCGGCAGCAAGGGAGAAGCCATTTCGGAGATCGCCGCGATGCGCGAAGCGGGAATCGTTGCCGTTTCCGACGACGGCAAACCCATCGCCACCGCAAAGCTTGCGCGGCAAATCATGGACTACTGCCGCAGCCTGGATCTCCTCGTCATCGAACACTCGGAAGACGTCTCACTTGCCGCCGGTGCCGTGATGCGGGAAGGAGTCGCCTCCACGCGCCTCGGTCTTCCCGGCATGCCTGCCGCCGCGGAATCCGTCTGTGTCGCGCGCGACGTTCAGCTCGCGAAGCTTACCGGCGCTCGTTTGCATATCGCGCATCTTTCGGCAAAAGCCTCGCTGGAACAGGTGCGTTTCGCCAAAGAGAACGGCCTGCGGGTCACCTGCGAAGTCACGCCGCATCACTTTACGCTCATCGATGAGGACGTCACCTACGATTCTCGTTTCAAGATGAATCCTCCACTTGCGTCGCGCGAAGACCGCGAAGCGCTCCTCGCAGGCCTTGCCGATGGCACGGTCGATGCCATTGCCACGGATCATGCCCCACACGAACCGGCCATCAAAGATGTCGAGTTCGACAAAGCGCCCTTTGGCATCCTTGGGTTTGATACCGCTATCGGCCTGGCACTCGATCAACTCGTCCACACAAATCGCCTCCCGCTGATGCGCATGATCGAGCTGTTCACCACAGGCCCCGCACGAGTCCTTGGTAAGGACCGCAAGCTGGCTGTCGGCGAGCCGGCCGACCTCACCATCTTTTCCCTGAACCGACCCTGGACGTACAACGTGAAGGAATCTGCCAGCAAATCCCGCAACTCACCCTTCGACGGGCGAACCTTCAAGGGTGGTCCCGCTGCTACCATCGTCTCTGGCAAATTTGCCCACCGCGCTTGAGGCGCCTTCCTTAGCTCCGTGACAAACTTTATCCATTTGTAATTGATGTTCTCGCGCTTTGGTCCCAAATCTGTGCCTGGAACCAATACACTATTGGCAGGCGAAACCATGCTGCGTTTTCGTACCATTCTGCTGGCTGTCCTGTTACTCGCTCTCCCGCTGGTATCCGCGGCGCCGTGCGCGCAGCAGTTCGAGCACATACTTGATTTTCACAGCGACGTAACGCTTCAAGACGATTCCACACTTCTGGTCACCGAAACCATCACGGTGTACTGCGCCGGCCAGCGCATCCGCCACGGTATCTATCGCGAGTTCCCCACAAGCTACAAAGATCCCTTTAACACGCGCTACGTCGTGGGCTTTCAGATGCTCTCCGCCACGCGCGACTCCGCGCCTGAACCATTTCGCGTCCAGGATCAGTTCAACGGCAAGCGCATTTATCTCGGAAATGCCAATACGTTGGTTTCAACCGGCCGTCATGTTTACACGATTACTTACACCACCAACCGGCAACTCGGTTTTTTTAAGGATCATGACGAGCTTTTCTGGAACGTCACCGGCAACGGCTGGGATTTTGTGATCGACCACGCCAGCGCCACGGTGCATTTGCCCGCTGGCATTCCGTCAAGTGCCGTGAAGCTATCTGGCTTCACCGGTCCGCAAGGTTCTCGCGAAGCTCATCTCACCACTTCCACCGTAGACGGTGTATTCCAGTTCACGGCCGATGGGCCTCTGCCCTCGCATCAGGGGCTCAGCGCGCTACTGCTGTGGCCCAAGGGCTATATCAGTGAGCCCACAGTCTCGGAAGAGCTGGAATTTTTCTTCCGGGACAACCGCGATGCACTCCTGCTAGCTTCAGGTTTTCTGGTCACCCTGCTCTACTACCTGATCGCATGGTCAGCCGTTGGTCGCGATCCGGCCCCAGGCGTCATCATGGCTCTCTACGAACCACCTTCCAATCTTTCCCCTGCCGCCATGCGTTATCTGATGCGCATGGGCTACGACAATAAAACATTTACGGCTGCGATCCTCGACATGGCCGTTCGCGGCTATATAAAGATTTCGGAAGAATTCGGAAAGTACACCCTAACTCGCACGGGAGTGGACGATCGGGTGCTCACTCCCGACGAAAGGCAGATCGCAGCTGCACTCTTCCTGCTCCAACCTCAAATCGTCCTGGAGCAGAGCAATCACTCCGTGATTCACGCCGCCATGGTCGCAGTGAGACGCGCCTTGAAGAGTACTGAGCAGAAAACCTATTTTGTCACCAACTCCCGTTATCTTATTCCTGCTATTTTGCTCTCCGCCTTCGTCGTCGCGTCCTACTTTTATACGCTGGGCCTTCCGCAGACGATTGGCGGCGTTTTCATCTGCTTCTGGCTCACCATGTGGACAATCGGTGTTTCCGCATTGCTGCTCAGCGTCTTTGCTGCATGGCGCGACGTCCTCCGCCACGGCAGCGCTTCGATCATTGGCATTGGCAAAGCGGTGTTCCTCACGCTGTTCGCTCTTCCGTTTTTGGGCGGCGAGGTGATGGGACTGTTTTTCCTTGCCAAGATTACGTCGCTTTCGTTCGGCGTGTTTTTGATCGCCACGGGCATTCTTCACGGCGTTTTTGTTCACCTGATGAAGGCGCCAACGTTCGCCGGGCGCCGTCTGATGGATCAGGTGGAAGGGTTCAAGATGTTCCTTGGCGCCGTGGATGGTGACCGACTGAACCGCGCCATGACTCCTCAGCAGTCGCCGCAGACCTTCGAGAAATTTCTTCCTTATGCGCTCGCGCTCGAAGTCGAGCAGGAATGGGCGCAAAAGTTCTCCGGGATCATTTCGCAAGCTGGGACCTCGCCAGAATCCGGCGGCATGGGCTACATCCCTTCCTTCTACTCCGGCAGCTCCTGGTATTCCTTCAGCGGAACGAACTTCGCATCTTCGTTTGGAAGCTCGCTGGAAAGCGCGATTTCCTCGTCCACTACGGCACCGGGGTCAAGTGGTGGTGGAGGGGGAGGGAGCGGTGGAGGAGGGGGAGGTGGGGGTGGAGGCGGGTGGTGAAGAGTTTGCACGAGCCAGTGCTTTTATCGGGTGCCGACGCGTTGCACATTGAAGGTGTCTCCGCGCGGCCATTTCACCTTGTTTTTCTTCTTGCAGTAGGGGCACAAGACCGTGCGTTCGATTTCTTTTCCCAACCCTGTCGAACCCACGACTCGCATTCCCCGCTGACACTCCTTGCAACGGAAAATTTTCTGCACTTTCCCTCCTTGGCCTCTTCGGCTGGCAAGAGGTTGGTTGCTCTGTAATTCTTCCCTAGTGCGCGGCAGGTTCCGCGGCCGGGTGCAGTCCGTGCTGGGGTAGTTCATGCGTTCCGCGCGTCATCGGTTCTATCTTCATGCGGTAAAAATGATCGAGCGGAATCCTTCCCTTGCCCACCGGATAAGCTTTCTCGATGGCCTTCATCACGTAGGCTTTCGCAAGCGTGGTTGCCTCCAGCAGTGCCCTCCCCGCCGCAAGCTGCGCCGTAATCGCGGAGGCAAAGGTGCATCCGGTTCCGTGGGTATGCTCGACTTTCACGCGATCGCCGCCCAGGTGGTGCAACTCTTTGCCGTCAAAGAGCACATCCACGGCCTTTTCCATGTGGCCGCCCTTGACGATCACCGCCCGCGCCCCCATTTCGACGAGCTTCCGCGCGGCTGCTTCCATGTCCGCCAGGTCTTTGATTGCCAAGCCGGTCAGGGCTTCGGTTTCCGGGACATTCGGCGTGATCACACTGGAGCGTTTGATCAGTTCTGTCGCCAAATATTTGATTCCACCCGCGTCCAGCAGCTCGGTCCCGCTGGACGATTTCATCACTGGGTCATGGACCACGTGGGCGAACTTGTGCGCGTCCAGAAATTCCCCCACGGCCACGGCGTTTCCGCGGTTTCCCAGCATGCCGATTTTCACGGCCGCGATTTCGCAATCCCTGGCCAATACATCCAGCTGCTCCCGCAACTCAGCGCTAGGCGTGTTGTGCACCCCTTCCACGCCCTGCGTGCTCTGGACAGTCAGCGAAGTGATGGCCGCGGTGCCATAGCAGCCATGGGCCGCGAAAGTCTTCAGATCCGCTCCCACACCCGCACCACAGCTCGGATCGAAGCCCGCAATGGTCAGCAGAACCGGAGGGGCCGCAATTCCCTGCCCGTGGAGATGGCTCATGATGGTCTGTCTTTTGCCTCGCTCCGTGAAGAAAATAGCCGGTCACGTCTTTCCACATGGCGAAGTTTCCTTGCTCCGCCCGGAAAACGCCCGGCAATTGCGAATGTACGCGCGTTGAATTTGCTCCGCAAGGAGATTTTGCAGCGCGCATGAAATTGCGGACGGTTGTCCGAGGGCTGCTTTCCAGAGCGGCCCGATTTTTGTGGATCGCTTGCGATTAAAGATTCAATGATGTCAGCCGGAAATCGGGCATCAGGGGAAAAGTCCGCGCACCAGCGTCGCTTCCGCCACGCGGCCCACCGCCACGCTCATTGCCGCTGCCCGCGGCGGCACGTGATGCTTGCGCATCGCCTCCAGCATGTCGTGGAACGCACGCACCATGATCTTTTGCAGCCGCACGTTGACTTCGTCGGAGTCCCAAAGCAGCCCTTCCTGATTCTGCACCCATTCGAAGTAGCTCACCGTCACTCCCCCCGCGTTTGCCAGGATGTCCGGCAAAACGGTGATGCCGCGCCGCGCCAGAATTTCATCGGCGTGGGGGGTCGTCGGCCCGTTAGCTGCCTCGGCCACAATGCGCGCCTTTATCGCTTCTGCGTTTTGTAGCGTGATCACATTTTCCAGAGCCGCTGGCACTAAGATGTCGCACTTCATCGTCAGCAGATCGTCGTTCGAAATCCGCGACGCTCCCGGCATGCCGACAACGGTCCCTGAGCGTTCCTTGTAACGGATGGCTTTGATGGGATCTATGCCGCGCGAATTGGTGACACCGCCGCGCGTATCGCTGAGGGCAATGATCTTGGCCTTCTTGTCGGCCAGGAGCCGCGCTGCTGTTGCCCCCGCATTCCCGAATCCTTGGATGGCCACCGTGGCCCCACGCAGCGAGATCTTCTTGACCTTGCATGCTTCTTCCACGACGTACACCAGGCCCTGTGCTGTCGCCTCGGCTCGGCCTAGCGACCCGCCAATCGAAATCGGCTTCCCAGTCACCACGCCAGGTACGGTGTGACCCACCATCATGGAGTATGTGTCCATGATCCACGCCATCGTCTGCGAATCGGTGTAGACATCCGGCGCCGGAATGTCTTGATCCGGGCCGATCACCGGCAATATCTCGCTCGCAAACCGCCGCGTCATGCGCTCCAATTCGCTCTTCGACATGCGTTTTGGGTCGCATATGATGCCGCCCTTGGCGCCGCCAAATGGCACATTCACCACCGCCGTCTTCCACGTCATCCAGGCTGCCAGCGCCTTCACTTCGTCCAGCGTCACGTTGGGGTGGTAGCGGATGCCGCCTTTTCCAGGACCGCGTGAAATGTTGTGCTGTACACGGAACCCGGTCATCACTTTCACTTGCCCGTTATCCATCTTCGTCGGCAAGGACACTTCCAAGATGCGCTTCGGGGTGCGCAGCACCTGGCGAAGCCCGGGATCCAGCTTCAGCACCTCGGCTGCGATATCAAACTGGATTTGTGCGATACGAAACGGATTTAGTTCTTCCCGCGGGGTAATCCGCGGCACCATCGACGGAGCGCCCGTTGGTCTGGTTAGAACGGGTTGTTTTGCGACCGTGGCCATCAGCTTCGGTCCTTTCCTTGGTTCGTGTCTGAATTCACTTGCTTACTGCAGGGCCGGACAACTTGAATCTTGCAGTTGCTCAGGCGTTTGCCACAAATTTCTTCGGCTCGCCCAGAAACTTGTTCCGGCAATCCTCGGAGCAAAAGTACACGTTCTGCCCGCCGCTGCGTTCCATCAGGGCCAGATTTTCCGCGACGTGCATGCCGCAAACCGGATCGCGCAGTAACTTGCGCGCCACCACATTATTCGGCACATCGATCGGCGCGCTTCGATTTGCATCGGCAACGCCCACGCTGGTTAGCAACCGGCGCAACAAGGAGATACCCCAGGAAACGATAAGTACCCAAAAGAAAAACCGGAGAATACGGACAACAAATGTCATCGAATTTATTGGCGCGGCCAGAGTCTCGGGCGTAAAGAACCCGTAAACCGCGTTGAGGCGAGTGTATGCAGGTAAAAACGAGGCGTCAAACAAAAATGTGTAGATTCAAGAGGTTGCGCGGCCTATCGGATGGTCAAATTTCATCCCTAGGACCGCATAATTCGCCACAAGCTTTTATTTATCAATACTTTATGAAAAAGCCGGACAAATGCCCTCTTCAGGACTTCGGCCCGGGAATTCGGTCGATCCCCATATAAGGCTTCAGTACTTCCGGTATTACAATCGACCCGTCCGCTTGTTGGTAGTTCTCGACGACGGCGATCCACGTCCGGCCCACTGCCAGTCCCGAGCCGTTCAGCGTATGCACAAATTCACTCTTTCCGCCTCCCTTCGGCTTGAAGCGGATGCCCGCGCGACGCGCCTGGAACGCTTCGCAGTTGGAGCACGACGAAATCTCGCGGAACTCTTTGCTCGAAGGCAGCCAGACCTCCAGGTCGTAGGTCTTTGCCGAAGCAAAACCCATGTCTCCGGTGCAGAGCAGCACGGTGCGGTAGTGGAGCCCAAGCTTCTGCAGAATCGTCTCCGCGTTCCTCACCAGGGCTTCATGCTCCTCGTAGCTCTTGTCCGGACGCGTAAATTTGAAAAGTTCCACCTTCTGGAATTGATGCTGGCGCAAGATTCCCCGGGTGTCTTTTCCCGCCGCGCCCGCTTCCGACCGGAAACACGCTGTCCAGGCGGTCACATGAATCGGCAAATCCTCTTCGTTCAAGGTTGCGTCGCGGTGCAGGTTGTGCAACTCCACTTCGGAGGTTGGTGTGAGCCAAAAATCAGTTCCTTCCAGCCTGAAAAGATCCTCTGCGAACTTCGGCAACTGGCCCGCAGCCATGAGCGAGGCTGTATTCACAAGAAAGGGAGGCAAAATTTCGGTGTATCCGTGCTCGCGCGTGTGCACGTCGAGAAAAAAATTGGCCAGCGCGCGTTCGAGCCTTGCGCCCCAGCCTTTGTATACGGCAAAACGGGCGCCGGTAATGCGCGCTGCCGCCTCCAAATCAAGGATCCCCGCCCGCTCCCCCACCTCCCAGTGCGGCTTGGGCTGAAAATCGAACTTCGGCGGCGTACCCCAGCGCCTCACTTCTTGGTTGCCTTCCGCGCCTTTCCCATAGGGCACACTGGAATGGGGAATATTCGGCAGGGTCAGCAGCAACTCCTTCTGCTTTGCATCCAATTCGTCTACCTTCAAGTCTGTCTGCTTGATCAGCTCGGATAGCTGCTTCATTTCCGCAATTAGCGCATCGGCACTCTGTTTTTCCTTCTTCAGACGCGCAATTTCGTCGCTGGCTTTGTTGCGCTGCGATTTGCGCTGTTCGTTCGCGGTAATTAGCTCGCGGCGTTCCTTGTCGAGCGCGCGGAATCCCTCGATATCCAAGGTCATATTGCGGCGCCTGGCCATATCGGCGAATACATCCAGATGTTCCCGGAAATAACTTAGATCATGCATTGCTCTAACAGCATACCGTACCACCCCCGAGAGCGTCGACGCCCCGCGTCACGCCCACCGCGGGATTCGCCCTGCCGGTGGAAGTACCAAACCTTCCGTACCAGACGTTCCCCGTCGAAGTACTGCTCGAATTGAACCCACGGGCCTAAAGACACAATCAGGCGCTTTCCCCAGAATCGTACTTGTAGTTGGGAGTTTGATTCGACTTCGGGTGGACGGATTGATCATATCGATCTTGCTCCTGTGTGTTGTTCTGCTGCTGGCGAGCGCAGTCGAACAACCGGTTCCCCCGAAATCGTCGGATCGGTCTTCCAGCTAAGTACCCTCCATCCCCCACGCCAGAGCGGCCGGCACCCCCACCGGCCGCTCACTATTTTGGGCCCTCCTTGAAGCGGGGTCGCCACCTTAAGCTGGTCACGAGCAGCTCAGAAGAGAATCGCATTTCAGAATTACGCAACCCCGGCCGCAGAAAGCTTCGCTGGCCCAGAAAGAAACTGAACTGTGGGAGGAAAATAAAAAAGGGGGCCGGTGCAAGCCCCCTTCTAGTGATTCGACCCCCCAATAACCAGACTCTCAGTCGAGGTTGAGGTCCGGCCACCCCGGGAAGCCAATCTCATGAATTGCTTAAATTGAATGCAAGAGTCTTGCCACCAATCCCCACAATCTCAATCGTCCCGCAGCATATTGATAATACAACGATTAGTACATATTGGCTGGTTATTCTTTGTGCTGCTCGGCTGGAAATCTACAATTTCTCACAGACCACTCTTTAACTTCCTACAGTCTTTGGGAACTCGAGCAAGCGTTCGAATCAGATTCGCCCGCAAACTCCGGGCCGCGCAGCGACTTTCACGCAGTTACGCCCTGCCATTTTCTCCACAGCCAACGCGAAGGAAACTAAACAAGGAGAACCCAAAGCAAAATTGCCGGGCCACGGCTGAGAACAAACAGCGCCATCGAGGAAATGTCTCTTATGGCCTCCGAAAACCCCGCCGTTGCCGCATCTCGAAGCTGAGCCGTGAGACCAACGGCCACGGACGTAACTTCACTCTTGCAAGGAGAACAGGACTTGGGAAAACATCACACGACGTTCTGTAACAGTCTTCTCTGCCTCTAGTCTGGCCATCTTGGCGCTCACGCTAGCAAGCTGCCGTTGGATTTCCGCAGGATTCTCTGCCTTCCAGCCTTGTTCCAGCGCATCTTTCAATCGTGCAAGCGTATTTTGGGCATTGCGCAGCCGGGTTTCGACATCTGCTCGCTGTGCGGTTATTTCGTCTGCAGTTTGTTCTTCTCGCTGAACGCTCACAAGAGTCTTTAGGTCGTTCACCACCGCGCTGAATTCTGCGGAGGGCACACGCAGTGTCTCAATCAAGGTGCTACCGGAAGGCTGTCCGACCATGCGAAGCTTTGCCGCGTAGCCGTGGTGCCGTTCCAATATCTCCTCCAGGTTCGTCCGGGAACGAGCAAACTCCTTCGTCGTTACTGCCACTTCCGCTGCTTGCTGATTCAGAGGCGCAGGGTATTGTGAGCCTTCGCTGGACCAATCCCCGACGGCGCCGGTAAGCTGCTGAGGCACGGCGCTTAGTACCCGCGCGGCAGCTTTCATGTTTTCCCACTGTTTTTTCAGTTCCACGTCCGTGGGCTGGCCGCTGCCTGTCGAGATCCCATATTAAAACCCTTGTGCAGGCAATCCATGAGAAACATCAGGTTGCCGTACGGTCCAGGAAAGCAGCAAGAGCGCTGTAGACAACCCTAAGTTGGACAATAAAGTTCGCATTCTTGGGGACAGGTTTTGAAACCCACCGGTGAGGGAAGGGAATTGAACTCGCATGAAGTGGCCTCCAGTGCCGTCCTGCTTAGAACGGAGGCCAAATGATTTCTTGCAACATCACGGTTCGCCGATGGACGACCTCAGGGCGTCGGCAATCAACTCCGAATAACGTTTCACGTCTTCCTGGTGCTCGGCTTCGACCATCACTCGCGCCAGAGGTTCTGTCCCCGAATAACGCACCACCACCCGGCCATTCGAACCCAGCGAGTTTTGCGCTTCTTGCAGGGCTCGCGAAACGTCTGGCAGCGAATCCATGGCCGGCTTGGATTTCACTTTTACGTTCAAGATCACTTGCGGATAGTCCTTTAACCCGGTAACCAGCGATTGCAGCGGCCCGCGCAACGCAACCAGGGACGCCACCTTTACCGCGGTCAACAGTCCATCTCCTGCCGGACTGTCATCCAGAAAAATAATGTGCCCCGATTGTTCTCCTCCGAGATTGTTGCCAGACTTGAGCATCTCTTCGAGCACGTAGCGGTCGCCAACGGCCGCTCGTGCCAGCGAGATTCCTTCCTGCTCCAAAATTTTTTCCAGCCCCAGGTTGGACATCGCAGTTGCCACAATGCGGTTGTCTTTCAATTGATTTTGCGACTTCAGAAAGCGTCCAGCTGCCAGTAGTACGCCGTCTCCATTCACAATATGGCCATTGCTGCAGACGAATAAAGCGCGATCCGCGTCGCCATCAAACGCCACGCCAAGATCCGCCCCTTCGGCTACCACGCACTTTTGCAAACCTTCCATATGTAGCGACCCGCATCCGGCATTGATGTTGCGCCCGTTGGGATGCACTCCCATCGCGATCACATCGGCGCCCAGGCTGCGGAACAACTCCGGTCCAAGCTGATACGCCGCGCCGTTCGCACAGTCCAACACCATCCTCATGCCCGAAAGCTTGCCCCCCGGAATCACCCGGCTGCGCAGGAATTCGAGATACTCCACTTGAAGCGCATGATTCGCCGCCAGGGCGGGACGCTGCGCCGGCACAGCTTCAGTCCGCAAACAGAGAATTTCCTGCTCCAAAGTCTCCTCGACGGAATCTGGAAACTTCATTCCTGCATGGGAAAACAGCTTCACGCCATTGTCGTGATACGGATTGTGCGAGGCTGAAATAACGACCCCGGCGTGAAAATCATTTTCTCTCACCAGGCACGCCACTCCCGGCGTCGTAATCACTCCGGCGAATTCCGCGCTTGCCCTTCCCGCCTGCAACCCCGCCGTCAACAATTGAGCAATATGAGGACCCGATTCGCGTGTATCCATGCCGATGAGCACGTGCGCGGAACCAAATTCCTTGTTCAGGTAGTCGCCGATCGCCCGTCCGGTCGCGAACAAGGTCGCATCGTCGAGCGGCGGCGTCCCTGGCACACCTCGCATCCCATCGGTTCCAAACAACTGCTTCGCCATAGCGCCCGTCTTTCTCGTCGGCAGTTCAACCCCGCCGCAGTCTAGCACATGCGCGCGCCTGAGCCGTTTGGCTCCGTGCTGATTTGCCCCCGGCAATCCCACCGCCCTTGGTTAATTTTTGTTAGTATTTTGAGACCATCCCTGCCGCCCCCTAGGGAATTTCCTTCTTTGTGCTACCTTGTCTGACATAGGGGTGATCGGTGTCCACGACGGAAACTCCGCAGACCACGGTCTTCCGCATCTCGGGTTCCTCCTTCAGCCTTCGGCTGCTGGCGGCAGCTATTCTGCTGCTGTTTTTTTACTATGCGGCGGGAGTTGTCATTACCGTGCTTCTTTCCGTGCTGATCGCCTATTTTCTGGATCCCGCCGTCGAGTTCCTCGAGCGCCTTCGCATTCCCCGCACCATTGGCGCGTTAATTCTGGTCGTACTCTTAATCGTCGTGCTGCTGGCGGCGGGCTACACCCTTTGGCTGCGAACCTCGGATTTTGCCGCAGACTGGCCAAAGTATCGGGACATCTTGCGCGGCGCCACCAGCGAGGTGCAAAAGAAACTCAGCGGCATTGAAGGCAGCGTCAATGAAATCGCCAATGGTGTGCCCCCACCTAAAGCCGCCGCTCCCACGGGTGACGCCGGCGCGGTACACAATTTGATCGTGCGCGGCATCGGCTCGCTTTACGCCCTGGTGCTCGAAGGCACTTTTGTGCCGTTTCTTGTTTTTTTCATGCTCGCGGAAAAACGTGAAGTCTGGCATGGCACGCTGCAACTGTTTCCAGTCAACCGAAGAACGCAGGTGAAGGAAACACTGGAAGACTTGCGCGACGTCCTTCGCGATTATCTAATTGGAATGTCCGTGGTAACTCTGGTTGTCATCGCCCTGAGCAGCATTTTTTTCATGATTCTCGGGCTCGATTATCCGGTCCTGGCTGGCATCGCGTCTGGCCTGCTCAACATGGTTCCTTACCTTGGGGCTGTCCTCGCCTGGATGCCTGGGTTTCTCCTTGCCATCATCAAGTGGAAATCCGTCAGCCACTTTGCCATTATCGCCATCGTCCTGACGGGCATCCACGTGGTCGCCCAGAATCTGATTGCCCCGCAGCTTGTGGGGCGCCAGGTGCGTCTGAATGCCGTGGCCATCACGGTCTCCCTGCTTTTCTGGGGATGGGTCTGGGGAGGAATGGGCCTGATTCTGGCGATTCCATTGACGGCCGCTCTTCGCGTCATTTGCGACCACATTGAATCCTGGAAGCCGATTGCCCGCTGGCTGAGCGCGTAGCTTCAGAGATCTGCTTATTTAGCGATTGGGGACCCGCGTGAACATTCGATCCGCCTGCTTGAAACTCGTTATCCTTGCCATAGCGTCGCTGCCCTTATTCCTTTCGCCCGCTTTCGCTTGGGGTTGCAAAGGCCACCAAACGGTCGCGTTAATCGCCGAGCGTCATTTGACTCCAGAGGCCCGCCAGTATTTCGACGCTCTACTGAAAGAAAATCCCATTGATCCGCAACTCAAGCGCTACTGCGGCAATTTCGCCGGCAGCTTTTTTGGCGATAGCTCCACCTGGCCGGATGACATTCGCGGCTCGCGGAACAACGGCCCGTGGCACTACATTGATATTCCTCGCGGAGCTGCTCGTGCACCCTTGTCGAAATATTGTAGCGATTCAGGTTGCGTCACCCAAGCGATCGCCGACCAGTTGGCAATTTTGAAAGACACCCGCGCTGACGCCAAGAAGCGGGCCGAAGCCCTCCGGTACATCATTCATTTTGTCGGCGATCTCCATATGCCACTGCACGCCACAACCAATAACGACGAAGGGGGTAATTGTGTTCCCGTCGGTTATTTCCGGAGGGTTCCCAAGGAGCACAACCACTCCTACACGCCCAATCTCCATTCTCTGTGGGACACCACAATTCTCGAACGCGACATGGAGGGCGCCGATCCCCGCGAATACGCAGACTTCCTCGATCAAGCGTTCAGCCGTGACATGGCGGCGTGGCAAACCGACGGGATTCAAGTGGACGATTGGGCTTGGGAAAGCCACAACCTGGCCGAGTCTTTTGCCTACGGCAAGCTGCGCCCGAAGGACCGCGTTGAAGCGCCTGCGCCAGTGCATTCCTGCTCCGACGACAACAACGTCGGTGAACGGCTCTTGCAGCTGCACTTCGTCGTCGGTGAGAAATATCAGCAGGCGGCAGCGGACGTCGTCGAAAAACGTATTGCGCAAGCCGGGATCCGCCTGGCCATGATTCTCAATGACGCGTTCAGCACTTTCCAGAAAACGCAGTAATGGCTATTTCCTGGCTCCGGCTGCATCCGGCGCCCCAAGTGATTTGATGTAGCTCACCAATTGCCAGCGCTCAGGCTCCGGCAGCTTGGACCACACCGGCATTTTTTTTCGCACGACTCCGTTCGTCAGAATCCAGAAGATAGCCCCGGGTGCGGCTTCCTGCACCTCTTGTGCTCGCAGGCTTGGAGCCTTCCGTCCGCCCGCAGCCCCTGCGCCGTGACAATCTTCGCAATGCTCTTCGAACAATACTTTGCCCGCCGCAACCGCATCGCGATCATTGGCCAGCGGGTTCTGCTTGAGCTTGTATTTTTCGGGAGCTTTCGCCAACTCCGCATACACGGACTCCTTCTCCTCCGTCTCTGCACGGCCGCGCGCGGCGCACCAGGCTCCAAACGTCACAACCATGAAAATACTGAGAGTGGTTACTCGCATTGTTCTCATTCGCCCTTCTCCCGGAACATGCTTGCGACCTTTTGGCCAAATCCCGCAATTTCATACGAGACGCCCCAACGCAGTAAAAATTGGTGGCTGTTGTCATTCAAGCCAAAACTCGGCTCGATCCGAAACGTCCAGCCAGAAGGAAGATTCCAAGCGAGACCCGGAGCGACGTAATGCGAGGTATTGTGCAGCCCAAAGTCATACCGGTCTCCCAGCCCTCCATACAACTCAACTCCAGCGATGAAGTGTTGCAGACAGAAATTGCATCGCTGGGCAGCACCTTTCAATGTCAGCGGCCGGCTGGCGCCGAGCGCATAGCCGAATTCCCAGGGTTGATTTGAAAGGTTCTTCACCGCCAGCGTGTTTTCCGTGAAGTTCCAGCCTTTGTAATTGCTTGAAAGAATCAGCTTCAGTTCCATTTCGCGATTTCTTTCCTGACGGGCGGCCGCATTGGATGCCAAAAAATCCGACTCCACGTCATGACCTTCGATTTCCTTCAAGACCTTGTCTGCGCCATTAATGTCTTCAAACTCCATGTAAAGAACCGGGTTGATCCAGTGCTCGTTCTTCAGGGGTCGCACCCGGTTTTCCCAGCGGAATCCCGTAAACACCGTGCTGTCCCCGAATGTGGTTTGCCCATCCAGGTAAATCTCCGTGGTCCACCAAGCCGTCGCACCGTATTCGAACTCGCTCCAGAACGCATGAAAATTCGGGCCGCCGCGTTGCGTCCCGAAAGTCGAAAAATATTCGACCTCCAGATTTCCTGGCTCTTCCAGGTTGTGGTCGTAAGCCACGATGTACGGATTTTCTTGGGCATGAAGTTGAGTTGTTAAGGGAACGACGAAATGTGTAAGGAGGAGGAATACGAAACCTACGCTGTAGCGAGAGAAGAACAAGTGAAGCTCCTGATCGAGGATATGGGACTATTTCAGTCCGGCTTCACAGTAGGCTTTTCGGCCGAACTGATTGGCCCGGACATTTATAAGACTAACTTAGTCCTAATTCTGATGCAAGTAATTTGCATCTGGTATTTGTTTAACTCTTCACTCCTCAAGTGCTCGTGCCCTTTGCTTCTCTTCCTCCCAATGGTATCCTCCACTTGTCGTTAGTTTGGTTTTCGTCCGCCCCCGCCTAGCTTCTCCCTCTCGCGTGCGGGTATATTCCCCCTTCAGCCGTGGAAATCACGCTGCCGAGTTCCGCTCGGCGAGGAAGTTTCATCTCACGATGGCCCCAGCACCGTCCGCAGATGAGCTATTGAAGAGTCTGCTTTCCGACCCGCAGGAGGCCGTCATCGGCTTCCGTCTGGATGGAACCGTATTCCTTTGGAATGCCGGTGCGGAAAAACTCTATGGCTACAGTTGCTCGGAGATGACGGGAAACTCTGTCGCTTGCCTTCTTCCGCCTCGCGAGCTAATCGGCACGGGTGAATTACTCTCCGGGCCGGTCTGTGAGACATATGAGGACAGCGTCCAACGAGAGCGGGTACACAAATCGAGTGCGCGAGTCCGTCTTCGAATAAATCGCCTTCTCCTTCGCAACGCGCAAGGTGAACCGACAGCGGTTCTGGAGCGCGCACGGGAATCCTCCGCGGAGCTCACCCACGCGGCTGCGGAAGCGCACCTCCAAATCCTGGTCGAGAGAATGCCGTTTTCTTTCTGGACAACGGATCGGCGCCTCTACCTTACCTCCCAATGGGCAAATAAAGCGCGCTCGGGGATGATGGATTTCCCGCCAAATTACCTCGCGCGGCCCGTGCAGGAGTTTCTGCGGGTCCGCGAGGCCAGTGAGCCGCCGGTGAAGCAGCACTTCCTTGCGCTGCGTGGCATCGCTTCCCGCATCGAATTTGCAACGGCGTCGCGGCTCTACGACTTGAGCATCGAACCGTACATCGGGCCGGATGGAGCGATCATCGGGTGCATCGGGATGGCTCTGGACATCACCGACCGCCGGAAGTGCGAGGATGAGATCCGCTACCGGGCCACGCATGACGGCCTCACTGGCCTGGCGAACTATCGAGAATTTGTGGATTGCCTGGAGCGCGAAGTGCGCCGCGCCAGCCGCACCGGGCAGCCCTTTGCCGTCTTGCTCCTGGACTTGGATGATTTGAAAGTCATTAACGACCGGTTTGGTCACCTGACCGGAAACCTAGCCCTCAAAAGACTGGCGGGCATTATGAAAGAGCACTGCCGGGCCACAGAAGTTGCTGCCCGCTTTGGGGGGGATGAATTCGCAATCCTCTTGCTTGACGCCGACGCCACCCACGCGCAAAACGTTGCGGAACGCATCCGTTCGTGCCTGCAAACACACCCCGAATCGCCAACCTTGAGCGTCAGCCTGGGCCTTTCCGTCTATCCACAAGATGGTCCGTCTGCCAGTGATCTTCTGGACGCTGCCGACATGCGCCTCTATCAAGACAAGAAAGGGCGTTCCACCCGCATTGCGCCCCGCGTGGCCCACAATAGCTGAGCGGCTTTCACCCGCGGGAATACAGTTGCGACGCACCCAATGCAACTCCTTCGCCTCCGGTGTAAACTAGGCCTGATGCGGGATTTCTCCCCAGCGAAGCCTGCGCCGGCTAACCGCCACGGAAAGAATGCCAGACCTGATTACATTGGCCATCCCGGCCTTCATCGTGCTCCTCGTCGCCGAGGCCATTGCCGGCGCCGTCCTGCAGCGCGACATCTATGAGGTCAAAGATGCGGCAGCCAGCATCTCTATGGGCCTGGGGAACGTTTTTGTAGATCTCCTTGCCAAAGCGATTCAGTTTTCCGTCCTCACCTATCTGCATCGCTTCGCTATCTTCAGCATTGGATTCCAATGGTGGGCCTGGCTGCTGCTCTTTTTTGGCGACGAGTTCAGCTATTACTGGTTCCATCGCGTGAGCCACGAATGCCGCTTTTTCTGGGCTTCCCACGTCGTTCATCACTCTTCGCAGCGCTACAACCTCTCCACCGCTTTGCGCCAGACGTGGACCGGGAGTTTCTGCAGCTTTGTCTTCTGGATGTGGCTACCCATTGTTGGTTTTGCTCCAGTCATGATCATGACCATGAAGTCCGTTAGCCTTCTCTACCAGTTCTGGATCCACACCGAATTGCTCCGCTCCATGGGCCCGCTCGAAAAAGTCTTCAACACGCCATCGCATCATCGCGTTCACCATGGATCGAACCCCCGCTACATTGACCGCAATCATGGGGGCACGCTCATCATTTGGGACAAACTGTTTGGCACTTTTGAACCGGAAAATCCTGCGGATCCTCCGCGCTTCGGCCTGACCCATGACATCAACACTTTCAATCCCATTCGTATCGCCTTTCACGAATGGGCCCAGATGTTTCGCGACGCCTGGACGGCTCCCGGCTGGAGCAATAAATTGCGCTACATCTTCGGAAATCCCGGCTGGCACCACGACGATCCCGCCGAAATGTCCATTGGCCATTGATTGCACGGGAGGTGCGCATGAAAACCGACGCGCTGCTTCTTGCTCTGCTCGCGGAAGGCTATTCGAAAAAGACCTGGCACGGACCAAATCTCCGGCAGTCGCTGCAAGGAATTACCGCGAGGCAGGCCGCTTGGCGCCCCTCCCCGGGCCGGCACAATATCTGGGAATTGACACTGCACGCCGCATATTGGAAGCATGTAGCTCGTCAGCGCATCACAAGCGGCAAGCGAGAGCCGTTTCCCCGAAAGGGAAGCAATTTCTTTCTGCGCCCGGAACAAGGCAAATTTAACGAAGCCGCCTGGCAAGAAGATCGCAAACTACTCGAAGCGGAACACCAGGCGCTCGAACTTGCGATTCGCCGAATCTTGAAAACTCCCCGCGCAGGGAAGTTTCTGCCCACGATTTATGGCGTAGCGTTTCATGATGTTTACCACGCCGGGCAAATTCGGCTGTTACGCCGCCTTCTGTCCTGAATTTCGGCATGGAAACGAACGGCGCATGGTTCAAATTGCGTTTTTTAGTTGAGCTACCAGGTCCTTCAGCCGCGGCGCTTCCTGAAACAACCGGATGGCTGCAATTCCCCGTGCACCTGAAGTCAGGCATTTCTGCGCATTCTCCAGCGTTATCCCACCGATCGCCAGCACGGGAATCTCGACTCGCCGGCAAATCACTTGAAGCTTTTCCAGCCCCTGAGGGGTTCCAAACCCGGCCTTTGATGGCGTGGCAAAAACCGGCCCGAAAATCAAATAGTCTGCGCCGTCGGCTTCCGCCTGCTGCGCTGACGCGAGTGAATGAACGGAAGCCCCCACCAGGAATGCCCTGTTCTTGTTTTGCTGACCGGTGAAACGCCGAGCTTCGCTAACCGGCAGAGCATTCTCTCCTAGATGCACTCCGTCCGCTCCGCAAGCCCACGCCACATCCAAGCGGTCATTCACCAGAAGCTTGCTTGCGCTGCCGGCACTCTGCCGTGCACAAGTCACCAACCCTGCCAATTCGCGCCCGGACAAATCCTTCTCGCGGATTTGAATCCAGTCCACGCCAGACTTCGCCGCGCTTTCGATTTTTTCCAACAAGCGTTTTGTGGCGGTTACCGCATCCCCGGTGAACTCCCGGCGGTTCGTGACGTAACACAGCGCCGGCCTACGGATTGGAAGGAGGTGAGACACGGGCAGGAACAGAGCGAGAATTGAAAAACCCAAAACCCACGAAGATGTCCAGGACTCCGATGCCGCTTACCATTCCACGCGTCGCGGGGTGCAGTACGATCGGCATAATCCACGGGTAGTGGCTCAGAAAATAGTTCTGCTCCCAGAACGCGGACCAGGGCAGATACAGCAGCAGTGCGCCGAGTTCGAACAGCAGCACGACAGTCATCGCGCGTAAAATTCGGTTCATCTAGGACCCGCGGGCCTTAAGGATGGATTTTGTAGAACTCAGCGAGCCGGCTTCTGCAGAGAGTGTATACGTTCTGCAACGTCGCGGTAATCAATGTTGATTGCATAGACCTGGGAAAAGCTCTTGAGTGCCGCATCCAGATCGCCCGCCGACTCCTGGGCCACTCCCAAATCATACCGCAACGCCAGTTTACTTTCCGTGTCCATGCCGGGCGTTTGCAGGGCGCGCTCGTACCAGATTGCCGCTATGCCCGGCTGCCCCTTCTCCATGAACGCCAGCCCCAGCAGCGTGCAGCACTGCATCGCGTAGCGGAAAACCTTTCCGCGATCACTGGCCTGAGCGACTTTCTGGAATTCCGCGATGGCTTCCTCCAACAAACCCATCTCGCGGAATGCGATGCCCAGATTGTAGTGGGTTTCGAGATCCTCATCTTCCGCGCCCATCTCTCCAAGTTCCGCGCGGAATTCATCAAACACATCCTTCAGCGGCCCGGCCTCGGCCGCGCCTCCACTCGGCGCGGCGCTTCGAGCAGGCACGCTCTCCGTTGGGGCCGCCTCTTCCGAGGCGGCCTGGGCCGGCTGTGTAAGCTCCCCAAGCCCAAGCTCATCCATCTCCTTGGCAAGGTCGGTCAGGAAATCATCGGTGGAGAAGGCATTGGTTTCCGCGCGTGCACCCGTCACCTGCACTGCCGGAGGTTTTTTGTCGTGTTCGGACTGTTTCGTCTCGGCCGGACGCGCAGGGGGAATCTGCGAGAGCATCTCGTGCGCCGGCACGACAGGCTCAGGCTCCAGGACGAGTTCGAAGTCTTGATCCAGCTCGATTTCAGGCTCTGCCCCCGTTTTCGCAGGTATGGCGCTAGGCGGGATATCGAGCGCAGGCTCCGGCCCCTCGGAGGCGACTTCCGCATGCTCCGGCACAGGCATCGCTGTGAGTTCTTCCTCTGGCAGCAATTCCTCATGCGCCTCTCCGGGTTCGACGGTCGGCCTGCTCGGTGAGCCAGCCGCCGACTCCGCCGCGATTGGCAACTCGTCAGAAATATCCGCAAAACTGCTTTCCGTGGCTGGCGCCTCTTCCGGCACCTCGAATTCCATTAATTCTCCCGATGCAGGCGCGGCGGGTTGCGAATCCTTTGCAGCGGCTTTTTGAGCGGAGATGGCTTGTTCGAGGAAAGAGGCAGCCAGGTCCTCTTCTTCCGCGGGCGCAGACTTCGTTTGCGCCACTTCTGAAACTTCACCCGGATGTTCCTTGGCTCCTTCGAGTAGCGAGGCCCATTCATCGGAAAGATCAACTTCCTCTTCCTTAGACGAGGTGCGCGATGGTGCGGCCGATTCTTCGACCGGAACGGGAGCGACGTCGATTTCTGGCACCTCTCCGGTCGCCTCGGGGATGGGCAATTCTTTCGCGACCGGCTCTTCCGCAGCCGCCTCGGCCGCCTGCGCCGCCGCGGTCACCGGCTCCACGGCCACTTCAGCAATTGATGATTCCTCGGCAAGGCCGACAGGGTGTGTTTCCACGGCCTGCGGCATCGCCGCAGCCACAGCGGCTGTGATCTCTTCGTCGGTCAGGCCAGCCGCACGCTGGAACCGGCGCCGCAATTCGCCAAATCGCTCGCTGCTCCTTGAATCGCCGCGGCTTCCGTGAATGTGTTCGAGTTGCGCGGCAAGCTCCGCGGTCCTGCGGTCATCACCCGCCCCAAGCACAAAGTCCAGCAGCTTTTCAAGCGTGGGCGTGTGCATCGGGGCCCGCCGCAAAATCGCTTCCAGCAAGCCGATCGCTTTTTGCGTCAGCCCGTAGCTGGCGAACAGGTCCACGTCCGTCAGCGACTGCGCGATGAATTTTTGCGTGTCTTCGTCGAGTTCTTGCTCTTCCATCGACGGCTTATTCGCCTGCGCGGCCTGCGCGGCCACGCTTGGCGCTTCATCGATATTCAGTGCAGCTCGCACCTTCGGCGGGGCCGCCTTCGGGATTTCCGCTTGCAGGGATTCCGGCATTTCCGGAGGCTCGGGAATGGCCTGAGGTTCCGGTGGCTTTCCACCCATTTTCCGCAACAAATCGTTCAGCTTGCGCTTGGCGGAGTCATTTTCCGGATCGCGATCCACCAGTTGCTGATATATCTCTTTTGCCCGGTCGAGTTTCCCCGCCGCCACCAGGGCATCTCCTAGATGCGCCAGCGCATCCGGCAGCCGGAAGGAATCGCTTGTCCGCCCGAAGGTATCCACCAACCATTCCAGCGGTTCCAATCTTCCAGGAAGCCTCTCGGCCAGCCCTTGCAATAGGTGCGTGACACCTTCGTGCTCGCCCGCATCGATCATGGGAATGCGGATGCGCGAAAGCATGCTCATGGCCCGGTCGCCTTGACCAGATTCCAACAGCGCTTCCGTCACCTTTTGCGTGGCCGTGAAATTCTTTTCGTCGTTCGAGAAAATCTTCAGCGCCAGCGCCGTGGCTTCATCCCACTTCGCGGACTTCAAATACAGGTCCAGCAGGAGTTCCGCCGGTTCACCGCCTTTTTCCAGTTCCGGCACGCGTTCGAGAATCTCCGCGGCCTGGGCAACATTCCCCACCGACGAATGGCTGCGCGCCTTGATGATCAGCGCATCCAGTTGTTTCGGGTTGAGTTGCAGGGCCTTGTCCGCCAGCCGCTCGCACTCGGCCTGATCCCCGCGGGCCAAAGCGCGTTGTGCGGCAGAAACGTAACCTTCCAGCGCTTCCCCGGATTGCCCCATCGCCTGGTACAGATCCGCCAGCCTCACCTGAATCCGCAGGTTATCCGGCTCCGCCAGCAGCAATTTCTTCAGCAGCGCAATCGCTTCGGGCTGTTTCCCGTTTTTCAGGTGCAGTTCCGCCAATTGCAGAAAGAGCGGCCGCGCCTCGCTCATTACGCCCTGCTGCACATAGAGGTCAGCCAGCTTCTCCAGCGGTCGAATCTCTTCCGGAGCTAATTTGGAAATGCGCTTGTAAACGGCGATGGCCTTGGTAAGAAATCCGTCGCTGACAAAGAGCTGTGCGAGGCGCTCAAAATATTCGATTGCTTGCAGAGTCTCGCCCTGCCGGATGTATAGCTCGCCGATGGTCATCAACGTGACCTGATCGCGCGGCTCGTATTTCAGAATCTGCTGGTACTCCGCGATGGCCTGGGCGACCTTGCCCTGGTTCAGCAGCTTCTGTGCGGACTCGACGTATTTGCTCTTGTTGTAGGCCATGCCACAAGGCGACAGCTTCCCCACCGAAAGCCGCCGGCGACTTTCTCCTCAGTATGGTTGCCGGCACTGGAACCTCGCAACCTTACTTGTCTCACGCTACGCCCCCACTCCGGGGGCGTCAACGAAACCTCAACCCGGTGTAGACAGGCAGTTATCCCCGTGGCTGATTCGAAACTTTTAGCGAAGACCAGGCGAAGGAGATCTCAGGAACTATGAGGCCAGATTTCCAGAGGAAGGGACTCTTGCACCGCGCCGGCCGCCCAGCAGCCTGCATCCCGCACCGGCGCGAAAGAATGCCGATGCAATGGCGTCGGCCCGTGCAGCCGCAACGCTTCCAGATGGTCCGGCGTGGCGTAACCTTTATGCCTCGCAAGCCCATACTGCGGGTAAACCGCGTCCCATTCTTCCATCCGGGCGTCCCGGTGCGTTTTGGCCAGGATGGAAGCCGCGGCAATCGAGACGCTCCGCGCGTCTCCCTTGATCAAGGACTTCTGTTCGATCATCACGTCCAGGCGCATTGCGTCAATCAGCAGGTAGTCGGGTTGGATTTGGAGTTGCCCGAGCGCCGCCTGCATCGCCTGGCGGCTTGCCTGGTAAATATTCCATGCGTCGATCCGCTGCGCGTCGATTTCTGCCAACGCCCAGGCAATGGCGTGCTCCCGGATGCGTTCCGCCAGTTCGGTCCGGCGTTCCGCAAGCAGCTTCTTCGAGTCGTCCAATCCCACGATGCGCCGCTTGGGATTCAAAATCACCGCCGCAGCCACCACGGGACCAAACAGCGCGCCGCGCCCGGCCTCATCCAGCCCCGCGATGCGGGTCCAGCCCAGCCGCCGCGCCGCTCGCTCGAAACGGGAAGAGCAGAGTCGCGCCATATTCGTGAGTTCGAACACGCATATTAGCACTCAAGAAATGAAAAAGGGACAGGTTCGCCTGTCCCTTTTGTAGAATTTGGTATTGTTGGATTACGCCTTAGCGGCTGCGGGTTCCGCTGCAGGGGCTTCTTCGCGGGCGGCGCGCTTGATGCGGGCGGCCTTGCCTTTCAAATTGCGCAGGTAGTAGAGGCGCGAGCGGCGCACATTGCCCTTGCCGACGATATCGATCGAGGCGATCGAGGGCGAGTGCAGCGGAAAGATGCGTTCGATGCCGACGCCGAAGCTCACGCGGCGCACGGTGAAGCTGGCGCTGCTGGCGCGGCCCTTCTTGGAGATCACCACACCCTCAAAGGTTTGGATGCGTTCCTTGACCTTTTCACCATCGCCTTCCAGCAGGCGGACGTTTACTTTGATGGTGTCGCCGGGGCGGAAATCGGGAAGGTCTTTGCGCAATTGTGCTTCGTGCAATTTCTGAATAGCCGGATTCATTTTCGTAGTTCCCTGCAGACCCACTCAGGCGGGGCCAGCACTTCTAAGGCAAACACCAATTATAAACAATCTTTTACGCCTTGCCTAGCCAATTTCCCCCAGCAGATCGGGGCGGTTTTGGCGGGTTTTGCGTTCGGCCTGCTGCCGGCGCCATTTGGCCACTTCGGCATGGTGGCCGCCGATGAGCACTTCGGGCACTCTCCAGCCACGGAAGTCGGCAGGGCGCGTGTAATGGGGGAAATCTAGAAGACAGTGGCGAGTGGCGAGTGACGAGTGGCGAGAAGCGGAATCCGGAGGCTCGATGAACTCAGCGAAGGATTCGTTTTCCGTTGAAGCTTCGTTGCCAAGCGCTCCCGGCAGGAGCCGGGTGACGGCGTCCAGAATAAGCGCGGCGGGCAGCTCGCCCCCGCTCAGGACGTAGTCGCCAACGGAGACTTCATCGGTGGCGAGGTGTTCCGCCACCCGTTCGTCGACTCCTTCATAGCGACCGCAAAGCAGGACGATGCGCTTGAGTTTCGCAAAGCGCCGCGCGGTTTCTTGCTTGAACAGCTTCCCCGCGGCGGACAACAGCACAATCGCAGTTCCCCCCGGCGGCGCATTTATTTCTGCCGACGTACCCATGGACTGCCCCAATAGCTTTTCGACGGCTTCAAACAGCGGCTCCGGCTTGAGCACCATGCCTTCGCCGCCGCCAAACGGCCGGTCGTCCACGGTTTTGTGGCGATCCTTGGCGAATTCCCGCAGATCCTGGACGTGAATCTGCACAATCCCTGCTTCTCTGGCTCGCCGGACGATGCCGTAATCGAGCGGCCCTGCGAAGAATTCGGGAAAAATCGTAATCAGGTCAAATCGCACGTTATTTGCCGGCTTCGTTCAGATCGGCCAGTCCTTCGGGCAGGGTAACATCGATGCGCCGCGCGGCAACATCGATGCTCCGGCAAATGTCCTCCGCCAGCGGGACCAGCAGCTCGCCCCCGGGCGTTGCGACTTGCAGGAGCGGCGTGCCGGCCGTGCTTTCGCCGGGGAAGAAAACGTCCTGAACCGTGCCGACGGCGCGCGGCGCGTCTTCCATCTCGCAAGCAGGGGAAGAGAGTTTCTTCGGCGCGGCCGGCGTTTCAAACACCGTGCAGCCAATCAAATCGCTGACAAAATATTTGCCGGCTGGCAATTCCACGCGTTCCGCCATCGGCAGAACGACCTCATCCCCGCGCAGCTTTTCCGCGTCATCGATCGAAGCGCAATCCGCGAAATGAAAAACGCCGTGTTCGGGGTGATTGCGATCCACCCAGAAATTCCGCAGCGCCACTGGCTGCGGTTCCCCCTGGGCGCGGCGCAAATAAAGTTGAGAAAGGGAAGCAAGCCGTGCAGGAAAATCGGTGAAAAGCTCCGCAAGTACTTCGCCCTTATTTCCGCGCGAGCGGAGGATGTGCGCGATCAGAACCCAGTCCTGCTTTTTCGTAGAAGCGTTCAATCTTCGAGGATCTCAAGCGTGAAGCGCTTATGCAGCTTCATTCCGGCGGCGCCCAACAGCGTGCGAATGGCCTTGGCCGTGCGCCCCTGCCGGCCGATCACCTTGCCGAGATCTTCGGGATGCACCCGCAACTCGAGCACGGTCACCTGGGAGCCTTCGACCGCTTTTACCTGTACGCCTTCCGGATGATCCACCAGCGCCTTGGCGATTTCCTCAACGAGTTCCTTCATTTGGGCCCCCAGCTTTCATGTCCATTCGACGTGTACGTGTGGTGCCGCCCCTCTCCATCCGTAAGAGGGGAGGCGAACGAGCTATGACCTGGACAGAAGCAAGAGAGCTCAGCGGAAAAAGCTGAACTAGGCTATTTTTTGCTGCTTGATGAAACTCCGAACCGTATTGCTAGGCTGTGCCCCCACACCCAGCCAATACTTGATGCGATCGGAATCCAACTTGATCTCCGCGGGCTTCTTCAACGGATCATAGGTGCCGACAGCTTCGCGCACACGCCCATCCCGGGCACGCGTCCGTTCAATCACGACGACGCGGTAATACGGCTTCTTCTTTTTGCCAATTCTGGCCAGACGAATCGTTAACACTAAAGTACGACCTCCATAATCGAGCTAATATTCTAGCGTGACTTCCCGCCCGGCAGCAATCAAAGCCTTACCGCGACCGCCAGACCTGGAGGATTTCTGTCCGCCTGGCCCTTGGAAATGGTCGGGCTGGCTGGGCCTGCTTACAGACTTGCATTCCTGTCTCCTATCGGCAAGACTTGGACTCCAAGAACTGGGGTAGCTGTCTGTACCTCATTCCGCGCGCAGTTCATTCCGTCTTTTCGACTGGAACTCGCCGTGAAGTCCTTGGTCTCCATACTCGTGCTCGCCGCCAGCCACTTGGTAGTTCCTATGGTCCCTTCTCTGGCCGCCGCTCAAAAGCCTGGAGTCACCTCGCATAATTCCCGCATGGGTGCTCCCGATCCTTCCATAAATAGCGCCGATTTGAGCATCATACTTCGCGATGAGAAGAACGGAGAGCTTACCATCCCTGCAAAGCTTACCTTGCGAAGTTCGAAAGGAGTGGTTCCCGGCACGGCCATCACTGTAATCGGGCGTGCCAATTATCGCGGCTTGGTCCTGGACGATTACGAAGTGGACGTTGAAGTCGCCGGACGTCCTAAGGTCCGCACGACCGTCTCACTGCAAACGGCAGGTGAGGTTCGTTATCTCGATATCACTGTGCCTCTTGGCGATGCCTCCTCGGCCGGCAACGGTCCTCCGATACCGCCGCCCCTTACCCTCCGTGAGCAAAAGCAAATTACCGCCGGAATCCGTTCGCTTCAGGCGCAGAATATTTCAGCTGCACGCAAACATTTTCGTTCTGCGGCGAAAAGCGCTCCCAATAATCCCGACGTGGATTACCTGCTGGGCATAACCGCCACCATAAAGGGAGATATGGTTACCGCGAGACAGTATTTTGAAAACGCTGCCTTTCGCTACCAGCACGTCCGTTCACTCACAGCCCTTGGCGAGCTTGACCTGGTGGCTGGAAATTTGGCCGCCGCTCAATCGAACCTAGAAAAGGCGCTGCAGGCGGATCCGAATAGCTGGCGCGCCGAGCAACTCCTTGCGGCCGTGAACCTTCGGCAACATTCGTACGCAAACGCCGTCCAACATGCCGAACACACGCTCCAATTGGGAAAGAGCGAGGCCAAGGGAGCGCGGCTGACGCTGGCGGCAGCGCTCTCCGCAACGGGGAATTTTTCGAGGTCAAATCAGGTGCTGAGTGAGCTGCTTCAACAAAGCCCCAGCGAGGCACAAACGAAAGAGGCCAACCTGATTCTCGATGCCAATCGCAGAGCGCTCGACCCGGTCTATTCGGCCTCGCATCCGCCTCCGGAATCCTCGATCGGTGCGACTGAGTTCCCACCAGGCAAGTTGCCGCTCGCGCCAAGCCTTCCAATGCCGTCGGACAATCCCCTGGCGGATCATTTGCGTTGGACTCCGCCAAACGTAGACGATATGGTTCCCCCAGTGGAGGCCACGGTTTCCTGTCCCCTAACGCAAATGCTTCAACAAACAGGCAAGCGCGTATTGGAATTGACCGAAAATCTGGATCGGTTCTCCGCAACGGAGCAGCTGAAGCACGAAACCCTCAACGAATTCGGCCTGGCCACGCGCACGGAACAGTTGAAGTTCAATTACCTGGTGGTTGTCCGTGAGGTGAAGCCGGAAGTTTACGATGTTTCAGAATTCCGCGACGGCAGCAATTCCCTCGATGTCTTTCCCGAACACGTAGCGACGCTCGGCACCGTGGCGCTCGTGTTTGTTTTTCATCCGAACTACGCGGGCGATTTCGATTTCCGATGCGAAGGCCAGGCGCATGTAAATGGTCAGCTCGCTTGGCAAATCCATTTCCAGCAGAGATCCGGTGTGCCATCGCGGCTGCGAAGCTACCGGCTCGGAAACAAATACGAGCGTGTGGGCCTCAAGGGTCGTGCGTGGATCGCGGCCGACTCCTGGCAAATTCTCAGGATGGAGAGTGATCTTGTGAACCAAGTGCCTCAGCTTAGGCTGAACGCCGAGCATCAGGATATTACGTATGGTCCCGTACCCCTGAAGCAGAGGAACCTTGTCCTTTGGTTGCCGCAATCCGCGGAGATTTATCTGGATTTCGACGCTCACCGCATTCATCGACGCCAGGAATTGAGTAACTTCATTTTCTTTTTGATTGACGACCAGCCAAGCGCGAAACCGCCAAAAGAGGCGGAGAGTTCCCCGGACAGAACTACTTCTCCATGAATCCCTTCTGCCAGGATACCGATCGCGTCAGGAAAGGCGGTTTAAGCCGTTAAAGGCGGCTGCCTTGTAGCACTCCGCAAGGGTTGGATAATTGAACACCGTATTGATGAAGTAAGTGATCTTGCCCTTGAGCAGCAACACGGCTTGCCCAATGTGCAGCAATTCCGCGGCATTTTCACCAAAAATGTGGACGCCCAGGAGGTCCAATGTTTCGCGGTGAAAAAGAATCTTCAGCCGTCCGTCGGTGTGGCCGGAAATCTGTCCGCGCGCAATTTCGCGATAGTAGGCCACACCCACTTCATAGGGCACATCGCTTTCGGTAAGCTGCTCCTCTGTCTTTCCGATGAATGAAATCTGAGGAATCGTGTAAATGCCATAGGGATAGCCGGCAGGGTCGGATTCCAGGGGCAAGCCAAAGGCGCGGGCGGCGGCAATGCGTCCTTGTTCCATCGATACAGAGGCGAGGCTTGGAAAGCCGATCACGTCGCCAACCGCAAAGATGTGCGGCTGAACGGTGCGAAAGTCCGTGTCGACCTTAATGCGTCCGCGATCGTCCGCTTCGATTCCCGCCGCCGAAAGGTTTAGTCTGTCGATGTTGCCCTGGCGACCGACGGCGTAAAGCAGGGCGTCACCCACAATTCGTTTGTTGCTGGCCAGATTCGCGGCCACCTTGCCATCCGGCAGCTCCTCCACACTTTCCACCTCTTCGTTGAGTCGCATGGTGGCCCGGCGATCGCGCATGTGATAGCTGAGCGCCTCGACCATTTCCGCATCGGCAAATTCCAGCAGTCTGGGCCGTTTCTCGACGATGATGACGCGAACTCCCAGCGTGGTCCACATGCAGGCATATTCGACACCAATGACGCCTCCACCCACCACAATCATCGTGCGCGGAATCATCGGCATGGTCAGGATTTGGTCGCTGTTGATGATATTGCGCCCGTTAATCGGCACCTTTGGATTCGCAGCCGGTTTGGTGCCCGTGGCAATGACCAGGTAGTCGCCCTCCAACTCGCTGAAACCCGTGCTGTTTTCCACGCGGATGTGGTGTGCGTCGAGAAAAGAAGCCGTGCCGTGAAACAATTCGATGTTATTGCGCCGGAGCTGGTCTTGAAGGACCGCGGCTTCATTCTCAATCACCCTGTTTACGCGGAAACTCAGATCGTTCATCGTGACGTTTTCTTTGACTTGGTAATTCGCGCCATAGAAAACCTGATCGTAAAAGCCAGACAAGTGCAGCACCGCTTCCCGCATGGTCTTGCTGGGAATTGTTCCTGAATTGATGCACACCCCTCCGACCATGGTCTGTTTTTCCACCACGGCTACCGATTTCCCGATTTTTGCGGCTTGAATGGCGGCGCGCTGACCGCCGGGCCCCGAACCAATCACCACTAAGTCATACGGTCGCATTCGAGGAATCCTGAACTTCTTCGGGGGGCTCCGGGGTCTGAGGGGGAAGGGCTCCTTCCGAAACTCTATTATAGGCGACCTTGGCGGCCATCTCACGGGCTTTGCCCGAGCCATTTGTGTCCGCGTGTGCAAGGCGCATCAGATGGTTCTGCACGGAGAAACCTTTGCCATTGTGACCCCGCCGGACGTAGGTGTACTTACCGTCGGGTCCGAGCGCCCGCGCTTTCAAATTGTCCTCCAGGTACGCGGGCAAAATCTCCTTGCAGATGCGTTGCCGCAAAGTTTCGTCTTTCAGCGGGTAGAGCACCTCTACTCGTTCGTAGAGATTTCTTGGCATCCAGTCGGCACTGCCCAGATAAATTTCGGGAGTGCCGCCGTTCTCGAAATAAAAAATGCGGCTGTGCTCCAGAAAGCGGCCCACAATGCTGCGCACTCGAATGCGGCTGCTGATGCCGCGCAGGCCCGGCACCAGCGTACATTGGCCGCGCACGATCAGATCGATGTCCACGCCGGCTTGTGAGGCGCGATAAAGCGCGCGCACCACCGGAGGATCCACGATAGCATTGCACTTGGCGATGATTCTGGCCGGACGGCCGCGCCGTGCATTTCGTGCTTCACGTTCGATCAGCTTGGTGCAGTTCTTGGCCATGTCTTTGGGAGCTACTAACAATGGCTTGTAATGCGGCTTTTCCGCATATGCCGTGAGGTAATTGAAAACATCCTGGATCGCGGAAGTGATGGATTCGTCGCAAGTGAGCAGGCTCAGGTCAGAATAAAAGCGCGCCGTCGAGGGATTGTAATTCCCCGTGCCGAGATGGGCATAGCGGCGAATTTTGCCGTCCGGATCCTGGCGCAGGATCAATGCGAACTTGGCATGCGTCTTCAGACCTACCAGGCCGTGAAACACCTGGACGCCGGCATCCTCGAAACTCCGCGCCCATTTGATGTTCGTAGCTTCGTCGAAACTCGCCTTGAGTTCCACGACAACAGTGATTTCTTTCTTATCCGCCGCTTCCAGCAGGGCCCGCGCAATCGGCGAATCAGAATTCGTGCGGTAGAGGGTCTGCTTCATCGACAACACGCGTGGGTCGTGCGCGGCGGTTTGCAGGAAATGGACCACCGGATCGTAGGAGTCGTATGGGTGATGCAGAAGCACATCTCCTCTTCGGAGGGTTTCGAAGAGAGAATCTGCGTCGTGACCGATCTGCACGACCCGTGGCACGAATTTTTCATACTTCAGATCCGGGCGGGGCGTCTCGTCGTACAGATGAAACAACCGCTGCAAATTGACAGGGCCGTCAACGCGGAAAACCAGCGATTCATCCAGTTCAAAAGTGGACACCAGATGGCTGACGATGTCCGGATGCGCCCCTGCTTCAATTTCCAGGCGAACCGCGTCTCCCTTGCGCCGCTGGGCAACCTGGGAGTCGACTGCATCCAGCAGCGTGCGTGCCTCTTCTTCCTCCAGGTACAGATTGCTATTGCGGGTGATGCGGAATGGGGCCGAAGCCAGGATTTCGTAGCCTCGATACAGTTTTTCCGCGTAGGCGGAAATGAGGTCTTGCAAAAATACGAAATGGATCCCGCCATTACCCGTGGGCAATCGCAAGAGGCGCGGCAAGGCGCGCGGCACGGTGACCACGCCAAAGAAGGGTTTTTCCATCGAGCGCCGCTTGCGCCGCAGCAAGAAGGCGATGCTCAGCGCCTTGTTCAGTACATGCGGGAAGGGATGCGTCGGGTCCACGGTCACGGGAGTGAGCATCGGGTAGACGCGCTTTTCATAGAATGTTCTGGCAAACTGAGCAGCCTTCTGGCTCAGTTGATCCAGAGAGAGAACGCGAATCTGATGTTTGGCGAGCGCGGGCAAAAGTTCGCTGTTCCAGCATTTGTACTGCTCCCGCACGAAGCCCTGCATCGCGGAAGTGACCAATTCCAACTCTTCGGTGGGGGTCCGGCCGTCCGGACTCACATCGCGGGAACCATGCTCGATTTTCTGAAGGAAACTAGAGACGCGGATCTCCACGAATTCGTCAAGATTGTTCGCGGTAATGGCCAGGAATTTCACGCGCTCCAGAAGAGGATTGCTCCGATCACGGGCCTCTTCGAGAACCCGTTTGTTGAAGGCAATCCACTGCAAGTGGCGATTCAGGTAAAGTCGCTGGTCATCCAGGGAAACTCGTGCCATACCCTCTCCCAGAGCGGCGCGTAAAAGTATCTCATGCGTGTTACCGGCAGATGAATGCCCACTGGATGATATGCTGGTGGGGCCACCGGGGTTACAAATGCTTTCCAAACGCATGATGCTGCTTGCAACGATTTCACTGGCTTTGGTCTGCCCTTCGCGCGCAACCGAAAATGGGCAGAATGAGCAGGCTAAACAAGCCGACGCCATTTGCGCCAGCAAGGTGCATCCCGGCGAGCCGGGCATGGCTGTACTGGTGAAGAAAAATGGCCGCGTGTTGCTCGGAAAGGGATATGGATTGCGGAGGGTTGGCTCACTTGAATCGATCTCGGCTGATACCAACTTCCGTCTCGCTTCATTCACCAAGCAGTTTACGGCGATGGCGGTGATGCTGCTGATTCAGGATGGCAAGCTGCAGCTCGGCACCACGCTCGCCGAGACTTTTCCGGAATTCCCCGACTACGGAAAAACTATCACGGTCCGGCACCTGCTGACACACACTTCCGGGCTTCCAGACTACGAAATGCTCATGGAGCAAGAAGAGAAGGCCCACGGTCCGCGGTGGTCACCGGAGCATCAGATTCAGGACGAAGAGGTATTGACGTTACTGGAGAAAGTGTACAAAGGGAAATTCGCACCGGGAACCAGTTGGGCTTATAGCAATTCCGGGTACGTGGTACTTGGCTTGATCGTAGCGAAGGTCTCTGGCGTTTCTTACGGGGAGTTCCTGCAGCAGCGGATCTTCGCGCCGTTAGAGATGAAACACACGCTCGTCTATCAGAATGGAAAGAACGAAATTTCCAACCGCGCGTATGGTCACAGCCTGGAAAATGACAAGTTCATTTTGAGGGACCAGAGTGCGACTTCAGCGACACTGGGAGACGGCGGAGTTTACTCCAATCTGAATGATCTGTCGAAGTGGGACGATGCGCTGGCGAATCACACGCTTCTGTCTGCACAGGAAATGCAGCCGGCATTGACGCCCGTGAAACTGGCCGACGGCAGCGAACCGCATTGGCCACAAGAGGCGGACGAAGACAATCAGGCGCCGGGGCAGCCCGTTTCTTATGGTTTTGGCTGGTTTCTGGATCCTTACCAAGGTCACCCGCGCATGTGGCACAGCGGCAGCACAATGGGCTTTCGCACGGTTATCGAGCACTTCACCGCGGATCATCTGACGATCATAATTCTCTGTAACCGAACGGATCTCGATCCCCCAACAATGGCGCTCCAAATCGCGGCTCTGTCTCGCGAGTAAGAACCAGTTTATTCAAAGGGAATGAACTTGGGAGAAAGCTAGCCGCGCGGGAGGCTTCGCTTAGCCGAGCCCCGCGAGTTTGCCGAGGCCCTTGATGCGGGATCGCGCGGCCATGGCGCCGTATTGTTTCATCATCGTGCGCATCTGGAGGTATTGCTTGATCACCTGATTCACGTCCTGAACAGTGGTGCCGCTGCCCTTGGCGATGCGCCTGCGGCGCTTGCCGTCGATCACATTGTGATCGCGCCGCTCCGCATTGGTCATCGAGTTTATGATGGCCTCCACCTGTTTGAGCTTCTTTTCGTCGATGGAAGCGTCCTTCGGCAGATTTTGCAGCGGCCCAACTTTTGGAAGCAAGTCCACAAGCTGTTCCAGCGGCCCCATTTTCCGGATTTGCTTCAGTTGATCGCGAAAATCTTCCAGCGTGAACTCTTCCTTGCGCAACTTGCGTTCGAGTTCCAGCGCGGTCTTTCGGTCAAACGCCGATTCCGCCTTTTCGATGAGCGACATGATGTCGCCCATGCCCAACACACGGGAAACGATGCGCTCCGGATAAAAGCCTTCCAAGGCGTCGTATTTCTCACCGAGGCCGACGAACTTCACCGGAGCACCCGAGACTTTGCTGATGGAAAGCGCCGCGCCGCCACGAGCATCGCCATCGAGTTTCGTCAAGATCACCCCTGTCAAACCCAAACGCTTGTGAAATTCTCCTGCGGAGCGCACCGCATCTTGCCCGATCATGGCGTCCGCGATGAAGAGAATCTCCGTCGGCTGCAGCTCTTTTTTCAGCAACGAGAGCTCGTTCATCAGTTCATCGTCGATATGGAGACGCCCGGCCGTGTCCACGATGATTACGTCGCTGGCGGAGAGTTTCGCTTCCTTGATGGCGCCGCGCACGATTTCAAGCGGCTTGTCCGTGCCGGTGGCGGGCCACACGGAAATCCCGATGGACTTGGCCACTTGCGAGAGCTGCTCGCGCGCCGCCGGCCGGTAAACGTCAGTGGAAACCACGATGGGCCGGTGGCCATGCTGGGTCAGCCATTTGGCGAGTTTTCCGGTAGTGGTGGTCTTGCCGGAGCCCTGCAGTCCGACGATCATCCAAACCGAAGGCGGCCGAGAAGCGAAGAGCGGCTTGGCATGCTTGCCGAGAAGGTTGAGCAATTCGTCGCGGACAATCTTGACCACCTGCTGATCCGGCGAAAGCTGCAGCATCACTTCGGTGCCCAGGGCCTTTTTGCGGATATTGGCGAGCAGTTCGTCGGCTACGCTGACGGCGACGTCGCCTTCGAGTAGCGCTTCGCGGATCTCCGCCAAGGCCGCGTCCAGGTGCTCTTCGGAGAGCTTTCCCTGTCCGCGCAGGTTCTTAAAGGTTCTTTGCAACCGTTCTGTCAGGTTCTCAAACATGGCTTTTTTCGCTTATCTGCGCACTTTCATTGTAACAGTCCGAAGCGCTGCCCTGCACGGAAGTGACCGGTAAGCTTCAAAACGTCAATTTGAATCCCAATTGGGCGGCGAAGGGGATGCCCACAGTCGTGCCCGGGCCGAAGAAATCACCCAAAGCGCCGGCGGGAGTCCGCAGTTGGTTCAGGCTGGTGATTGGCACGGCGCATGCCGGGGTGGGACATAGTGCGGTGGCGTTGGCCAGATCATTCACAGGGATGGGCAGCGCCGAAAGATTGGTAACGTAGTTCGCTCCCGGATTGTTGCGGTTAAAAACATTGAAGAACTCGGCGAACGGGGTTATCGACCAGCGATCATGAATGCTAACTGGCCGGCTGACACGTAAATCCATTTGGACGTAGGGAGTGCCACGAAGTTCATCAAGAGTGGTTTCGGTGCCGTTTACGACGGCGCGCGTGCCTGCCGGTGTGGTGAGCGTGAAGGGCCGGGCGCTTTCGGCCTGAGCCAGCGCAGATAATTCGAAGCCACCGGGCAATTCGAAACGGCCCACGAGGACGAACCGGTGGCGCGCGTCCTCGCCGGAGGGGCCGTAGTCTCCGGGCGCAAATGCGTTTTGCGGATCGCAAACGCCATTTACATAGTCAAAAAGTTCCCCGAGTACACATCCCCAGGTTTGCGCCTTAGAGAAGGTGTAATGAGCCGTGAAGTGTGCGCGCCGGGCGACGTTTCCTTGGAGGCGAAGCGAAAGCGCGTCGTAGACCGAGCGATTGTCGCTGCGGAATACGTTTGCTTGCGGGAATGCGTAATTCCGGTAGGCGTGCATTCCCGTTTCATGGGTGTAATCGGCACTGACAAGCCAATTTGCCGAAAGCATGTGCTGTATCCCTGAGGTGGCGTGCAAGGCGTAAGGCGTGTGGTAGTTCGGATCGATCAGAGATGGCGCAGGAGCAGGATACGCGCCGCTGAGTGTCCCGCCATTGACCGCCTGGAATGCAGTGACCCATGCGTTCTGCGCAAGGTCGTCGTAGTACAAGCCGGCGCCGGCACGCAGAACTGTCTTCTTGCCGCCACCGAAGGACCAAGCCATGCCCACGCGTGGAGCAATCGCTTTTCGATAGTCGTGCGGGATCCCACTGACAAGTCCCGTGGCAAGGGCAGGATTGAAGTTTTGATCGCGGCCAGATGCGAGAAACAATCCAAAGCTCGTGTCATAGCGGAGACCGTAGCTCACGGTCAACTGCGGCCGGATCCGCCAGGAATCTTCCGCGTAGAAACCGAGCCGCTGGACGTCTTGTGAAAAGCTTCCATCGGTGGCGGGAGTTGCGCGGCAATCAATGCCCAGAGGGATGGGCGGGGCGCAATTCGCGCTTGCGTAGAATTCGGCGGGATTCGCAGCGTAGAACGTTGGATCCTGAGTGTAAGTCAATAGGGTTTCGGCGTTGGCGGTCAGCGCGCCGCTCAAAACGGGTTCATGAATCAGATTGACGCCGAATCGTACCGCGTGGGTGCCAGCCGAGTGAGTCACGTCGTATCGAACCTGATATTTTTGCTGATTGCGTAATACCGGAAACGCCGAGATGCCGGTCACAAACTGATTGTCGCCGTAGGTTTCAAATCCCGTGATCGTGCTGGATGTGGTGGTGAAGGGAAACGCCAGCGCGAAACCCTGGGTCTCGTTGCGCGTCTGAGTCAAATGCAGGGCGCTGCCACTCAGCACGAGGGAGCCTGACCAAGAAGGCGACAAAGTCTCCTGTTGCCCGAGCACCATGCTGAAATAGTTGTTGTGCGAAGTCACTCCCGTGGAAGGCAGCGCGCCTTGCTGCACCAGTGCGTTGTGCTGCGTGTAGGTATCCAGTGCGCTGCGCAGGAACCATCGCGAGCGGTCCGATTGCGCCCAATCCAGCCGGCCGGTATACAAATAATCGCGAAACGGAACCGGCACGCTGTCCGGATCGGCGATGCTCGAAACTCCAGGAATCAGGCCCTCCTTTGCCAGTTGCGATAATGCGGCAAATTGTCTGCGGCCTGCTGGACTGTAAGCAATGCTGGCATCTTCATGGACATACTCGAGTGAAGTAAAAAACCACAGACGATCCTTGAGAATCGGACCTCCCAATGTGCCCACGTAATTCTGCCGCGAAAAAGGCTGCTTCGGATCGGGCACCGGATTATCAATCGGAAATCGCGCGTTGAGCGCGGCGGCACGTTCATAAAACGCGAAGTCCCCATGCCACTCATTGCTGCCGCTTCTTGTGGTGATGACCACGGATCCAGCCGTCGTGCCTCCCGTGTCGGCATCCATTTGCGCAGTGCGAAAGGCGAACTCCTGCAAAGCGTCGGGGGAAAAATTTTGCAGGAAGCCGCCGATGTAATCGTCCGAATTATCGGCGCCGTCGACGGAAACTGCATTGTTCAAGCCGGAACTTCCGCCCGTGGAAACGGCGGTGATGCGCGCCTTGGTGGGATCGGAGGGCTCCACGGGCTCGGTGCCGGGCGCGAAATACGCAATGTTGGCAAAGCTCCGCGCGGCAAGCGGAATTGATTCCAGGTCCTGACGGTAGATCACGGCCTGGTGCACGGTACTGGAGGTCTCGAGCTCAGCGGAGGTGACCGATCCCGTGGGCCGCACCAGAACTTCCTCCTTTACTTGGCTGGGTTCAAGCAGGATGGTGATCTCTCGGGTCGAACTCACGGAGATGACCACGCTGGCATGTACTTCGGCGAACCCCCTGGCGCTAACGCTCAAGTCATAAGAGTCGGGGGGAAGATTCTCCACGCAAAATTCGCCCCGCGAGTCCGAGCGGATCAGACGTGTCAAGGATTTGCCGGCCACGTCGAGTGCAATGTCGGCTCCAAAGATTCGGGCCCCGCTTGCATCCTGCACGCTGCCGCAAAGCGCCCCCAGCGGATTTTGCGCTAGAACCGCCATCGCGAAAAGGCCATTGGCAAGGCATAGCAAACTGGCGCGGGTTATTTGGGTAAGGCTCATCCCAGGGTTCTGGATCCTCTGCGTTCCGCAAGGAACAACCGGATGAAGGAAGTATAACCCGGCAAAACCCGGGCAACGAAAACCCGGGTGCTGTAATACCCGCGAACATTCGTGTCTATTTCAAGTAATCGTCAAACCACGCGACAGTGCGCCGAATAACATCGCGCTGGTGTTCCGGCTTAGCAAACATGTGACCCTCGTGTTGATAAATGACCAGTTCGGTTTTCACGCCGAGGGTGTTCAGCGCGTGCCAGAACTCGTAGGACTGTGGCGTGGGGCACTCTCCATCGCTGTCGCCCACGATGATCAGCGTTGGCGTCTTCACATTCTTGACAAATGTAAGCGGTGCGCTGCGGGCATATACTTCAGGATCGTCGTAGACCGACTTACCAAAAAACGGAATCATCCACTTGTCGATTTTGTTTTCGCCGTAATAGCTGGACCAATTGGCAATGCCCGCGCCGGCCATCGCCGCTTTAAACCGGTCGGTTTGCGTAACGCCCCACATGGTCATGTAGCCCCCGTAGCTCCAACCGGTGAGGCCGAGGCGCTGTGGATCGACCGGCGCCACGCGAATTGCTTCATCGACGCCGGCCAAGATGTCGCGCCAGTCGCCGTAGCCAAAATCCCGAACATTGGCTTGCGTGAATGCTTCGCCTTCGCCAAAGCTCCCACGCGGATTGGGCACGAGCAGGAAATAGCCGTGCGCGGGCAACTCCATCTGGTATTCAAAAGCGCTCGGCCAGGTAGACTGCACACCAAAGCTTGGTCCTCCGTGAACACTGACAACCATCGGATATCTCTTTGTAGGATCAAATTTGGCCGGGTAAATCAACCAGCCCTGCACGTCGAGTCCATCACTTTTCCAGTGCAGGCTCTTCGCTTCACCCCAAGAAGGCTTCACACCCGCATTCCGCTTCGTCAATGGCTGCCATTTTCCGATCGAGCCGGCCCAGATTTCCGGAGGCGCACTGAACGAACTGCGGATAAAGGCGGCCTTGGAACCGTCCGCGCTGAGTGAAACGCTGGTGGCCCAGTATCCGAGCGTCAGCAATTCCGGCGCGCGATACAAGGTTTCGATTTGTCCTGTTACGGGATCAATTTCCGAAATGGCGGATTCGCCTTGGAGATTTTCCGCGTCCATCAGTTTTCCGCTGCTCGTCCATGTAAGCAAAGATGCTGAGGCTTTGCGGCCAGGAGTCAAGTTGCGTGGTTCGCCACCCGCGACCGGCAGGAGAAATACATCTCCGCCAACGGAATCTTCGTCGCTCATCAGCCCTTCAATAAAAGCCACGTATTTACCGTCCGCGGAAACTACCGGTCGCGCAATCTGCAGTTTCGGCTTGTAAATGGGTTTCATCTGGGCGGCGGCGGTATCAAGGGAATAGAGTTCCGCGATCCACCAGTTATTGTCTCCGTTACCTTTGGCAGCGGTCAGGAGAATCGTTTTGCTATCCGGCACCCAATCATAATCGTAGATATAGGTATCGGCGGGCGTGACCTGGCGAAGCTTCCCCGTCGCCGGATCGATGATCGCCAATCGTTGCTCAAAAAAAGCATCTTTGATTTCGCCGGTTTCCGGAGTTTCCGCCACTAAAGGACCGGCTTCGCGGGTGGCATTTTCCGTGAATAACACGGCAATCGTTTTTCCGTCAGGCGACCATTTCGGCGTGGCCAGAAATCCCTTGACACTCGTCAATCTTTTCGAAGGCGACCCGTTCAGCGTGCTGACGTACAGTTGCGACTGGCCGCTCTTCGCGGCATCCGACAGAAACGCGAGTTGTTTACCGTCAGGCGACCAAGCCACGCCATCCTCAACGGCGTGCGCCGTGGGCGTGCCCGCGGAGATGCGTACGGGTTTATTGCCGCCGGAACAAGCGCCCACGAAAATGACCGACTTACCTGCCAGGCTCCCCGCTGCATCGGTTAGGGTCTCCACCCAGGCCACCCGCTTTCCATCTGGAGAGATTGCCGTCTGCCGAAAATTCCGCGCGGCAAACAAGCTTTCTTCCGCGGGCTTGGAACCAGGTCTCGCTGCGGCCTTTGCGGCTGTTGTGACCTGTTTGGATTCTCGACCGGCGCCCGCAATGCTGCCAGCCAGGCAGAGTAGCGATATCGCCACCATTCTGTTCCCATGCAGTTTCATCTGGAATCTCCCGAATGCGCGGAACCCTTGCAAAGGTACGTTATTCACATTCACCCCGGACTGCAACCTTCGCCACGAATTTCTTACCCAACTCCCCAGCCGGCGATAGAATCCCTCCGGGGTTTGCGGAGGCAGCTATGTGGGACCGGCGGGACTTTCTTTCTTCCTTGATGGTGGGTGCACTGCCAGCTCTTTCGTGGAATTCGGCAAAGGATGATCTGTTCGCTGGGATCCCGGAGAAACTCCCCGACAAGTCGCTGTACGAAACAAATGAAGAGGTCTATTGGTCGGAACTTCGCCGCCAATTTCTGATCCCGCGCGACGAGGTGTATTTGAATAACGGCACGGTTGGCTCTTCACCTGCGCCCGTGCTGCGTGCTGTGATCGAGGGATATCGTAACGCGGAACGACTTGCGCAATCGGATCCGGAGGACTATCCAATCTGGGGGTACGCGGCTTGGAACGAGTTCCGGGATCCGCTGGCCGAATTCGTGGGGTGCAAGCGCGACGAAATCGCACTCGTGCGCAACGCCACGGAAGCAAACAGCTACATCGCAAACGGACTGGATCTGAAGGCTGGCGAGGAAGTATTGATGACGGACCAGGAGCATCCCGGCGGAGAACATCCCTGGAACCTAAAAGCGAGACGTTACGGGATTGTAGTGAAAAAGGTGGAATTGCCCAAGCCCGTGCCAAATGCCGCTGCTGTATTGAACCTGTTTGAAGATGCGCTCACTCCACGCACCCGTGTGATCTTTTTCAGCCACATCCCGACGGTAACGGGCACGGTTTTGCCCGCAAAGGAATTGTGTTCGCTTGCTCGTTCGAAAGGGATTCTCTCCGCGGTCGATGGCGCACACGTACCCGGGATGATGAAGCTGAACATTCACGAAATTGGCTGCGACATGTACACCTCCAGCCCCCACAAGTGGTTGCAAGCGCCGAAAGGCTGTGGATTTTTATATGTCCGCGACGAAGTGATCGACCGCCTATGGAATACCATTGTCACCGAAGGCTGGGACGAGCCAAAACTCCGCGCTGAACGCTTCCAGCGCATCGGGAGTTCCAACGTGCCCGTTCTTTGCGGTTTGAAGGCTTCCATCGAACTCGCCAACGAAATCGGCATGGATCGCATTGAGAAACGCCACCGCCAGATGGCCGATTACATCTTGCAGGAGATGACCAAGCGCGGCGTGACATCCTGGACGTCGCCCGATCCCGCTCTCCGCTGTGGCATTTCCACCGTAAGCGTGGCGCCAAACAAAATGCCGGAAATGGAATACTGGATGTGGAAAGAAAAGAAAATCCGCATCCGTGGCGGGGCACCTCACAAGGTTCGCCTCTCCACCCCTTATTACTTATTGCATCAGGATATAGACCGCTACCTTGCGGCCTACGACGAATATCGTTTGGCTCATCCATCAGCTTGAGTTGTCTATCTCACAAATGCGGCATCCATCCGGCGGGAAAACCCGCTATTCTGGAATCGGTTAATTTAGCATTTTCACCGAACGGCTCGGGGACAAGGGGAAGTGACCATTCGCTCCACGATCAGGTGCTCGTGTTTCGTCGCTCTATGGGTTTTGTTGGCAACTTCGGCTGTCTTCGCTCAGGAGAATTATTCGCGCTTTGAATTTGGCGCCGAATACTCCTTCGTTCGCCTGACGAGCACGGACCTGGGCGCGACAAATTATTCCGGCTTTGGCGGCCGCTTCGATTGGAATCTCAACCGGCGCCTGGCGCTGGAATCTCAACTCGATTTTTTTCCGGAGCATCTGGTTCCTCTACTCAGTATTCAGGGCGGGCAAACGATTCAGGCGGTCTTCGGAGTCCGCGCAAAGGTCGTTCAGACACGGCGCATTTCGGTTTTCGGGCTGGTGCGTCCCGGATTCTTTCACTTCACGGACGCTCTCTACAGCAATCCGAACTCGAGCACGGGCTTCAGCACGCGGCCCGAGACTCATTTTGCAATGAACATCGGCGGTGGCATCGAATATTACGTTTCACCTCGCTGGGTGTTCCGCGCGGATATTGAGGGCAATCCTTACCGCGTGCCGAATTCGACGATCAGTTCCCCCGGCGGCGGCAGCAAATTTCATGCGGGTGAAATTGACGACACCACGCGGTTCAGCCTCGGAGTGGCTTATCGCCCCGGTGCCTTGATCGAAAATGAGGGAGAAACTAAGGTCTCCGGCAAGTGGGAGCTTGGTCCGCTTTTCTCCACGATGTGTATCACCCGAGAAGGAGTAAACGATGGCGTGCGCAACGAGCCGGGCGTTGGGGGTTTCGCGTCGTACCGCTTGTATGGCGTATTTTATTTTGACAGCGACCTGCTCTATTTTCCGGGCGGCTCCAACTCTTCGGGGCCCCACGACGGCGGAACGATCCTGCAAGGCCTCTTCGGATTGAAAGGCGGAGTGCGCCGCAATCATTTCGGAATCTTCGGAAAAGTGCGTCCGGGATTCCACAGCTACTCGGAGGCCCTGAGCAGCATATCGCCGACCGGCAGCTACGGGTACGACCGTTCGACGAATTTCGTATTGGACCTGGGTGGCATCGTGGAAATCTATCCCTCCGAGCACGGTACTCTGCGTTTTGAGGCAGGCGACACGCACATCTATTTCGTCACGCGCGACATCAATATCCCCGGCGGTACACAAACCTTCGGCGGCGGAAAATTGCGGCACACCATTCAATTCACTACAGGCTATGGCTGGCGTTTCTGAGGTTCGATCCCGTTGTATCTTGAGGACTACATGACGCAAGAAATTTGGGAATCGGTGGATGAATACTTCGGTGAATTGCTGGTACGGGAAGACGAAGCGCTCAAATTGGCGGTGGTATCGTCAACAGCGGCCAACTTGCCTCCGATTCAAGTGTCTGCAGCGCAGGGCAAATTTCTGCACTTGCTGGCTCGGATCATCGGCGCACGGAAGATTTTGGAAATTGGGACGCTTGGGGGCTACAGCACGATCTGGCTGGCCCGTGCGTTGCCGGATGGCGGAAAGATCGTCACGCTGGAAGTAAGCCAGAAACATGCCGACCTGGCGCTGAAGAACCTTGCCCAAGCGGGAGTGAACGGAAAAGCCGAGTTGCGGTTGGGCAAGGCGTTGGACACTTTGCCGAAACTATCCGCCGAGGGCCGGGGTCCTTTCGACCTGATCTTCATCGACGCCAACAAATCCAATATGCCCGAATATTTCGAATGGGCTTTGCATCTCTCGCGCCCCGGAAGCGTGATCGTCGCCGACAACGTGGTTCGCAAGGGCGCAATCCTCGACGCTAACAGCGACGATGCGGATATCCAGGGCGTGCGGCGTTTTGTCGAAATGGCTGCGAGGGAGAAACGCGTGAGTTCCACTGTACTGCAAACGGTCAACGCCAAAGGCTACGACGGGTTTGCCGTGCTTTTGGTTTTAAGCTAGTAGCCACCGCCAACAAAGCCTAGTTTGGCTGGACTTCACTGAGGCGGCCACTGGCCACGTCGTAGACGAAGCCGCGGACCGTCACCTTCTTCGGAATCCACGGGTGTGTGCGCAGCTTCTGCAACTGCTGGCGCACGTTTTCCTGAACATCCCGGAAAGCATAGAAAAATGCGGGGGCAATCGCCGCCGTGCCCGCCTGATTCTGGATCCGCTTCCGCAGATCGTCATCCGTGGTGAGCATCAAACCGCAATCCGTGTGGTTGATCACCATAAATTCTTCGGTTCCCAGCAGGTAGTGCGAAATGAGCAGGGAGCGCAGCGAATCATCGGTGACGATTCCACCCGCGTTGCGAATGATGTGGGCATCTGCCCCTTTCAAGCCAAGAGTTACGATTTGCAGGCGCGTATCCATGCAGGTCAGAACCGCCAACTTGCGCTCGGGGCGCGGAGTCAGCCGGCGCAGTTCGTGCGTGCGCGCATACGCTTCGTTTGCAGCAAGGACTTCATCGATTACGCTCATAGCGCAGTTAGTTTACCGCAACCTCTGCCGAATGGCACTTCGCGCCCGCGGTTATGCCACTTTATTCAGCCGGACTTTCGAAAACGGAATGTAGCTCACGGGATTGATGCGCTTACTTCACTAGAGTAGCCGCTCTCGTTCCCGCTGCTATCCAGTTCCGTGGCGACATAGTAGTAGGTTTGACCCGCGAGAACTGTGGAATCTATGTAAGAGGGCGTCGGGATCACCGAAGAATCGACTTTGGTGTAAGGTCCGCCGGAAACAGAGCTACGATACACGTTGAAGCCTCCGTAGGACGAGGCACTGGGCGTCCATGCGAGTGTCACCGAATGCGAAACGGTAGCACTCCCGCTTCCCGAGAGGGGGACGACGAGAGGCGAGTTGGCGGCATTGCTGAGCACGGTCACGCTGCCGGCCCCGCTTCCGGTTGAAGAGGGGGCGTAGACGACATTGAGGGAAGTGGATTGCCCCGCTGCCAGAGAGAGCGGCACCGCGATTCCGCTGGCGCTGAAGCCCGTGCCGCTCGCTGTAACTTGCGATATCGACACGGTGGAATTCCCGGTGTTTGTGAGCGTGAGGCTTTGCGAGGCGCTGGTCCCCGTGGTCAAGCTTCCAAAGCTGAGAGAGGCCGGACTGGCTGAGAGTTTCAGGATTTGCGCGAGGCCCGTTCCGCTCAGTGCGACGCTTGAGGGTGATGTGGGGGCATTGCTGACCAGAGTTACGCTGCCTGGATAGTTGTTCGCGGCAGCCGGGTCGAAGGCGACATTGAATGCCGCCGAGCCCCCCGGGGCAATCGAAAGCGGCAACGTGAGTCCGCTCATCGTGTAGGAAGTCCCCGTGAGCGTCGCTTGCGTGACCGTGAGATTCGCCGAGCCTGGATTTTGAATCGTCATCGTCTGGGAGTTTGTTACTCCCACGGTGACATTGCCGAAGCTGACGCTGCTGGGCACGATGGAAAGTTGCGGCTGTACGCCGGCGCCACTCAGTGAAATCGTCGACGGGGAATTTGTGGCGGTGCTGACCACGCTGATGCTGCCGGTGAGGCTTCCCGCGGCTGCCGGAGCGCACTGAACCGTCAGGGAGAGGCTCTGACCGGGGCCAAGTGTCGTTCCTCCGGAAAAGCCCGCAACTTGAAAGTCGGCGCCGCTGACAGCCACCTGGGAAATGGTGACACTTCCCGTTCCCGTGTTTTTCAGTGAAAGCGCCTGAGACGCGCTGCTCCCCACTAATACGCCGCCGAAAGCCAGTGTTCCGGCGCTCGGCGAAAGCAGATAAGTTGCTGGTGCCGCAACCCCCTTGCCCGCAACTTGAAAACTGAAACCCTGTGCGGACTCTCCTTGGACGCTGGTGAAGACCGTAATGGTCCCGTTAAAGCTGGCAACGACATTCGGACGGAACGTTACTTGAAGAGTTGTGCTGGCATGTGGGGGAACAGTGATGGGCAACTTCCCGATGGTGACGACGAATTCCGGAAGGCTGCTGACGACCTTGTCCACAAACATGGTGTCATTGGCGGTGTGTGTGATGGTTATCGTTACGCTCACACTGGAGGCGCCCACCGTGACCGAGCCAAAGTTCACGTTGCCGGGGGAAAATTGCGGAATTGCATGAGCAGACGTGGGAAACAAAACCGAACCCAGGCCGAATAATGCAGCAAATAGATACACCCATCGCGTTTGTTTCATACCGGTGCAATCCTTTGTGTTCGTTGCAGAGGCGCGGACGGAACGGAGAGGGGTGGCGTGACGGCGCGCTGCTCGCGATTTTAACTTCCGCTGTGAAAATAAAAGTTTTGAAGCGGCGCGACTACTGGCGAGAGGAACAGAAGGAGGACAGGCTCTAGCGAATTATTGAGGGCAACAGCAACCTGTCCAGGGTGTGAAAATTCTCTTAGACTTCGGGGCAATAAAATTGACAAACTTTTCGGTTCGCCGGATCACTCAGACCGCCGCCTGCTTCACAATCCTCGAGCGGTACTCGAGCTGTCCCTTCATCTGATACAACGCACGATCCGCCGCGTCCATCAGTCCTGCGATCGTATCGGCGTCCCGGGGATAAATGGCGAACCCCGCACTCAATGAAATAGATGGTTGTTCGCCATCATTCGCAACCCGACTGCACACGCGGGAAAGAACTTCTTGCGCGCCCTGTTCGGAGGTTTCCGGCAAAACCAGGGCAAACTCGTCGCCTCCGTGACGCGCGCCAGTGTCGATGGCGCGGCATTGGGAACGCAACACGTCGGCTGCACGCACAAGCGCCCGGGTTCCCACCAGATGCCCGCATTGGTCGTTGATGCGCTTCAGCCCGTCGAGGTCAAACAGCAAAAAGGCGAATGGCCTTCCCGTGCGGCCCGTTCTCTGGATCTCGAGTTCGAGACACTCAATCAGCCGCCGGTAGTTCGCGAGGCCGGTGACCGAGTCGGTCGTCGCAAGCCACTGAATGTCACGGAACAAGTGGGTGATATCAAAAAGCGCGCCTCCCAAAAGCACCGCGTAGCTGAGGAATCCCAGGGTGGCTGCCAGGGCAAAGGCGGCATCCAGACGCCATGCAGATTCCGCAGCGGCAATCGAACACCAGCAGTTGATCACCGCGCACAGATAAAGTGCGTGATCGAACGAGCTAGAGGATTGCTTCAGACGCCGGCGATATAAAACAGCCGCAGCGAGAAATAAGCCGGCAGGAATCAAGTTTCCTGGTCGAGGAAAATAGCTGCCGTGAAAAAGGACTACGTCCGCAGGCAGAAAGCGGTGGGAAACACTGAGCAGGGCCGTCAGCAAAATAACGACGGCAAAGGCAAACGCAATGTCGCGGTCGGGATGGCGCGACCACGCGTTGCGCTTTTCCACCACCAAGGCAGCAACCAGCAATACGCCCAGCAAGGTCCGCCCGACCACCCAGTTCAACGGGTCGCGCAACATTGCCCCAGAAGCGGAGGCGGCAGGATGAGCGACACCGAAGCTGGAGCTAACCAGCGTGACGCCGATCATCACGAAACTCGCCGCCAGGATTAAGGAAAGCCGGTCGCGCGCACCCTGGAAACGTACGAAGGCCATGCCTGCAAAGGTGAAGGCCAGGATTCCGCAGGTGAACTGGAGTTGTTCGAAGAAGAAGGGATTTGCAGTGACTGGCAGGTGGCGCAAAAAGGCAGCAACCATGATCGTCCCAAAGCCGCCGGCTATCGGAAGCCACACTCCCAGAGGCCCCAGAACAATACCCGAAGACTGGTCTCGTGTACTCACGCCCGCACCCACGCACCGCCGGGCTCAAATACAAGCTACCCCGTTCCTTAGCTCTTGTCTGTGATAAATGACGGCAGATTGCTCTTAAGATAATCTCACGCGTGCTCAATAAGACGCGGAAAAGTACCGGCGGTAGTTCGGAAACCGCAGGTACCTCGCGGATCAATATTTCCAGCTCTTCAGGTCCGCGCCGGCCGGGGCAGTCTCTTCGATGTGCCTGACCATTTTCCAGATCAAGTTCTGGTAGCCATTCAATCGCTCATAGCGCGGTGCATCCAGGCGCACGCCCTGGTAGCAATGAGGCTGGAGGGGGCCGTAGTCAAACGTGGCGTTGGCGGCTGGCGTGAGCTTTGGATCGGTGAGGACGGATTCTGTCAGATGAACGGCATTGTTGAGGTACCAAGTGTCCATGTCACCCACTGCGAAGTGCAACTTGCCGGCAAGCTTAGGGCCGAGTGTGGTCCAGTCGCGCTTCATGATGTAGCTCAGATCCGCGTGTTCACGCCAATAGGCGGCCACCGAGGAATCAATCCGGCCAGTGCGCTTGTCCCAGATGGGTTTCGGGTAACCATCGTCGCCCATCGGGCCGAAGACTGCTTGCCAGATGTCCCACTGCTCGCCGGAGCGGCTGTGCGTGCCGAGGACCAGTTCGTAGCGATTTTCCTGCTCCATGGTGGAATCCAGGATTCCATTTGTTTTGCGTTTTTCCGGCAGCGGCACTTTGCCGAATGGCCCTTCACGAAAATAAGCGTACTTGTCTTTGTAGATGTTCACGGTGCCGTACGCGCGAAAGTCGATCGGATCCGGACAGCCGACCCATGCACCATTGATGTCCTCGGGATAGAACACTTGCTGACCGAGCGCTTCCCATCCGCCGGTCGAGCCTCCGAATACGGCACGCGCCCAGCCCTGGCCGATGCCGCGAAACTCCCTTTCAATGGCAGGCAACAATTCGTGCATCAAGGCGTCACCGTATGGACCGAGGTTTGCAGAATTCACCGCGTAGGAATCGTCGAAATAGGGATTGGCATGTTGCGGCATGACGATGAGTACACGCGGCAGTCGCCCGCTGGTCCAATCCTGAAACATCTTCCACCCCGATTGCTGGAGCTCCAGCTCCGGGCTTGTTCCCGGCGCCCAGTCCTGGACTCCCCCTTCCTCATGCCTCTGTGTGTCCAAGAGGCCGGCATCGGGTGACGTGGTGCGAAAGCTCGGGAAAAAGTGCCGGTGGTAATGATCCTCGGAAATCAGCACTGGGAAATGTGCATCTGGGTGCTCCTCCCATCCATCGGGTAATAGCACAACCGCACCGATTTCGGTGGGACGTCCCCAGAATTTCGTCAGCAGTTCGCTTTGTATGCGGATGTGCTTCACCCATTTGTTGTCTTCGGCTTTATCCGGCTGCGTGATCCGGCGCCAATCGAGCAGAGATTCCACGTCGGAGAGTTCCTGGTCGAGGGGCGGTATCTTGTGGTCAAACGAAATGCGAATGGTTCGCGAAGTTTTCGGATCGAGATGCAGCTTTACGACTTTCGTCAGAAAATTTCCAGGTTTGGTTTGCCAGTGCTGGCCTTCGCCGTGATCCGGGGGCAGTATGACGGTTTTTCCGTTGCCGAGATGATAAGTCTCGTAGACGTTGAGGACCGCCTGCACATAGTAGTCGCCCGGCTCCAACTCGCTCAGTGATTCCAATGGGTAGCCAAGAGCCGTGTCGTCTACGCGAACGGGCGCGCCGGGCTGCCAGCCATCCACGTCGACGCCGAACGCTTGTTGCGATTCGAGACCTTCCCCCACTCCAAAACGCGGCTCTTCGTTGGCGTCTTTGGAGATGATGAGCAGAACGTGCCCGTCCACGGGCGAGGCGGAGAGTTCTTTCGGGAATGTGACCTCAAAAACGAGAGGAGACGACGCAGGAGGATGAGTTGCCCCGAATGCTGGCAGTACAGCAAGCAGAAGGATTCCAAAGCATCGCTGGCCAAGGGACATTTGCTTTCTCCGGGAACGTTTTGGGGCTGCCCGACGCGCAGGATTATAGTGCCTCCGGATGCACATTGCACGCGTGTCCGGGAAATCCACTTTGAAAGGCCGCCGGCGCAAATTCCACAAAGAATGCGCATGAGATATGAGATAAAACTAGGATGGCTCAAACGGCGACATTCCCAACGCCGGTGCAGCTTTCGCTGCGTGTTTTAACGGGTATCAGCGTTTGCCACCTGCTGAATGACATGGTGCAATCGCTGCTGCCTTCCATTTACCCGATTCTAAAGTCGTCGTTTCACTTGACGTTTGGTGAAATCGGGCTCGTCACGCTGGCGTATCAGCTCACGGCGTCGCTGCTGCAACCATTTGTCGGCCAGTACACGGACAAGCGGCCGCTGCCCTATTCGTTGCCATTCGGGATGGTGTTTACGCTGATTGGGCTGATCCTGATGGGATTGGCATTCAATCTCGGCTCCCTGCTGCTGGCGGCGGTGTTGATTGGGCTGGGATCGGCGATTTTTCATCCCGAGTCTTCACGCGTGGCGCGGTTGGCCTCCGGCGGGCAACATGGTTTGGCACAGTCATTTTTCCAAGTCGGCGGAAATGCCGGCTCGGCGATTGGGCCGCTGTTGGCAGCGTTGATCGTCTTACCGCGCGGGCAGATTGGCGTGCTGTGGTTCAGCATCGCCGCGTTGCTGGCAATTCCGCTGTTGTTGCGCGTGGCGCGTTGGTATGAATCGATTCACATCCGGCGTCCCGTGGGAAAGGTGGGTGCGGCCTATCAGGCCACCGCGGTGCCAACGGGCCAGGTGATCCTGGCGCTGGCACTTTTGCTGATCCTGATATTCTCCAAATATTTTTACCTCGCCAGCATTTCGAACTATTACACCTTCTATCTGATCGAGCACTTTGGCGTCTCGATCCGGAGCGCGCAGATCCACCTGTTCGTGTTTTTGGGAGCGGTAGCGGCGGGGACGTTGATTGGAGGCCCGGTTGGCGACCGCTACGGACGCAAACTGGTAATCCTGGGCTCGATCTTCGGGGTATTGCCGTTCACCTTGATGCTGCCGCACGCCAATCTGTCCTGGACCGGGCCCCTGACATTTGTCATCGGGTTCATTCTCTCGTCCGCGTTCTCGGCGATTTTGGTTTACGGCCAGGAATTGATTCCCGGCCGCATCGGCATGGTTTCCGGATTGTTCTTCGGCTTCGCCTTTGGCATGGGGGGCATCGGCGCCGCCGTGTTGGGGCAACTTGCGGATTCGTTCGGAGTGGTCAACGTTTACAAAATTACGGCCTGGCTTCCCGCGCTGGGGCTGTTCGCCATCTTCCTGCCCCGTGTCCAGCACGACCGCGCTTACTAACTCCTTTAATGTGAACTGAGGAATCCACCGGCGGCGCGGGTCATTTGGTGAAGTAGTACGTCCAACTGACGGTTACGTACGATTTAAGGGGCACTCCCACCACACATTCGATGGGGCATGGAAAGGACTGGAATGGAATTGTTTCCGTGGTTTGTCCCGTGTAGCCGCTGGCAATCAGAAAGTTTGTACCGATCGACATGCGATTCTCCAGAAAAGGGCGCAAAACCGCGCCTCGCACTTCGGTCACCGGCACACCCACCAATGCGTCCCCCAGCGGCTTGGCCCGGACAAATTCGAATTCGCCGCGGGCCTGCAAATGAAACGGCAGATGGTTCTCTGAGGCAACCGCGTCCCAGATCATGCGGGGGGCTTCGGGCACGGGCAAGCCCGTTTGTGTGTCACGCGCATCGGCCTGCGCATAGGAGATGAAAATCGCACCCTGCGAGAAATTCCGTTGCACGGAGAAGGCAATCACGCGATTGAGAGACGGACCGAAGTCTTCCTGCAAGCCCGTGTCTGGATCGATTTTGGCCAGCTCTTGCGAATTCGAGATGCGTTTTAACGTCAGATCGAACTGCGTCTGCTTGACCACTTTTGAGATACGGAGTTGGTACGCACGCGAAGGGGAAAGCAGCGCCGGGATTCCCATGCCGTTCCCGATGCGCGGATCCTCGGTGTGAAACGCCTCGCCGTAACTGAGCGTCAGCGTCGGCAAGTACCAATGTTCGGGAGGCAAAAGGGACAACGTGGCTTTCGGAAGGGTGAGCGAGGCGGGTTTGTCGAACGAATTCCGGGGGTTAAGCAGGTCTTGATTGTTCATCCAGATCGCTTCTTGACGGAAGCCCACGTTGTAATGGACATATTGTGTCGCCGTGCCGTCAAGGGATAGGAACGGTTCCACGAACGACAGCGTCAGGTTGTTGCTGGTAACTGGCTGGAAATTGCCATTCGCGTCGATGTGCTTCAGATCCAGGTCACGCGGGGCGTCCTGGCGAAGGTCCACACCGGCCAGCAAAGTCATCCACGGATAGAGATTCTGAATGTAGGAGGTGTCTCCGCCCACAACAATCCGGTTTTCACTCTGCTGAATCAAGCCGTCGCCGAAATTGGAACGAAGCTGCAAAGCGTAATTGCGCAAGAATCCGGAGAACGAAATTTGTGATTTCTCGCTAAGCTGCCAGGTATCCGAGAGAGCCAGAAGCAGATTGTGCGTGGATTCGGACTGCCGGTTATCGATGGTCTCGTCCGGGACATACATGCGGATGGGAATCAGCCCCGGAACATAAGAGAAACCCTTGTAGGCGAGGCCGAAGAGCGTCAACTGGTGGCGCCCCAACTTGAATTGGCGCAGGCCGTTAAATTTGTACTGCTGGCGGTGCTCGAGGCGCTCGAGAAATCCGTTGCCGGCGGAGAATTCTCCTCCGAGCCATGCGACGGGTTGTGAGTTGGCGGTACTCCAGCCCCCCGCCACGTCTACATCGCGGGAATCACCGGTGAACTGCACAAAATCGTGAAAGCGCGGCCGCATCACGTAGGTGGCCGCGAGGTCCACGGAATGATTCCCTTCGCGGACATTAAACGCGCCTCCGTCCACGGTCACGCCCTCGATTACGGGCGTGATCAGAAAATTGGGGTCGGCGTAGCCATTGCCGTGCGCATTCGCGGGTAGGTTGTTTCCAAACAAAAAATCTCCGATCTGAAAATATTGCGCGATGGGTTCGCCGTGATCTCCTGCCACACCTGGAGCGAAATACTGCGGCGCTTTGATACCGCCAGAGGCTGTTTCGATGGGAAGTCCGGGCAAAGAGATCGGCGCGCCCGGGCGGCCGGGATTCGCATCCAAAACCTGGTCGTGAATGATGACGGTTTGCGAAGGATCCGGCGTCAGCGAAGAAGGAGCAGAGGCCGCGACACTGACGGCTTGCACAACGGAGGCCATTTGCCGAAATTCCAGCACGATTTCTTTTTGCTCGCCGCCAGCAAGCGAGACATCCAGAGAGACCGATACGAAATTGTCCGACTCCGCGCGCAACTGATAGGCCCCGGCATCGACGTTTTCGAGGAGGAAGTTGCCCTGCGCATCGCTGATCGCTACGCGCGACTCGCCCCCAGCGACACTCACAAGTTCCAAGCGTACCCCAGCGAGGGGCAGGCCGTGCGGATCCAATGCCCTGCCGGAAATGCGCCCCGCCGCACTCCAAGCAGGCAGGGGGAACACCGCAGCCAGCAGGCAGAAAATCCGCAGCCTGGCAAGCAATATCGTTTGTAGGCAAGACGGAACCGGAATATAGCTCCCCTTCATTCGCTCTCGGCAATGCCTGAAGACACCTGGCTCCGGCCGGAAGGCGAGGGTTTAATTATAGAGATCCTCGCTTTTCGGGTTTTGTGAGATTTGCACTTCGCGCGCTGGGGTCAGGCTACGGGAGAGATCTATCCCGATAGGTGTCTTTGCCGCCCATAACGGTGAGAAGCACCTTGGTGTTCAGAATTTCGGCCGGCGGAATGGTCAGGATGTCTCTTGAGAGGACAACAAAATCGGCAAGTTTGCCGGGGGTCAGAGTCCCTCGCGTATTTTCGTCGAAGGTGGCGTAAGCGCCGTCTCGCGTGAAGTGGCGTAGCGCCGCTCGCACCGAGATACGTCCCGCCGGATACCATCCCCCGGCCGGCGTTCCTTCCGGTGTCATCCGGGTTACGGCGCAATAGATTGCGGGCAACGGCTCAAAGGGAAATACGCCCCAATCGCTGCCGAAGGCTTGCACAATGCCTGCGTCGTCAAAGATCTTAAAGGAGTCGGCATGCGAAGCCCGTTCCGGACCGAGCAGATCAGCGAAGTTTTCCAGCACGGTCGCGTCCGGATTCGCGAACATGGCTTGCGTTGAAGCAATCACACCCAATTGCTTGAAACGGGGAAGATCGGAGAGCAGGGGAACTTCCACATGCTCGACGCGATGGCGGCGGCCGGTTGTGCCATTGGTTTTGGCGGCGTACTCGAAAGAGTCCAGGGCCATGTGAATCGCTTTGTCGCCAATCGCGTGCAACATGACCTGAAAGCCTTCCTTATCGAGGAGGGCGACAGTATTGTTCAAGTCCTCCTGCTCCCAGAAGGGAATACCCGTGCCACCGCCGACGTAGGGCTCAAACATTGCCGCGGTTCGTGCATCCACAGTGCCGTCCAGGACGCCCTTGACAGCGATCAATTTCAACATCGGCCCCGGAAAGGTGTCGCGCAGTTTCTTGTACGCCTGCAGGTCGGCTTCGGTAAGAGGCTTGTCCAGCTTATGCTTGGGAGGTGCGGCATCCCCGGTGTTCGCCAGAATGGGCGGAGCCAGGCGAAGTCGCAACTTCAGGGCATTGGCGGCTGCGGCCCGCTCATAGACGGGAAGAACGTCAAGATTCGTATAAGCGTCCTGCGCGGCTGTAAGCCCTGCAGCGGCGGCTTTGTCCATGTGTTGCAGCAGGGATTCATATTGATCTTGCAACGTGCGCGGGGGAATCTTGCTGAACATTAGCTCTTGCGCGGACTCTTTGAGTTCGCCGGTTGGCTCCCCTGTCTTGCTTTTCATGATGTGGCCGTTCGGCGGGTCTGGCGTGGCGCTGGTGATGCCCGCGATCAGGAGAGCTTGGGAATTCCCGAATCCCATGTGGCCGTCTCGTTCCAGCAAATAGACCGGGCGGTCGGAAATGACCTCATCTATGAATTTCTTTTCGACTGTTTGATTGGGGAAGGCCGAATAACCCCAGCCATGCCCGGTGATCCACGGCAAGTTCGGATGGGCCTTGGCAAATTCCGAGAGACGTTGCTGAAAGTCCTTGAGAGTTTCCACACCATGAAGATCGATTTCATTAATCGACGCTCCAGGGAAGTGGAGATGCGAATCCTGAAAGCCGGGAACCACCAGGCGTCCCTGAAGATCAAGAATGGCGGTGTCCGGGGCAGCCAGGGCTCGAATCTCTTGATCGCTGCCGACCGCAAGAATCTTGTCGCCGCTTACGGCCAGCGCCTGCGCCTGCGGCCGCATATCATCCTCGGTCCAGATTTTCCCGTTTAGAAAAATACGATCGGCATGTTGCGCAGGGGATTGCGCAAAGCTGCAAACACTGCCTAGTGCCGTTGCAATGAGTGCCTGCCAGAGTTTTCCCTTCACTCTGCACCTCTCGAAAAAGTTTCCATGGATCGCTAGAACTGCATGCAAATCCGAACAGGCGAAGTCTATAGCGCAATCGCAACTCCTGACCAGATTCTTCAGGTGTCGAGTAGCGGAGTTCAGATGCATGCGTGCGATGAAATGAGCCGACACGAGTGCTGCACGGAACGGCACATCAGCGTTCGTTCGATGTCGAGCGTTTTCTTGACCCTCTGCGCGGGCGGCAAGTACACTAGATGTTCCCGAAGGCCGCCCAAATGACGGGCGGAGCGGCTGGTCCGAGGAAGACCCCGAACCCAACGCGGAGCAAGGTGAGGCGGCGGCAACAGGCTGTCCACGCGCGGGAGTATGAGGTTTTCCAAAGCCGGAACAACAGCAAACTGTACATAGGGGGAATGCTTTGCCAAAGCGTACATATCAACCGCGGAAACGCCGCCGCGCCAAGACCCATGGATTTCGCGTGCGCATGAAAACGGAAGGCGGCCGCAAGGTGTTGGCGTCGCGCCGTAAGAAGGGCCGTCATCGCCTCACGCCCGAGTAGCGGCGAAGGCCCGGCGACGGGCCAGGCGTTTCCTCGCGAAATGCGGCTGGTGCGGAAGAGCGAGTTCGACGAAGTGTACCGCGCTGGCAAGCGCCGCTCGAGTTCCCACTTCACAGTTTTCGTTCGAGCCAGCGGACAACCGAAGAGCCGCTTCGGGTTCAGCATCAAGAAGGCCTTGGGCGGCGCGGTAGTGCGCAACCGCATGCGGAGGCGCCTGCGGGAAATCGTCCGCTGCCATCGGCAGGAGATACCCCCGGGATGGGACATTGTGATTCATCCGAAGAGCAGTGTGGCCAAGGCGCCATTGCCAGCGCTGGTGGCGGATTTTCTACGGCTGATGAAAGGTCTGTGAGTCCCAACGCGGCCCAATTCAGGAGTCAACTCCTCTCTATGAGTCGTCCACCGGAAACCAATTCCTCAGGGGCTGAAGCCCATCTAAAAGAGGCGTCTCATGTTGGAGTTAGAGCTCTGACCCCCGCTGTACGCGTGGTGTTGGCTTGCTTGAGTTGCTACAAGGCGTGGGTTTCGCCGTGGTTTGCCGGCACCTGCCGATACCATCCGACGTGTTCCCGTTACGCGTATGAGGCGATTGAGCGGTTTGGCGTGTTGCGCGGGAGCTGGCTGGGATTGCGAAGGCTGCTGCGCTGCCATCCATTTACGAAGAGTTTTGGATACGACCCGGTTCCGGAGAAATGGGAAGAGATGCGAGCGATTTCCGAATTATTGCGCGAGACACATGAGGGCCGGCCGTGAGCACGCCCCCGAATCAGCTTCCGCCTGTTGTCGGCGCCAAGGACAAGTTCACGCCGGAGCTGCGCATTCTCGTGGCTTCGCTGCTCTCCATGGTGGTGATCCTGCTCTGGGCAAAATATTTTGGGCCCAAGCCGCCGGTGAACTCGAAACCGCAGAATCCTGCTGCACAGACGGCTTCGACCACTCCCGGTAAGCCTGGAACCCCATCCGAGTCCACCCCTGGAGTGACGCCCCCAACGGCATCCGCCGCCACAACGCCTGCCGTTCCAGCCACTGCAGAAACGCAAGAGCGCACCATCGTTGTTGAAAACGCATTGTATCGTGTCGAGTTTTCCAATCGCGGCGCCGTGGTGAAGAGCTGGCAGCTTAAGAAGTACAAGGATGACGCAAAGCCGCCGCAGGTGCTGGACGTGGTGCATCCGCAAGCCTCGTCAGAGACGGGCGGCTGGCCGATGGCGCTGGTCTTCGACGATGCGCAGTTGGGAAATCTCGCAAACTCGGGATTGTATAAGGTTTCAACGGAAGCGAAGTCGCTGGAGGCTCCGGCCGATCTGGCGTTCATCTGGAGCGACGGGCATCTGCAGGTCGAAAAGAAATTCCATTTTGACCACTCTTATAGCGTCGAAGTGGAAACGAAAGTCACCAATAACGGCGCACCTGTGACAGCAGGTTTGGCTTGGCTGGGTGGCTTCGGCGATTTGACGGTGACCAACCCAATCCCCGTGGAAACCGAGTATGTCTTCTATAGCGAGGAAGGAAAACTGACGACCTTCCCGCACAAAAAGCTGAAGAATGCAGAAGAGATCGGAAACATCTGGCAGGGGGGAAAGGCGTGGACCGGAATCGAAGACCGCTATTTTGCGGCCGCATTTCTGCCATCGCAGACGGAGCCCTCGCCGCTGGAAGTGCGCTACTGGAAGGCATGGCACACCGTAAAAGTGGACGGCAAAGACCAGTCCGAGCCGATTCCGCAGGTGGCGACCACAACTCCACTGGCGACAATGAAGATGCGCGTCTTCGTGGGCCCGAAGGATTACGACCTGCTGAAAGCTATGAAGCCGCCGCTGCACGCGCTGGTGAATTTTGGCTGGCTGGAAATTATCGCCGATCCATTGTTCCACGGCCTGAAATGGCTGCACGAATACATCCCGAATTGGGGATGGGCCATCGTCGTCCTGACGCTGATCATCAACATGGTGCTCTTCCCATTGCGCATTTCCAGCTACAAAACCACGATGAAAATGCAGCGCGTGGCGCCGGAGATCAAGCAGATTCAGGACCGCTACAAAAAGTACAAAATGAATGATCCGCGCAAGGCGGAAATGAACAAGGAAGTGATGGCTGTTTATTCGCGCGAGGGCATCAACCCGGTTGGCGGGTGCATTCCGCAGCTTTTGCAAATGCCCATCTGGTTCGGATTGTACCGCGCGCTGCAAGGTACGATTGAGCTGCGGCACGCGCCCTGGTTTGGCTGGATCACGGATCTTTCGGCGAAGGATCCTTATTATATTTTGCCGATGCTGATGGGCGCATCAATGTATTTCTCCTCGAAGATGACGCCGATGACCACCACCGATCCGCAACAGGCACAGATGATGAAAATCATGCCCATTGCCATGGCAGGAATCTTTTTTATAATTCCCTACCCCAGCGGCCTAGCGGTATATATTTTGACGAGCGGCCTGGTTGGCGTCGTGCAGCAATGGTATCTGAACCGAACGCATCCCCTTCCCGCAGCGGCCAAGCCGCCGCGCGCCAAGAAATGAAGAACGCCGTGACTGCGGGGACCCTGGCCCGCCCGCTGAACTGGTCGAGAACGCCATGAGAAAAGAAGTGGTACGCGAAGGAAAGTTGGATCGCGCGGCTGCTGCCGAAGCGCTTCGAGAATTCCTGCAAACCATGATTCGCGCAGGCGGACTGGATCTGCAGATTTCTTTGCGAACCTCCGAGTCGTCCCGTGGCGGCGAGGAAGGTGCAGCGGAGGTCTTCGCCGATTTGGACGGACCAGATAAGGAAATCCTCCTCGCCCGAGGGGGAGAGGTGTTGAAGGCACTGGAACATCTGGCGTTTCGTGCGCTGCGGCTGGAACCTGCGTTTCATGAAAAGATTCACCTGGACTGCGGCGGCTACCGCGCGCTGCGGTTTGAAGAACTGCGCATGACGGCCCGAGTGGCAGCAGAGCGCGTGCAGGCTTCGCAGCAGCCGTTTTCGCTAAATCCCATGTCGTCTCGCGAACGGCGGATCGTACACCTGGCACTGAAGGAGTTTCCGGGGGTTCGCACAGAAAGCGTCGGCACGGGAGAAGAACGACAGGTGGTCATTCATCCGGTAAAGAAATAGAAGTTGTGTGTTTCGAATTGAATCGAAGTGGCCTCGGCTTTGCTTTCCAGACCCACCTATCCTCATCTCAGTCGTCCGAAATTCTTGCACTTTAAGAATCGAGCCCTCGCCTCCTCAGTCCGGGTTTGCTACTTGCCTGCCCAGCCTTGCGAGAGGATGTCCCCTTTGACCGAAATACGCACGACGTAGTCAAACGAAGGCTGGCGATCTCGGCGAATCTGCGGAAAGCGCACGTCAAGAAATTCCACCACGGCGTCGGGACCTTCCTTGTGAAAGCGTGTCACCGGGAAACGCGCAAACCACAGAAACTTTCGAACATTGGGCAAATTGCGTGCTTTTTCGATGTACGCATTTGTTGGTGCGTCTGGGTAGTAAATGTGTTCAACCGTTGAAGCCAGAACTGGGGGGGAAAACAATCCTTCGCTCAGGTCCATGCGAACCAGGTAGACACCACCAGGCGCTTGCACGAGCCCCGCCCAGTGCCAGAGCGACGGAGGGAGAGGAAGCGCTGCGAAGCTCTGAGCCTCGATGTGTTCAGTGGAGATAAACTCCTCCGTGCGCCTCAAGGCCACGCGGTGGGCGAGCGCGGCGCTCAGGACATAAAGGACAGCGAGCGCGAGTCCGGCAAGATTCCAGCGAACATATGGCATTCGGGCCCCCCAACCGCGCACGGCCGGCAAAAGGAAAAGCGCTGCGAAGAGCACCGTGACGACGACAATGGCATTGTTCGATGTCGGCGCGCCGACAATTGCAGCAAGTTTCGAGATGAGCAAAGGCACAGGCGTAAAAATCAGCCACATGGTCACGGCCCGACGGCGGAGGTGGTCGGGGTCCTCGTAGGTCCAGGCTAGCAACTGCGGAATTAGCAGGATGGCGGTAAAGCTGAAATCGATGATGAAGAGAACGTCCCAGGCGGGTCGCGACCAATTGAGCGGTGACCAGACCATCGTGCCGAACGTGGTGACAAGGTCCAGGAAAATATGGCTGAAAATGCCAACTCCCCAAAGCGCGCAGAGGGAAACATAGGAAGGCGATTCCCACTTGCGCCAACGGCATATCTGAAAAGTCACAGCAGCCAGGATAGCCGCCCAGATTGGCAGGCAGATCAGCGAATGGGTAATGCTGCGGTGCCACGTGACGATCAGCATCGGATCGCGGGAGAAGAATTCCCGCAGTACATCCGAATCCGGAAAGATTGAACCAAGCATGACCGACCAGGTGATGACACGCGCCTTACTCACCGGCGCCGGGGAAAACACGTCTCCGCCCTTGCATACAGCTTTCGCGATCAGGGCGCCGGCGATGCCGTGAGTGATAGTGTCCATGGATGGGGATGGCGCGGGATTAGGTGACCGTTAACAGAGCCGCGCCTTTCGGAAGAACACGTCCAACCCTGGCGGCTGCAATCTTCTGCGCTTGCAGATTCTCCAGCGCCGCCTCTGCACATTCGGGTGCAATCGAGATCAATAGACCACCGGAAGTCTGCGGATCGTAGAGCAAGGAACGCGCTTCCTCCGGAACTATTTCCGAAAAGTGAACACAGCCGCCCAGGAATTCCTGATTGTTTTTCAATCCGCCAGGGATCATTCCCTGCCGAGCCGCTTCAAGTGCGCCGGGGAGTTCCGGGACGGCAGCGTGCTGGATCTCGATGGTGCAGGCGGGGATTCCCTGCTGCGGCGCTCCGAGCGCCATCTCGCGCGCGTGCCCAAGCAGGCCAAAGCCCGTGACATCGGTGACCGCATGAATGCAATTTGTTAAGGTTTTCGCTTGCACTTCATGCAACACACCCGCTGCCGTGCGGTTCAATTGCGACATGGAGGCGATCGCCGCGTCCACACTGGATTGCTCTGCGCGCTCTCGTTTGAGTGCCGTGGAAATGATTCCGGTGCCAAGGGGCTTCGTCAACAAAATTGCGTCATTTGTCTGCGCGCCGACATTTTTCCAAATTTTCTTCGGATGAATGCTGCCGGTAACCGAGTAGCCGAACTGAATGTCGTCATTGCGGATCGAGTGTCCGCCAATAACGGTGCAATTCGCCTCTTTCATTTTGTCGAGGCCGCCGCGAATGATCTGCTCGAGAATTGCAGTGTCGCCCTTCTCCGGAAAGCCGACGATCGACAATGCAGAGACCGGCTTGCCGCCCATTGCGTAGACGTCGCTGAGCGAATTGGCGGCCGCAATCTGCCCGAACGTAAAGGGGTCGTCCACGATCGGCGTGAAGAAATCGACGGTCTGCACAAGGGCTAGATCCTCGTTGAGCAGATACACACCCGCGTCGTCGTTGGTGTTGAATCCAACGAGCACGTTCGGGTCATTCGGCATTGGCAGGCGGCGCAGAATTGAGTCCAGAGTCCCGGGACTCAGCTTGGCCGCTCAACCAGCTGCCTTGACCATGGCCGTGAGTTTCACGGATTCGGTCAAGCCACACCTCACTGTGCTGCGTTTCGATTATAGCGATTGCAGGAAAATCTTGCTCGGGCTGGATGGAAACTCGCCCGTCGGGACAACTTGCGCGACAAGCGGAGAAAATGTTCTTATCGCCAGATGCCCTGGGACTTTTGGCTCATCTTTGCATTTCTGGCTGTGGTGATTCCCTGGCGGGGACTCGTTCGCCTGAAGAAGCTACTGGAGATTCCTTCCGTAGACACGAAGGAAAAATTGGCTCTCTATGCGGCGACGATTGCGTTTCAATGGCTGCTCTGTGGCGTGGTCGCCTGGCGCGGCTTGGCACGCGGCCTGACCGCAACAGACCTGGGACTGGCGTCCAGCCACTGGGTATTGCTCCTGGTAGAAGGGGCCGCGGGAGCCGTGCTGATCGGAGGCCTCCAGTGGTTGAATCTGCGCCGTATTGGAAGAACGGAAGGGGCGGCACCGGAGCTAATGCGAAAACTGGCAAAACACCTTTTGCCAATTAATTTACTTGAGTTTCTACCCTATTCTGCTCTAGCGATTACAGCTGGAGCCTGCGAGGAGTTCATCTACCGGGGCTTCGTCTTGGGCGTTTTAGTGCGATTGGCACTTCCGGTCTGGATCGCTGTGGTCCTTTCCTCCATCTTGTTCGGCTTGGCCCATGCCTATCAAGGGCGGACGGGAGTTATAAGCACTGGCGCCTTCGGAGTAGCCCTCGCCGTTGGGAGATTAGGATTAGGAAGTATCGTTCCCGTCATCTTGTGGCACGCCGGACTGGATCTTGCTGCAGGTGTTGCCGGGCCTAGATACTTGCTGGGCTCAGAATCCAGCGCGAAGCTCGAAGAAGGACGATAGTCACAGAATATTTACGAATATGTCAATAGAGCCAGATAAGCCAATCTCCGAGGAAACAATCCGGCGTGCGCTGGGCGAATTCAGAATATCTGTTGATTTACAGCAAGTGGTTTTAATTCAACAATATATAAAGCTTTTGCGGCGTTGGAATGAGAAGCTAAACCTAACGGCAATTCGCGATCCTTTGGAGATACTATATCGTCATTTTTGCGAATCCATGTTCGGCGCCGGTGCAATTCCTGTGGACAAAGGTCGGCTCGCCGACATTGGTTCCGGCGCGGGATTTCCGGGAGTGCCACTTAAGATCGCGCGGCCAGAGTTGGAATTGGTGCTCGTGGAGTCGAATATCAAGAAGGGTACTTTCCTTGCCGAAGTGGCCCGCGAATTGGGACTGAGAGATACTCGCGTGCTCATCAACCGATATGAAGAGCTTGGAGAAGAAGTGGCACCACTTGATACCGTTTGCTCGAGGGCTGTGGGTGAGTTTGGGCGCTTTTTGGAATGGGCGGCTTCGCCGCAGGTGAGTGCGAAGCAGGTGGCGCTATGGATTGGAGGCCGAGACCTGGACGAGGCGCGAAGGTCGAGATTATGGGAGTGGAAAGAACCAATTCCGATTCCACAATCACTGCAGAGGTACATCTTGGTGGGGACAAAGAAGCAAATGTCGGCGTGACGACGATATGGACGGAAAGAGGCCGTAATTTGCAGATTTCTACGATTTTGCTCCTTCGCTCGCTCCAAATACGCACAGATTCCGTTCTGCTGACGTTCCACGTGAAACATTCAGGCCCTGGTTCCTGCGAAATGGTTTCACGTGGAACAGTTGGCGCAAAGACTGCGACGTAGTTCGGACCTCAAAGTTATTCGCGGCAATTCCTCGTCGGTTGACTGTTTCACGTGGAACGTTTCACGGCGTGATTCACAGAAGCGAAGCACGGCGCAGGCACCCAGATCCCAAGTAGATTCCTTTGAGCCACTTTAAATGAGATGTTTCACGTGGAACACTCTAGATTCCAACAAGAAATCCGAGAATCGAATAGAACTCAAGGGAAAAATCCTTGCATCTGTCTCGTGGATTTGCTACTTTTCGCTCGTTTGGGGGAATCCCTTGGCCCGCATCATTGCAGTTGCCAACCAAAAGGGCGGAGTCGGTAAAACTACCACGGCGGTGAATTTGGCAGCTTGCCTTGCAGCGGCCGACCAGCCGACATTATTGGTAGATTGTGACTCCCAGGCCAATGCGACGGCAGCGATTGGTTTCCAGAAAGACCCGGCGCGCAAAACGGTTTATCACGCTCTTATCTTAGGTGAACCATTCGAAAAGATCTTCTTGAAATCGCAAGTTGACGGACTGGACGTCATTCCCGCAGACAAGAATTTGGCTGGAGCAGCGGTCGAATTAGTGCTGGCTGAGAGCAGAGAATATAAATTACAGACCTTTTTGCTGCCGGCCCGGCAGAAATATAGATTTGTTGTGCTGGATTGCCCGCCGGCGTTGGATCTCCTTACATTGAATGCCCTGGTCGCCGCAGACGCGGTTCTAATCCCCATCCAGTGCGAATACCTTGCCTTGGAGGGCGTGTCAGAATTGCTTGATACCTTAATGCGAATTCGGCGCACCCTCAACCCTAGCTTAGAAATTGAGGGGATTTTGCTGACGATGTATGATGAAAGGACCAGCCTTTCGCGGCAGGTTGCTACGGATTTGCGTAGTTTTTTCGGTAGCCAGGTTTTTCAGAGCCTAATTCCACGCAATGTGCGTCTAGCAGAAGCCCCCAGCTTTGGTAAACCTATTATTTTCTATGATATACATAGTAAGGGTGCTGAGGGATACTCACAGCTTGCTCAGGAGGTGATTGCCAATGCCGAGAAACGCCTTGGGACGGGGGCTCGGAGCGCTCATTCGGGAGCCTGAGACGCAAACTGTTGCTCTGCCAGCGAGCACCGGAATTGCCCCTGCGGCAGGGCCCTCTGCAGGGCCGACTGGAGCAGTTCTAGCCACTGGGCCAAGCGCGCAATCGAGCGCAGGCCCGATTCAGATCGACATTGACTTGATCGAGCCAAGTCCCTACCAACCCAGAACGCGTTTCCGCGAGGAAGCTCTGGAGGAATTGGCGCGCTCGATTCAGGCGAGCGGAATCATTCAACCGATCGTTGTGCGTCCTGTCGGCAAGCGTTATCAACTGATCGCCGGCGAGCGACGCTGGCGTGCCGCGCAGAAGGCAGGTCTCACGAAAGTCTCCGCGATCATTCGCGAAGTGCCAGACGAGCTGGCGCTGGAAATGACCCTGGTGGAGAACATCCAGCGCGAAGATCTGAATGCCATGGAAGCGGCCCGCGCATTTGAGCGATTGATGAATGAATTTCAGTTGACGCAAGAATCGGTAGCGGAGAGAACGGGAAAAGACCGCACCACGGTCGCAAACGCAATCCGATTGCTGAAGCTGGAGCCCACGATTCAGGATTGGATCGAAGAAGGGAAACTGACGGCCGGCCACGGGCGCGCATTGCTGGGAGTCGCAGAGCCAACATTGCGGATGCGGTATGCCAAGCGCGCGGCTCGCGGCGGATTGACGGTGCGGCAGATTGAACGGCTGGGTTCCCGGAGTGCACGCAGCGCCCGCATAGCCACGGAAACCGCGATAGATCCGAACATTCGCGAAGCTCTGGAAGAGCTGCAACGTCATTTGGGAACCAAGATTTTCTTGCGGGAGAAAACGCGTTTACGCCCAGGACAGCTGGTCCTGGAATACTACGATGAAGCGCAGCTGATGGGGATATACGATCGCCTGATGAAATAGCACCCGCGGCGAAATTTCCGACTGGACCTTCGAGCAGGAATTTCATTCGACAACTTTCCTCGGATGCGGCGTTGACATCTCTATGCTTGACGCTACATTGGTCAGGTACGCACCGCAAAGCCGCAATGTGCGAAACAGGTTGGGGGGAATGTTCATGGCGTGGAAGTGGCCGGGTAGTTCCAAAAATGGCTTGAACGAAGAGTGGACAGGATTCATCGACCAAGGCGTGTCACTGGAAGGAACGCTGACACTGACAGGTACATTCCGCATCGATGGACATGTAAAGGGAAATATTATCTCCGAGCAGACCGTGATCCTGGGAGAGAATGCAAAGGTCGAGGGTCAGATTGAAGGTAACCGTGTGGTGATTGCGGGACATTTTGACGGGGTCATTTTTGCGCGTGGCCGCGTCGAGATTCAGCCCAAAGGAGTTGTCACCGGAGAAGTTCATTCGCCTTGCATGGTCATCGACCCCGGCGGAATCTTTGACGGCCGCTGCCACATGCTGGCCGCTTCCGATGCGTCAGCCGGTGTGACTATCCCAATTCGTGCGGTAAGCCAGGCGTAACCACTGATTACAATGCTGGATTCTACTAACCCTTCTATCAATGTTTAACGGTTAGCGCCGCACTGGACTTACTTTCAAGCCGACATTGCAGCAGCACCCTCTGCATCTGCCATCCCAGCCTCTCCGTAGTCATCCCAATCCAAGTGCGGGACAGGCGAGGCATTGGCAGACGTATAGAAGCGAAGAGCTTCCTCCGGGCGGTTCAACCGCTTCAATGATAAGCGATCGGCCGTAAGTAAAGCCAAGACGTACGCAATTTCTGAGGGTGTGCTTGTGCCAAACCGAGAGAATCCCTGGTTCCACCCTCGCTGGCGCTTTGCGATTGGAGACGGATTCGGGATATAGCGAGGGAACATAGCAGTGAAGATCGCCTGAAGTACAGGAGAGGCGAAAAGATAGCCTGGCCGCAAGACGAATGGACGGCTCTCGGGAGAGCGGTTTGACACGGAAAGAGGCGCGGACTATCGTTCGAAGTTCGTGGAAAAGAGGAACCGAGAATGAAAATATTGGTGATCGGCGGCGGCGGACGTGAGCACGCCCTGGTTTGGAAGCTCGGCCAGAGTTCAGGCGTGGAAAAGATCTGGTGTGCGCCCGGAAATGGTGGAGTTGCGGAAGACGCGGAATGCGTTCCGGTGGATGCGGGAGACGTGGCGGGACTTGTGGCGGTGGCGGAAAAGAGACAGCCGGATTTGACGGTGGTGGGACCGGAGTTGCCACTGGTGAATGGGCTTGTGGATGCATTTCGCGAGCGCAAGTGGGCTGTGGTGGGCCCGGAAAAGAAAGCCGCACAACTTGAAGGAAGCAAAATATTTGCGAAGGAGTTTCTGAAACGGCACGGTATTCCGACTGCAGAGCTCTACGGGGCGCATGATTCGGCCGGTGGCGCGTACGCGGCTCTTTGCGCAGTGGACTGGCCGGTAGTGATTAAGGCTGACGGATTGTGCGCGGGGAAAGGGGTCTTGGTGGCGCCGAATCCAGATGCGGCGACGGATTTCATTGAACGTGTGATGGAAAAGCATGAACTGGGCGAAGGCGGAAAGCGCGTGATGCTGGAAGAGGCGTTGGAGGGTGAAGAGCTTTCGTTCATTTTACTCACGGATGGCGAGCGGTACGCTCCGCTGGCACCGACGCGGGACCACAAGCGAGTTTTCGACAACAATGAGGGGCCGAATACGGGCGGCATGGGAGCATTCTCCACCGATGAGTTGCTACCTGCGGAACTTCAGAGAACGATTGAAACAACCATCGTTGAACCGACGATGAAGGGGCTTGCCGCGGATGGAATTCGTTATCGAGGGTTTTTATATATCGGCTTGATGCTGACCAAGAGCGGCCCGAAAGTGCTGGAGTTCAACTGCCGCCTTGGCGATCCGGAAACACAGGCAATCCTGGCTCGCGTGGATTTCAATCTGGCAGAAGTGCTGGCGGGCGCGGCAGCGGGCAAATTAGATCCAAGAAAACTGAAGTGGAAGGCTGGAGCGAGTGTTTGCGTGGTCTTAGCGTCCGGCGGATACCCCGGAAAATTTGAGACCGGGAAAGAGATTCAGGGGTTGCCAGAGGCGGCGCAGGTTGCCGATGTGAAAGTGCTGCACGCCGGTACGAAGCGCGCGGGAGATAAGATTTTGACCAGCGGGGGCCGTGTTTTGGGAGTGACCGCGAGCGGAAAGGACCTAAAGGAAGCCTTGGACCGGGCGTATAGAGCCGTGGGAAAGGTACAATTTGGCGGTATGCATTACCGCAGAGACATCGGAAAATACCCGCTGCAAAGTTCCGCCGCGGGAGACTAACTCATGGCCAGAGTGACGCATTTATTCCGCGCTCCGAAGAAGCGTGCGCCGATGGAAGAGCTGCAAGAAGCGGCGGCGGCGGAAAACTCAGGTCTCGAGGGGTGTGCGCACGCGCGGCCGCGAGGAAGACGCCAGGTCCTGCTGATGGACGAAGAGACACTACGAACATTCCATCTGACGCCGGGAATGGTTCGGGAAAATGTCACTACAGAGGGGCTCGATGTAAACGGGCTGGCGATTGGCCAGAGGTTGCGGATTGGCAGTGTGGAACTCCAAGTGAGCCTGGTGTGCGATCCTTGCGAACAGATCGAGGCGTTGCGGCCGGGCCTGCAAGCGGCAATGCAGGGCAAACGCGGGATGTTCTGCAAGGTCATCCGTGGGGGGAGACTGACCTGCGGGGCGGCCATTGAATTGACGCAAGGCACGGCTACAAACTAACCAGCAAAAGTGGATTTCGCTTAGGGCTTGGGTTTTCGCATCAGGCTGGGGGCGTCGGCCGGCCGGCTCTTGTCCTCGGTGGTCTTTTCCTTCACGCGAGGTTCGGCTGGTGGAACGATCCACTGAAAGCCGCTGCGCTCGCCATACATGCCGAGAATGAATTGTGAATCGCCCGCGATCAGAGGCAGCGCATCACGGAGGAAATCTGCTGACGCTGTGGGATCCGCTTTTTGCGCTTCGCCGCGCTCGATCAGATCCACCACCTTATTGAAATGGGGATCGGAAGAGCGCACGCGCGCGATGCCAGGGTCATTTTGTTGAATGAGGCCAAGCAGCGGCACCCCAGGAAGGTCGGCGGGAAAACGGAGTTCCAGGAGAGTTTTCGGTTGGTGTTTTTCGGGCGGGTAAAGCTGCGTAAAGCGAGGCCGGAGGGGCCGGGTCTGCCAAAAATCCCCTTGGGTGGCGACGGATTCTTGTTCCACGCAAAAGTCGATCTGCCAAACTTCGGGGCCGTAATCTTGCGGGGCATAGCCAACCAGAATGATTTGAAATAGGGGTTCGTCGGGTTTCAGGTCGATTTTGTGGTGAAGCTGGGAGACGAGGGGTCGAAGCTTTTCCAAGAAGGCGACTCCGATTTGTTCCAGGTCTTGATCGCCTTCCGAGGAGGGCACGAGGTTTGGATTTGGAGCCGAGAGCCGCGGGAGACTGCGATCCAGACGAATCGGTTGCGGCTGGGCAGGGACTTGCCACTCGGAGGCACCAAAGAGAATCCCGATGTGGCGGCTGTCGATGGCAACCACCCGGGGTGGGACGGACTTGGCTTCCAGGGGATGCTCGATGGCGGCAAAAATGATGGCGTCGTCCGCAACCTGGATGATGGTCCTCCCGCCCGCCAGATTGGCAACGATTTCGTCTTCCTGGGCACGCACTGGCAGACCAGCGCAAAGGACCGCCAGTAAGAATAGGGAAGCGGAAGCGAAAACTGGCTTCACAAAGGCAGAGTAGCACAATGCGGCGTGCGGGATGACCAGGTTTGGCAGTGGTTCCCGAGCGCGATGGGATTCGCTAAAATATGAGTTCAAGCTTAGAGGAGTAATGGAGATTATGGGGCTGAAAAGCTGGAAAAAGCTGAAGCACAATGGCAAGAGTCTGGAGCAGATTCTGAGCGCACACGAGCTCTTCTGGGCCAGCAAAGAAGGCGGCGCGCGAGCGGATTTAACGGGAGCGAACCTTTCCGGAGCCGACTTGCGGGGACTGAACCTGGCCGGGGCAATCCTCAAGAATGCCAATCTGGAAGGCAGCGACTTGCGCGGCACTCGTCTGCCGGGAGCGGATCTCACTGGGGCGAATCTGCGTAGAGCGGACCTGCGGAACTCCGACCTGACGGAAGCGGGCATGCCAGGCGCCAATCTTAACGAAGCCCAAGCGAGCGGCGTGGAATTCTTCCGATGCGATCTGACCAATACAAATTTCCAGAAAGCAATGCTGCGGAATGCCAATTTCCGGGATGCCCATGTGGAAGGGGCCAAGTTCACCGGCGCAGATCTGGGCATTGCAATTTTGCGGGAAACCGATTTGCGAAACGTGGATTTGTCCGGCGTGGATTTGAGCACGACACTTATGCCGCACGGATGGGGAGCGAAGAAGCAAGGCGTGTAGAACCTTGGCCGGTTAACGCACATTAATCAAAGAGGCCACAGAGAAAAGAGCAGGCGAAGGCGCGAACATAGAATTTTTTCGCGAATGCTTTGGAGATGGCAAATTGGCTGGGCGCATGTTAGCCTCACGCCAAGCCCCGAACTGAAGGAAACGCTTGGCAACGACTTCCCCACAAATTGACTTGCCTGGAGTGCGCGAGCGCGTGCTGGATGTGCTGCGGGGCTTGTTGGAAGAGCTGGGCAGCCATGGCGCGTTGGCGGAACTCTCCCCACATTCGAATCTGGATCGCGACCTGGGATTGGGCAGCCTGGAACGCGTCGAACTACTGACGCGTTTGGAGGCCGCGTTCGAGATGCGGCTCCCCGACTCGCTGGCGGCGGAAGCGAGCACCCCAGAGGAATTGATCAACGCCATCCTTGCTGCTCCGGGGACATCGCTGAGCGACGAACAGTATTCTGCGTTGCGTGCAAGCGGCGCCGCCACGGGAGCGGCCCGGGAATCGGCGCAATCCATTATCGATAAGGCCGAAACGCTGCTGGAAGTATTTCGCTATCGCGGCGTGCATGATGCGCAGCGTCCGCATCTTCTAATCACGGAAGATGACGAGCGAGGCGAACACCATTACACGCTGACGTTCGGAGACTTGTACGTAGCTGCGCAAAAGTGCGCGGAAGAGCTGGCAAGGAGGGGCGTACCGGCGGGCGGGCGAGTTTCACTGATGTTGCCGACGTCGCGGCAGTTTTTCATTTGTTTCGCGGGGATTATGCTGGCGGGCGCGGTCCCCGTTCCCATCTATCCGCCCTTTCGCGCGGACCGGATTGAGGAATACGCCGAACGCCAATCCGCCATCTTGAATAACGCGGGCGTCTGCCTGATGTTGACGTTTCGAAGAGCGGAAGCAGTGGCAAAATTGCTGAAACCGCGCGTGAAATCGCTGCTCGGCGTGGTGGATGCCGAGAAATTGCTGGAAGCAGCGGAGAAAGCGCCGCCACCGGCCCCAGGGGCATTGCCCGCTTTCATAAGCGGAAGCCGTGTCCGCAAAGGAAGCGACATCGCTTTCCTGCAATACACATCGGGATCCACGGGCGACCCGAAGGGCGTGACACTGACGCACAATAATCTGCTGGCAAACATGCGCGTGATCGCCAAGGGAGTGGAGCTTGGCCCTTCGGATGTCGGCATCAGTTGGCTGCCTTTGTATCACGACATGGGCCTGATTGGAGCCTGGCTGACGCTGCTGCTGCAGGGCATCCCGCTGGTGGTGATGTCACCGCTGGCGTTCCTCACGCGCCCCGAGCGATGGCTGCAAGCCATGAGCAAACATCGCGGCACGATCACGGCCGCGCCGAATTTTGCTTATGAATTGTGCGTGCGCAAGATTTCAGATAAAGCCATGGAGGGCGTGGACCTGAGTTCGATGCGCGTGGTGATGAACGGCGCGGAGCCGGTAAATCCGGAAACGTTGGAGCGCTTTGCGAACCGATTCGCGAAGTATGGCTTCCGGAAAGAGGCGATGCTACCGGTGTACGGCCTTGCGGAAGCTTCGCTGGGCGTGACATTTCCACCCCTAAATCGTGTACCGCGAGTGGAACGCGTGGAGCGCGAGGCGTTCACGGCGCAAGGACGCGCTGTGCCAGCAACGGCCGATGATGAAACCGCCATTTCGTTTGTGTCAGTTGGCATGACGTTTCCCGGACATGAGGTGAAGATCGTAGACGAGCAGGGCAACGAACTTCCAGAGCGCACGGAAGGATTTTTGTGGTTCCGGGGCCCCTCGGGGACGTGCGGCTATTTCGAGAATGCGGAAGCAACCGCCAAATTGATGCCGCAAGGTCCGCTAGCCAGAGACGGCGGATATCCGTGGCTCAATTCCGGTGATCGTGCATTTCAGGCGGAAGGTGAAATTTTTATTACCGGCCGGGTGAAAGACATCATCATCAAGGGCGGAAGAAATCTCTACCCGCACGAAGTGGAAGAACTGGCCTCCCGCGCGGAGGGAATCCGCAAAGGTTGCGTGGTGGCGTTCGGCTTGAAGGATGCGAACACCGGCACGGAAAAACTGGTGATTGTGGCGGAATCGCGCGAGCAGGATCCGACGCGCCGGGCATCGTTGGTGACCGCCATCAACCAAGAAGTGAGCCGCGGGCTAGGTCTGCCGCCAGACCGCGTGGAATTGGTTCCCCCGGGAAGCATCCCAAAAACGTCGAGTGGGAAGTTGCGTCGCGACGGAACCAAGCAGTTGTACGCGGCGGGAACTCTTGGTGCGGGGCGGCCGCCGGCCTGGGTACAGATTGCGAAGCTGGGAACGGGGACGTTCTTCCAGGAGGCCGTGCAAAGCTTTGGGCGAGGAATCCGCAAAGTTTTGGAAAAAATCTACGGCGTCTACTTCATTGTCGTATTTTTCCTTTGGATAGTGCCCTCATGGCTGATCGTGAAGCAGATTAAAGATGAAAAGAAAGCGGGCCGATTTACTTCCGCGGCGCTGAAGGTTTTGTTTGCGCTCACTGGTATTCGCCTGAAGGTGGTGGGCAAAGAGTACATGGACACGCCGGGCGCGAAGGTGTACGCGTCGAACCATGCGAGCTATTTTGACGTTCTTCCTGTGATGATGGGGCTGGGAGTGCCGTACCGATTCGTGGCAAAGGGCGAAGTGAATCAGATGCCCTTCATTGGGACATTTCTCAACCAGATGGGACACTTGTCATTTGACCGGCACGATACGGGCGCGCGGCTGAAGCAGGTGGACGAGATAGAAGATTGTCTCCGCAAGGGAGACTCTGTGTTTGTGTTCCCGGAAGGTACGTTTACTCCGGAAGATGGACTCCGGCCCTTTCAGTTAGGGGCGTTTCGCGGAGCGGTGGCGACGGGCGCGCCAGTGATTCCCGTATCTCTGAAGGGCACACGCAGGTTTCTGCGCGACGGAACGATTCTTCCGCGGCCGACGAGCGTGACCATCACATTGTCGCCGCCGATTTATCCGGCACGGGAGTTTCCGGCGAGTGACCCAAATCATTTGCAGGAAATCGTGCGGCTGCGGGATTTGGCGCGAGAGGCAATTGGGAAATATTGTGGCGAGGCAGTCCTGTAGCGCAAGGAAGCAATCAGCAATCAAAAAGTGCAGAAGTGTACAGTCTTGCTGGACCCTTTTTTCGTGACTTTCTCAGTGACTGAGCGTGTAGATGACGGTGATGTGCGTGTCGACTTCGACAGCGCGGCCGTTGAGGATAGTCGGGCGATAACGCCACTCGCGAACGGCCGAGAGGGCGGACTGGATGAACAAGGGATCACCAGAGACGACTTCGAGCGATTGAATGGTTCCGTCAGTGCCGATGATGGTATGAAGTTCGACGCGGCCCTCACGCTGAATTTGAATGGCGAGACGCGGATAGACCGGCTCGACCCTATTGATGAGCTGCGCCATTTGTAGAAGTTCGCTGACCTTGCGGGGCACGGTATTCGGCTGTTCCTCGGCTGGCCTTGCTGGCCCGTGGTTCGGACTGATGATCTCCTCGCGAAATGGATTTCCGTCCGGATCGCCGGTGGGTCCCTCCGGGACGCCCGGAATAAAATTGGAGTTGTCGCCAACTGCTGGTGCCGGCTCAGGACGAGGAATGCCGGGTGGGATATGCATGGGCGGAAAGAAGCGGCAGGAGGCTTCGGGCCGGGGATGCGCTTGACGAGGGCCAGGTTTGGCAGGGGCTGGGCTGCCATGTCGATAGGGTGGAATCAGCGTGGCGTATCGAAAAGAAATGCGCTCGCCCTTGCTGAGCAATGGATAGAGCAGCAGGGCGGTGAGAGCAAGCGCTTGCAGGGCTATCGAAATAAATAAGGCGCGCTGCTTGATGCGGCGGGCGCGCTTTTCCGATTGCGGATCGCCTTCGACCAGGCAACTTTGCAGCGAGCCGAATCCGCTTTCGGACACACGTTGGACCTCGAGAGTCATCACACACCTCCAAGAATTTCCTGCGAGCCGAGGGACGAAATTGCGGCGCGAGCCTCCGGAGGTTGCTGCCGGAGGCCGGCACCGCGCTCGCAGGGATGTGAGGTGCGCGCCCTCTGTGTTGTTGGACACCGAGGAGTGCGACAAGTGCCCAAAAATAAGGAATCAACAAGAAGCGCGCCAACAGACCCTGTTGAATAGAGATCGGTGTTACTGATAGTCAAAAGTAAAACAGAAACTGTTGGATAACGGAGAAAGCAACACGGGAGGCGTTCCTCAAGGTCATGGGAATGCGTGATAGCGGGCACAACTATTTTATTTCAATCGGTTTACGATAATTGGCACGCAGGGAAACGGCCATTGCATTTCAATTACATCCAAACACCTGTTTGGTGCATCGAAACAGTCGGACGTGGATCCCAGGAGGACCCCATGGAAAGGCGAATACCCGAGGTGGTTGGCGTACGCCGCACGGGCTGGGCGGCTCTGGACCGCGATCCGCAGCAGGACGTAGTGGAATTTACTTGTCCTCATTGCGGCGCGAAGGGCCAGAAGAAAGCCCGGCGCGAGCGGATTGAGTATCGGTTTACGGACGGCTTTTTACAGGACTTGCAGGGCGAAGGCGTGCAGTGCCATTTCTGCAAGCAATCTTTGCGCGTGGTGCCGGTCGTGATGTTGCACGATCAGGACGAGACGAAACGGTTTGAAGCGATTTTTTCGGAACACCCGTTGGTGCACGCGGAATAATTACAAATCGTAAGAGGCAGAACAAGGGCGCCCGCAGGTGGGGCGCCCTTTTTATTTCCGCAGCTCATGAATCAGTGGCAAGAGCTCTAGGTCAACTCTCCGAGATCATCGCCAGTCGCCGTGATGGTGTTCCCAATATTCGTGGCGCAGATGCTCCTGGCGCTCGTAGGCTTCGTGGCGTTCATGGGCCCAATGATGCGCCTCGGAACTATACGGACCGAAACGCTCCACCGCTTCGTGATAGCGGTACTCCGTATACGCAATCCGGCGATTGCAGTCATCCCAATCGTTGGCTTTGGCGGCTGGCGCTCCGGCGGCCAGCAGAAAGCCCAAAGCCACCGTTGCCGGCGCGGTTTTGCCCAGAATCGAAGCGAGGTTGAATGAGAGAAGTTTCATGGAAGTGCCTCCAGGAGCTTGGCCCGGGCTGGAGAGCGGGATGCTTCCTGGGCATTCAAACACCGGTTTGGGGCAAAGGTTGCGCTAGTTGCTGCAAGTTGTCTGGAAACAAAAAGAGCACCTGGAATCGGGGTGCTCTTGCAAGCTTGGTGCTGGGAACTCGTGATAATTCTTCAGTGGCCGTGATCGTGGTCGTGATCGTCCCAATCGCGCTGGTCGTGCCAGCGGTGCTCGTCTTCGTCCCACCAACGATGAGAGTGCTCCCAGCAATAGGAGCGTGCTTCGGCGAGTTCGTGGCGCCAATGATCCGCTTGGGAACTTTGCCAACCGTGGTGCTCGATGGCTTCGTGCAGCTTGTGATCAGCGTGAATGACGCGCTTCTGACAGTCGTCGTCGGCATGAATGACCGGCGCCAATGCGAAAAGAAAGGCAACGGAGATTGTCAGGCACATGAAGATGGTACGGAGCGAAGGCATTTTGAGGCTCATGTTTTCTCCCGAGCGATTTGGTTTGTGCGCGACTCCAGGGCGTAGCGGTTCGAGCAACGAATGCTGCATGGAGACGCGGAGCAATGCACAGGCCAAGCGCCAGGCATTGAAAATACAAGGGTTAGTGTTAGGTTCTGGAACGCAGATTTTTCAGTAGGCCTGTAGAAATGGGTCGACGTTCATGTGATATTTTTCCAGGCCGGTGCGGATGATGTCGAACGCTTCGTCGACGCTGTCCGCATACTGGAGATTGTCAAAATCTTCCTGACTAATGGTGCCCCAGCGAACCATGTTTTTCAGTTTCAGGACTTCGTCCCAATATTTGCGTCCGTAAATCAGAATCAAAGTGTGCTTGGGCATTTTGCCGGTTTGCGAGAGTGTCATCATTTCCCACAATTCGTCCAGAGTACCGAAGCCGCCGGGAAATACGATGAGCGCCTTGGCAATTTGCGCGAACCACAACTTACGCATGAAAAAATAATGGAAATTGAAGCTGAGCTCCGGGCTGATGTAGGGGTTCGCAAACTGCTCATGTGGCAATTCAATGGAAAGGCCGATGGACTTGCCACCAGCTTCGTAGGCTCCCCGGTTGGCCGCTTCCATAATGCCGGGGCCGCCGCCGGAACAAATGACAAAACGCCTTGGGCGCGGGCCAAGCGACAATGCCCACGTCGTTATCTTGTGAGAAAGCTGCCGGGCCTCCTCGTAATATTTCGCCATTTCGAGCGCACTTTTGGCCTGGCGCAGATGAAGGCGGTGGCTTTTCAGGCGAGCGGCGCTCCAGCCGGACGTTTTCATTTTCTTGAGCCGGGTAAAGCGAGCCGAGGCGGTTTCGTGTGACTCGATGCGCGCAGACCCGAACATGACGATGGTGTCGCCTATGCCTTCTTTCTTCAGTTGAACCAACGGGTGAATATATTCGGCGATAATGCGAATAGGCCGCGCGGGTGTGCTGGCTAGGAACTTGGGATCCTCGTGGGGAGCTTTCGGGGCATGCTGGGGTTTCAGGCGCTTTCCATCGGGCATGGGAATTTCTCCATTCAAGGTGCGCTCTGATTGTAGGCAGCGCAGGAGACGGCGGCAACGGGTTTAGCGCCGCAGGCGTCGAATTGAGTACGTTTGGCGCGGATTGGGGGAATCGATTGAAAATTTTTTGGCCGAAGATGTCTCTCGCTCTTCTGCTGGCTTCGAGTGTTTCCTCGCGCGTACTGGCACAGGCTCCCGAGGGACCCATTCCGACGCCGCAGGACGTGCCTATTCAGGAAGGGTCATCGCCCATCAAAGTACGCACCGTGCTGGTGAACACGCCGGTGACGGTGCGCAACGAAAAGGGGCAAATGATCCACGATCTGGAGGAACCCGACTTCCAGATCACGGACAACGGCGTGCCACAAAAAATCACACATTTTAACTTGGGGGGAGACCCGATTTCGCTGGTGGTGGTAGTGGAGCGCAGTTCGCGGATTGCATCGGCTTTGCCAAAGATTCGCAAGGCGGGAATCCTGATTTCACAAACGGTGATGGGACCAACAGGCGAAGGTGCCGTGGTGACGTACGACGACGACGTCTCAACCTCGCTGGATTTTACGGATAGCGGAGACGATCTGGAGCATGCGATCTCCACACTCCAGGAAGGATCCTGGGGCGCGAGATTATTTGACGCCATGGGCCGTGCCGTCGATATGCTTATCGAGCGGCCGGAGGTTTCCGAGACCGATCTGGGCCACCGGCGCGTGATGCTGGTCATCGGCGAGGCGCATGATTCCAGCAGCGAATTGAAGTTGGGGGAAGTGTTGCGGCGCGCGCAGCTGGCGAATATCACAATTTATGCGGTGGGAATCTCGAGCACAAAAGCCGATTTGAAGAGACAACCGAGCCAACCGAAGGGGCCTTCACCGGTGACCGAGCCGGGCACTTCAGGCATGCCTCCGCCGCCGGGATCCGTGGAGACGCCTACTACGGACACTCAAGGGCAAGGTGGAAGTTTGCTGGCGCTCGCCGTCTGGGCCGTGATGCATGCAAAAGATCAGGTGACCTCGCACCAGTTGGAGATTGCGGCCGCCGCGACGGGCGGGCTGCACGTTTCCACGTGGAAGGATCGGAGCATTGAGAAGGTGATTGACGACATGGGCGGCGAGCTGCATTCGCAATACACGTTGACGTATACGCCCACAGGCGAAGTGGCTGAGGGGTATCATGAGATCAAGGTGAGCGTAAAAGGGGAAAAAGAACGCGCACTGAAAGTGCGTGCGCGGCCGGGTTATTACCTTGAGCCGGCGGAGAAGTGAGGGATTAGACATCGAGGTTTGATGGAGTTTGCATGGAGCCGCCGCGAGAAAAATTCGCGATTCGATTGGCGACACACCAGGATATCCCGACGCTGCAGAAGCTGATTGATCAATCTGTACGTATGTTGCAGAGGGCGGATTATTCATCCGAGCAACTGGAAGCCGCGCTGGGTACGGCGTATGGCGTGGACACACAACTGATTGCGGACCGCACGTATTACGCGGTGGAAGCCGTGCCGGCAGCCAGCGAACAGGTGATCGTCGCCTGCGGCGGGTGGAGCATGCGGAAGACGCTCTATGGGAGCGACCACGGCCCTTACCGGGATAACACGACGCTTGACCCGGCGAAGGATGCGGCGAAGATTCGGGCATTTTTTGTGCATCCCGATTGGACGCGCCACGGCTTGGCGACGCTCATTTTGAAGACCTGCGAGGACGTAGCTTATGCGCGCGGATTCCGGCGATTCGAAATGGGCGCATCGCTCACGGGTGTCCCGATGTATGCGGCGCGGGGTTACGCGGAGATCGAGCGGATCGAAGTGCCGCTGCCGAATGGGCTGACGCTGCCAGTGGTGAGGATGGGGAAGACGATCGAGTAACGATCCTGCGGGAAGGTCGTTCCAGATAAACAATGAAACGCCGCTGTGCGGGCACGTTCGGAAAAAGTGCTCAGGGCGGACTATCGGCGCTCGACTTGCGCTCCAGGTTATGCGAGTTGTTGCCAGAAAGCGGCTTCCCGGGTGGCGAGGAGCGAATCCTTGCGGGCGTTCCAGCGGAGAAAATGGGGTGTGCGGGTGTGGGCGGTGTGGTGATCACGGGTTTCCCAGACTTCGTGGAACAGGAACGTGCCGGGCTGATCGGCGCAGCGATGCAGGTCGAATTGCAGGCAGCCCTCTTCCTTGCGCGAGGGCGTGACCAGGGCGCGTAGTTCGGCTTCGAGCAGCAAGTGCTGGCCTTCTTTGGCGCGCATGACGACGACCAGGGTGACCGCGTTTTTAGGCAGCCTAACCACAGTGGCACCACGGGAGCGGCGACGGGGTGCACGTTTGGCAGGACGCCGGGATTTGGACTTGGGCATGACGGCGGGGATTGTACTCCAAACAAGAGCAAGCGCAAGAGAGGAATTGGGGCGGACCGGGCTGAAGCCCGGCGCCTAAATGTAAGGCGTCCCAACGCCGCCCCTACGGGAGGAAGGCGAGGCAGACGGGGCTTGGAATATTGTTGGTTGTAGAGATTTGAGTGAGGGCGCCGGAGACCGGATCGATGCGGAAGACGACGATGTTATTGGAGTATTGGTTTTCGGCGAGGAGGAATTGGTCGGTAGGATCCAGGGCGAAGTGGCGGGGTTCTTTGCCGCCGGTCGAAAAATCGCCGGAGGGAGTGAGTGTTCCCTTTTGCGGGTCGATGGCAAAGACGGCTATGGAATCGTGACCGCGATTCGAGGCGAAAAGCCATTTGCCGGAGGGATGAACCGCGATTTCGGCTGCATCGTTGCGGCCAGTGAATTCGGTGGGGAGCATGGTTATTTTCTGTCCTGGAAGACCCGAGTAGTTTCCCTCGATTGTGGTTATAAACACGCTTACCGTCGAATCAAGCTCGCCCAGGACGTATACCAATCCGTGGCCAGTCTTACTGGAAGAGATCGCAACATGGCGCGGTCCTGTTCCAGGGTAGAGGTCAAGGTCTTTTGAAAAGAAAGGATGCCTAGCATCCGGAGCCGGGGCTTTACGTAAAGCTCCGTTCACGGGGTCAAATCTGTAGAGGAGAACTCGATCAAGTCCGAGATCAGCCACAAACACAGCATTGCCGTGCGCTCCGACCCAATGGGCGTGGGGGCCTTCCTGGCGTTGTTTGTTGGGGCCGAGTGGGCCGGCGTCTCTGACCACTGAAGTGGGAGCGCCAAGTTTGCCGTCCCGGAGGATGGGGAAGACGGCAACGGTGCCGGAAGTGTAGTTGGCGACGAAAAGATACTTGCCGGATTTGTCGAAGGAGAGATAGCAAGGGTCTTCGCCCTCGGAGGGGAGTTGATTCAGGAGCGCGAGATTCGCCTTTTTGTCATCGAGCGAAAAGGCGCTTATGGTGCTTTGCTTGCCGGATTCGTTGGCGGCGTAGATCCATTTGCCGTTGGGATGAACTGCGATCCATGAAGGATTGGGAGTTTCGGCAGCCAGGCCTTTGGGAGTAAGTTTCCCGGTGGAAGGATCGAAGTCGAAGGCGTAGATGCCCTTGCTGCCGGTCTTATCGGTGTAGGTGCCGACGAGGACGGTGTAGGTACGATTGGGGGCCTGGCTGCCAAGCGAGGAGAGTGTGAGCGGAGGGAGAAACAAGAATGCGAGAAGGAACCGGCGAGTGATTTTCATCGGAAATTAGTTTAGCGCATCAAGCAAATTGCAGTGCGGCTCATTCCGTGTGGCAGAAGCAGGGCATTCGCGGTCCAAAAAGAGTAGCCAGCCGCGAAATGCGGGCCCTACATGAAGGATTCGTAGGTTGAATCTGTGCTACGAAAGCCGACCTAAAGGTCGGCCACTACGCAAGGCAAGAGGGCGGCGTAAAGCCGCCCCTACACAAAGTTACTTCTTTTCTTCCTCTTCTTCTTCTTGGATGACGGCGGCGGCGGCGACGGAGTCGTCATCATCGAGGCGCAGCAGCCGTACGCCCTGCGTGGAGCGGCCGGCTTCGCGAATTTCGTTGGCATGGACGCGGATGACCTTGCCATGCTCGGTGATGATCATGACGTCGGACTCTTCGGTGACTTGCAGCGTGGCGACCACGGAGCCGTTGCGGTCGGTGGTCTTCATGTTGACGACGCCCTTGCCGCCGCGGGAGGTGATGCGGTATTCGGCGAGGGCGGTGCGCTTGCCATAGCCCTTTTCAGCGACGGTGAGCATCAGCGTGGTCAGCGAATCCTTGATGTGCTCGTTGTCGAGTTCCTCGAGGTTCTGCGTGGTCTGCTTGTGTTCCTTGGCGATGATTTCAAAGTCGGGCTGGACCGCGTCCATGCTGACGACGTAGTCGTCCTTGGCAAGATCCATGCCGTTGACGCCGCCGGCGTTGCGGCCCATCGGGCGCACTTCGGTTTCGCGGAAGAGGATGGCCTGGCCTTCGTGGCTGGCGAGGAAGATCATCTGCTTGCCGTCGGTGAGCTTTGCTCCGATTAACTCGTCTTTGTCTTCCAGATTGATGGCAATGATGCCCGTGGAGCGCGGGTTGGAAAATTCGGTGAGCGCGGATTTTTTCACCGTGCCGTTCTTCGTGGCCATGAAGACGAAGCGGCCTTCTTCTTCGAGGTTCGTGGCGGCGACAAGCGCGGTGAGCTTTTCGTCTTCCTGGAATTTCACGAGGCTGGAGATGGCTTTTCCGCGCGTGGCAGCAGCGGCTTCGGGAAGCTCATAGACTTTCAACCAGTACACGCGGCCCTTGGAGGTAAAGAGCAGGATGTAACTGTGCGCCGAGGCGACAAAGAGGTGCTCGACGAAGTCCTCTTCCTTCGTTTTGGCGCCGATGCGGCCCTTTCCGCCGCGCGACTGGTGGCGGTAGGTTTCGACAGGTGTGCGCTTGATATAGCCGGCATGGCTCACGGTGATGAGCATGTCGGTGTCAGCGATCAGGTCTTCGAGCTTGATTTCGTCGACCTTGTCAACGATTTGCGTGCGGCGATCGTCCCCGTAGGCTTTGTGGATCTCCTTGAGCTCGGCAATGATGACGGACTTAAGCTTTTTCTCGCTGGAAAGAATTTCCTCGAGTTCCGCGATCTTTTCGCGGATGGACTTCAATTCCTTGAGAATTTCTTCGATCGAGAGTTGCGTCAGGCGGTGGAGTTGCAATTCGAGAATGGCGTCGATCTGCGGATAGCTCAGATTGAGGCTCGCGCTGCCGCGTCCGGCGGCTTCGACTTCCGGTGCACCCTGGAAGCGGTATTTGCGGCCGTCGAGCTTGACGCCTTCGATCTTTTTAGACTTGCCGTTCTCGGTGATGGTGAGGTCCTGCTCGCTGAAGTACTTGAACAGGTTTTCCTTCGCGTCGGCGCGGCTGGAGCTGCCCCGGATGATGCGAATGACGTTATCAAGATGGTCGAGGGCGACTTGGTATCCGACAAGGATATGCTCGCGTTCGCGGGCTTTCCGCAGCTCATAGCGGGACCGGCGGGTGACAACGTCGCGGCGATGATCGATGAAGAGGCGAATGAACTCCAACAAGCCCATTTCGCGCGGCTGGCCGCCGACGATGGCGAGCAGGATCATGCCGAAGGATTCCTGCATCTGGGTGTGCTTGAAGAGATTGTTGAGGATGAGCTGCGACTCTTCGCCGCGCTTCAGCTCGATGACGATGCGCATGCCATCGCGATCGCTTTCGTCTCGAACATCGGAGATGCCTTCGATCTTTTTGTTGGAAACGAGTTCGGCGATGCGCTCGATGAGCCTGGCCTTGTTGACCTGGTAGGGGATTTCGGTGATGACGATGTTCTCGCGGTCCTTGCCGGCTTCCTCAATGGCCGCTTTGGCGCGCATGGTGAAGCTGCCGCGGCCGGATTTGTAGGCTTGCTCGATGCCTTCGCGTCCAGCAATGAAGCCGCCGGTGGGAAGATCCGGGCCGGGAACATACTTCATCGCTTCCTTCAGGGTGAGCTCGGGCTTTTCAATCATGGCGATCGTAGCGTCGATCACCTCGCGCAAGTTGTGCGGAGGGATGTTGGTGGCCATTCCGACGGCGATACCACTGGCGCCATTGACAAGTAGATTGGGAACGCGTGTCGGAAGGACGGTGGGTTCCTTTTCGGTTTCGTCGAAATTGGGAATGAAGTCGACAGTTTCTTTTTCGATGTCGGCGAGGAGTTCCTCGGCCATCTTGGCGAGGCGGGCTTCGGTGTACCGCATCGCCGCAGGCATGTCGCCATCGACGGAGCCGAAGTTGCCTTGGCCATCCACCAGCGGATAGCGCATATTGAAGTCTTGCGCCATGCGGACCAAAGCGTCGTATACGGGAGCGTCGCCGTGCGGGTGATACTTGCCGAGGACTTCACCGACGATCTTGGCGCATTTGCGGTAGGGCTTCGAGGAGGTGAGGCCGAGCTCGTACATGCCGAAGAGAATGCGGCGATGAACGGGCTTGAGACCGTCGCGGACGTCGGGAAGCGCGCGCCCGATGATTACGCTCATGGCGTAGTCGAGATACGACTTCCGCATTTCCGCTTCGATGTCGACCGGAAGCATTATGGATTGGTTTTGTTCGTCGGCCATGTGTCCTCGTTACAATGACTAGTCGCTGGTGAAAATCGTTCAATTCTCTTTTGCGGAGCTTTCGAGCACGTAAGCTTTCACCGTGTCGAAAGCGTCGGCGGCGTTTGTGAAACGCCGCGGCGCAAAATATTCTTCCAGGCGCCGCAGGAATGCGTCTCGGTCACCATCAGTTGAAAAGCTAACCGTAACGCCCTTTTCGTAATCCGGAGCGGCGGTGGGGGTGGCGCGAAATTCGCTGACGCTCAGCCCCCGCAAGCCCGGCAAAGTTGTCCAACCCAATTGATAAATCGTCATTCGGCAAAATCGGCTGTCCAAAAACCGGCCACTGCAAATGCTAGATGTCCAGGTTGACGACGTCGAGGGCGTTGTCTTCGATGAATTTGCGGCGGTCCTCGACGTTTTCGCCCATGAGCGTTGTAAAGATTTTTTCGGCTTCGACGACGTCCTCGAGTTTTACCTGCAAGAGCGTGCGGGAATCCGCGTTCATGGTGGTTTCCCAGAGTTGCGAGGGGTTCATTTCGCCCAGGCCCTTGAAGCGCGTGATGGTGAAATCTTTCTTTGCGTCTTCCATCACGTAGCTGAGGACATCGGTGGCCTTTTCCTTAGAAGCCTTGTCACCATTGCGCGTAATGACGAAGGGCGGCTTGTTGTACTCCTCGATCTGACGAGCCAAGGCGCGCAGGCGCTTGTATTCGGCGGTGGAAGCCAGCGCCCAATTGATTTTCTGATTGTGCGGCGCGCCAAACTGGATTTCGTAGAGGCTGTGCTCTTCGTCGAAGGCGACCTTGCCTTCGAGCTTGAGTTTGGTCTTTTCGACTTCCTTGAGGAGTTTCTCGAGGGCTTTCTTTTCCTCGAAGTCGGATTTTTTGTCGAGTCCGCTTTCGGCGAGGACTTCGACCAACCGGTTTTCCTTCAGGCGGCGAGCGAGCTTGGCGGCGGTGGCGTCATATTCCTGGACATTCAGGAGGAAGCTGGTGAGGCCGGCTCCCTGGAGGGTGACACCTTCCTTGGCTTTTACGACATGATCTTCGGTGGCACGCTTCATCAGCTCACGGGCAAAATCGCGCTCGTCGCGGATGTAGCGTTCGCTCTTGCCACGCTTGACGCGATAGAGCGGCGGCTGAGCGATGTAGACGTGACCACGCTCAATGAGTTCCTTCATATGACGGAAGAAGAAGGTGAGAAGGAGTGTGCGAATGTGTGAGCCGTCGACGTCAGCATCGGTCATCAGAATAATTTTGTGATAACGCAGCTTGCCAGCGTCAAAGTCATCCTTGCCGATGCCGGTGCCGAGGGCCGTGATGATGGCGCGAATTTCCTCGTGGCCTAGCATTTTGTCGTAGCGGGCCTTTTCGACGTTGAGAATCTTGCCCTTGAGCGGCAGGATGGCCTGATATTTGCGGTCGCGCCCCTGCTTGGCGGAGCCACCGGCGGATTCGCCCTCAACGACGAAGAGTTCGCAGCGGGCGGGATCGCGTTCCTGGCAATCAGCGAGCTTGCCGGGCAGGCCGCTCGAATCCATGGCGGACTTGCGGCGAGTGAGTTCACGGGCCTTGCGGGCGGCTTCGCGGGCGCGCGCGGCGTCAATGCACTTGCCGATAATGCGGCGCGCGACCGTGGAATGCTTGTCAAACCATTCGCCCAGCTTTTCGTTGACGAGTTGCTCGACATCGCCCTTGATATCGCTGTTGAGCTTGCCCTTGGTCTGGCCTTCAAACTGCGGCTGCGGGAGACGAACACTGACGACGGCAACGAGGCCTTCCCGAACGTCATCGCCGGAGATCGTCACTTCGTCCTTCTGCTCCTTCAGCATGCCGGCGCTGGAGGCAAAGTTGTTGATCGTGCGGGTAAGAGCGGAGCGGAAGCCAGAGAGATGCGTGCCGCCATCGATGGTGTTGATGGTGTTGGCGAAGGAGAAAACGTTCTCGCCGTAGGAATCGTTGTACTGAAGGGCGATTTCCATCTCCACGTTGCCCTTCTTCCCTTCCATGTAAATCGGCGAATCGTGGAGCGTACTCTTGCCGCGATTGAGATGCTTGACAAACTCGGCGATGCCCCCGGTAAAGCGAAATTCGGCGGATTTTTCCGTTCGCTCGTCGTTCAGCGTGATTTTCAGACCTTTTTGAGGAAGGCGTATTCGCGCAGGCGCGTGGCCAGCGTGTCGTAGCTGAAGACGGTCTTTTCGAAGATCGTTGGATCCGGGTGAAAGGTAACCTTTGTGCCCGTTTTGCGGGTCTTGCCGGTCTGCTTCAGCTTAGAGGTGGGCTTTCCTTTTTCGTAGGTCTGCTCCCACACGGCGCCGTCGCGCTGAATCTCGAGTTCGAGCCAGTCGGAGAGCGCGTTGACGACGGAGACGCCGACTCCGTGCAAACCGCCAGAAACTTTGTAGGTTTCACTGTCGAATTTGCCGCCGGCGTGAAGAACCGTGAGCACGACTTCGGCGGCCGGACGCTTTTCCGTGGCGTGCATATCCACAGGGATACCACGGCCGTTGTCAACCACGGTGACGGAGTTGTCCGCGTGAACCGTGACGTTGATTTCATCCGCGTGACCCGCCATGGCCTCGTCAACCGAGTTGTCCACCACTTCCCAAACCAGGTGGTGAAGGCCCATTTCGCCAGTCGAACCGATGTACATCGCCGGGCGCAGACGAACCGCTTCCAATCCACCGAGGACCTTGATGGATTTCGCGTCGTACTGATGCCCGCTCTTAACGGTGACTGTTTCTTTATCGCCCATTTGCTCTCCTGACACGCAAGCCTGCGGCAATCGAGTCGCGCGAAACTCGCTTTCCTGAGTGGGGAGTTTCGACGGCGACCGCTCCAAACGAATTTTTCGAAGCAAGGAAAGGCGTGATGATTGAAACCTGCAACCGTCGCCTTACCCTTTGGCCGCGATCCCACTGGGTCAGAATCGGAGCTCGTAGGGTTTCCTGCTTCATCCCATCCCGCGATCCGGGACGTGGCGAAGACTTATGTTCTCCAGGCTGCGGGACCTGCTCCTGGCGCAGAGCAATTGTGGTCGGGCAGGACTGGCGGACGTGTCGATTGGGGGGAAAACAACCGATCGACAACACCCAAATTTTACTGGAAATGCAGAATTATCTCAAGTTGGAGAAAGGTGATTGTGGATAACTAAGCTATTTTATTTCAATTATTTACGCGACTACTAGGGCTGGGCTTTCGGCTGCGAAGACTCTGGGAAGAGGCATGAAGACCGGTCTGCTGCTTGAGGGGAATGGGCGTATCCAGCATCTGGCGAAGCGTGGCAAAAACGGCATGGAATTTTGCGTCGTAGCGCTTCTTCAATTCGTTGATTTTGCGGCGCAAATCTTCGTGGGTGGCAATCATAAAAGCGTTGTTGGAGGAAAGCACGCATGATAGCGACGTTAACTTGAACGGCTCGATCACTGTGAAGCACGCTGGATTGCATGGCGACTCCCTGTTCTGTGAAGGCGTAGGGGAGATAACGTCGACCACCGTGCACCGAGCGATTTGAGGTTCCGGACTGGAACCTCAAGAGCGCCGGTTCCGTGCGCGTAAGTTTATTGTTTAAATAATAGAATTGGTCGATAAGGAATCGTCAGATGCGCATGGGCATGATGACGTAGCGGTAGCGGTAGCTTTCATCGGCAAGAGGCCGCATCTGACCAGCGGATTGCTCGTCCTTGAGTTCGACGCTGATGGGTCCATCGGCGGCTGCAGCGAGGAAATCGAGCATGTAGCTGGAATTGAAACCGATAGCGATGGCGTCGCCTTTGTATTCCTTCTCGATGGTTTCTTTGGCTTCGCCGTATTCAGGGCTGGAAGCGGAAATTTCCACACCTTCTTGGGAAACAGAGAATTTTACCGCGTGCGAGCGCTGGTCGGCGAGTTGGGAAACACGGCGAACCGCATCGCTGAATTCGGCGCGTTCCAGGACAACCGTCTTGGTGTTCTCCCGGGGAAGTACGGCTTCGTAATTGGGAAACTGGCCAGTGAGAATTCGCGAAATAAGCAGGCGATGGCCAACCTGGAAGAAGAGATGACTTTCGTCCTTGGCAAAATCCAGATGGGCGTCGGAGCCCGCCACCGCCGAGAGCTTCTCCACTTCATCCATAGCTTTTTTGGGTATCAACACCCGAATCTCACCATTGAGGCCGGCAAGCTTCTGATCTGTTTCGGCAAGCGCCAGGCGATGGCCGTCGGTAGCAACCATGGCCAGGGTGTCCGGCTTAAGGATCAGCAAGCCGCCATTCAATGTATAGCGGGACTCCTCCAGGGAAATGGCAAATTTTGTTTTTGCGATCAGGCTTTCCAGAACGACGGCGGGAAGCTTGACGAGAGTGTGAGGCATCGCCGGCAGAGCGGGGAAGTTCTCCTTGGCCATGCCGACAAGCTTGTATTTCTTTTTGTCGCTAACGATTTCGACCCAGTGATTATCCAGCAGCTTGAATTTGATCTCGCCTTCGGGGAGTAAGCGGACCAATTCGAGCAGTTTTTTCGACGGGATCGTGCCGGCGCCTTCCTTTTTAACCCTGGCCTCGCAGGAAGTGCGGACGCTGAGCTCCAAGTCGGTGGCCGTGATGGTGACGCGGCTTCCCTTCGCCTCGACCAAGAGGTTCGAGAGGATGGGAATCGTGGTTTTGCGCTCCACCACACCCTGCGTGGCATTGAGCTCATTGAGCAGCGCGGATTTCGTTACGCTGAATTCCATGAATTGACTTTCCTCGCGTGCGGTGCCGGTTGCCGTCATTGGGCTTTCCCCCGTGGTTGTGACCCGCTAGCGTACTGTACCCGTTTTTTTGCCAAGTATAAAGTGTGCAGGCCGCATGGGGATTGTGGAAATGCTGGGAGCTGAGGATTTCGCCTTGGCTGTGGCCTGGCTTCCAAGGGAGGCAATATTCACACGCAAAGGACTCTTCACAAACCTATTCAGATAAAAATAAATTAAGAAGCTTGTTGTTGTGATGAGCGCTGTGGATTCGTGGAAAAATGGAGCAATCCTTTATTTCACCTGTGGATCGCAAAGGATAAGAAGGTGGATACTTCTGTGATACGTAGGAAAATCCGCCGGTCTGGCAACCCCCATACGATTTCAACCAAGAGTGTCCACAATTCGTCCGCAAGTTTCCCACGCGATGTTCACAGCGTACGCACAGGTTTCCGGCGTGACGGTTTTCCTAAGGGTGCATCCAATTTGTTGCGCCACAAGAATTTTTCGATATCAGTGCCAATGAACTAAAGCGGCGGGAAGCAATCGATCTCGGAGAGACCGAGGAACAGGAGCCTATGCCAACAGTACTGATTACGGGAGCAAATCGGGGCTTGGGATTGGAATTTGTGAGGCAATACGCAGCGGCTGGGTGGGATATCGTGGCGACGGCGCGGCAACCAGAAAGTGCCCGCGAGCTTCGGCATATCGCGTCCGACCATTCCAACGTATCGTTACGCGAGCTGAACATCGCGAACGATGAGTCCGTTCAGGATTTTGCCGATGAACTGGATGGCAAGCCGATCGATGTGTTGTTGCACAACTCGGGAATTTACCCTCGCGAAGGCCAGACTATCGGGCAGATTGACTATCACGGCTGGCAAAATGCGATCGAAACCAACCTCTTCGGACCGATTCGGCTGACCGAGGCTCTTCTGGAGAACGTGGCGGCCAGCGAGCGGAAGCAGATTGCGGCCATCAGCACGAGCATGGCCTCCTTGCGGGGGGTGCAAGGGGGTTCGGTCGGGATGGCGGGCACGTCGTACCAGTATCGGACGAGCAAGACGGCGCTCAATATGGCGTTCTCCATCTTGGCGAAAGAGCTCGAACCGCGCGCCATCAGCGTGGTGATGATCGATCCCGGCTGGGTGAAGACGGACATGGGCGGATCGCATGCTCAGCTTACGCCGGAACAAAGCATCACCGGGATCCGGCAAGTTTTGGCGGGAGATCCAAAGGAAATCTCCGGAAAATTCATAGGTTACGATGGAGTTGTACGGCCCTGGTGACGGCGGCTTCAGGCGAGCAGCAGGATGAGCGAAATCGAATGCAGCACTGGGGAACAGGCCGGGAGCTTTTACTGAAGGGCGTCCATCAAGCGGGTGATAGTTCGATTCAGCTCCTTGTCAGAGCGGCGTAGCTCTTCAATCTTGTTAATGGAGTGCAGCACCGTGGTGTGATGCTTGCCGCCGAACTGCCGGCCGATCTCCGGAAGCGAGGCGGTGGTAAGCTGCTTCACGATATACATCGCCACCTGGCGCGGAAAGGCTATAGCGCGAGTATTGCTGCGCACCTTCAGGTCCTGCTCGCGAAGGTTGTAGTGCTCGCTGACGCGCTTCTGGATCAGATCGATAGTGACGCGCTTTTCCTGCGAGGCGATGATGTTGCGGAGGACCTGCTGCGCGGTGGTTAGGGAAACGACCGTCCCGGTCAAAGAAGCGTAAGCCATAAGGCGGGTGAGCGCGCCTTCCAATTCGCGGACATTCGACTTGATCGCCCGGGCGATGTATTCGGCAACTTCGTCGGGCAGATTGAAGCGCTCGTTCTCCGCTTTCTTTTGAAGGATCGCAATCTTGGTTTCGAGATCCGGGGGCTGAATGTCTGCAATCAAGCCCCATTCAAAGCGCGAGCGCAGGCGCTCTTCGATGGAGTTAATGTCCTTGGGAAGGCAGTCCGAGGAAATTACGATCTGCTTCTGCTGCTCGTAAAGCGCATTGAACGTGTGAAAGAACTCTTCCTGGGTGCGCTCTTTCCCGGCGATGAATTGAATGTCGTCGACCAGCAAGACGTCCACGGTGTGGAAGCGGTCGCGGAAGCTGATCATACGGTCGAAGCGCAGGGAGTTGATCACCTCGATGGTGAATTTCTCAGCGCTTACGTAGCTGAGGCGCATCGCCGGGTTGCGCTTCTTGATGGTGTGCCCAATGGCATGCATCAAGTGGGTCTTGCCCATGCCCACGCCCCCGTAGAGGAACAACGGGTTGTAAGCCTTGGATGGCTGTTCGGCGACCGCGCGCGAAGCCGCGTGCGCAAACTCGTTGGACTTGCCGACAACAAATGTGTCGAACGTATAGCGTGGATTCAGTTGGTGGTCGCTGCTTTCAAAATCGAGCTTGGCCTGCTTGTTGCCGTTCGACGCCGGAGCCGCTTGCACGGTTTCTTCCTCGGTGCACACGTACTGAACTTTCGCCTGGGGCATGCCCATCTGATGGAATACGGCTTTGACGATTTCGCCGTAGGTGCGCGTAAGGACCTGGCGGAAAACGGTGCTGGGAATCTGAATGTAAAGGGTGTCACCCTCTACACGATTCAGTCGTGTGGGCTGGAACCAGGTGGTATAGGTGTTAATGCTTACCCTGGATTTGATCAGGTCCAGCAATTTATCCCACAGATTCTGAGTTTCTTTTTCGCGGCAAATTTGAGTAGCAGTCATCATCAGAAAATGCCAAGCCTAGACCATTTCCACAGGTGTGTAAAAACTGTGGAAAGCCAATTTCACCCTAAATCTGCAAGCCTTGGAGTTCTTTTCCGCGCCGGAACGATTAAAATGTGCCCCTGTGGACCTGCGCGGTCCTTTCAGACCATCTGAACCAAGCACCACTTGCTCTAAACTGCGTTGGATTCTCGCGCACTGTCCCGGCGGGAGCAAGCGAAAAGTGTACGAAGGCCTTCAACGAAGTTCACATCCCATTCACAACTTTTCCACAAGCACAAGAAATGTGCAAGTGCGAAGAAAAACTAAAATTTGGCCGGAATTTTCGACATTTGCAGGGTGCGCGAAATGGAATTGCACTTTTTGTGTGCAAAGTGACCTGAGGAAAACCCGGTGAATTTTTTTACGGTGTGCGGTCCGGCCGGGCAAATTCGTAGATACCCAGCGGGTCGGCTCCGATGAGCAGGCGATTTTCCTCGATCAGAATCACGTTGGCCTCAATTCGCACTCCATCCTTGGTGTAAATCTCGTACTCCGACCGCTGGTTTCCCTCCTTGTCGAAGTGCAGCAGGGTATTGTGCAGCGCCATCCAGACGTCCCCGTTCACCGGGTCCACGCCGAATGCCGTCAGGATCGGCTGGAGCGAGGGCGGCTCAGCGCGCTTCTCCTGGCGCTCGATCTCGCGACGCGTAGCGCGCGCTTCGCTGAAAGCGTCGAGCGTTGTGAACTGGAAATCGAGCTTGGCGAAGCCAAAGCGGTCGTACTGGCGGACCAGCGGCTCGGGAAAATATGTGTAGCCGTAGTAGAGACGCCCCTGGGGATCGGAAACCACACGGCCGATGCTTACATACCGGTTCATATCCTCGCGCCCCGAAAGCTGCTCAGGATCGCCAAACTCCCGAACCAGCTTCCCGTTAGCGCTGAACACAGTCACCAAGTGAGGGCCCCGAGTCGAAGTGACGGCTACTTCGCCCTCAGGGAGTGCCGCGAGCGAAAGTGGCGAGTTGAAAGGGATGGACCGCAGCAAGCGGCCATCAGGGGTAAGAATACCCACCTGATTCGCGCCCCGATCCGCCACATAAAGAGTTCCATGGGAGTCGACATCCAGGTCTTCGCCAAAAGCAATCGAGGCCCGCGCCGTCGGACCGGTCGGAGCATAGGAAGCAGGCGCCGCGATGGGGGTTAACGGGGTCCCTTTGGCGTCGAATACGGCGATCCCCACGTTGGGAGAAGCCAGAATATAGTATTTCCCGTCTGCGCCATGACGCAGCGCGCGAAGTCCGGGCCCGATTGCGGGGAATACGCGCCGCTTGGCTGAAAGCTGATCGTCGACCTCCGAGGCGCCCGAGAGAATCGTCAAGCCGAGGCACAGGATGGCGGCTGCTGCTGCAAGGAATTTTGCTCTTCCCGAAAGCATGGTCCTTCAGATTACCGCGTCCCGGCAGCGGTTGCCTGAATGGCTGGCGAGTGAAAGCGAATTGGTTTTCAAAGAATTGACCAGAGCGTAGTGGCTAATCGATCAGCAGCCGAAGCCTCTCAATGGACTTTGCCTTGAGACACCCCGCTTCATTGCGAGGCCCGGAATCGTCTGTCTCGATCAGAACTCCGTTCAACTGCACGTCCCCCGCGGCGACTTCGAACCGCGTTGGGAGTCCGTTCAGGAATTTCTGGATAATGGCCGCACGATCCATGCCGATGACGCCGCCATGGGGACCGGTCATGCCGACATCCGTAATGAAGGCTGTGCCCTTGGGTAAGACGTGTTCATCGGCAGTGGCCACATGGGTGTGGGTGCCGACAACGGCGGTCACCCGGCCGTCAAGATACCAGCCGAAGGCAATCTTTTCGCTGGTGGTTTCCGCGTGTATATCGACCAGGACAAAGGCGACGTCCGCAGGAATTTTGGCAAGTTCTTCATCTGCGCGTTTGAACGGATCGTCAATCGCCGGCAGAAACACCCGGCCCTGAACGTTGAGAACCGCGAACTTCAGGCCCCTCCCGGATTTGCCGACGAAAAGGCCACTGCCCGGATTTGCGGCCGCAAAGTTCGCCGGGCGCAACAGCCGTGGTTGGTGCGGCATGTACTCCAGAATTTCCTTGCGATCCCAACTGTGATTTCCACCGGTGATTACCGCGATGCCGAGGGAGAGAAGTTCCTCCGCGATCTTCGGAGTGATGCCGAAGCCGGATGCCGAGTTCTCACCATTCGCAATGACCAGGTCGATTTGGCGATGTTCCACCAGATCCGCGAGGCGCTCGCGAACGATGTGGCGGCCGGGAGAGCCAACAATGTCGCCGATGAAGAGTACGCGCATAAGAAGAAAGTATTCCGTTGTCAGTATTCAGAACAGTTCGGCGGCACGCGCCGGGAAAGACACAAAAGGAGCGGACTGCTCGGCCGTGGGCAGAGGCCGTGAACCTCTGTCATAGGTGGGCACCACGAGCCGGCCATTAGGCTTTCCTGCCCCGGCCGCGAGTTTTCCAGGAAACTCGCCGACGGGACAGGCCATGCACACAAGCCGACTATCCGCAGCACCCCAGAGATTCGTTACGGTTCAAACGGCTTTCGCAGCCTCACCTGCTTCGAAGTACCGCTCCGGAAGATATTATCCCCCCTGGGCCGAGTTCCGTCCAATCGGAGGGAGTTCCCCTGCTTGCTGATGGCGGCCATGGCCGGCGCTTTAGCCGAAATGGCGGTACGTAGCCCAGAATTCCGGCCAGCTTTTTTTCAAACCCTGACAAACGTAAATTTCCGGATGTTCCAGCGTCTCCTCGTTCTTGATCTGGAATTGATTCCAGACGTGCGCCGCGACGCGGCAAGAAGCAAAGTTCTCCGAGAGAAAATCCGCAGAGTGCCCGAGGACAATCAGGGTCTCAGGCGGCGGATTACCATAACCTTTCTCCCAAAACGAATTGACGCCGCTGATTGCCGGGGGAAGTCCGTAAGCGTGGCCATAGAGATTGACGGCGCCGGCTTCGCCATAGTTCCCGGCCAGAATCCCGTAACTCGCCCGTTCCTTGGGAGACAACGAGTCGCGAATCTTTGCGATGGTTTCGACCAACTCCGGCCAGCCGATCTCCTCGACGTAATCTCCCTGGACTTTGCTGGCCACGGCCCACCACTTCGAATTGACCGGCGCCACGGGCAAAAGCAACGCCGCCGCAATTGCAGTGTCCACAGCCAGAACGAAGGCCAGGATCAACCGGACAGCGACTCTCCACGAACCAGAGAGAGAGGCCAGCCATCGCCCGCCCCAAACGCTTCCCGCCGCGTACATCATGGGATAGGCGCCCGCGGAGTAGTAAAAACGTCCCTTGAGAATCACAAACAAGAACAGTGAGACGAGGAACATCCAGCTGATCGCACGAAACCGCTTTCGCTCCGCACCGAGGAATGTGTAGTACAGCCCCGCGGCACAAAGAGGAAAGGCGAGCAGCGTGAGTTTCAATTGATCGGGGAGAAAGTTTTGCGTACGGCCAATGCGGACGTCCCGTTCGTGAATATGCCGGATGAAATCCGCTGAAATGAAATGGTTTTGGGCCTGCCAGTGAAGGTTAGGAAGAAAGATCAAAATCGACAGCGCCACGCCCATCCACAGCCACTTGCTGCGAAGATAACGGCGCTTATCGGTCAACAAAACACCCGATGCGATTCCAATTGCAAAAACCCCCATTGTATATTTCGAAAGCATCCCAAACCCGATGGCCGTGCCGACACCGAGCCACCAGCGCGGATTTTCCGTTTGCAGCAGCCGCACCATACAATACGCGGCAAGGACCCAGGCCAGATAATCGAACGAGACGTATTGCATCAGCGCACCGCCACCCAGGCAAAATGGGATACCCGCGATCGCAGCCACAAGTTGCGGGCCGCGGCCGCCGCCCATCTCTTTAGCCATCAGGCCCGTAAGAACCAGCGCGATCGACTGCGCGATGGCCGCGAACAGTCGAAACCCGGGAAGCGTCGGGCCAAAGAGGAGCAGCGAAATTCGGCCGAAAAACGGAGTGACAGGAGGGTAAGCGACATAACCCCAGGCAAGGTGACGTGCGTCTTCAAGCGTGGCCAGTTCGTCGCGCTGGAACCCATAACGGCTCCCCACGAGCATATGAAGCACAACGGTGGCCAGCGCAAGGTAGACCAGAAGAGCCTCATCGCTCCTCCATATCGAAGATTGATTGGGTGAGGAATCCATAGCGGAGCTCTGTTGCGCAAGGTTGCTGTTCAGCAAGGCGATGGTCTCCCGGGAGCGAGAGGTTCGGCAGACGAACACGGATGCGCCAAATCATAGCAGGAGAGGACCGCAGCTACGCGAGGCAATAAAGATGAAGGCCGCACCTCATTAGGGAGCTGCGGCCTATGAAATTGCAATTCCGTTGTGAACTGGCTCAGGGCTTGGGCTGGGGATTGGCTGGCGCTTGCTCCTTCGGCTGCGGATTGAGTGCCGGTTGTTGCTTGGGCTGCTCCTTCTGCTGAGACTGTGGTTGATCCTTCGGAGCTTCCTTAGCCGGTTCCTTGGGTTGCTTCGGCTCGATCGAGAGCAGCTCCACTTCAAAGATCAGCGCGGAATTTGGACCGATCGGTGAACCGGGAGCGCCACGTTCGCCATAGGCAAGCTCTGACGGAATGAAGAGCTGCCATTTCGAACCTACGGGCATGAGCTGAATGGCCTCCGTCCAGCCCTTAATCACCTGGCCAACTGGAATCTTGATGGGCTCGCCACGCTTGTAAGAGCTGTCGAATTCGGTTCCATCCACCAGCGTGCCGCGATAATTGCAAACGACGATGTCGTCCTGCCCGGGCTTGGGTCCCGTGCCCGCAGTGAGGATCTTGTACTGTAGTCCGCTGGGAAGCGTCACGACACCTTGCTTCGCTTTGTTGGAAGAGAGAAACGCGTCGCTTTTCATCTTGTTCTCGAGAGCGGCGACCTTGGCCTTTTCTTCTTCGCGGGCGCGGACTTCAGTCTGCAGTTGTGTGAGGGCCCCCCGGGCTTCCTCATCGGTCAGCAAGGGTTTGGCATCGCCTAAACCATCCTTCAGGCCTCGCAACAAAACGGCGGGATCCACTTCAACGGAATCCCGCTTCAAATTCTTACCAATGCCGATGCCGATGGCGTAGCTGACTTTGTCCTTTTGCGTGGTCAGCGCGAGTGGGGCTGGAGTTGTTTTGGCTTTTGGCGTCGAAGATGTTCCCGTTTTCGTGCCAGTGGCCTGGCTGGATTTAGCCGGTGCGGCGGGAGGAGTGGATGTGGAATTCGCGGCGGGCGATTGCTGGGCCGGTGTGCTCACGGCCAGAAACAGACCTGCGGCGACGATAGTGGTCGCGATGAATTTGGTATTTGCCATAGATAACCATTGTGGCATTCCCCGGCGTTGGCGACAAACCGAAAGCCGCCCGCCATGTAACTCGCGCGTAACACGAGCCTTGGTTACAATGGCAGCGGAAATCAGGAGACTCTGACGATGAATTATCGGCGGTTTGGGCGCATGGGATGGAAGGTCAGCGAGATTGGCTACGGCATGTGGGGCTTGGCAGGATGGACGGGTTCGGACGATGCGGAATCCATGGCCTCGCTGCGGCGTGCCATCGAACTCGGCTGTAATTTTTTCGATACCGCGTGGGCATATGGTGACGGGAAGAGCGAACAGATTCTTGGGAAGATCGTTCGTGAATTTAGGGGGAATTTGAGTGTCGGCGGCCCTGACAAACATCTCTACGTGGCCACGAAAATTCCTCCCCAAAACCGCCGGTGGCCCAGCCGCCGCGATTTCACGCTCGATGATTGCTATCCGACGGAGTATATCCAGGAGTACATCGAAAAGAGCTTGAAGAATCTGGGAGTGGAAACGATCGACCTGATGCAGTTCCACACCTGGGAAGACCGCTGGTTGAACGATGAACGCTTGCCGCGCGCCATCGAAAACATGAAGAAAAGCGGCAAGGTCCGCGCGGTTGGGCCAAGCATCAATCGTTGGGAGCCGGCGAACGGAATCCGCGCGGTACTCGAGGATTGCGCCGATGCGGTGCAGGTGATTTACAACATCTTCGACCAGAATCCGGAGGACGCGCTTTTCCCGATCTGCCGGATGAAGGAGTGCGCGGTGATTGCCCGTGTTCCGTTCGACGAAGGCACGCTCACGGGAACACTCACGCTGGATTCGAAATGGCCTGCGGGCGACTGGCGAAACACGTACTTCGTTCCGGAAAATCTGAAGTCAAGTGTGGCGCATGCCGAGGCGTTGCGGCCACTGGTTCCGCAGGGGAGCACGATGGCCGAAATGGCCTTGCGGTTCATTCTGAATAACCCTGATGTCAGCACGATTATTCCGGGCATGCGCAGACAGAAAAACGTAGAAGCGAACATAGCGGCGGGTAAAGCCGGCCCGCTTCCTGCGGAGCTGCACAAGAAACTGCGGGCACATCGCTGGGATCGCAACCCAACGTCCTGGTCGCAATGAGCGAGGTTTCGATGAGTCCGAGCATTAAAGTCGATATCTTCAATCAAACATATCCCATCCAGGGAGATTTGGAGGAAAGCTACATCCGTAAAATCGCGTCTTACGTGGATGAAAAGATGAAAGTGATTTCGGATATGGCCGGCACCGTGGACACGCAGAAAATCGCGGTGCTGGCAGCCCTGGCGATTGCCGACGAATTGCACCGGTTGCGGGAAGAACGTGGAGAGCGCGAAGAGATTTTGAAGGAGCAGACGGAACGCTGCCTGCTGCTTGTGGAGCGCGCGCTGAAGAAAACGGACTGAGCGAATGAGTGAGGCGATACGGACGGCAGTCGTCACCGGAGCCGCGCAAGGCATTGGAAAACGAACCGCGGAGGTCTTGGCCGAGCGCGGCTATGCGCTGGCGCTTCTCGATTTGCAGATACCCGAGGGGACCCTGCAATCCGTCCACTTGCTTGGCGCCGAAGCCCTGGGCCGTGCCGGAAACGTCGCCGACGAAGCGGCGGTTGAGCGATTCGCGAGCGAAGTTCATCAGCGCTGGGGCTCAGTGGATGCGTTGGTGAATAACGCGGGCATCAGCTTCATTGCGCCGGCAGAAACTGTCTCCGCCAAGGACTTTCGCCGCGTTCTGGAAGTGAATCTCGTGGGTCCATTCCTGCTGGCAAAGTCGTTCGGTGAGCGGATGTTGGCAGCCAAGCGCGGCTCCATCGTCAACGTGGCATCCGTGGCCGGTCTCGTGGGGATTGCGGATCGCGCAGCTTATAACGCGTCGAAGCATGGATTGATCGGATTGACGCGAACGCTGGCCGCGGAGTGGGGCGGGCGAGGCGTTCGCGTGAACGCGGTTTGTCCGGGCTGGGTGAAAACCGAAATGGACGCGGCCGACCAGTCTCCGGAGACCTACCAAGACACCGATATCACGGGACGCGTGCCCATGGCGCGCTTCGCTTCCCCAGACGATATTGCTCGGGCGATTGCGTTCCTTGCCGATGAACGCGAGAGCGGATTCGTCAACGGCCATGCGCTTGCCGTGGATGGCGGTTGGACGGCCGATGGAAGCTGGGAGACGCTGCGGCTCAGGCACCGTTAACCATTGCAGGTTGACGAACCGTGCGGCGAACGCCTAGCTGGCGCGCAGCGTGGCGCCTAGATTTTGTTCGAGCGCAGCAACAATCCGCGACGAAAATTCGTTGATTTGCGATTCCGTAAGCGTAGCTTCGCGGCTTTGGAACACCACGCGCACCAGCAGCGAGAATTTTCCCGCTGGAACATTCTTGCCGCGGAAGAGATCCGCGGCTTCGATGGAAGCCACTTCTGGGATAGCGAGTGACCAAATGATCTGCTGCACCTGGGCGAAGGTGACCCCGTCTGCAAGGAAGAGCGAAAAATCGCGTTCGACGCCGGGGAAGCGTGGCAGCGGTTCGTAACGGCGGCTGTTTTTCACCCCGTAATACATGCAATAGAGAGGGCCGAGCTCAATTTCCGCAAGGAAAACGTCCTGACGGAATTTGAATTTCTCAGCGGCGCGTTTGCCGAGTTGTCCCGCATATCCCAGCGAGGGGCCAGATTCCTTGCCCAGCGAAATCGCGCCGCGGCGCAACGGATTCAGCCAGTCCGGACCGCCCTGTTCCCAACGCAGACCGCCGGAAAGGGCGCCGATCGCGTCGAGATCGCCCTTTAGATCCGCAAATCCGTAATCGCGTGGCGCGTCATAAAGAGCTTGCGCCCGCACGGCACCGGTAGCGCCGACGGTGAGGATGCGAGTTTCCACGGGTTTGCCCTTCACAAATCGGTAGTGGCTGCCAATTTCGAAGAGCCGCGCATTGCGCTGGCCATGATTCAGGTTCCACTCAATAGCACCAGCCATCGTGACTGCACCCGTGGATTTCAGAACGCTGGCTTCCTCGGAGAGCGGATTGCTGAGCTTCGCGGGGCTTGTTTCCGCAGGCCGGAAAAGTTCATTCCGATCTTCCGCGACGTGAGGGATGGTAAGAATTTCGTGATAGCCGAGACCAATCAGACGCTCACGCAGGCGCATCTCCGCTTCGTAGTGCGGTAAGCGAGCAGCACCCAGACGCGCGGCCGGAAGCCGGGGCGGGAAGTGGCTAAGACCATAGACGCGCGCAACCTCTTCGATCAAGTCGATCTCGCGCTCGACTTCGGCGCGCCAGCTAGGCTGCGTGCACTCCCAAGCAGCCAGCAGGGAGTTGATGCTTCCTCCGTTTTGATCGGAACGCACCGGAGCAAAGCCCAGAGAAGAGAGAATCGCTTCGATATCCTTGTCTGGCACATCCGCTCCCATGATGCGGAGAAGTTCCCGGCGCGTAAGGGTGATCTTCTTCGGAACGCGCTTCCCGGGATAAAGGTCCACGACGCCGGAAAAGAGTTCGCCACCGGCAAGTTGCAGAATGAGTTCCGCGGCGCGGCGAGAAGCAAGATCCGCGGTTTCAGGATCGGCGCCACGGCCGAAACGCATGCTGGCTTCGGTGTGCAACCGCAGCGAACGCGCCGCGCGCCGGATCGCGATTGGATCGAACCACGCGCATTCAATCAAGACACTTTTGGTGGAGAAGGAAATCTCGGTCTCGCCGCCCCCCATGATGCCGCCGATGCCCACGGAGCGCGAGCCATCACCATCGCAAACCGTGCAGATGCTGGGATCGAGTGTGCGTTCGATTCCATCCAGCGTGCGGATTTTTTCACCGGCCTTGGCGCGGCGGACGACGATGCTGTGGTTGCGGACCAGATCGTAGTCAAAGGTGTGAAGGGGATGGCCGGTCTCCAGCATCACATAGTTGGAAATATCCACGACGTTGTTGATGCTGGCCGTGCCTGCCGCTTCCAGGCGGTCCTTCAGCCACTGCGGCGAAGGTTGCACTTTCACGCCGCGGATAACGCGTGCCGTGAAGCGACCGCAAAGATCCGGCGCCTCAATTTTCACGGAAATAGCGTCGCTGGCTTTCGTCGCAGCGGATTCCGCAGGCTTTGCAGAAATAGTCTTCAGCGGCAAGCGATAGGCCGCGGCAGCTTCGCGCGCAATGCCAATCATGCCCAGGCAATCGGGACGGTTTGAGGTAATCTCTGCGTCGATCACCGCGCCGTGAGCCCCCTTCTCGATGGAAGCGATGTTGGTGCCAGTCAGTGCCAGCCGTGCTGCCACTTCCTCGGGGCTCGTGGTGATGTCCACAAATTCCCTCAGCCAGTTGTAGGAAACCTTCATGCTTTCGTCCTGTCGACATCGAGTTTGCCCGCATAGACGCGCGTGCGGTATTCCATGCGGACCACGCCGCCTTCCTGGTGCGCGTCAAATATCCTGCGAAGCTCCCGCATCATCGGCTCAAATTGCGGATGGCCGGGGGCCGGCGCATAAGAACTGCTTCGCAGGCGGCCACTGAGGCCTGCAAAATCGAACTCCTGAAAATTCGGCAGAGCATGCGACGTGAACTCGTTGGGATGAAAAAATTCCAGCATCTGCTCGGCACGCGGATAGCTTTCACTGACTTTCGAGTAGTCGGTGCCAAAGCGCAGCAAGAGCGACTCGTAGGCGCGCAGAAACGGAGTTTCATCCAGCAGGCGTTCATTCCAGATGATGACGGCGCGCCCTTGCGCCCTCAGGATGCGATGGAACTCCTCGCGTGCCGCCGGGAGCTGGAACCAGTGGAACGCCTGGCCGGCAGCGACAAAGTCGACGGAATCCGTCGGCAATGTTGTAGCTTCCGCGGAACCGGCAATGCTGGTGAATTTCGGAAAGGAGCGCAGGAATTCTTCGCCCGCCGCGCGCATCTCCGCATTTGGTTCCACGCCAAAAACGCGATTGCCATACTCTAAGAAAAGCCGGCTGAGAAGACCGGTGCCCGAACCGATGTCCGCAATCGTATGTTCGGGGCGAAGGCTGCACCACTTTTCGAGCAACGGCAAAATTTCCGACGGATAACCCGGCCGGTAGCGAACGTAATCGCTCACCCGGCTGGAGAAGCGCTGTTTGGCGTCGTCGAAGGGCATGGAAAGTCGTTAGTCTCTAGTTCTCAGTTTTCAGCAAGAGAAAGACCCGGCTGAAATCCATATCGCTGCCTTTCTACGGAAACTGGCGGAGGAAGCGAACGTCATTCTGAAAAAAAACCTGGAGGTCGTCGATGCCATACTTGAGCATCGCCAGCCGGTCCATTCCCATGCCGAACGCGAAGCCGCTCACTTTTTTCGGGTCGTAATTCACGAAGCCGTAGACAGCAGGGTCGACCATGCCGGCTCCAAACAACTCAATCCAGCCCGAGCCCTTGCATTTGCCGCAGACCACACCGGATGCGCCGCTTCCTGTGCCGCCACAGAAAATGCACGAAACGTCGAACTCCACCGAAGGCTCGGTAAACGGGAAGTAGCTCGGTCGGAAGCGCGTCTTTACGCTTTCCCCAAAGAACTGTTTTACGAAGTATTCGATCGTGCCCGTGAAATCACAGAATGTGATGTCCGTATCCACTGCGAGTCCCTCGATTTGATGAAACATGAAGGAATGTGTGGCGTCGGGATTGTCGCGCCGATACACCTTGCCGGGAACAATCACGCGCACCGGCGGCTGGCGCTTTTCCATCGTCCGGATCTGCACAGGAGACGTGTGAGTGCGCAGCAGAAGTTTGCCCGGCGTATCGTCGGCGACATCGAGGTAGAACGTGTCCATGTCGTCGCGGACGGGATGATGCTCGGGAATGTTGAGCGCCTCGAAATTGTAGTAGGGCGTTTCGATTTCGGGTCCTTCCACGACGGAAAAACCTATGGAGAAGAAGATGTCTTCGATTTCCTGCATCACCGTGCGGATCAGATGGTGCGAGCCGATGGGGCGAATGACGCCCGGAAGGGAAAGATCGACGCGGTCCTTCGCTGTGGCTGCGGATTCCACGCCGGTTTCCACGGCTCGGCGATGCGCTTCGATTTGTGAGTCAACGTGGGCTCGCAGCTCATTCAGCGCAGCGCCGACCAGCCGCTTGACGTCGGGAGATGCAGGCTTCAGCCAGTTGTCGGTGATCAACGTGATTACGCCGGATTTCCGGGCGAGCCAGGTGTCGCGAAACGCTTTGAACGATGCTTCGTCCGTGACACGAGCAGCATCCATGTCGAAACGCGAACGGACTTCGGCAAATAAGGACTGAACTCCATCGGCGGAGGAGATGCCGAGCGAGGCGAGAGGTTGCGAGAGCTTGCTGTCCGGTGTCGTCGACATTTTCACGGGCCAACTAGAATACCTGGTGCGGGCACGAACGCGCGGTGCTCCGCGAGGGGTAGATGGGCGGCCCGCCGAGGAAGGCGGGCCCTACGATCATTGCCGGCGGGAAGCCGGCGAGACCATGCTAAGCCTTCTTGGCGGAGGGCTTGGGTGCGAAGGCCTTCGCTTTTTCGGCGAGTTGCGCGAAGCCAGCCGCGTCCCGCACCGCCATATCGGCCAGAACTTTGCGGTCGAGGGTAATCCCCGCAGCCTTCAAGCCGTGAATCAAATGGCCGTAGCTGATGCCATTTTGGCGGGCGGCCGCGCCAATGCGCTGAATCCACAACCGGCGATACTCACGCTTCTTCGTGCGCCGATCGCGGAAGGCATAACGGTCCGCTCGATTCGCCGCTTCCTGTGCGGACTGATAGAGCTTGCTCTTGGTGAGGAAAAAGCCCTTTGTCCTCTTAAGGTACTTCTTGCGCCGTGCCCGGCGCTTTGTGCCGCGTTTTACGCGTGGCATGGGTTTGCTCCTTTGGTTTTTAGGGAAACACAACGGTTGCGAGGAGGCGCGGGAAAGCGCGACGCGCAACGGGTTTGTTTCCGAAGTGTTGTAGTTGCCTCGCGGCAAGCGGCATAACACCGCCACTACATGCGCCGGACCGAAGCCCCGCGCTTTCGGCTCCCTTGCGGGAGCCAAACCGCCGGCAGGCACCCGTGTAGCACTGCCTGGCGCGTTGATTTGTAAGAACGGGTCTAAACGGCCCGCTACTACAAAAATTGTTCACGATGGCGGCACAAAGCCGCGCCAACCCAATCGGGCCTCTTAAATGCCGTACGGCAGCATCTGCATGGTCTTTGCCTTATCCGCGTGCACGACCTGCGTTAGCTTCTTGAGCTTGCGCATGCGGCGCGCCGGCTTCGTGCCCAACAGGTGGCGCTTGCCGGAATGCATGCGCACGATTTTGCCGTTCGCGGTGATCTTGAAGCGCTTGCGAGCGCCTCGGTGCGTCTTGAGCTTTTTCTTTAGCTTCAGCGAATTGCGTGGCATTGCGTTAAATCCTCCCCGTGCATTTACAATCTGCAAGGGTCTATAACCCCGATTCTACTTGCTTATGACCTGCACGACGGAAGTCGTGCCCTCCCAAATTCTCGAGAAGCCTCTTCGAGAGTGCTTCAGGCGTTTGTTTACGCTGTGGCGCTGCTTCGAGGAGCGGCGCCAGCTCCCTTTTTGGGTGCCAGCAACGCTACCAGGACATTTCCTTCCATGCGCGGTGGCGTCTCAATCTGGCAGTGCTCGCCAATTTCACCGAGAAGTCGGGTCATCTTTGCGCGGCCCACTTCCTGGTGCGCCATCTCGCGGCCACGATGAAAAATCATGGCGCGAACCTTATGGCCTTCGCCGAGAAACCGGATGATCTGGTTCTTGCGAACCTGAAAATCGTGTTCCGCGGTAGCGGGGCGAAACTTTACTTCCTTGAGTTGCGAGCCGCGGCTGCTCTTGCGCTGCTCATGGGCCTTCTTGTTCTGCTGGTATTGGAATTTGCCGTGATCGGTGATTTTGCAAACCGGAGGATCGGCCGTCGGAGAAATCTCCACCAGATCCAAACCGCGTTCACGAGCCAATCGCATTGCTTCAAAAGGCTGCATGACGCCCAACTGCCCGCCTTCTTCATCAATCACCCGGACTTCGCGAGCCCGAATCCGCTCGTTGATGCGGATGCGGTCTGCTTGCCGGAAATTCCTCTCAGCGATAGAACCCCCTAAGAAAAGAAAAGGCACCCGGTTCTGCCGGGTCTCACCCCGTGTGAACACCATATCCCCACTGACTCACATCTAGCAGGGACGGACTCCAAATTATAGCACGCTAAGGACATGGGGCAAGGGGCTGACGGTCTGGCGGGAATCCGGGTCTTGCGCATTGGCGCCGGTCAGGAAGAGAGGTCCAGCGTGCCCTTTGAGCCGTCAACACGTGCGCGCAGTTTGTTCCGGGCTCCTTTTTCCACGGCCAACTCGATGCCCAGAAACCGCAGCTTCGTTTCGAGAATCTCAGGATCCGGCGATTCCACTGAAAACTGAAGAAGCGAGCAGCCGCTGGGTGCGTCAGTTGCAGGATGAGGAGAGCCGGGAGCCCATTCGATGAAAAACGGAAGTAGTCCGGAGAAATCGTCGGCGAGGCCAAGCGTTTGCCATTGTAGAAGCCGGCCGTTGGCCTGCTTGCGAGACCCGGGAGTTGGCCCCTCAAAGGTGATGCCAGCGATGCGAAGCTTTTCAGCGAATGCGGGAATATTTCCGAGGCATGCCGCCCAGCCGACCAGGCGCGGTTCGTTCAAGGAACGAAGTCCGGGAGCCAGCGGATTGTTCGCATCGGGTTGCGCGGGATCGGGCGCGATGATTTCCAGGTAGCGGCGCTCGCCGAGCGAAACCAACGCGTTCTGCGTGCCGCGGCCCGGATGCACGCCGCCGAATGCGGCCCGCACGCCCGTGTGTTGCTCCACAAAATCAATCCCGCGCCGAAGCTCGTTTGAGCCAAGTAAAATGTGGTCGAGCAAGCTGGGTACCTCGGTCCCGGTGAAGAGTACGGACGGAGTGATGAAATTTCGATTGTCAGAACCACAAATTCCCGTCGGCCAAGCACAAGCGACCTTCTTGCCTTCACTAGCTTACAGGAAATTCAAAATGAGCTGGTAGACTCGCGGATTACATTTCTGCATCACAGGAATCGCCGACGAGAAATATTCAACTCCTGATCCATAAGCGGAAAAGCGCTAGCAGCAGCGTCAGCCTTTCATTCTCTTGACACCAGAGTACCTGTGACAAGCGGTCAGTTGATGGCGCGCGAGGCAATTTCCTCTTGCAAGGCTTTGACGAAATCGGCAATGGGGCGGGGGCCGAGGTCGCCCTTGCTGCGGTGACGGACGCTCACGGCGCCGGTTTCTGCTTCCTTGGGGCCGACGACGAGCATGTAGGGAATCTTCTGGAGTTGAGCATCACGAATCTTGGCGGGCAGTTTTTCGTTGCGGTCGTCGAGGTGTACGCGGATGCCGTGGTTCTTCAGCGTTTCGTGGAGGTGCTTCGCGTAGTCGATGACCTTTTCGCTGACCGGACAGATCTCCACTTGCACCGGGGCCAGCCAGAGCGGAAACGCGCCGGCATAATGCTCGATCAATATGCCGAAGAAGCGCTCGACCGAACCGAGGAGTGCGCGATGCACCATTAAAGGCTGGTGGCGCGCACCGTCTTCGCCTACAAATTCCAGGCCGAAGCGCGCGGGCAGGTTGAAATCAAACTGCACGGTGGTCAGCTGCCAGGGGCGGCCGATGGCGTCGATGAGCTTGACGTCGATTTTCGGGCCGTAGAACGCACCTTCACCGACGATGCGCTTGTAGGGAATTTTCATGCGATTCATCACGGCGGCAAGCGAGTTGCTGGCATGCTCCCAGTCCGTGGCCTTGCCGGGATAATTCTCCGGATGGGTAGGATCCCAATCGGAAAGCTCGACTTCAAATTTATCGAAGCCAAAATTCTTCATGACCGCGTATGCGAAATCGATGCAAGCTTCGACTTCCGATTCGATTTGCGAAGGCATGCAAAAGATGTGCGCGTCATCCTGCGTAAATCCGCGGACGCGCAACAATCCATGGAGCACGCCGCTGCGCTCGTAGCGGTACACGGTGCCCAATTCGGCTAGGCGCACCGGCAGATCACGATAGCTGCGCAGCTTCGATTTGTAGATCAGGATGTGACCCGGGCAGTTCATCGGCTTCAACTGATAATCGGCCTTTTCGACTTCCATCTGCCCAAACATGCTTTCTTTGTAAAAATTGGCGTGCCCGGAGGTCTTCCACAGATCAAAGAGCATGATGTGCGGCGTAAAGACGAGATCGTAGCCGCGCTTTTGAAGCTCGTCGCGCAGCCAGTTTTCGATCAGTGTGCGGATCAGTCCGCCTTTGGGATGCCAGAAGATCAGGCCGGGTCCTGCGGCATCCTGGATGCTGAAAAGATCCAGTTCCGTGCCCAGTTTGCGATGATCGCGGCGCTTGGCTTCTTCGATCCGGTGAAGGTAGTCGTCGAGTTCCTTCTGTGTGTAGAAAGCCAGCGCGTAAATGCGCTGAAGCTGCGCGTTTCCTTCCTGCCCCTTCCAGTAGGCCCCGGCGACGTTGGTCAGCTTGAACGCCTGTATGCGCTTTGTGGAAGGGATGTGCGGGCCCCGGCAAAAATCGATGAACTTCCCCGTGGTGTAAAACGACACCATCGGCTCGTCGGCCTTCTCCTCGACGAGTTCGCACTTGAAGAGTTGGTTGGAGTCCCTGTACAGCTTCAGCGCCTCGGCCTTAGGCAGGAGTTTGCGCTCGTTCGGCAAGTCCTTTTCCGCGAGCTCATGCATTTTCTTTTCGATTTTTTCCAGATCTTCCGGCGTGAAAGGCTCATCCCGCAGAAATTCGTAGAAGAACCCATTTTCGACCGGCGGACCAATGCCCAGCTTTACATTCGGATAAAGATCGGTCACCGCCGCCGCGAGAAGATGCGCAGCGGAATGCCGGAAGACGTAGAGGGCATCCGCATCTTTGTCCGTCAGAATGCGTAGCTTGACGTCCTGCTCCAGGGGCCGGCGCAGGTCGTAGAGCAGCCCGCCGTCAGGTTCCGGGTCAACGGAATTTGCATAGATTCCAGTCTTGGATTGGGATCCGTTGCCGTCCGTGGCATAGACCTTTGCGACCAGCGCCGCATCCGCCAAACGCGGCGAGATGCATTTTGCAATCTCGATGGGCGTAATGCCTTTTGGATACTCTTTGACGTTTCCGTCGGGTAAGGTTACGCGAATCTGGTCCATGAGAGTCGTCCTGACCTGCAGGCCAAACTGCAGAGGTTATAACCAACTAGAGTATCGGCGGGTGCAGAACGGGTCAAGGACCGCAAAGCCGTGGCCCGCGGAACCGGCAACGGAAGCCTTTCTGGCGCTAAGAACTGTACAATCTTTCTTTATTCGAAGTCCGTGATGGAAGGAGTGTTCCGGGCGCTCAATGAACAGGACACTGACATTCATAGCTGGTTTTGTGGTCATCGCGTTCCCTTACCTTCTGTGTGCGCAAAGCCGAATGACGGTCCGTGGCGCAGATGATCGAATTAAAGCGGACATTCTGGTGGTGGTGGCGCATCCCGATGACGAAGCGGCGGTGACACCATATCTGGTGCGGGCGATGTACGATCTGCACAAGCGGGTGGTGATCGTTTATGGGACGCATGGCGGAAGCGGGGGAAACAGCTACGGGAAGGAGCGCGCCGGCGCCCTGGCGGATATCCGCGAAATCGAGGCACGAGAGGCTTGTGCGAGGCTAGGAGTCAAGAACGTCTGGTTTCTCGACGGGAAGGACACTGCGTCACAAAACGTCCTGAATTCCCTGGCGCACTGGGGCCACGGGGAAAACCTTGAGCGACTCGTGCAATTGATTCGGCTGACGCGACCGGAGATCGTAATCGCTTCCATGCCCGGATTTTTTATCGGCGAGAATCATGGTGACCATCAGACCACTGGCGTGCTGGCTACCGAAGCGTTTGACCTCGCGGGAAATCCGGCGGCGTTTCCCGAGCAGCTTGCGGGTGCTTCGCCGCAGCGCGAGGTGTACCTGGAAAATCTGGGCGCGTGGCAGCCGAGCAAGCTTTATTTCTATCCGGATGCAAATGACGACAAGCAATTCGCTGGAACTGGCCCGGCTTATTCGGTGCTGGAAGTCTCGCCCTCACAGAAGAAGCCTTACTGGCGGCTGGCCCTGGATGCGGCAATGACGCACCTAACTCAATATCCGGAAGACATCGACCGAATCTTGAAATTGAGCGACCCCGAGATCGAAAAAATGATGCAAGACCCGGATCAGGGCTGGTGGACCGAACCGGAAACCCTCATCTTCGGTAAATCCGTCGTCGGCGGGAAGTCCACCGACGACGTGTTTGCGAACGTCACCGCGCAGAATCCGCTGGGAGCAAAGCTTGGAGGGCAGGAGTCCCGCTGGGAGCCAGAACAAGCGCGGTTCGTGCTGGGCGGGCCGTGGGGCTTTTATGAGGAATTTCTGCGGGTGCACGGACTGACGAATCTTCCGGAAGCCAAGGTGCCGGAAATTGGCATCAAGGCGGGTACCCAACTCTATATACCTCTGGTAATTCGGCACGAAGCGGGCGAGGCCATGCGAATCAAAACACAGGTGGAGGTGCCTGCAGGCTGGAAAGTGGCCAGCGGGCAAGGGGAGTTTGCGCTTCCGGCGGAAGTTTCGACGGATCTCCGCGTGGAGATCGATACCCCTGCAATATCAGCCGATGAATTGAAGAAGGCGGAACCGCAATTCATCACCGTGCGTGCGGAATCGGGAGGAAAATTCCTAGGGGAAGTAAAACTCCAGGTGATGCTAAGGCACACCGCACTTCCTCAATAGCTACTTCTTCGGGCGCACTGCCTCGAGCTGTTCCCACACCGCATCCGGCAATAGCCCCAGATCATTGAATTCTCCGGCTCCACGCAGCCACTGGCTGCCGTCAATCACCACGCATTCGCCATTGATGTATTCGGCCATGTCGCTCAAGAGAAATGCCGCGAGATTGGTAAGCTCTTCGTGTTTCCCGAAACGTTTCATGGGGATTTTACTGATGGCGTGCTCTTCAAACTGTTTCGAAGGGATCAAGCGGGACCATGCTCCCTCGGTGGGGAATGGGCCCGGCGCGATCGCATTCACGCGAATATGGTATTTGGCCCATTCAACGGCCAGCGAGGTCGTCATCGCCAGCACACCCGCTTTTGCGCAGGCGGAAGGAACCACGTAGCCGCTGCCACAGTTTGCCGCCGCATAGGTCGTGGTGATGTTCAGAATATTTCCACCCAGTTTCTTTTCGATGCGGCGCTTGGCGAACGCCTGGGTGCAATGAAACGTGCCATTCAGCACGATGCCGACCACGGCATTGAAGGCGTTGGAGGAAAGTTTCTCGGTTCGCGCCATGAAGTTTCCCGCCGCATTGTTGACCAGCGTGTCGATCTCGCCAAATTGCAATTCCGCCGCGGCAAATGCGGTTTCCACCGCTGCGTAGTCTCGGACATCGCAAGTCGCGAATGCTGCGGCTCCTCCATCGCGGTGGATTTCGTCACAGGTAGCCTTAAGAGGCTCTTCGCGACGCCCCACGACAAACAGCCGCGCGCCGAGTTTCGCGAAATGGATGGCCATGGAGCGGCCGAGGCCGGAGCCGCCTCCAGTCAGAAAAATAGCGCGATCTTTCAAAAGATCGGGTTGAAACATGGCTGACCACCTTTCCCGCTGACGCAGCATTGTATCAACGACAATGTGGGAAACCATTCAGAAAAGGAGAGAGGCGGGAAGACAATCTGATTTCTTCCCGCCCGTGTTTCAAAGGAAAAGGTGCTAACCGCAAACCGGGCGTTTTCTTCCTGCCTTCTTACCCGCTTCTTCTCTCGCGGCCAAGGCCACGCGGCCCGCCGCCAATTGCCTGCTGATCTTTTCCATCTTTGTGTGATGACCCAAGCCGGCTTTCCCGGTTTTTTTCATAACTTCCTCCCCGTCGAGCGACGAGGAACACCCACAGGCCGTCTCAATGAAGCGCTGCCATCAAGGCATCTACGGCTTGCATCAAGTCTTTCCAGGCCAAGTCCACTTCTTCCTGGAGTGTTGCGAGTTCGAGATCGTCCGCATCCTCGAGTTCCTGAACCCGCCGCTTGAATTCCGCGAATCGGCTGCGGACGTGGTCGAGTTCCCAGTAGTGGTCCAGCTTGACGCTGACTTTCTGCTTGGCGAACCGTCCTTTTAATTGGGCAACACGCGAGGCCACTTCCTCGACTTCCGTGGTTACTCGGTCCAAATACGCTTCCCTGGCTTGCATGGCGTCCCTCAGTGCTGAATCCAATGGCTATGGGGCGGGAGCGGAACTCCCACGCAGGGGAAAGTGCAGGTGCTTCGCCAAAATGGAGCCTTGCTATGTTTATGAAGACAAATGTCTTAGTAAGCCGCTTTCCTGACAATTAAGACGGAATGCGTGGGAAGACGCATCCGGAAGGCCTAGAAAGAAGAAAAAACCCACGGGAACGCGACGCTTGCGGCTGACAGTTCCCCGGAGCGCCGCAAGATTCAGCAGCAGGCCGCGCTAGGGGAAGGTCTCGATGGCTGTCCCGTGTGAGTCCCGCGCTGTTCACCGACTATTGCGCCGGCCGCATGGTCGCAGGGATCGGCCGCCCGAGCGCCTTTGCGTACTCGGTCTGATAGACCGTATTATCTGGGAACTCCTCGACCAGCTCCTTCAGGTTCTTGATCGCTAAGGCATCCTTTTTCTCTCGCCGGGCCGAAAGCGCCAGCAGAATCCTCGCGAACGGCTTCAGGTAATTTCCGTTATCCGCCGTTTTCTCCACCTCTCTCATGCCAAGGTCCTTGTCTCCGTGTATGCCCCCAAACCAGAGAATGAAGCGAGCAGACCCCGACAGCGAGCCGATCACGTAGTAGGCGACCCCGGGAGCGACATAGACATCGTACGCGTCCGGATGATCGGCTAATAAAATCGCGGCGTTGTTATTCGCTTCCTTGAGATGCTTCAGGGCGTCATAGTGCTTTTTGAGCAGCATGCTGTCCGCATCGGACTCCATGCCTGCAGAAAGTGTGAGCGCAAACAGCCCTTCGGGATCGCGCTTATTCCGCTTCAGGCGCTGCTCGGCAAGTTGCCGCGCCTTCACAATCGCGTCATCAAAACCTTTCATGCGGCCGGGATCGGGCGTGCCGGTAATGCCGCCGAGAAATCGCTTGTCATTCAAGAAATAGTCGCTCGTCAGCACTTGTTGCCGGTAAAATTCCTCGAAGAGATAGCTCGCGCCAATGGCCACCTGTCCGAATGGTTGCTCCGGATTTTTCGCCGCCCAGTCTTCAAACGTCGTTCTTGCTTCGGGAAATTTCTGCTCGTAGAGCAGATCGAACCCTTCCTTCAATTCAGGCACCGGACTGAAAGAGGGGGAATTCAGCACACTCGTCGATTGGCCGCTCGCTGGGGGCGATGACAGGAAGACGCTAATCGCGAGAATAAGTAGCAGAGCTTGCATCGAGCGCATGAGTCGTCAGCCTCAAAACAGACCCGGCAGAAACCGCGGTCTGCCCGACATGGCGTCGCGGTAATGCGAATCTGAAAAGAGGATTTTTTCCTCCATGGCGAGGCGTTGGGAAAGCACCAGGACATGGGCGGCGGAGCCAATCACAGCGGTGATCCATGCGGTGTGAATCAGGGGCAAGACCAGCATTTCCGTGAACACGGCGGCATAGTTGGGGTGACGCACATAGCGAAATGGGCCGGTGGTCACGACACCAAGCCCGGTGGAGTTCATCACTTGTACGTTCCAATGTTCCCCAAGAGTGCGAATCACCCACCAGCGAACTGCATTGGCGGCGAGGAAAATCATAAAACACCCCGTAGCCAGCACGGGAATGAAGGGGCGATGCAGCAAGAGAACTTCACATCCCGCGCCTATGAGCATGCCAGTGTGGAGAAGCACCATCCATCGGAATTGGGGCTCTTCGATTTTAGACGCGCCGCGCGCCACCATATCCCGCTGATGGCTTTTCGAGATGCGCAACTCGTAAAGCCGCAGAACTGCGACCAGACCCAGCAGGATCAAAAAGGCGATAACGTTCAGTTCCATTGCAGTAGCAGGAATTCCGCGCTGAAGCCGGGTCCGAACGCGGCGGCGAGGGCGTGCTCTCCCGTCTTAAGGGGGCGTTTTTCCAGCCACTCCTGAAGAATAAAGAGGATGGTGGCACTGGAAAGGTTGCCGACGCAGCCGAGAACGTCCCAGGACGGCTGCGTGTCGCACTTGCAGAGGCCGAGTTCCTCTTCCACCGTCCCCAGCAGGCGCGCGCCGCCCGGATGCAGGATCCAGCCTTTGATTTCTGCCCGTGATTTTCCCTGCCGGTCGAGAAATCCGTGAACCAGTTCCTTGATTCGCCCGCCGATCATTTCCGGCACGTCTTTGCGCAGAATGATGTGAAAGCCGGAGTCGCGCAGATCGAATCCCATGGCTCCAAGTGAATCCGGAAAGGTATAGGTTTCCGTCCCCAGAATCTGCGGCCCGGATTTCTTCTGGCCGCTCACAATCACGGCGGCAGCGCCATCGCCGAAAAGAATCGACGAAATCAGGTTCGCCTGCGTGATGTCTTTTCGTTGGAAGGTAAGCGAAGGCAGCTCCACCGCAAGCACTAGCACGTTGGTTCCAGGATTCGCGGCAATGAAGTCCGCGGCCCGGGAAAGCCCCATGGCGCCCGCGGCACACCCCAATTCGGTAAACGGCATCCGCCGCACGTTGGACCGAAAACCCATGAGCTGAATCAAATGAGCGTCCAGCGATGGAATCATGAAGCCCGTGCAGGAAACGGTGATAATCAGGTCGATATTCCGAGGCTCCATGCCGGCGCGTTTCAGGCACTTTTCGGTGGCTTCCTTGCCGAGTCTTATCGAATGCTCGATGTATTCATTATTTGTCTGGCAAAGCGGCCGGGGTTCAATCGTGTAGTCGATGGGGAAAATGGAATGCCGGTTATGGACCTGTGCGTTGTCCACAATGGCCATCATGGCCTCCACGCGGCGTTCCGGCACTTCGAACACGCGACCGAAGTAATACTTCACGTCATCGCGGGTAATCCGGTGGGGTGGGAGCGCAGTTGCCGTGGCGACGATGGTAGGATGCGGCCCGTGGCCGTTTGAAGAACTGCGTTCCAAGATGTTCACAAGCACCGTCCTGGCAAACGAGAGAGTTGACCACAGCGCCTGGCATTTACCGGCGCGCAACGAAGTCCGTGCAATGCTCGGGGCGCACCCTACGTGGCGCATACTGTACATCAAATTGACTCATAGGGGAAACACGAGGTGACCATGCTGAAACGAAAGCAGATACAAGCGCTTGTCGCAGCCTTCCTCGGAGCGGTCTGCCTCCTATTCTCCTGCCAAAGGGGCGAGGCCCAGGAGCAGGCGGCTCCGCTGCTGGTGGTGATCTCCATCGATGGCTTGCGCCCGGACTATATTACTCACGCCGATGAGCACGGCGCCAAGGTACCCGAATTGCGAAGCTTCCTGAAACAAGGCAGTTATGCCGACGGCGTGGTTGGTGTGCTCCCCACCGTGACCTATCCCAGCCACACAACGCTGATCACCGGCGTCTGGCCGGCAAAACATGGCATCTGGGCGAACACGATATTCGACCCGCTTGGGAAAAACTACCAAGCCTGGTACTGGTATGCGGAAGACATTCGCGTGCCGACACTTTGGGATGCGGCCGCCGCCGCTGGGCGCACGACCGCCAGCATCCAGTGGCCCGTCTCCGTCGGCGCCAAAATCACCTGGAACATTCCAGAATTCTGGCGCGCGGGAACACCCGAAGATGCCAAACTGCTTCGCGTCGTAGCCACGCCTGGATTGTTGGCGGAAGGAAAGGCCGCCGTGGGCGAGTATCGCGGTGGAATCGACACCAGCGTCGAGGCGGATGAAGTCCGCGGAAAATACGCCGTCTGGATTTTGGAGACCAAGCGGCCGGGCCTCCTGACCTTGCATCTGACGGCGCTCGATCACATGGAACATGAAGCGCAGCCCTTCAGCCCGGAAGCGATTGGAGTTCTGGAACGATTGGACGCTGTCATTCGGCGAGTGCGCGAAGCAGCGGAGCGCATTGCGCCCGGACGCGCGTTTGTGGCTGTCGTATCCGACCATGGCTTTGCCCGCTACGACCAGCAATTGAATCTGTTTCCCGCGTTTCGCGAAGCCAAACTGATTACCGCCGACGAAAAAGAAAAAGTCACCGACTGGCGGGCCATGCCGTGGCTCACCGGAGGTTCGGCGGCCATTGTCTTGAAAGACCCGAAAGACGAAACGACTGTGGCAGAGGTGCGCGCGCTGCTGGCAAAGCTTGCCGACGACCAGGCGAATGGAATCGATCGCGTGCTTGAGGCGGCAGAGCTTCACCAGCGAGGCGGCTATCCAAACGCATCGTTTTTCGTGAGCCTCAAACCGGGATGGAGAACAGGTTCCTCCATAACGGGCCCGCTCGTCGCCAAAGTAAAACCAGGCGGCACACATGGTGAGATTCCGGACTTGCCGGACCTCCGCGCTTCCTTTTTCTTGGTTGGACCGGGGGTGCCGGCTGGCAAGGATCTCGGCGTCATCGATATGCGTGACGTTGCGCCAACACTTGCCAAAGAAGCCGGATTCTCGATGCCCAGCGCCGATGGGAAAGCGCTGCTGCCATAGACCCACTTCAGAGATCGGGCGTTTGCGTGCCTACCCGGCGGCTTCCTGGCTGGCGCGAATCTCTTGCCAGCGCCGCGGGCGCTTGTTCGCCTGCAGCACTTTTTTCCGCAGGCGGATCGATTTTGGCGTCACTTCCACGAACTCGTCGTCGGCGATAAATTCAATCGCTTGCTCCAGGCTGAGCTGGCGATGCGGCACCAGGCGAATCGCCTCGTCGGCCGTGGAGGAACGCATGTTCGTGAGCTTCTTTTCCTTCGTGACGTTCACGTCCATGTCTTGCTCGCGCGAGTTTTCGCCCACGATCATGCCCTCGTAAACTTCCACGGTTGGGCCGATAAAAAGCTCGCCGCGCTCCTGAATTCCCCAAAGCGCGTACGCCGTGGATATGCCGGCGCGATCCGCCACCAGCGCGCCCGTGGGGCGCAGTGCCATGTCCCCGCCATATTCCACCCAGCCTTCAAAAATGGAATGAATCAGAGCTGTGCCGCGCGTGTCGGTCAGCAACTGGCTACGCAGTCCTATCAACCCGCGCGAAGGAATCTTGAAGTCCAGGCGCACGCGGCCGGAGCCGTGATTGCTCATCTTGAGCATTTCGCCGCGCCGGCTGCCGAGGGTCTCCATGATGATGCCGATATAATTTTCGGGAACGTCGATCACCAGGCGTTCCACCGGCTCAAGTTTCTTGCCCTTTTCCGTGCGCACCACGATTTCCGGCTTGCCCACCATCAACTCAAAACCTTCGCGACGCATGGTTTCAATCAGAATGGCAAGTTGCAGCTCACCCCGGCCGAGCACGCGGAATGATTCCGGAGTGTCCGTGTCTTCCACGCGAATCGAGACATTGGTCAGAAGCTCCTTGGCCAGGCGGTCGCGAAGGTCGCGCGACGTCAGATAGTTTCCCTCACGGCCCGAGAGCGGGCCGGAGTTCACGGAAAAGATCATCGCCAGCGTGGGTTCGTCGATCGTGAGCGGCTCGAGTGGCTGGGGATTTTCCAGCGATGTAATGCTCTCGCCGATCTGAATGCCTTCGACGCCCGCAATCGCCACGATATCTCCAGCGGCGACCTTATCGGCTTCATCCCGCTCCAGCCCGCGAAACGTGAAAAGCTTGGTGATTTTCGTGGACTGCAATTTGCCGTCGAGCTTGCTGATGCCGACTTCCTCGCCACGCTTCAGTGTTCCGTTGAACACGCGGCAGATCGCCAGGCGGCCGAGAAATTCGGAGTAGTCGAGATTGGTCACCTGGAGTTGCAGGACGCCGTCGGCATCGCCGCTCGGCGCGGGAATCTTGTTGACGATGGCCTCAAAGAGGGGAAGCAAATCTTGGGAACCGTCGCCTACCTTCCAGTGCGCCACGCCTTCGCGTGCATTGGTGTACACAATCGGAAACTCCAGCTGCTCTTCGGTGGCATCGAGGTCGATGAAAAGGTCGTAAATTTCGTTCAGTACCTCTTCAGGCCGCGCGTCAGGGCGGTCGATCTTGTTCAGGACGACGACCGGAGGCAGCTTCGCCGCCAGAGCCTTCTGCAAGACATAGCGCGTCTTCGGCAGCGGGCCTTCGCTGGCGTCCACCAGCATCACTACGCCGTCCACCATTCGCAGCGCGCGTTCCACCTCGCCGCCGAAATCGCTGTGGCCAGGCGTGTCCACGATGTTGATCTTCGTGTCGTGGAAAAATAGAGCAGTATTCTTGGCCAGAATGGTGATCCCGCGCTCGCGTTCCAGATCGTTGGAGTCCATCACGCGCTCGACCACTTCCTGGTTGGCGCGGAAAATTCCGCTTTGGCGGAGCATCGAATCGACAAGTGTCGTCTTGCCGTGGTCCACGTGGGCAATAATCGCGATATTACGAATGTCTTTGTTCATTTCCGTTCAAACGTCTTAAGACAAAAATAGCCCCGACCCGGTCGGGGCCCAGACGAATCCTTTCCTCTTCAAAGCCGGTGAAGTTCTACAAACCATTATTTTAGCAGAGGAACGTGAGCGCACCAACGGCTGGTCCGCAGTGTGATATGCTCGCGTCGATTTTTTGCATAACTAAGGGGTTTTCCGATCTATGAAGACATTCCAGCGGATTCTGATCGCAGCTTCGCTTTTGTGGGCTGTTCGTCCCACCCTCCAAGGGCAGGAGACGGGCCGCCCCGACTTGCCATCGCTGTTCGACAAGCGCGAAGTGATGATTCCGATGCGGGATGGCGTGAAGCTACACACAGAAATTTACACACCGAAGGACGCGAAACAAACCCTGCCGGTCTTCCTGGAGCGCACGCCCTACGGAATTTCCGCCGAAGACAAAGGCTACAGCCACAAACTCTACAATTACGCGCACATGTTCGCCGACGGCTATGTCTTCGTGTTCCAGGATATTCGCGGCCGCTACGGTTCCGAAGGCCAATTTGTGATGAACCGCCCGGTTCACGATCCCAGCGATTCCAAGGGCATCGATGAAAGCACCGACACTTACGACACTATCGACTGGCTGGTGAAAAACGTGCCAAACAACAACGGCCGCGTGGGCATTGCGGGAATTTCCTATGGCGGATTCCTCGCCGCCATGGCGCTGATCAATCCGCATCCCGCGCTAAAAGCGGTTTCCGAGCAGGCTTGCATGGGCGATACCTGGATGGGCGACGATTTCTTTCACAACGGCGCTTTTCGGCTGAGCTATGGCTATGAATACGCCACGGAAATGGAGACGAACAAGGAGCACTTCCAACTGAAGTTCGACCGCGAGGATTTATACGATTGGTATCTTCACGCAGGGCCGCTCTCCAATTTCAACAAGGAATATCTGCACGGAAAAATTCCGTCATGGAACAGTTTTGTCGAGCACCCGGCCTACGACGATTTCTGGAGACGCAAGGCCATTGCTTACGCGCTGCATCAGGCAACCGTGCCGAACCTCAATGTAGCCGGTTGGTGGGACCAGGAAGACTTTTACGGTCCCCTGGCCACCTACGCCAATCTTGAAAAGAACGATGCGGCGCACCTGGACTTTCTGGTGGTTGGCCCCTGGAATCATGGCGGATGGGCACACGGCCCCGGAAATTTCCTCGGGTCCATTCCATTCGGCAGCAACACCGCGGAGTATTTCCGCAATCAGGTGGAAGCGCCCTGGTTTGCCTTCTATTTGCACGATAAAGGCGCCTTGCCCCTGAAAGAAGCGCTGCTTTTTCAGACCGGCAGCGATGTCTGGACAAGGTTCGATTCCTGGCCACCAAAGGATGCCCCGATAAAAAGCCTCTATTTCGGAGCCAAGGGAAAACTGAGCTTCGAGTCGCCAAAAGGCGATTCGGCCGACGCTTTCGATTCCTATATCAGTGATCCCGCGAATCCCGTTCCCTATCGAAACCGTCCAGTCGACGAAACTTATCCTTCCGACCATCCTGGCCGTTGGTATACATGGTTAGTGCAGGACCAGCGCTTTGTGGAGAACCGGCCTGATGTCCTCACTTGGCAAACCGACGAACTCACCGAGGATGTAACCGTCACCGGCGAAGTGACTGCTAGGCTGTTTGCCTCGACTACGGGTTCCGATGCCGACTGGGTGGTCAAACTGATTGATGTTTATCCGGAAAAGCCCGATTCTGACTTGAATCTCGCGGGCTACGAGCTGATGATCTCCGACGAAATCTTTCGCGGCCGCTATCGCAACTCTTACGAAAAACCGGAGCCGCTCGTTCCGGGGGAAATCACGCCGTTCACGATCGATCTGCACACCGCGAACCACGTCTTCAAGAAAGGGCACCGCATCATGGTGCAGGTGCAAAGCACCTGGTTCCCGCTTTACGATCGGAATCCGCAGAAATTTGTGCCTAATATTTTCGAAGCCAAGGCATCCGATTTTCAGAAGGCCACGGAAAAAATCTATCGCAACACCAGGTTCCCTTCGCACGTTGAGATTCAGGTTCCGGCCGCTCCGTCCGCAGCCAATTGAGATTTAACGCTTCGCGGCCATGCTCGCCGGACCCTTGGAATCACTGGGAATCAGATTCAACACCACCTGAAACCACCAGTTCGGCTGATATCGGATTTGCACCGGGACGCCGCGCAGATCGCCTCGTGTTCCCACCAGGATGGAAAAGTAGACTTTCTTGCCGGTCAGCTTGTGCGCCGACACAAAATCTAGCTGTGACAGATTCTGATACGCCGTGTCGAGCAGCAGTGTATTGTTCGGCCCGTGGAGTTGCACGGGTAATTGATCCACTCGCGAGGCATGTTCCAAGGTGAGCGTGTTCTCTTGCGCGTCGTAAACATAACAGCGCGCAATCGGAGCCTTCTGCCCCTCCAGGGAAACATCAATCAACTCGGCTACCGTCTCCAGAAACTCTTCGGCGCGCGGGCACCGCGAAGTCTCATCCAGTGACCGCACTGCTTGCGTCGAGCCGTTCAGGCGCTCGATCATGACGGGCTCCGCCTGATCGTAATCATGCAAATTATAATCGGCATCCGACTCCAGATTGGTTACCAGCGACACCGCGCGAGCGGGTTCCACGCGGCTCAAGATGCCTGTGAACGAGTGCTGGCTGTGTTCCTGCTCGTGTCTCAACTCCTCCTGCATTTCCCCTGCCGATTTCCCCCGCGAGGATTTCATAAACCCAAAGAAAGCGCTGGATGTTACATCTTCCGGGGACGCCGTTTCGAGTAACGGCTTCACATGCCAGGAGATTTCTGTCCCCGCACCCCAACGGTTGATGGCTCGAGGAGCTTTTGCCGGATCGCTGCCAAACAGCACCTGGATAATTTCCTTGCGCGCGTCCTCGCTTGCTACTCCACGGCGGATATAGCCGCCGCCGACATCATCCTTCCCCGCCCAGAAAAAAAGCAGCCGCACTCGGGCGGTCATCTCGTAGTTGTACTGGACAATTCTCTTGGGCGAGGAGCGGACCCACTCGAGGGCCTCCGCGATAGGTTGGCGATCCGACTTAGGAGAGGAAGCGGCCGGAAGGAGAAAGAGAACAAAAAACAGGCTCAAACTGGGGAGTCTTGCATTAATTGCGGCCCTCACGCGTGGGGGCTTCCCTTCGATTCTTGGGGGATTCGGGTGTGAATCACGGCCGAAAATTAGCGTGAAGTTGTTACGTGGATTTTACGCGGGCTTGAATCGTCGGGAACTTGTTCCAAGCTCCGCTCTTTTTGTCGAAACCATCGCTGGATTGTGAATGTTGAAACTCCAGTTACACGTGTGTAATGCGGCCGCCTTAGCCTGGCCCGAGAAAGTACGCTGCGGTTCTGTTGATTCCCATCACGAACGGAGCGTCCTGATGCAGAGCCCCGTCACGCGGGTCGAACGGTTCCAGGCAGGTTCCAGTCACTATTTCAGGTATCGAAGCGGCGTTTCCCTGCACAGTCATACTATGCACTCGAAGGAAAGCCTCCGCCGGCTGCCAACCTATATTGAGAAGTTTCCCATCGGCGGCTATATCCTGGAGCGGGAGATGGGCCGCCTGCACCTCTACCAAGGGTGGAATTTCAACTTCGAAAAATATTATTGGACACCGCCACTCTCGCCCCGGGAAGCCTACGAACTCGAAAGCAATACCATTCAGGAAATACTTGGACTTCAGCCCCTGGTTTCCCTCACGGACCACGACAATATCGAGGCGGGTCTCCATCTGCGGATGCTCGGACCCACGGAGAATGCGCCGATTTCGGTGGAGTGGACCGCGCCGTTCGCGGGCAGCGTATTTCACATCGGTGTGCACAATCTTCCGGTCATGCGTGCTACCGAATGGATAAACATGCTGCAGGAATTCACCCTCAATCCGGCAGTGGAAAAACTCACGGGACTGTTAGCCGGCTTGAATGCGTGCCCCTCTGTGCTCGTCGTGTTGAATCACCCGTATTGGACCGCGGAAAATATCGATCCGCATGTGCACCTGCGCGCGCTTGTTCTATTCCTGGAAAGGTACAAGCCGCGGATCCACGCTCTTGAACTCAACGGAATGAGGTCCCGCCGGGAAAACCGCGAAGTCCTTGCGCTCGGAGAGGCGACGAGCATGCCCGTGATTTCCGGCGGTGATCGCCACGGTTGCGAGCCGAACGCCAGCCTGAACCTGACTCGCGCGACAACGTTTGAGGCCTTCGTCTGGGAAATTCGAGAGGAGCGCCGCAGCGAGATTCTATTGATGCCGCAGTATTTCGATCCGCTGCCGTTGCGCCTCCTGGAGAATACGTGGCACGCCCTGGCGGATGCTCCGGGCGAATTCGGCAGAAGCCACTGGATGTCAAGGGTTTTCTTCGAGGAAAACGGCGCGGCCAAGCCGCTCTCCCAATTCACCGGGACGCGATTTCACCGCATCGTGGACAAATTTCGATGGTTGCTGGCCCTGGCCGCGAGCCCGACTCTCCGCCCGGCGTTGCGTCTGACGTTTTTGGGGAACGAAGAAGGAGGGTTATGACCTCTCCTCCGCGAGTGGCGCTCTTCTGTGAGACGTTCCACGAAATCAATGGGGTGGCGCTCACCGCACGCCAACTGGTGAGCTACGCGCAGCGGCACGATTACCCGTTTCTGGCAATCCACGGCGGCCTGACTCCCGGGGCCTGGGACGATGGCAGCGTTCGCCGGATAGAACTCAAGCGCGCTTGGCTCAGCATCGGCATCGAGCGCGACCTGCAGTACGACCTTTTTTTCTGGCGATATCTCAACCGGATACGCAAGGAAGTCCTCCTCTTCCGGCCGGACATGATTCACATTACAAGTCCCGGCGAGCTGGGCCAGTTGGGCGCCTATCTGTGCCACACGATGAACATTCCTTTGGTGGCATCTTGGCACACGAATTTCCACCAATTCGCCGCGCGGCGTCTGCAAAAGGCGCTGGGATTTCTGCCAGGAAAGGTGAGCCGCGGCGCCAGTAGTTGGGTGCAGCTTCAGGGGCTGCGCGTGCAACTCTGGTTTTACGGGTTGGCAAAAGTGACCCTGGCGCCCACGCTGCCGCAAGTGGAATGGCTGGAAAAGATACTCCATCGCCCGTGTTTTCTGATGTCGCGGGGAGTGGACTGCGAGCAGTTCAATCCTGTTCGCAGGACACAGCATGATGCGGTTCTGCGCATCGGCTTTGTCGGCCGGGTGACACCAGAAAAGGGAGTGAGGCTCCTCGCCAAAATCGAGCCAGCTCTCGAATCCGCGGGAATCCAGAACTTCCGAATTGTCATTGTCGGGGCCGGCAGCGAAGTCCACTGGCTAAAGAAGCGGCTACGCCACGGCGAGTTTACTGGCGTGCTTCGCGGCGGCGATCTGTCGCGCGCTTACGCGAACATGGATCTGTTCGCGTTCCCCTCTCGCACGGACACCTTTGGAAACGTCGTCCAGGAAGCCGCCGCCTCGGGCGTGCCTGCCGTCGTAACGAACGAAGGCGGACCAAAGCATCTGGTTGTACAGGGAGAGACAGGTTTAATCGCCGAGACCGACGAGGAGTTTGTAGCCGGCGTTGTCGATCTCGCACGCGACTCGGAACGCCTGAAGAAAATGGGTGCTGCCGCGCGACACCGGGTTCTGTGTGCATCCTGGGACAAGGTCTTCGACCAAGTTCATCTCGCCTACCAGTACTGTCTCCAGGGTGCGAACGCCGCTGCGCCCTTACACGAAGCGCTGGTCACTAAACAAGAAGCACAAGCCCGTTGAATCCGGGTTCTTCTATTGTTCCCGAACCGGGATCTCGCCGGCATGAAATTCCGTCCACGGCCCTGCAACCATATCGCGCAGGTACTCTTCCTGCCAGGCGTAATCGGAATGCGCTGCCAGGAACGGCTTGGCGTGAAAGTCTTCCCCGCAAGGATGGCCCATGCGCGCAACCAGGCGAAGTTGCTGCGCCATCGTGGAATCCGTAGCCTTGCCCTGCACGGCGCCGCCGGGATAGTTCGGTCCCCATGTCCAGATCGCTACGCCGCGGGGAGAAGCATCCACGTGGCCGCAGAGCGTCCGTTCGTTCGCTTCTTCCTTTTTCTGATACGAATCGAAGTGATCCCCGAGCAGCTTTTCGGCAAGCTCCACGTCCAATTTCCCTCTGTTTTCGTTCAGCAATTCTTCCCAGCGCACACGGCGCGCGTTCGGAGAAGTCTCCATGTCATTGGGGTTGAACTGCGGCGTGTCTTCCTTGATCACCTTTGGATCGCGGGCCCAGTTGGAGCCGGCAAAAACGCCATCTTTCGTGCGCCACAGCTTGTAGGCCTTCAGGCCCAGTTCCAATTGCGCGATTTCATTCGTCTTGCGGTCACCCAGCAGCCAATCGTTGGCGTAGCCTCCGTTATTCCCATCCAGCATAATTTTTGTGTATTCGTCGATGGAACCGGCATATTGCAGCGCCTTTCGTGCGCGGACGAACTCTGCTTTGCCGTTGGGGTCCCAGCCTTCAAACTGGGAAATCGTCGTTTCGGTGACCATGAGCCCGTCGCTGTTGATGCCGAAATCGTCGTCACTGGCGATGACACCCGGAAAACCATCCATAAGCATCCGGTAGCCGCTCTTTGGCACGATGTCGAAAATAATCCTCCAGCGCTCGCCGTTCATATAGCTGGTCCAGTTATTGTGGGCGATCACGATCTTCCCGTCTTTCGTCCAGCTCCCCGTGGCCACGAACGCGCTGCAATTTCCGGGGCTCTTCAGATTTGGCGCGTTGGGCGTTTTTTGCTGCTTGTCGAGCCACGGCACGTAGTAGTCCGGCAGTTCCTCGAATGCATTGAATGCCACGAGGTCGTAAACGTCGAGCTTCGAGCCAGTGCGCGCGTTCAAACCCTCGGCGATACCTTGCAATTCCTGTTTGTACTCCTCGTCTATCTTCGGCCACAGCATTTCCCGCGCGGCCTGGCGAAAAAATGACCAATCGCGCTTCGTGGAGTGCATCATGCCGGCGCTGACTGCCGGGAAGGCATCCTCTATCTCAGGCGCCAGCAGAAACCCGTGTTGAAATCCGATCGCTTCAGGGGAGCCTTCCAGATGGAGGTATACCCAGCCGCCCTGTTCATAGCGGTACGCGCCCTTCAGGCGCGGATCATTCGAAGCGGCGCGCTCGCGGGCGTACGCAAGCGTGGCTTCCCGGTCGTTCTTGGCATTTTCGGCATCATTCGTCGAGCGGCCAACGGCCCACAAAAGTCCCGTGCCCAGCAGCAGCACACTGAGAGCGACAATCCGACGCAGTCCATCCGACATGAAGACTTTCTCCTTAACTGCTTATACCCGGCAGGTGTAGTGCATTCACCCCTAAGAATATATAAGTTCCCGCATGGAAGGTGAATATGTCCTCGCCGCGCCCAAGTCCGGGTGGCCACCGCACGGCGACTTTGGTAAATTCGGAAAATGCTGACGGCCATCACACGTGCGGTAAGTTCTTGCCTGGCGAATTGCGAACTCAGCTTCATCGAACGAAAACCCATTGATCTTGAGAAAGCCCGGGCGCAACATCACGCCTACGAAAGAGCGCTGGAGAAACTCGGGGCGAAGGTTATTTCCTTGCCGGAGGAGCCTGATCTGCCGGACTCCATGTTCGTTGAGGACCCAGCCCTCGTTCTGGACGAAATCGCGATCATTTGCACGCTGGGCACGGAAACACGCCGTAGGGAAGCGCCTTCGCTTGCCGCCGAACTCCAGCGCCATCGCAAACTTGCCTACATCAAACTTCCCGGGACACTCGAGGGTGGAGATGTCCTTCGCATCGGGCGCAAGATATTCGTGGGCCTGACCGCGCGGACGAATGCCGAGGGCATTCGCCAGCTGGCTGTGATCGTCGAGCACTTTGGCTACGACGTGACCGCGGTTCCGGTAACGGGCTGCCTTCATCTGAAATCGGCGGTCACCTATCTAGGAAAAAATGTTTTGCTTGGAAATCGCGCTTGGTTCAATTGGAAGCGCTTTGCAGGGTTTGACTGGGTTGATGTGGACCCATCCGAGCCGCACGCGGGGAATGTTCTGCTGATCGGCGAAACACTCCTTTTTCCCGCTTCCTTCCCGAAGACCCGCGCGCGCATCGAAGCCCGCGGATTTCACGTGGAATCGCTCGACATTTCCGAACTGCAAAAAGCCGAATCGGCTCTGACTTGCTCCAGTCTTTTATTTGATTCTTCCTGCTGAAAAATTGCGGCCGCTTCTCGGGGAAGCGGCCGCCTTGGTTTTTATCGGCTGGTTTCGGAGGGTCAGTTGGGCAGTTCTTCCACGCTGAATGCCAGGAAGATCGGCGAACCGGTGTTGGTCTTGAGGATCAAGCCCACCACGCGCAGATTCAACGGCGTATTCCCCGTCAAATCCTGAATGCTGTTCAATCCACCGAGGAATCTTGTGAACGGCGTTACCTGCACCGTCACCGGCCCTTCAAACAGAACGCCCGCGAGCCCGTTGGAATTGAACTGGAAGGTTTCGGCGGAAGTGTTGGTCTGTCCGACCACGAGCGTGCCCGTGTGTCCGGAATGGCGCAGCACCACGCGCTTCACCGTAACCTGCCCATTGTTGAAGGGCCCGGCGATGCTCACATGCTGCCCGGGAACCAGCCCCGTCGAGTTAAAGAGGAAGCTTCCCCAGTTGTTATGCCACCAGTGAATAAAATACTTTTCGTTCCCGGTGAGATTGATTGTGGAAATCTGGCCGGAATTGAAGCCCGTGCCAGAGGGCAAGACGCTTCGAACATACATGTCGAAGTCGTTGGCGGTTCCAACCGGAGGATCCACGTAAGTCACCAGGCCCCCGGCCCAGAATTTATCCTGCGACTCGATCGCCACCGTGTCGGCAAGAATTGCAGCCGAAGTGCGGTCCAGCGTGCCCGAGATTTCCACGATCGAGGAACTCGTCAGATCGTTGATCGATTCGTTGCCTTCCCACTCCGTCTGCTGGTTCACATTAACCGTGAATTGGTGGCCGTGCGGGCCCTGAATCACAAATGAATTTCCGCCAGCGTTCACGCTGACAACCCCGGCGTCGAATTCATCGATGTAGGCGTCCGCATCCGAAGGCGTAATAACCTTCAGATCCAGTGTTGGCGTGATGGCACCCGTGATCTGGCCATTGGCGTCCACGGCAACGGACTTGCGGATGTCGAATTCAAAGCGCAGGCCATCGATATCTCCAGCGGAAACGACGAGCGGATTCGCCAGGTTAACCGTCACCGTGGAAGTTGTGAGACTGAGTTGCGGGTTCGAACTCGGACTGCTGTCGAGCGTGCTGATGGTCGGATGCGTCGGAGGATTGGTTTGCGGATTCGTTACGTTCAGGTAGTCGATGGCGGGATTTGCCAGGGTCACCGTCGCTTGCGTGTATGTCCCCGTAGGGATCGTGTTGATGTCGAGTAACGTGCGCAGGCCATTCAACCGGGCGAAGTCCACCGTCTGAGTTCCGTTCAAGACGGAAACTGGCGTGCCAGACCCGTCGGAAAGCGTCAAGCCGGTGATGTCCACCCGGAAACCAACGACGCTGGGCAAGGGCGCATCGGTCCCCGTGACGAACACGGAATTCGATTGTGGCGTGGTCGTGCTGCTACCGCTGGAACTGTTGCCGCAACCGGCGAGCAGGGCAACCAGGGCGAGGGCTGAAAAGACGCTAAACCACTTCTTGCGATACATAAATCTATCTCCCTTTTGGCTTTTGAAAATCCCCGGAGGCTGCGAAAGCCTCCCCGTCCCTTGGGGTCAATAAACCCGTTGCAATGGCGAAAGTTGCAAGACTTAACTCTTTTATTTCTATCTTGTTATGGAGACAGTTGTAGTACCATTCTGAAACTAGGATGAATTCGGGCACTTCTCCAATTTGACTTTCGGCACACCCCTCATCGAATTCAATAAAGTGCTCTCTGAATCCCCAGACCTCGTGTTATCTTGAAAAAATGCTGGCCAACGGATCGAAGCGAACTGCTAGTGTGACGAAGCAGTCCACCACGACGACTACCACTCACACGATTTACACTACGCGCGCTTCGGGCGACGGGAGAAACAGCTAGCCAGCCAGGGAAAGTTCCCAACCCACCCCCGAAGCGAACCGGGCGGTGGGTTTTTTCGTTTCACACCCCTCCCGAGAGACTCCGGCGGATAAAACGAGGAGCCGAAAAAATGAGTCTGGAAATGCCGCAACAAGTCACGACGCACGAGCTTCCACTTTCTCTTTGTGGAGGTGGGCTATGAGCCGCAGGGATGGCAAGAAATGGCGCGCTGGCGTTCTGGGTGCGACCGGTATGGTCGGCCAGCGCCTGGTTAAGCTGCTTGCCGATCATCCTTGGTTTGAACTGACCGGCGTGGCAGCATCAGAGCGCTCAACGGGCAAAACGTACGCTGATGCTGTGCGCTGGCATCTGGAAGGCCCAATTCCTGAAGAAGCGCGCAAACTCGTCGTAAAGGATCTGGAGCCGACTCTCGATTGCGATTTTGTTTTTTCGGCGCTCGATTCTTCTGTTGCTGGAAAGACCGAGGAAGACTTTGCCCGCGCGGGGTACCCGGTGCTGAGCAATTCCAAGAATCACCGCATGGATCCCGATGTCCCGCTGCTGATTCCGGAAGTGAATGCCTCCCACGCGGAGGCGATTCGCGTGCAACGCAAGAATCGTGGCTACGACACGGGCTTCATTGTCACTAATCCGAACTGTTCAACGGCCGGGCTCGTCCTGGTGCTAAAACCGCTTGCAGACGTTTTCGGGCTGGAAAAAATCTTCGTCGTCACCTTACAGGCCCTGTCTGGTGCCGGCTATCCGGGAGTTCCTTCCCTGGACATTCTCGGGAATGTGGTTCCGTTCATCAGCGGCGAAGAAGAAAAGATGGAAGCGGAGCCGCAAAAGCTGCTTGGCAAGTGGGACGGCTCGCGGTTCATTGATGCCGGCCTTGGCATCAGCGCCCACTGCAATCGTGTACCCGTCGTGGACGGCCATTTGGAATGTGCGTCCGTCCGCCTCAAGAAAACTGCAACGCTCGACGAAGTTCGCGAAGCGCTCCGCTCTTTCGAAGTTTCGCCGGAGCTTGCATCTTTGCCCACCGGCCTGAAGCATCCGATTGTCGTACAGAATGAAGACGACCGGCCACAGCCGCGCAAGGATGCCAATACCGGCCACGGGATGGCCGCGGTTGTCGGTCGCGTGCGCGAATGCCCCCTGTTGGATGTGAAGCTGACGCTGCTCTCGCACAACCTGGTACGCGGCGCGGCCGGCGCGGCTCTCCTGAATGCCGAACTTCTTGCCGCGCGTGGTTACTTGAAGGCTCGCATCTCTAATAACGCGCGCAACGCCGAGCCGGTAACTCGCTAAATCGGCAGGCTAAGGCACGAAATAATACCGCACCAGGTGGAAGAAAATCGGCGCGGCGAAACACAGGGAATCGATGCGATCGAGAATGCCGCCATGCCCCTCGATCACCACGCCAAAATCCTTGATGCCGATGTCGCGCTTGATCGCGCTCATCACTAGTCCGCCAGCAAACCCCAGAATGCAGATCGTGAACGACATGGCGGCGGATTGTACTGGCGTAAATGGCGTCACCCACCACAAAGCGGTGCCGAGTGCCGTTGCCGTGGCCACGCCGCCGAGGAAACCTTCCCAGGTTTTGTTGGGGCTGACTCGCCAGGCGATCTTGTGCTTGCCAATCAACTTGCCCCAGACGTACTGCAGCACGTCGCTCATCTGATCCACGATCACCAGGTAGAGCAACAGCCGCGCATCGTGGCCCGCGAAACCTGGAATCTTCAGTAACAGAAGTGCCGGTGCGTGACTCAGGCAATATACGCAAACCATCAGCCCAAATTGAATTTTAGCGGCGCGCTCGAGAAAATGCTCCGTATCGCCGTAAATTGCGATACTCGATGGAATGAAAATAAACGCCAGCACCGGAATCATGATGGCAAAAAAGCCATACCATTGGATGCTGACCAGGTAATACTGCAGCGGCATTATAACGAAAAAACTCCAGAACAGCGTGCGATGATCACCGCGGCGCGTAGGCACCAGTGTCATGTACTCGCGCATCGCCATAAACGATATCAGGCCAAACAGGCTCAACGTTCCATCAGGGCCAACCAGCAAAGAAACCGCGAAAACCGCGCACATCTTCCACCAGGCCCGGATTCTCGCCGTCAGGTTGTTGATCGTTGGGCGGCTGGCATCGTTCCGATGGCGCTCTTTCAGAATGTCGCCAATGAAACTCGCTATGACCAGCAGAAAAAGCACTCCGCCAAAGAGCCACATGAGTTTCGGATCGTGAATGGCATGCAGCATCAGGCCGGCCCAATCCGCCGCAGAGTACTGACAGCTTCCCACGCGCGCTCCAGAAAAACATTCTTCTCTTCCCGGGGTTCTACCTGGATGGGCTTTCCGAACGTCAGCAGGCTGAGCATTGGGACGGGAAGAATTTCCCCTTTGGGCAGGATGCGGTTCATATTTTCCAGATAAGCGGGAACCAGCTCCACGTCCGGCCGCCGAAGCGCCAGATGGTACAGCCCCGACCGGAATTCTCCTACCTTTTCCCCGGTTCCACGCGTCCCCTCCGGAAACAGAATCAGCGAATTCGTCTTGCCGAGTGCCGCAGCCATTTCTTCAATCAGTGAACGACTCACGAATTTCGCCTCTTCCGGAGATTGCGCTTTTGAGATGGCCCCACGTTCCACCAACACCGCTTTGAAGACATTTTCTGCCAGATACCTGCGCAACCAGGATTCTTCCCAATAATCCTTAGCAGCAATTGGCCGCGTACGGGCGCGAATGTAAGAGGGCAGCGCCGACCACAACACCACGAAATCCAAGTGGCTGGTGTGATTCGCAAAATAGATCCGCTGACGCTCGCTGGGCTCGCAGCCCGCCCATTGCACCTGCACGCCGCTGATTCCGCGCGCGACAGCCGCCAGAAGGCTGGCGATGGGATGGATGCCTTCGCTCATGAATGATTTTTGCCCTGAAGTTCGCGGAGAGCGCCGCTCGCCCGATTAAAAACTGTGATACCCAGCAGGAGCACGACAATCCACAGCGCGGGACGGAGTACCGCAAAGATTGGCAAATTGCAGCCAAGAAGCAGTCCCAAAAGTCCGAAAACAAAGGCGCGGTCGCTTTTTCCCATCGGCCCGTCATAGCGGCGAGACGCTCCAATTTGCACGCCAAGCACTCCGGTCATTTCGCTGATGGTCGCCAGCAGGACGATTGCCACGATGGCCACTCGATCAAACGGAAGAAGAAAGGCCAGCGGCAAGTACAAGCCCGCGTCCGAAAGCACATCTCCCAATTCGTTCAGAATCGCACCTAAGGGAGTCTTTTGGTTGTGCTCACGCGCGAGCATCCCGTCGATGGCATTCAGCCCCATTCGGACCACTAGCACCAGAGGAAGCAATAGCAGAACTCGCCGATCCCGAACGAAGTAAAGCATCCCACCCGTGGCGAAGGACAGCCCCAGAGCAGCCAGCGTCACATGATTGGCCGTAACGCCCGCACGGGCCAGGCCGTTCGTGATGGGTCGCAGTAAATTCTGAAATTTCGGCTTCAGGTCGTAGACGCTGGGCATGGAGTTGCAGACATCGTAACCGCAATTTACCTATCAGGGGAATCGCGAAAAACAACCGCTAGGTGATGCTTTCGGCGTGCAGATCGCGGCCTTCGGCATATTTTTCCAGCAGGCTGGACGTGCGGCGGCACCAGGCGTCGAGCGGCTGCGGTCCGCCAAAGGAGATCAGGATCGCTGCCACTTGCTCCGTGGCGGGAGTTACCATCGTTCGCTCGGAATCGCTGGTGGGACTTCCATGCGGGCCCGCAGCGTCTGAAAAGACAGGCAAGTCTTCCAGGTTCAGATCGTACTTTCCAATCCCCTTATACGTTTCTCCTTTTTTTCCCGCGCGAAACACGATATCGCCTTGCACGTGCCCCAAGTCATAAAGCCCGATCGGCAAGCGGCTCTCCACGGAAACCAGATTGATGATGTCCACAACGCAATTCACATTCGGAAAATGCTTGCCGCTCACCAGCCGGCGTAGCAGCGCTTCGGCCGAACCGCGATATCGCGCCGGATCTTTGCCCAGCGCGCGGTACCCGGCGCGCGTTGCGGAAATAGCCGGAGCATCCAGCAGTGCCCGCGGATCGACACTCTTCAGGATTGTCGCCTCACAGTTGTACATTTCGCCCAACAACTCCAGCGGCGAGTCCGTCGTCCGCACATGTGCGGTTACCACCCCAAGCGCGACGGAAGGACATTTCTTCTTCAATGCCGGGTCGATGGAGACCTTCATGCCCGGATGCCCCGAGGCTTCAGGCGCGCCGTGAAGTGTCGCAGGAACGCCGCTTGATGGACCAGATCGTAGCCGGGAATCGTGTCACGGCGCCGCCAAACGTCCAGAATCACCTCGACGACATATTCAATGTGGCTTTGCGTGTAAACCCGGCGCGGAATCGCCAGGCGAACCAGGTCCATCTGCGCATGCTCGCCGAACATCAAGCTGCCGATTTCCACGGAGCGAATTCCACCTTCCAAAAACAATTCATTCGCCAGCGCCACGCCTGGAAATTGCGACGTGGGAATGTGCGGAAGAAACGCTCGTGCATCAAGATAGATAGCATGCCCGCCGGGCGGCTGGACAATCGGCACACCCTCGGCCGAAATGTGATTCCCCAGGAATGCCGTCGATGCGATGCGGTATTGCAGGTAGTCTTCCTCCAGCGCCTCGTTGAGGCCGACGGCGATCGCTTCCAGATCGCGGCCCGCCAATCCCCCATACGTCGGGAATCCTTCCGTCAAAATCAGCAGGTCCTTTTCCTGCTGTGCGATCGAATCATCGTTGGTGCAAAGGAAGCCCCCGATGTTCGCCAGGCCATCTTTCTTGGCGGACATGGTGCATCCGTCCCCGTAAGAAAAGAGCTCCTGTGCAATCTCCCGGGGAGTCTTCCTTGCATAGCCCGGCTCGCGCAACTTGATAAAGTACGCATTTTCCGCAAACCGGCATGCGTCAATATACAAGGGAATGCCGTGCTTCTTGCAAATTCCTTTCACTGCGCGGATATTCGCCATGGAAACCGGCTGGCCACCGCCGGAATTATTGGTCACCGTGAGCATCACCAAAGGTACCCTTTTCGCCCCTTCGCGCTCGATGAGTTCTGCAAGGCGCGCCGTATCCATGTTTCCCTTGAAGGGATGATTCAGCGAAGGTTGTTTTGCTTCGGGCACCGGCAAATCGACAGCCTGCGCACCCACAAATTCACAATTGGCCCGGGTTGTGTCGAAGTGCGTATTGTTCGGGACAATGTCGCCTCTCTTGCACATCACGCTGAACAGAATGCGCTCCGCTGCGCGTCCCTGATGCGTGGGAATCACATGCTTGAATCCAAAGATACTTTGCACCGAGTTCCGGAACCTCGCAAAACTCGGTGACCCGGCGTAGGACTCATCTCCTCTCATCATCGCCGCCCACTGTTCCGTGGACATCGCTGAGGTTCCCGAATCCGTCAAGAGGTCTATCAATATGGCGTCGGAGGGAACCAGGAACAGGTTGTATCCCGCGGTTTCAATCAGCTTCTGGCGTTCTTCCCGAGTCGACGCGCGGATCGGCTCGACACTCTTGATGCGAAACGGCTCAATAATCGGACGTTTGGACATTCGGCAGGAAATCTCTCCTTGCAGACACTACCACAACTTGAAGAAACCATAGCGTGCCTGAACGGGAAGATCTGGCGGCGATTGGCATGGCGGGAACGTCAGATTTGAAAAAAAGAAAGGGACGCTGTCATCTGCGTCCCTCCGCATTGGACTTCGAATCAATCGTCGCCGTGGGCTGGCTCCGGAGCATGGCCCTCAGCGCCGGATTCCTCCGGTGTTTCCACCAAGCCCGCCTTCACCAGTTGCCGGTAATAGGCAGGGCGTGTGTGCCGATAGTGGTCGGCGGAAATCTTGCCGTCCAGCCAGGCGGTATCCATTGGGTAGACCATTGGATCGAAGATCACCAGGTAAAAGTGCCAAATCAGGATGGCAAAGGTGGCGAGGATGGCCTCGTACCAGTGCACTGCCGTAGCCGCGTCCGCCACCCACTTCGGGAAATGACGCAGCGTGAAATTGTTGAACCACAGCAGGAAGCCGGAAGCGGCCATGACTAGGGTCCCCCACATGAAGGCCAGATATTCCATTTTCTCCGCGTAGTTGAACTTCGAGAATTTCGGCTCTTTTTCCGAGAGACCGAGGTTGTAGAGCAATACATCCACGATGTCTGTGGCATCCTTCATGGTCGGAATCATCGACCAGATAAACGACCGGTCGCGTTTCCTGATAAGCAGATGCAACGCGTGGTAGAGGGTCGCCGCAATCATCACCACCGCCGCAACGCGATGCAGGCCGCCACGCACGCCTGCGTTGGCTTCCCATGCGAACAACGGTCTTGCCCACCAACTCTCCGGGTATCTCAGCGCGAAGCCGGTTACCACCAGCGTTGGGAAGCTGGCCATGATTCCCCAGTGCGCCACGCGGAACCACAAATTCATGCGCATCACAATTTCGCCCGATTCATGCCTCGGCCGGCGCCGGATCAGCTTGCTAAGCAGATCCAGCAGATTGTGCAGTAGCATGAAGCCCAGCGTTGCGGGGATCAGGACCCAATACGTCCAGCGGATCCACTTCACCACCGGATGATTTGGGCCCGTGCTCGTTTGCACGTGGATCGGTCCGATGGCATAGTCCGCCTTGTCCGCGCCCCTATGGCATTGACCGCAGGTCTTTGCCAGATTCGCTGCATTCACCATCGAGCGTGGGTCCGCGGATTTGAAGATGTTGTGGACCCCATGACACGACGCACAATTCGCCGCCGTCAACTTGCCGCCCTTCAGCGCCAGCCCGTGATAGCTGTCCGCGTACGAAGGCACGCGGTCGCTCGGCAAGTCGTACAACCTCGCCATGCGGGCGCTTCCGTGGCAGCGGCCGCAGGTTTCCGATGAGACGTTCGCCGCGTTCACCGGAGAGTTGGGATTCTTCGGTTCCAGGATCAGGTGTTCGCCATGGCAGTCCACGCAAACCGGCGCATCTTTAACGCCGGCACGAACCGCTTCGCCGTGAACGCTCTGCTGGTAAGTGTTTGCAATCTCTTTATGGCAGGTGCCGCAGGTGTTCGCAACTTTCCAATGGTTTACATGGGATCGCGAATCCATTGCCGGATATATGTCGTGATTGCCGTGACAGTCGTTGCACTTCGCCGCTTTCGTATCGCCGGCCGCCACCGCTTGTCCGTGGACGCTTTGCTTGTAGGAATCCACTGGATGCGCAATGGGAATCTCGTGCCGCGACAAAAAGCCCGCGTCACTGTGGCATTTCGCGCACGTGTCTGGAAGGCGCTTCGCGGAAACCGCGGAGTCAGCATCATCCGCCGGTTTCACCCCGTGAATGGAGCCGTGGCACGACTCGCAAGTCGGCGCGTCCGGATCGCCTCTCTTTGCCGCTTGGCCGTGGATGCTGTCGGCAAACTGCTTTACTTCATCGGCATGGCATTCTTCGCATTTCGCCGGCGCTAGCTTCTCCGTGCTGGTCAATTCGTGGACGTTCCCGTGACACGAGGCGCAAGCCGTTTCGCCGAGCATCGCATGCACGCTCGTGCCAAATGCCTTCTCCTCGTCGCTATGGCACGTGGCACATTCCACTTTTGCAATCTTGGCCGGGTGCGGAAATTCCTTGATGGAAGTGTGGCAATCCGTGCATCCCAAAACGCCATGAGCGCTGGCGGCGTGCTTTGCGGGATTCACCGAAATGTCCCGGCCTTTTTCGGACTTCATTCCTGCGGTGCGATGGCATGCCAGGCACGCTTCCTCTTTTTTCGGTGCTGAAGCGGCTTTCTCTTTGGTGGCAGCATGGGTGGGAGCGAGCACCCATACCAGCGCGATTAGCAAGCCGGGCAAATTCCATGTCCGGCCTTGCCGCTCCGCTCGTTTGGAGCTCATAAAATGCTACCTCCGGGCCGTGAAGGCCCACCTGTTTTACTATTGCAATCCGAGGTCCTTAAGAATTTTCGGATTTTCCTCCTGTACCGCCAGCAAGTTATGGCAGGCGGAGCAATCGTTGGAAATCGTTTGGCCGTCCGCACTGGTGTGTGATCCGTCGTGGCACCGGAAACACCCCGGAAAATCGTTATGCCCAAGGTTGTTGGGGTGCACGCCCCAAGTCACTTTCATGTCTGGAAAGATATTTCGCAGATAGATCTGCGCTGTCGTGTCGGCCGCCTGCTCCACTAAGGCACGCTTGCTGTTGTAAACGTCCGGATAATTTGTGCGGTAGAAGGTTTCGATTCCTTCCACGATCTGCTTGTGCGCCGTATCACGGTCCGGATAATTCACCTTCAACACTTCGACTGCCTTTTTGCGGATGTATGGGAGTTCCGCGCTGATCAGGCCACGCGACATCCTCAGGTCCACGGCGTTCTCCGGCAACTCAAACGCATGCGTGGGACGGTTATGGCAATCGATGCAATCCATCGTGCGCTCTTCACCCTTCGCGAGTTCTTCTTTGGTGACCTTGATGTCCGTTGAAACAAACTCAATCGTTTTTCCCTGGTCATCGGTGTAGTAGACCACGGGGATGACCTGCCTCTGAGCATCTGTCGAGATATAGTGAATGCGAGATCCCGAATCCAGATGTCGCCCGTGAATGCCTACGGATCCGTTCGCTTGCCGGCCGCCGATCTTGACGATCAGTGCCGTCGTCAACGGTGTGTTCTTCTCGTCGTCCTTGTAATTCATTTTCATGATGAACTTGTCGCCGGAAAACCGCTGAGGCCAATGGCACTGCTCACAAGTCTCCCGCGCCGGCCGCAGGTATTTCACAGGCGAAGGAATCGGGCGCGAATAGGTGTGGAACGTCACCGCAAACACTTGGCGTAATCCAGACAGTTTCGAGCGCACGAACCATCCCGCGCCGGGGCCGATGTGGCATTCCACGCATTCCACGCGCGAGTGTGGCGAATTCTGGTAAGCGGAATACTCCGGCGCCATCACTGTATGGCATGTCTTGCCGCAGAACGTAGTGGTATCCATGTAGGACACCCCTTTGTATGAGGCAAAGGAAAAGATCAGGACGTTCAGCACGGTCGCTGCGCCAATGAACAGGAAGCTGTGCTGCACCATCGGTATCTTCAGGTCAATTTCGGGGTAAATGTGCGGGAGTTGTCCCGCATTGCGCAATTCCCGTCGGCGCAACAGGATTCCGAGTGGAATCAGGGCCAATCCGAGCGCGAATACTCCGGGCAAAATCAGAAAAATCAGGATACCGACATACGGGTGCGGTGGCCCGGGGAGAATGAAGTCGTAAATCCAGAACGCGACCAGGGTAACGGCAGTGCTCGTGGTGAGCACAACGCCGATAAAACTGAAGGTGTTCTGGCTGAAATAGTAGAGTAGACGCGCCCAATCCCTGGCCGTGACCTTTAAACTCATACGGGTATCTCCCCAGCCTACTTTCACTCGATTTTTCTTGGCCCCGGCGAAGGATACGCCAGGGCCTCTGGACTAGCCCATACTCGGTGAGCCTGGAGAGACAGGCCCTGCGGTGAACTTATTTGACCAGTCTGTGGATATAAGCGACAACGTCTTTGACTCCCACGTCGCTCAGTTGCCTATCGTAGCCGGGCATCTTGTTTTCGCCCTTCACGATGCTTCCCGTCCACTCTGCGTCAGATTCCATCTTGACTTCATCCAGACTGAACTCACGGGCCTTCATTGTTTTTCCCGCGGTCGTTTGACCCCTGCCGTCCGGGCCGTGGCAGCTCGCGCAATCCGCGTTGTACGCCTTTTGGCCCTTCGCCGTGTCTTGCGTCCTCCCTATGGGACTTGTCACGCACGCGGCGCCTGACAATGCGGCTGCAGCGAAAGCCCGCTTTATTTCCTTTCCCGCGCTTGCCTCTTCAACAGGACGCGGAGCACCCAGGAGCGGGAGTGATCCGCGTCTGCACTTTTCTAGAACCGTTCTAAAATGCTACTTCTTCAACGAGCGAAGGTAGCTAACAAGGTCCTTCACCTGATCCGCTGACAGCGTCTTGTACGCGGGCATCTTCCCCTTGCCCCCCGTGATGATTGCGGTCAGTTCCGCGTCGCTTTGCTTCTGCACATCGGCCGAAGACATATCTCGTGTCTTCATTGCCTCTTTGCCCTTGGCGTCTGCGCCATGGCATCCGGCGCACTTGGCCTTGAACATCGCTTCCCCAGCCGCCGTATCCGCTTTTGCCGGCGCGCTGAGCAGGCAGGTGCCCGCAAAGAGTGCCGCAACCAGCGTCAGCGTCCCAAGTTGCTTTCTTTTCATCTCCATGTGTTGCTTCTCCCTGACAAGATTTCAACCGGGCGGCAATCGCTTGCCGCCTTGTTGCCGTACTAGAACGCATGCCCTAATAAAAGTCTGACGGGGTTCCCCGGGAAATTCCGTGACGCATGAACATCCCGGTATGACCTCGTCACCCTTTGGGACCTTCCCACCTTTCCTCAAACAACCGGCCTATGAGCGCCTAACCTGAAGTTGATGTTTCAGAACTGAACTTGTGCCTGTCCGGTATTCATGGGCCAGTACATGAGTCCGCAGGAAGAGGTGGGAACCTCACTAACCCCAAATCGGTCAAGGAAGGCCGAAAGGAGGCTCCTCAATCTACGACTTTGTCGGGGTTTTTCAAGCAGAAATTAACAGGCAAATCCTGCGAAACCAAATACAAGACTGCCCCGGTCCGATTAGGCTCCGCCAAATGGATATCACTTCCGATAGAGCTTACGAGTCTGCAAGTCCACGCGCCCCTCATTTCTTGATAACGGACGGTGTGGTTCTTTGCGCTGGTTCCGTGGGGACCGCGATCGAGCGTGCTCCATTTTTTCCTACGGAGCGAACGCCATAGAAATGATTGTCGGTGGAAACGCCCTTCAGGATCGTTTCGCCGCTGCTTGGCACGAAATCGTAAACTTGCCAACGGGCTTCCGTGGTCTCTCGCCACAGGATTTCGAAACCCGCGCGTTCCGGATCCTCCTCCGCTGACCAGGATATCTTGGCGTCGGGGCTCACCGCGCCTCGCAGATGCACATTGGCCGGCGGAGCGGGGGCCATCGCAAGTTGCCGCAACGCCTCCGCGTTATCGCGCGCAACGTTGCCCATGAACGCGAAGCTCAAATATTTTTCCAAGTCGCCGTATTCCACGCCATTTTCTGTCCGCGGCGTCTGGTGCTGGTGCGTGTAATCTTCCAACGGCTCCGTGAAGCGCACTGCCGGGAGCCCCGCCTTGTAAAAGTAATAATGGTCGCCGCCGCGCCCATATCGGTCCACGCGGAAGACCATGCGGATAGCTTCGCGCCCGTCAATCTCTTCGATGGCTCGCGCTAGTTCCCGCGAAGACGAATCGCAATCGTCAATCTCCCCATTTCCCGAAAACACCCTCACGCGGTGCGGCCCGCCGGGTGCCAAGTCCGCTCCAACAATGTCGTTATCGAGCATTCCGCCAACCGTATAGCCCTGCTCCTTGGTCCAATCCAGCAGGTGCCTGCTGCCCAGCAGCCCTTGCTCCTCGCCAGAAACCGCGGCAAACAAAATCGTCGCCCGGAAGGGACTCTTACCTCCGGCTGCGATTTTGCTTAGCAGGCGCGCGGACTCCACGCTGACCGCGGTTCCCGACGCGTCGTCATCCGCGCCAGGAGCGTCAGGGACAGGATCGGTCCATCGCGACGAAAGTGAATCCATGTGCCCCGAAACGATAAATAGAGTCTTTTCCAGTTTCGGGTCGCTGCCCGGTAAAATCGCGTAGACATTCTCCATCGCGGCCGGGCCATTTGTCCGCTCCGATTCCGCTTCGTACTTGTCCACGATCACCCGCAATTTGTCGCCAGACTCCTTGGCGATCTCGTTGAATCGAGCCACCACGTGATCGCGCGCGCAGCCTATTCCGCGTTTCGGATCCGTCCAGGAGGAAATCGAAAGCCGCGTTCCGCAGCCCACCAGCTCATGAACCAACGCGGCCATGGCCTTCTCGTCGACGTCTTGGCGCGCAACTGCGCCCGCCGGGCGCGGCAGAGTCGTCGGTTGCGCCTTCCCTTGCAACGGTTCCGCCGGATCGCGCCCTTCCTGCTGAGCCCGCACGGGACTCAAGGCAACTCCCAGCAGTAAAATGGTTACCGCATAGTACTTCCAATTGAATTTGTGCAGGAGCGATTGCACGATTCGCATAACTGTTCTCCCTTGAGTTGGTCACGAACCCAACGAGTCTTAATGTCGCGTTCGCTTGATTCGTGCGTACCTTCTTGAACCTCTTACACGCGGCTTATTCGGCGGCTTGAACAGGAAAGGAATAGAGAATGCGAAGTGAGTTCCGCGCTCGTCGAACCTCGAGACGAAGCAATGCTCGAGGAATCCTCTCATTACATCCGTTATTCCCGCAACTGTGTTTGTAGCCAGCTCATCGCCAATTTTCCGGCTTCAGGTGTTCCACCCATGTGGCCGTCTTCGGGAAACACGCGTGCCGCCTTCGGCTCGCCATTCTCCAGCAACAAATATAAATCTTGAATCGTGATCCAGACATCCTTGGCGCCGTTCATCACCAGCAGTGGAGCCGACGGCTTGTTCAACCATCCTGAAGTCCTCAGAGAAAGAGTCGGCGCGTTCTCCCGCAGCGCTTCCACGTCTTTTACGTGATGCGCGTAGACCATCGAATCGAGAAACGGCCACAAGTACGTCTTGTCTTCCTGCAAATGTTGCAGCCAAGGTTCCTGGAACGTGTAATGCACCGGCCCGCCCCACGCCACGGCTGCGCGAATGCGCTTCGGCTCGGCGTACGCCATCTTCGCGCCCCAATATCCGCCGTAGCTCCGGCCGATGATTCCCAGACGCTTCGCGTCCACATCATCTCGTTTTTCGAGGTAGTCGATCACCGCGGAATAGAACCGTTCGGAACCCGGTGCGTACCACACCGGGCATTCGCCGTTCCCCGGCATGTCCGTGGAAAAGGCCGCCATACCGGCATCCAGCAAATCTGTAGTGTCGCGCTCCTCCTTATAGACGTCGATGCCGCCGGTGGCAATCACCACCGCGGGACGTTTTGTCCCCTTCGGAATCCGCAGATAGCCGACGATCTCCTTGCCCTCGAACGGAATTGTCACGCGCTCGAGCGGCGGATCAAAGTGTGTCGCCGCTTTCAAATAGGTCTCGATACATTTCTTGTATGCGGCTTGCTTCGCGGGGTGGTTAATCACCGGAAATTTCGCAATCCCGTAATACATCGATGCTTTTTCGAAGAACTCTTTGGCCTTCTCGTCCTCTCCTTGCGCGGCATGCTCTGCACCCTGTGTTTCGCATGGCTCCGCAAGCTTCGTCCATTCCGCCACCCATTTTTCCGCGTCCAAGTCCGTTAAGCGCCGGAAGATTGTTTCCCCTTCTTTCGCGTCCGCGCCTCGCCGGATGAATTGCGCCAGGCGCAACTTGGCGCCAACCTCGTACTTGGGATTCGTCAGCAGATTCAGCTCCGCGTCGGGAGCGTTATCCCGCGTGCCGCCGGATCGCGGCTCGCCATTCATGCTCTTGTCGACCCGTGAAAAATGGATTCCGCCGCTGAGTGCCAGGCCCGCTCCGGCTGCCATCTGCCGGCAAAACGTACGTCGATCCGGTCTGACCGTCATATGGATTTCAATGCCTCCTGATGCGCAAGGAACTGTTCCATCCTTCCTCGTTCACTTCGTCGCGTTGTCCCACTCCTGCTCTCCGCGATGGAGCACCGCCGCGCGATCCTCCGGAAGAATCCAGTGCTGTTTCACGAGGTCGTCCAGCGCCATCGTGAATTGCGCCAGGTAAGCGTCTCGGCTCGCGTAACGTTCCGCGACCGACTTTCGCGGGTCGCCGATTTTTTCACGATCCGCGGCCGTTTTCGGGAAAGGCAGATAGGAGGCTTCGAACGACACGCGCTGATCGGGCGCTCCGATCGAAGGATCGCGCAAATTCCAACTCGCGTAGGTCGCCAACGGAGCGCTCAATTCCGGCAGGCGCACGCCGTCTGTCTCGTTCCCATCCGCATCCACCTGCGGCACCAGCACCGGAAACAACTGGCCGACGCGAGGTGGCTGCACGCTCAGAATTCCCGCCTGCCAGCCGGGCCCAAAATCCAATCGAGTGCCCGCATTCGCTTCGTGCGGCTTGTGAACCCCTGGTATTGCCGGAAACGAATAGCTTGCCAGCGGCGCCAGCGTGCCATCCGAAATCTTCGGATAGCTGCTCGGCGGCGGTGGAACCCCGTCGCGCACCCAAGCGTCCATGTTCGCAATCATGGCGCGCCAGAAATATTTAATTGGCAAAGGGGACTGCGCCTCCTGTCCCAGTAAATCGTCTTTTCCTTTTTCTGGTGGAAATGGGCCCGAAAAATGCTGCAGTCCGGTGAAATGATAAATCCGCACATTGGGCGAGATTTCCGCGTCCCGCTTGCCGTCGGCGCTGGTATGAATCAGCGCACAAGCGCGCCCCCAATATTCATATGAAGTATTCGAAAAGAAAATTTTCGGCGCCACATGTTCGGCTGCCGTCCGGTCCAGCAATCCCCCTTTTTCGCCAGTGATTGGATCTTCTTCCGGCAGGTCGGTAAACGGAAATATGTCCGTCGGAAAAAAGACCGATGACGTGGGCTGCGCGTCCCGCGAAGGCTGCGCGAAGCGGTAGTTGAAACTCCCTCGGCCCGCTCCCGCTACATGGGCTAACACTCCATCCAGCGCCATCCTGCCATCCTCATCGGCGTTGAAGCCCTGGTATAGAAAGTCGCGCAGGAAGCGCCCGTTTTGCGAAATTCCCTCCGCATACACTCGCGAGGCGGGTGCAATCGCACTCGAGTCGTGTTTGGCGTACGATGCAAAATCCCGAATCGCGGCGAAACCAGTCCCCGCCACAACCGGATCGGCCACCACGTACACGTATTCGTAGATCTTTCCTGGCTGGAAACCACCATTCAGGTGAATGTGGCGGTCGCTCGGAACCAGCTTTCCATCCACGGTTTGAGCAAACTGCCATTCCTCGCGAGGAACCACCTTGCGCATGCCATCTCGCGTGTCGCGAACGGTCAAAACATTGCGGGGGTCGTCCGGCGCCGCCACCGGATATTCGGAGCCACCGATGGTTCCGATGATCAGATGGCCGAGCGGAATTTCCGGCATCGCTTTCGACGGCATCAGGTCGCCACGCAGCAGCCCGGTGATCGTTTTGCCATGATCCTTTGCAATCGGCGCGGTAAGGCGCAGGGCATCTTCTCCCACCGCATCCCATTGCCAGGCCAGCGTCACGATGGTGAAGCCGTTGCGCAACAGCCAGGCGTCGCCCGCATCGTTCGCCAAAGTCCAGTCGCCACCGTCCACCAGCCCGATGATCCGGCCACGGCCACGATTTGGAACCTCCAGAAGCAGCGAGCCATTTCCTTTTTTCGTGTCCTTCGGCCGCAGTGCAATAAAATCTGCCGAAAACTCCACTTCTCCGTCTTTCAGATTTATCGCTTTGTCCAGGTCCACGATGCGCTGGTTATGGGGGTTGGCAACCCGCAGGGAAAAGTACACCCGCCCGGTGATGCGCTCGTATGCGCCAACGTCTCCGAACGCTTTGCCGTTCAGTACATCCGTTCGCGAAGTGACCTCTACGCGCTTAACGCGGGCGTGCAGAGGGGGCGCCATCCATGGGAGTAGTAAGCATGCGGCAGTGAAAATGCGTCTCAGAAACATGCGCGGCAGCATACCACTTTGTTCCCTCTGGGGAAGAGGAATGAACGGAAAGCTTTTGGTAATTCCTGGGAACGATGCCTTTCTTCGCTTAGAAAAACGTCCGCAAGAAAGTGCCAAGCGAAACGTAGATTATTGGCTTAGCGCATTGAGGATCTCCGAGCCCAGCGCGGAGGTCGTCGCCGTGCCTCCCAAATCCGGCGTCAAAACTTTTCTGGATTCAAGCACGGCTGCAAATGCGTCCTCGATCGCCTTTGCCGCTGCGGGCTGGCCAAGATGTTGCAGCATCATGGCTGCGGACCAAATTTGTCCAATCGGGTTCGCGATGCCCTTGCCTGCAATGTCTGGCGCGGACCCATGCACCGGTTCGAACATCGAAGGAAACGCCCGCCCTGGGTTCAGGTTTCCCGATGGGGCGATCCCGATTGATCCTACGACCGCCGGCCCAAGGTCCGACAAAATATCCCCAAACAAGTTGGAACCCACCACCACGTCGAACCAATCCGGATGCCTCACAAAGTGAGCCGTCAGAATGTCGATGTGATATTGGTCGGTTCGCACCTTCGGATATTCGCTGGCGACCTGGCGAAAGCACTCGTCCCAGAAAGGCATCGTGAAGATGATGCCATTCGATTTTGTGGCCGATGTGACGTGCCCCTTGCGCGTTGAGGCCAACTCAAAAGCGTACCGCAGGATCCGCGTAACTCCCTGGCGCGTGAACACCGTCTGTTGTAGCGCCATCTCCTCGTCCGTGCCCTGATAGAGGCGGCCGCCCACATCCGAATATTCCCCTTCGTTGTGTTCGCGAACCACGCAAAAGTCGATTTCCCCCGGCGGGAAATCACGCAACGGAGAAGTCACGCCCTTCAAAAGCCGCACCGGCCGCAAGTTCACGTACTGCCGGAAGGCGCGCCGGATCGGAATCAGCAAGCCCCAAAGTGAAATGTGGTCGGGAACGTCCGGATGGCCCACCGCTCCCAGCAAAATCGCATCGAATTTTTCAAGCTGCTGCAATCCGTCTGCCGGCATCATTCGGCCGGTTTTGCGGTACGTCTCGCAGCTCCAGTCAAAATGCCTCCATCGAACCTCGAAGGAAAATTTTCGTGCCGCGGCTTCCACAACGCGAATGGCCTCCGGCACAACTTCCTTCCCGATTCCATCTCCGGGGATGACGGCGATTGAGTAAGTTGGCATGGCGAAATCAGGCGCCCTCGTGCGTCAAGGCGGCCGTCAGCCTGGAAAAATCCGCCTGCTTTTCCATCGTGGCGACGAACTCCACCACTGCGTCCGCTTTTTCTTTAGGCCAATTTGCGTATGCGGCGCACCCGTGGAATTTCTCGGTCACTTCCTCGAAAGTCATCGGATTTGCGGGGCTTCCCTTGGCGAAATCCGCCTGGTCCTTTACGACTCTGCCGTCTTTGAGATGGAAAGTGACCAGCGAGGTCATCTTGTCAAAGCCCGCCTTCTCCGCCACGGGATCCACGTAAAAATTCACTCGCTTGATCATTTCCTGAACCTCCGGCCGTTGCACGTAGGCATCGGTAAACTGGCCCAGAGTCGCTTTCCGCGTCAGCGCAAGGACCGCGATGCAGAACTCCATGCTGAATTTTCCCTGCAAGCCCGTTTGCGGATGATGGTGAATCAGGGCGTTGGGCATGTTGTGATTCGTGCCCACGTCTACCTTTTCGATTTGATCCGGCTTGATGTCGTATTTCTGGATCAGGCGCAACGCCGCCGTCATGGCGGGATGCGTCAGCGATCCGGAAGGGTACGGTTTGATGGACACCCCGGGATTTGCAAACGTCCACGGGTTGCCGAGCCGGTTCAGAATCGCGGCGGGATCATACGTTCCGCCGTACGCATGAAAAAATCCCCGGCCCGCTTCCAGGATCTGCGGCGCTGCGGTCCACCCCAGCTTTGCCAAATCCGTCGCGGCAATGCCATTTTCGGCCGCGTGTCCCGCCTGAAATGGCTTCGTCATGGTGCCGAAATTCTCGCGCAGTCCCGCGGCTTCTGCGCCGACTATTCCGAAGGAAAACAGTGTCTGTTCCATGGTTAGACCACGCAGCCGTGCGCAGCCAGAGGTCGAGGCAAAGGAACCGCAGGTTCCCGTGGAATGGAACCCGTCGCCGTAGTGCCGCGGCGAAATGGCTTCCGCAATCTTCGTTTCCACTTCCACTCCAACCTGGTAGGCCGCAAGAAATTGCTTGCCGCTCACCGGTATGATTTCCGCGGTCGCAAAAATAGCGGGCAAAATCGGAGAAGTGGGGTGCGTCAAAAGTCCATAGACGCGATCCGGCGCCACCGCGAGCTGCGTGTCGTCGAAATCATCGGCATGCATGGAAACGCCATTCACAAAGGCCGCGAAGCGCGGCGCGGACTTCATCGAACTCCCAATCAACGTCGCTTTTCCCTCGCAGATTCCCAGTGACTTCACATATTCGCGGCTCAGGGGCCCAGTAGCCGCAACTGATCCGGCAAGCGCCAACCCAAATCCGTCAAGAATGGACTTTTTCCCAATCGCCAGTACCTCCTGTGGAATGTCCTCGAACTTCGTCTTTTGCGTGAATTCGGCGACGTATTGGGTCAGTCCATGCACCTCCGGAAAGGAGCCAGCCATCTGATTGCGCGGAGCGCCTATCGTCTTTACTCCAGTCGCGGACAAAGCTGCGCCTGCCAGTGTCGATTTCAGAATGGATCGCCTGGACATCTTATCGCCACTCTTCATGGTTTTCCTTTCCTTCGATGGCCGGGTTGGAGGGGAGTGGGCATGTCATGAAAGCACTCCTCTTTATCAGAAAAGTCATCACAAAACTAGCTGGAGGGTGCACGGCCATTCCGGCCAGACCACACACCCTAGTCTCTCAAAGTTAAATGCAGCATTAATTTGCGGGCGAATTTCCCAAAAAGCGGGGAATGCATTCAAGAAGTAGCAGTTATTCGGAGAAGTTCAACTTGCGCTGAAGTTCCACAAATCGTGGCGAAGTGCGAAGGGCGTCCAATTGGGGTTCCACTTTCAGGAAAACCATGCCGTTCGAATGATCGTCGTAGGCTTTCTCCAGGCAATCCATCGCCTCACGATTCCGCCCAAGTCCCTCGTAAACGATAGCCAGGTAATAAGGAGAGACGTATTGCTTCCGCGACCGGGCCTGCAGCTCTCCCAAAAGCTTTTCGGCGGCCGCCCTGTTTCCCGCGCTCGCGTATGCGTGCGCCAGCGGAGCGGTCATCGATGGGCTGTAGTGCGACATCTCGGCGCCCTTGCGCAGCGCTGCAATCGCTTGCGCATAATCTCCTTTTTGTTCGTAAGCCTGGCCTAGGATGATGTATGGCACGTCATAACTCGGATCCATCTCCAGCGTCGTTTGAAGTTGCTCGATCGCGCGGTCGTACTGGCGGGCCATGTAATACCTCCAGCCCACGCTGAAATTGATGCTGATCGACAAGGGATCCAGATCGCGCGCCTTATTGATCTGCTCCAGGCTTTCTTGCGGGCGGCCCATGGCGCTCAGATAAAGAGAATAGCGCTGGTACGCCGTGGCGTAATTCGGATTCAAGCTGATCGCGCGTTTGAATCCGTCCTCCGCCGCAGTCCAGTCCCATTCGTAGTTAAACTCGGTCGTGGCCAGGGAGGTTTCCGCTTCCGCCAGCGAGGGATCCAGTTGCAGCGCTCGCTGCGCCGCGGCCTTGGCTTTTGGTGATGCTTCGCGCGCGGGCAGTTCTCCGAAAATCGTCGCCCCGATGATCCCGTAACAATCCGCCAGCCCCGCAAAGGCCAGCGCATAATTCGGGTCCTTGCGAGTGGCCAGCTCGTAGTAATTGATGGCCCGGAGCAGGCTGTCGTCGCTCCGCTTGTTCCAGTAATACCTGCCCTTTAGGTAGTTCTCGTAAACATCGGGGCTCACCGCCGCCGTCTCCGTCAGCTTCTCCTTCTCCTCCGGCGTGAGCTTGATGCGAATCTCATTGGCGATCGCGGAGGAAACCTGGTTCTGCAAGCTGAGGACGTCCCCGATTTGCCCTTCGTAAGTTTCCGCCCAGATTGGCCGATCCGTGGCCACCTGCACGAGTTCCGCCGTGATTCGGACGCGATTGTCGGCCCTCAAAACTGTCCCCTCGATCACTGCATCCACATTCAGCTCCACGGCAATTTGCGGCAGCGGTTTGTGCGTCCCTTTGTAAGCCATCGCCGTGGACCGCGGTATGACCCGCAGTGCACGGATTTTCGCCAGATTGGCGATCAGATCGTCCGTCATTCCATCGGCAAAATATTCCTGGTTTTGATCGCCGGAAAGATTTTCCAGCGGCAAGACCACCACGGATTTGATCTGCCGATCGTTGTAGCGGCTGGCATTTACCTTGTCGTAGCGCCTCTCGAGGATTAGAAACACAATCGCCGCACTTGTCAGGAACAGCGCCGCGTACAGAACCCCTTGCCGGATGGAGCTCCAGCGCCGAGCGAGCGCTCGCCCCATGCCAGCTTTTTCTGGGCTGTCTCCAACAGGAATGCCGTCCTGGGGCCTGTCCCCGGTGAACGTCCCCGTGGCCGTGTGCCCCTCAACCCCTGCTTCTTTCCGTGAGGGAGGCGCTTCCACGCCGGCAATGAACCGGTACCCGCGTTTCGGCACGGTTTCGATGTATCGCGGATTGTCGGAGGAATCGCCCAGCGCCTCTCGCAATCGCATCACCGCCGCGTTGAGGCTGTGATCGAAGTCGACGAACGTCTCGTTGTTCCAAAGTTGCTTCCGAAGTTCCTCTCGAGTCACCAGGTCACCAGGCCGCTCCAGGAGCAGCGTGAGAATCCGGAATGGCTGCTCTTGCAGCCGGATTCGGTGGCCTCGCCGCAGCAGTTGTCCGGCGCAAACGTCCAGCTCGTAAGGCCCGAATCGAATAATCTTGGCGGACTGATTTGAATTTTGCATTGGAGCGACGAGTGCGCGGAGTATAGCTCCGGGGCCCCCTTCCGGTCAAAAGGTTCGTGATTACTGCTAATAACATCTCTATTTTCAATGACTTGATTTGTGATGTGCAAATGTTTTCGATTTGATTTATAGAGTATTGCAATTCATCGTTAACGCGACGAAACTCGCCAAAATTCAGGGGAAGTACCCAATTTTAACGGTGCAAGCTTCACAGTGATTTCGACTCTGGTGCGAGCTTCGAAATCCATGGGGGCGTTTTTGTTCTCCAATTCACCCCGGGATTCGGTGCACGGAAACTTAATGCGGGAAGACTGATGAGGAGGGTGGGAATGCATTTCTCAGAAAGAAGCACGCGCAGTTTTTGGTTCGTCTTACCTATCCTGGGCGCACTTATTTTGACGCTTTTCTTTACGGAATCTGCGGCCAACGCGCAATTGGCTGGCGCCAACTTGTCCGGCGTCGTATCCGACGAGTCCGGAGCGCCCATTCCGGGCGCAAAGGTCTCGATCAAAAATCCCGCCACCGGTGTCGTTCGAGATCTGGAAACAAATGCCGATGGCCTTTACGTCGCGCCCAACTTGCCGCCAGGCGCTTACGAAATCACCGTGACCGCGAAGGGCTTCGCGACGCTGCTCCGCAAAGGATTGACCCTTACCGTCGGTCAAGAGCAGGCCTTGAATTTTTCGATGAAGGTCGGTCAACTCACGCAAACCGTTGAAGTCAACGAAGCTCCTCCCGATGTTGACACAACTTCGTCAACACTAAGCGCCACCGTCGAAGAGAAGACGGTTGTCAATCTTCCGCTGAACGGCCGTGACTGGACGCAGCTCGCCACCCTGCAGCCCGGCGTCATCAGCGTCCGCGCGCAGGCTTCCACCACCTCCACGGCCAACCGCGGCAACCGTGGGTTCGGCGACCAGTTGGCGGACAGCGGCCATCGTCCCAATGAAAACACCTACCGCATCGACGGCCTGAACATCAACGATTATTCCAACGGCTCGCCGGGCAGCGTGCTTGGCGCCAACCTGGGTGTGGACGCCATTCAGGAATTCAATGTTGTCACCACCAACTACACCGCAGAATATGGGCGCACCTCCGGAGCCGTCGTCAACGCGATCACGCGTTCCGGAACCAACGATTTTCATGGGTCCGCCTACATCTTTGACCGCGACAAAATCTTCGATGCACGCAACTTCTTCGATCCTGCTGGCGGGGTGCCGCCTTTTCATCGCACACAGTTTGGCGCCTCAGCCGGCGGCCCCATCATCAAGGACAATACCTGGATCTTCGGGGATTACGAGGGCGTTCGTCAGGCTCGCAGCTTGAGTTTCAGTAACCAGATTCCTTCCGCGGCGGCCTTGGCGGGAAATCTCTGTTCTCAGCCTGCGGCTGGTGCAACCTGTGCTCCTCATAGCGTCACCATTAACCCTCAAGTCGTCCCGTATCTTGGCTTGTGGCCCAATCCCGCCAATGTCAATCCGGCAAAACTCGGCGCCATTGGGAACAACGGCGACACCGTTGCCTATAACACCAGCGGTCTGCAGTCCCTCAATGAAAACTACTTCACCGTCAAGGTGGATCACAAGTTCTCCGACACGGACACCCTCAGCGGCAGCTATTTCTACGATCGCACCCCGCAATCCACGCCCGATAGCTTGGTCAACACGATCAGCGACGTCTTTACTCAGCGGCATTTCGTGGGCATTTCCGAAAGCCACACATTTAGCTCTGAATTATCAAATATTGCCCGTTTCGGGTTCAATCGCGTGGTCGGCCTGGTCAACACTCCGATCAGCGCTCCGAACTCCGTCGCCGGTAACACCAGCCTGGGCATCAGCCCGGGTCTCGCGCCGCCGCTGATCGAAGTTGGTGGCGAAATCACTTCAGCGGGTGGCTTGGGCTATCTGTCCTTCTTTGGCCACCACTACAATTCTTTCCAGGCCAACGACGACCTGATCATGACCCGGGGAAAGCACACCCTAAAGTACGGTTTCGCTTTCGAGCGCATGCAGTACGATGTGCTCTCCAAAGTGCGCCAGAACGGCGACTTTCGCTTCAACCCGACATTCACAAATGGAGCCATCACCACCACAGCCCTGGAGAACTTCCTCACCAACCAACCTTCCCAAGTGCTGACGCTATCTCCGGCTATTCGCGGGGAAGTGGGATCTCGCGACAGTCTCTGGGGTGGCTATGTGCAAGACGATTGGCGCCTGCGGCCGACGCTCACCGTAAACCTCGGGTTGCGCTATGAAATGCTTACCAACCCGACGGAAGCACACAATGGATTTGGTCTTTTGAATTCATTCTATTCCCAGCCAGGACTTGGGCCGTGCCCGAACACTTACCCCAACGCCTTTACCTACACCAACATTCCGGGTTGCACAGTGCCTGTCCACAATATGTTCGCTACCAACCCAACCAAGCACAATTTCGAACCCCGCATCGGCTTCTCTTGGGACCCCACCGGGCAAGGCAAAACTGCGATTCGCGGCGGCTTCGGTATCTTTGACGTCCTGCCGTTGCCCTACATCTATACGATTGGCGACTCCCTCACCTATCCGTTCTCGCTTTCGTTCAGCCAGAACAATTTGCCGGCGGGTTCCTTCCCGAACGTCTTGCCATACCTCAACACCACAACTCCGGCCACGCGGTGGGTGGAACCCAATCCCAAGCGCAGCTACGCAATGAACTGGAACCTGAATATCCAGCACCAGTTGAGCAATGCGGTCTCCATCCAGGTGGGTTATATTGGTTCGCATACCGTGCATAACGCGTTTACCACCGACGACAGCAACCAGGTCATCCCGAACTTGATCAACGGCGTCTATTATTGGCCGCTGCCCCAGGGGAGTGGGACCATCCTGAACACCAACTCCAGCTTCATCCGGCCAATCTTCTTCGACGATTCGTCTCACTACAACGGCCTCCAGTCACAACTCCTTCTTCGCAACACCCATGGCTTGTCCGGACAACTTTCCTATACGTACAGCAAGTGTTTGGACCAAGGCTCGGGCGCTCAACTCGGCGACCCTTTCCAGAACTCGCTGACCTCGCTCCAGTTCTTCAACAAGGTCGGGAGCCGAAATGGCCCGTGCGACTTCGACATTCGCCAGAACCTCTCCGGCAACTATCTCTACAGTTTGCCTCTCCCGAAACCCCAGTCGGCGCTCAAGTACGTCGTCGAAGGTTGGCAAGTCGGCGGTATTGTCACCGCCAGCACTGGCGTTCCCTTCAGCATCGTGACCGGCGGCGACCCGCTCGGCCAAAACAGCACCGACCAGATTGACTATCCAAATCGGCTACCTGGCTGCAATCCTTACGTAACAAACTTTAAGAGCCAGGCCTCTCCTATTTATCTAAACTCCAACTGCTTTGCCGTCGCCCCAACCACGCCTTTGGGCATTGTGATGGGCAACAATGGCAGAAACCAACTGGTGGGCCCGGGATTGGTGGATTTCGACTTCTCCGTGATCAAGAACACCCCGATTTCCAAGCTCTCGGAGACGGCCAATCTCGAACTCCGCTTCGAGTTCTTCAACATCTTCAACCACACCAACTTCCAGGCTCCCGTGGACAACAATACCCTCGGATCAAACCTGGGTTTGCTCGACTCCACCACCACCACTTCCCGCCAGATCCAATTGGCGGCAAAGTTCACCTGGTAGAGAACCAACTTGTATCTGCGCACGACGGGCTTACCAACCCGTCCTGCGCAGATACAATCCTCTTCCGCCATTGGCAATTCCAGCGGGCGTTTTTCGCCTGCTCTCGGCCACGGTTTTGCCCGAAGCAATCACGCAGCAGGTACAGCGAATTGGAAAATGAATAGAAAGCCAGCGCTATGCCCGACCAGAATGCTCCGCAAGACCGTCCTTTAGAGATTGCTTCTTCTGCAGTAGCGCCGTCCTCTTCGTCAGCTACCCTGGATGCAAGCAAACCAACCGGCATCCGCTGGCGAATCGTAGCCATCGTCATGTTCATCATGGCGGTCACCGCGCTCAACCGCTTGAATCTCAGCATCGCCGGAAAAAAGATCGAAGAGGAATTTCTCTTCGACACGATCCGTATGGGCAAGGTGTTCAGCTCTTTCCTCTGGGGCTACGCCATCTTCCAGATCCCCTGGGGCTACGTCTGCGACCGCATCGGCCCCATGCGCACCCTCACCGCTTCCATCTTCTGCTTTGGTCTCGGCGCCGGTTTAATGGGAATCGCTCCAAACCTCGCAGCAAGTACAGGAATTTCCGTTTTGCTGGCCTTTCAAGTCATCCGTTTCATAACCGGTGTTGGCGAAGCCGCTGTTTCTTCCAACGGCGTTCGCGTAATCGCCTCTTGGACCAGCATCCGCGAACGTGGTTTTGCCAGCGGACTGCAAAGTGGCGGCTTGGGTCTCGGCGGCACGCTCACCCCCATTTTCATCGCCTGGTCCACGATCCGGTTTGGCTGGCGCGCCTCGTTTTATTTGTGCGCGGTCTTTGCCTTCATCGCATTGATTCTCTGGCGCTGGTATGCCACGGATTGGCCGGAGCAACATCCCGCCGTGAACGAGGCCGAGCTGCTTCACGTCCACCCCCATGCCGTCGCCCGTTCCGGTCAACGCCAGGCGATGGCGAACGCCAAGCGCGTCCCGTGGCTCAAGATGCTCTCCAGTGTTTCCGTCTGGGGACTCATCCTGGCCTATGGCTGCCAAGGCTACGCTTTTTATGTCTATTACAACTGGTTCTACTTTTACGCCGTCAAGGTCAGGGGCCTGGGTCTTATGGAGGCGGCGTTGTGGACTTCGCTTCCATTCCTCGCCATGGGAGTCTTCTCTCCGCTGGGAGGCTGGTTTTCAGACCGCATCTCCCGGTTCTTGGGCCGCCGCAAAGGTCGGCTCTACGCGATCCTGTTGGGCATGACCGTCTCCGCCGTCCTGCTCTATTCCGGAAGCCACATGAAGGTGACAACGATCGCGCTTCCGCTGATTGCCCTTGCCGCGGGCTTCAATTACTTCGCCACTTCCAACTTCTGGGCCTCCTGCATCGACCTCGCTCCCGATTTTTCCGCTTCGCTTTCGGCTTTGATGAATACCGTCGGCAGCATCGGGGGCGCTATCTCTTCCACGGTCACCGCATCCGTCGCCGTTCATCAGGGTTGGAGCCGTGCGCTGGATCTGGCCGCCGTGATCACGCTTTTGTCCGGCCTCTTGTTCCTTTTCGTGAATGCCGGCCGAACCATTGAACAGCCGAAAGGCGCACCGGATCTTGCCGGGGCTTAGTTCCGAGCTCTGCACGGGCCGCCGTGTTTGTTTAGGTTCCGTTTAACTTGGACGCTGCAAAATGAAAGGTCTCCAGCATCAGGGGAATCATGAGCCAGCACGTCACCATCGAAGATGTTACGCCGCGCGATGGCCTTCAGAATGAGCCCACTCCGGTTCCCCTTGCGCAAAAGCTGTTGCTGATTCAAAAGCTCGCCGCTGCCGGAATCACCCATATCCAGGCAACGAGTTTTGTCCATCCGAAGTGGGTTCCCCAGCTTGCGGACGCCGATCAATTGGCGAAAGATCTCCCTCCGCTGCCCGGCGTCCAGTATTCCGCCTTGATTCCCAATCTTCGCGGCTACGAGCGCGCCGTCGCCGCCGGTATTCGCCATTTGGAATTCGTCCTTTCTGCCAGCGAATCCTTCAATCATCGCAACCTCAATCGAAGCCTCCAGGAGTCCTTGGCCCTGCTGGAACAAGTCACGCAGCGGGCATTGTCCGATGGCGTTACGTTGCGCGTCGGCTTTTCCGTCAGCTTCCACTGCCCGTTTGAAGGGCGCATTTCCACCCAGGCGGTGGTCAAACTGGCGCGCGAATGCCGTGCCATTCATCCGTGGCGCCTCGCTTTGTGCGATTCGGACGGCATGGGGTTTCCGAACCAGGTGCGTGACGCGGTCCGCGCACTGCGCGACGATTTGCGCATGCAAAACGCGGAAATCGCGCTTCACTTCCACGACACTTACGGCCGCGGCTTGTCCAATTCGCTGGTTGGCCTCGAAGAAGGCATCCGCGAATTCGACGCGACTACCGCTGGACTTGGCGGTTGCCCGTATTGTCCCGGCGCCAGCGGAAACCTGGCCACCGAGGATCTCGTCGACCTCCTTCACGGCCTTGGCTACCAGACAGGGATCGATCTGGAAAAATTGCTCGACGCCGCTGAATTCGCATTGCAATTCAGCTCTCGTCCTTACCAGGGTCATCTTTTGCGGGCGATGCGCCCAGGCACCTGCCAGAAGAATGAGTTGCGTCCCGTTCCGTAACGCCTTTTGGCTTTTTGTATGCAACTGGAACCCGATGCGTATTGGTCGGAAGGCAACCTTCAGGATGTCCAGGCGAGGCTCCTGAATTAGGGGAATAACGCATGCTTCCGCTTCGTGGTGTGCGCGTCTTGGACGTGACTAACGTGCTGGCTGGCCCGTTTTGCAGCTACCAACTCGTCCTTCTTGGCGCCGAGGTTATCAAGATCGAGCAACCAGGCACCGGTGATCTGGCCCGGCGCCTCGGCGCGGATGTCAGCGCCTCCGCGAACCTCATGGGAAATTCCTTCGTCGCCGTCAATGCCGGCAAACACTCCGTCACCCTCAATCTGAAAAGCGAATCGGGCAAGGAGATATTTCACCGCTTCGTCGAAATTTCCGACGTCGTGCTGGAGAATTTCCGGCCCGGCGTGATGAAGCGTCTTGGTCTCGACTACGAGCACCTGTCCACGAAAAATCCAAAGATCATCTACTGCGCCATTTCCGGCTTTGGCCAGACAGGACCGCTCGCCATGCGGCCCGCCTATGACCAGATCATTCAAGGCATGGCCGGCGTCATGAGTGTGACCGGAGACGAAGCAAGCGCCCCGCTGCGCGTCGGCTACCCCGTTTGCGACACCGTTGGCGGTCTCACCGCCGCCCTCGCCGTCTGCGCCGCGCTCGTGGAATCCCGCTCCACCGGCCGCGGCCGCATGATCGATGTTTCCATGTTGGAAGCCACCGTTGGGTCCATGGGCTGGGTGGTCTCCAACTTCCTTAACGCAGGGCATGTGCCCCTTCCCATGGGCAACGAAAATTTTACCGCCGCTCCTTCCGGCACCTTTCAAACGCGCGACGGCTTGCTCAATATCGCCGCCAACGAAGACTATCAGTTCGAAAAACTCTGCGACCTGATTGGCCGGCCCGATCTCAAGACCGATCCCCGTTTTTCCGATCGCCACATTCGAAAGCAGAATCGTTCCTTGATCAATCGGGAGGTCACCCGGGCATTGATGGATAAAAGCGCGCTCGAATGGGAAACCGCCATGATTGAGCTGGGCATTCCCGCCGGCCGCGTCCTCACCGTGCCCGAAATTTTGTCCCACCCGCACATGGCCCAGCGAAATTTCTCGGCGTCTATTTCCGCGCCTCTGGGAACGCAGCACGTCACGCGCGGCGGTTTTTATTTTCCCGGGGAATCGACAATTCCTGCGGACCCGGCTCCGCAAATTTCCGAGAACACCTCCCTTTGGCTTCAAAAACTCGGCTACACCGAGGAATCGATCCGGCAACTTCGAGAGCAGGGAGTCATCTGAGCCGGTCAAGTTTTTTTCAATGCAAGGCCGTGCGGCACATCAGCGCCAAGGGGGCAATGGATGGATCGGGAAGCGCCACACCAGCACAAGGGTACGAAACACGCCGTCCTGGCCGGTTTTCTCGGTTGGACTCTGGACGCCTTCGATTTTTTTGTCGTTGTTTTTCTGATTGGGGCGCTCTCTCACCAGTTCGGCGTCGGAAAAAAGGAGATCGTATTAACGCTCGCGATTACCTTGTTCACCCGCCCGATCGGCGCCGTCATCTTCGGATTGCTGGCGGACCGGTACGGCCGTCGCACTCCGCTGATGATCAATGTCATCTATTTCTCCGTCATCGATCTTTTCTGCGGCTTTGCTCCAAACTTTACCGTCTTTCTTATCCTGCGGGCGCTGTTCGGCATCGGCATGGGAGGCGAGTGGGGTGTTGGCGCTTCTCTGGCCATGGAAGCCGCCCCGAAGCGCTGGCGTGGCATCCTCAGCGGAGTCTTGCAATGCGGCTATTCCGTTGGCTATCTCCTCGCCGCGCTGGCTGCCAGGTACGTCCTGCCGGTTTGGGGATGGCGCCCGATGTTCTGGATCGGCGCTTTGCCCGCCCTTTTGGCGTTCTATATCCAAGCCAAGGTTCCGGAATCCGAAGTCTGGAAAGAGAACCGCGCCGCCAGCATGAAGCAGGTCGTCTACGTCGTGGCACAAAATTGGCGCCGCTTTGCCTACATGGTCGCCCTTATGACGTTTATGATGTTTCTTTCTCATGGAACCCAGGATCTCTACCCGGATTTCCTTCAGGACGTCCACAAATTGTCTGCCGCTGCCAGCGCCAATATCGCTGTGCTCTATAACCTCGGTGCGATCGTCGGCGCCATCATCTTCGGACATTTTTCCCAAGCCGCTGGCCGGCGTCGCAGCATGATGGCCTCTCTTGGTATGTGCCTATTGGTCATTCCCTTTTGGGCTTTTGGCTCCACGGCATTTGTAGTCGCCGCTGGCGCCTTCTTCATGCAGCTCGGCGTGCAAGGTGCCTGGGGTGTGATTCCTGTCCACTTGAATGAGCTCTCCGTAGATTCCGCTCGCGGCCTCATGCCCGGTTTCGCTTACCAGTTGGGCATTTTGCTCGCCGCTCCAACCAACTCCGTGCAGTATCTCCTCCGTGATCGTGTCGGCTATCAATGGGCACTGGCGGGCTTCGAGTTGGTCACCATCTTCGGCCTTATTCTGCTCCTCTGGCGTGGTGCGGAAGATCATAGCCGCAGTTTTCACCGTGCGCCGCAGGTGACGGAGAGCTAGGGACCCGTGCGCAGTGCGATTGGAAACTATGACGGAGAGAGGACATCGATGTTCTTAGGCTGGAACCGTCGCTCTCGGTTCCTGCTCCTTCTTCTTTTTTTCCTCGTACACCTGTCTTTTGCGCAAGGGCAGGCAAGGCCTGGGACCTCTCCGCAGCAAGCCGGTTCTGGAGTCCTTGAGATCATTGTTCTCACTCCGGCAAATTCCCCATTTTTGGGTGCCTCGGTTCTCTTGACCGACCAGCGCTCCGGCGAACAAAAAAAGACGCAGACCGATGCCAAGGGGGCATGCCGTTTTGATGCCTTGCCCGCCGGCGATTATTCGTTGCTTGTCTCCGCAAACGGCTTCGCGGATTTCACCCTCCCTGTCCAGGTGAAACCACAGAAAGCTTCCGTCTTGACCGTCAATCTTCGGCCTTCATCCGCGTTATCAGGCCCGCCGGGCAAATCCGATTCCAGCACCGTTGGAGGCGTCATCAATTCCACCAGCGTTCGGGAATTGCCGCTGAATGGTCGTTCCGCGACGGACCTGGCTGCGCTCGAGCCCGGCGTCACCACCGCTCGCACGCAAGCTGCAGGGCAAGGCCAGTATGGCTTCGGCGCGCAGATGACCATATCCGGCAGCCGCCCTCGCCAAAATGATTCGCGGCTGGACGGTATCAGCGAGAACGATTATTCGAATGGTCCGCCAGGAAGCGCCTTGGGTGTGAACCTCGGCGCCGACGCCGTCGAGCAATTTTCCGTTCTCACCAGTAATTATCCGGCTCAGGTTGGGCGCTCATCCGGCGGTGTGATCGCTGCCACCACGCGGGCGGGCACCAATGATTTCCACGGTGCCGTATTTGAATTTCTGCGGAACAGCGCCTTCGATGCCAAGAACTTCTTCGACACCGTGAAGCCTCCCTTTCGCCGGAACCAGTTCGGCGCTTCCGTCGGCGGCCCTGTTATTAAGGATAAGACTTTCTTTTTTGTCGCCTACGAGGGCCTCCGCCAGTCCCTTGGTTTAACCCAAGTGGATACTGTCCCTTCCCTTCAAGCCCGCAGCGGCAATCTTTCCACCGGCGCCGTGACCGTCGATCCGGGTATGCTCCGCTTTATCAACGCTTTTTTCCCGCTGCCCAACGGGCCGCTGCTTGGCGCGGGCGACACCGGCATCTACACCTTTTCAGGCCAGGAGATCACTCCGGAAAACTTCGTCGATTCCCGGCTGGATCACAAGTTCTCGGAAAACGATTCTCTCGCCCTCACCTATCTTTACGACAGCGGCAGCGTGCAACAGCCGGACGAACTGAACAACAAGCTGACCGGATACGACACCCAGCGCCAGCTCGGAACTATCCGCGAGACCCACACCTTTACCCCGGATTTCCTAAACACGTTTCATGCCGGAGCAAACCGGATTGTCGCCAGGATCGGCCTCACTTTTCCGGGAGAAAATTCTCTTGCGGCAGACCCCACCTACGGTGCCGTCCCGGGGCAGAACGCTCCGGCCGCGATCGTTCCGGGCCTCACCTCGTTTACCGGTGGCCTCAACGGCCTGAGTACCTTCGACTTCTATTGGACCTCCCTGCAGTTCCTGGACGATTTTTCCTGGACGATAGGCCGCCACAATCTGAAATTCGGCGCCTCGTTTGAGCGGCTTCGCGATAACATTCTTGGCGTCACCGTTCCTTCCGGCCAATTTACTTTCAATTCCCTGGCCGGCTTTCTCACCAACGCTCCCTTCACGTTTTCCACCGGCTTGCCCCAGTCGGTTTCCGAACGTGGATTCCGCCAGTCCATTTTTGGCGCCTACCTCCAGGACGACTTCCGTGTCCGTTCCAACTTCACTGCCAACCTGGGCCTGCGCTATGAAATGTCCACCGTCCCCACCGAAGTCAACAACAAATTGACCGTGCTTCGCAACATCACCGACGCCACTCCGCACTTGGGAAGCCCCTTGTTCGATAATTCCACGCTGCTCAATTTCGAGCCCCGCATCGGCTTGTCCTACAGCCCGTTTCCCAGCGGTAAAACGATGCTGAGTTCCGGCTTTGGATTTTTCGACGTTCTCCCGTTGCCCTATGAAATTCAGATGAACGAGCTGTTTTCCGCTCCCTATTTTCAATTCGGCAACGTCGCCAACCTGCCTGCGGGTTCCTTTCCCACAGGTGCCTTCAATATTGTGGCAAATTCGCCGGAGACCTTCCGGCAGGGTTATTTCGAGCCGCATCCGCAGCGCAACTACATCATGCAGTGGAATCTCACCCTACAGCAGGATCTCGGAAAGGGGTTGCAGCTCCGCGTCGGCTATGTTGGCGCCCGCGGCCTTCACCAGCCTTTTCGCGTGGAAGACGTCGACATCGTGATGCCCGCGCTCACCTCCGCTGGATTTCTGTGGCCCAATCCCATTGGCAGCGGCACGCGCCTCAATCTCAATTCAGGACGCATCACCGCCGGCTATTGGAGCGGTGACTCCTATTACAACGCGCTTCAGGCGCAGGTAAAGGCCAGGCTGGGACGCAGCGGTCAACTCGGCGGCTCCTACACATGGGGCAAGTCCATCGACACTTCTTCCGGCAGCCTGGTCGGAGACGAATACGCCAACTCCATTTCCAGTCCGCTGTACTTTAACCCGCGCCTCAACCGCGGCCTCTCCGATTTCAACGTCGCCCAAAATCTCGAAGTCAACTACAGTTGGGAATTTCCCGCTGTCAATCTTCAGTCCCGCCTTGCCTCCTGGGCGCTGAATACGTGGCAGGTGGGCGGCGTGCTGGCGGCCAGCACGGGCGTTCCTTTCACTCCGGGATTTGCGGGCGACGCTCTGGGCGTCAACAGCACCGATCCAAACATCGATCTTCCCGACCTCGTCCGCGGGCCCAATTGCCATTCGCTGGTGAACGCCGGAAATCCCAATCACTATATCAATACAAATTGTTTCGCCGTTCCTGCCTCCACACCGGCCATTGCCGCGCAGTGCGTCAACGTAATCAACGTCGATCCCCACACCGGGCTTCCCGTGCCGGATCCTTCCACCTGCTTGAATCTCCGCGGCAATCTCGGCCGCAACACTCTGATCGGTCCCGGTCTGCTCAATTTTGACTTTTCTCTCTTCAAAAACAACTACGTCAAACGCATTTCCGATACCTTCAATATCCAGTTTCGTGCCGAGTTTTTTAACGTGCTGAACCGCGCCAATTTTGCCCCGCCCTTGGCCAACAAAAACATCTTCGACTCCGCCGGTCATCCCATCGCCAACGCCGGTCTCATCACTTCCACCCAAACTCCCTCCCGGCAGATTCAGTTCGCCATTAAAATCCTCTGGTGAGCCCTCGGCCGCGACCAAACCGGATGTCTTGACAAAATTTCATATTAGATATATTCCAGTTTTATGCTGGATGCCGGGGCTATCAAGCGATCCTTGAAGGGCGGCGGGCTGCGGTGTACGCCGCAGCGTTACGCCGTGATGGCGTTTTTGATGGAATACCATGGGCACCCCACGGCTGCGGAAATCTATAAGGCCGTGAATCTCGTGGACCCGCGCTCGTCCAGAGCCACGACGTATAACAACCTTCGAGACTTGGTGCGGGCGGGTCTGGTGCGCGAAGTCGCAGTCGAGGGTCGCGCCGCTCGGTTCGACGCCAAAGGTATCCGCCATCACCATTTTATCTGCGACCGCTGCGGTAACGTGGAGGACCTGGCTTGGTTCGATGTGCCCAGGCCTGCTTCTCGCACACTCGGCAAACGCGTTCTTCGCGAATGCGAGCTCATTTTCCGTGGACTCTGCACGAAATGCGCTCCGCGGCGCGCTTCTCGCTAGCTGCAGGGAAGGATCTTCGAAGTTCGTTATGCGGTTTTCGCCCAGTTTTTGACTCGCCGAAAGAAAGGAATACGCCGTGTCCACCGAAAGCAAGTGCCCATTCTCCGCAGGAGCTGCTGCAAATACCAACCGTGATTGGTGGCCAAATCAATTGGACCTCCAGGTTCTCCATCAGCATTCCAAGTTATCCAATCCGATGGGCGAGGATTTTGACTACGCCAAGGAATTCCAGACACTCGACCTCAACGCCGTCATCAAGGACCTCCATGCCCTTATGACTGACTCCCAGGATTGGTGGCCGGCCGACTTCGGCCACTACGGCGGCCTGTTCATCCGCATGGCCTGGCACAGCGCCGGAACTTACCGAATCCACGATGGCCGCGGCGGGGCTGGCGCCGGGCAGCAGCGCTTCGCTCCCTTGAATAGTTGGCCAGACAACGTGAACTTGGACAAGGCCCGGCGTCTGCTCTGGCCGATCAAGCAAAAATACGGCCGGAAAATTTCCTGGGCCGACCTCATAATTCTCGCTGGCAACGTCGCTCTCGAATCCATGGGTTTCAAGACCTTCGGCTTTGGCGGCGGCCGCGCGGATGTGTGGGAACCCGAAGAAGTTTATTGGGGCCCGGAGAGCAAATGGCTTGGTGACGAGCGCTACACCGGCGATCGTCAACTCGAGAATCCCCTCGGCGCCGTGCAAATGGGTCTGATCTATGTGAATCCGGAAGGCCCCAATGGCAAGCCGGATCCCATAGCCGCCGCCAAGGATATCCGCGAAACGTTCCGCCGCATGGCCATGAACGACGAAGAAACCGTTGCGCTCATTGCCGGCGGCCACACCTTTGGCAAAACCCACGGTGCTGGCGACCCCGCAAACGTCGGCCCGGAGCCCGAAGCCGCCCCCATCGAGGAACAGGGTCTCGGTTGGAAAAGCAAATTTCGCTCCGGCAAAGCCGGCGATGCGATCAGCAGCGGCTTGGAAGTCATCTGGACCGAAACGCCAACGAAGTGGAGCAACAACTTCTTCCAGAACCTCTTCGGCTACGAATGGGAACTCACCAAGAGTCCGGCAGGCGCGCACCAGTGGACGCCGAAGAGTGGCGCGGGCGCTGGCAAGATGCCGGATGCGTTCGATCGCTCCAAGCATCACGCGCCCGCCATGCTGACCACGGACCTCGCCTTGCGTTTCGACCCTGCGTACGAAAAAATTTCCCGCCGCTTCCTCGAGCATCCGGATCAGTTTGCCGACGCCTTTGCTCGTGCGTGGTTCAAGTTGACGCACCGCGATATGGGCCCGATCGTCCGTTATCTCGGGCCGCTCGTTCCCAAGGAGACGCTGGCGTGGCAAGATCCAATCCCCGCTGTAAATCATCCCCTCATTGGGGATCCCGAAATCACCGCTCTCAAGGCGAAGATTCTCGCATCAGGCTTGAGCGTGTCGCAGCTTGTCTCAACGGCTTGGGCCTCGGCCTCGACCTTCCGCGGCTCCGATAAACGCGGCGGAGCCAACGGCGCGCGCATTCGCCTCGCGCCGCAAAAGGACTGGGCGGTCAACCAGCCGGCTGAACTGGCGAAGGTGCTGCAGAAGCTCGAAGCGATCCAGAAAGATTTCAACGCTTCCGCATCCGGTGGCAAGAAAGTCTCGCTCGCGGACCTGATCATTCTCGGTGGCTGTGCGGCGGTCGAGAAAGCCGCAAAAGACGCCGGGCACGACCTAAAGGTTCCCTTCACGCCGGGTCGCATGGACGCGTCGCAAGAGCATACCGACGTCGAATCGTTCGAGCCGCTCGAACCAAAAGCGGACGGCTTCCGCAACTACCTCCACGGCAAACAGCGCTTCTCCCCAGAGGAGTTGTTGGTTGATCGCGCGCAATTGCTCAAGCTGACGGCCCCGGAGATGACTGTTCTCGTCGGCGGCCTGCGCGTTCTGGGTGCCAACGTCGGCAAGTCTACGCATGGCGTCTTCACCAAGCGCCCGGAAACGTTGACCAACGACTTCTTTGTCAACCTGCTCGACATGGGTACGGAATGGCAGCGTTCCAGCGCATCCAATGGTTCCGGAGACATCTACGAAGGCCTCGACCGCAAGACCCGTGAGCTCAAGTGGACCGGCACTCGCGTCGACCTCATCTTCGGTTCGCACTCCCAGTTGCGCGCCCTTGCTGAAGTCTACGCATCCTCGGATGCGAAGGAGAAGTTTGTAAAAGACTTCGCCTCCGCCTGGGCCAAAGTGATGAACCTCGACCGCTTCGACCTCGCAATGCGGCACTAAGGCCTTTTCCAGTCGTCACGATTACGAAATCTTAGGCGGGAAACTGCAAATGAACTGTCTCACGCGGTGGAGGAAAGGGAAGCCAGGCCCGTGGGGACTCGAACCCCAGACCTGGCCGACTCGGTCGGCCCGCTCTAACCAGCTGAGCTTCCGATGAGTGCGTGGATCAGTTTGGCGGACTTCCATTTCTTTATTTCCAATTCTCGGCGTCGCGCTTCGAGCAACGAAGCGAAGTCCCCTTTGTAGACGAGCTTCCATGGGCCTCTACCTCGCGTCGATGGCGTGTGCCCCCGGTGATGTTCGCTCAGGCGGCGGTCCAGATCGTCCGTCGACCCGACATAGAACTGGCCGGATGTTTCGCTCTGAAGAATGTAAAGGGTGCCCATCAGGAAGGAATGGTAGGCCCGTGGGGACTCGAACCCCAGACCTCTACCGTGTCAAGGTAGCGCTCTAACCAACTGAGCTACGGGCCTGCAACCTTTTTAAGAATATCACGCCTCGCTCCGCCTGAGAATTTCGTCCACTGCTTCTAATTCGTGCTCCGATTGCGGTTGCCAGGCTGCGCCCAGAACCCCAAGTGTCCGTTGCATCTCATGCAGCGGCCGTCCCGCGAGGGCTTGCCGCAAGGCATGCCACTCATCCCTTATATTTCGAATCTGATCTCCGCTCGCATCAGCCACCAACGCCGCAATCGCCTTCTCCGCGGATCCGTACTCCTCCCCAAAATCTTGATGGAGATAAGCCGGCAAAAACTCCAGGAGGGCCGGATAATCTCCCGGATCGAAAGCCGCCTTTCTATTCTGCTCGTGCGTCATTCCCTCGCCTCCGGATACGTCGTCAAAACGTAAAAACCCTCCGCTCCATCCGCCCGCAAGACCATTACCGCGCTTGTGCAATCCACGGTTCGGTCCTCCCCCCGGCGCAAACTCCGGCCGATCACCCGGCCCGCATCATAATGCAGCGCCAGGTTTGCTCGTGGATAGCTCCGCCTTGTCCAGTTTTCCACGCGGTTCCGCTCCGCTTTCAGCGCCTCCGCCAAAACTGTTTCCGCCGTCTCCCGATCCGTCCAAGTCGATGCCGCGGAAATGTTCGGCTCGCGAGCCAGCCGTTCTCGCAACTCGTCGTCCGTGCGCCCCACGTGCCGTCGCAGGGTATGGCCTCCACGCTCTTCGTCGCGCGCGAGATCATAATGTTCAGGTGCATCGCGAACTTCACCTCGGTTACCCGGCCGGTCAGCATGTGTCGGGCTCTTCACTTGCGGCGCAACTCCGCAACTCCCCAGCGCCAAAATACCTGTCCACTGCCCGGCCGCCAGCATCCAACTCGCAATCTTCCAGCTCTTTCTCACGGCTTATTCCCCAAATTTTCGCCTAAATCAATCCCACCAGCTCCACAAGCGCCCGAAACCGCTTGCCTGCCCCACCCGCTCAAGTTGAGCCCCCGCCAAAGCCGATGCTATTCTCCCATTTATGGCGAAGCCTCCAGTATCTTCCCCGGAAATCGCTCCTTCTTCGCCCAGCGCACAGGCCGGAAGGGAGTTTGAGGCCCTCCTCAATCTCAGCGAGATGATCGCCCAGCAGCGCGATCTGAAGGCGCTGTTTCACGAGCTCTCCAATCGCCTCCACGCCGTTCTCCAATTCGATTTTCTCGGCATGATTCTTCACGACCCTGCCCGCGGCATGATGCGCTTGCACATTCTGGTCACGCAACAACCCATCAAGCACGAAAGCCCGGAGGAATTGCCGGCCGCAAACTCCCCATCCGGATGGGTCTTCGAAAACCAACAGCCATTCGTTATTCAGGACGCATCCAAGGACCCCCGCTATCCCGAATTCATGCAGAAGATGCAAGCCGCTGGCGTGCATTCCAGCGCGATTCTCCCTCTTACCACTGCCCATCATCGGCTCGGCACCCTGGTCTTTGGACGCTTCGTGCCGCAGGGCATCAGCGAATTGGAAATCCAGTTCATGAAGCGCGTCGCCTCCCAGGTTGCCGTCGCGGTCGACAACGCCCTTAATTTCGAAGCTGCCGAAGCCTATCAGAAGCAATTGGCCCGTGAACGTGATCGCTTGCAGGTTCTCCTCGATATCAACAATCTCCTCGTCAGCACTCGTGATCCCGCCGCGGTCTTCAAGGGCATCGTCTCTTCCCTCAAGCCCGTGCTCCAGCACGACTACACCAGCCTGGCCCTGCTCGATTCCTCCTCCGGCCTGCTGAAAATTCACGCCCTGGATCTGCCGGGAAACTTCCCCGTGCAGAAAGCCGAACTCACCGTTCCGCTTGAAGGCTCTCCTTCCGGCCAATGCTTCGCCGGCAGCAAGGTTCTGATCACCCGCGGCAAGGAGATCGATCGCTACCAGTTGGATGTGATGCGTTTCTTCCGCGAACAAGGCGTTCAGGCGATCTGCTGCGTTCCCTTGATCACGCATGGCCGCACCTTTGGCACCATCAATCTTGCCAGCCGCAATCCCAACGCCTTTCCCTCCGAGGACGTGGAGCTCATTCAGCAGGTCGCCGCGCAAGTCGCCATCGCCCTCGAAAACGCTCTGGCCTTCAAGGAAATCGACGCGCTCAAAGACAAACTCGCCGTCGAAAAGCTCTACCTCGAAGAGGAGATTCGCTCCGAATTCAACTTCGAGGAAATCATCGGCGAAAGCCCCGTCCTCCGCCGCACTCTCGCCCAGGTCGAATTGGCTGCGCCGGCGGGGACCACGGTCCTGATTCAAGGCGAAACCGGCACCGGTAAGGAAATCATCGCCCGCGCCATTCACAACCTCAGTCCTCGCCGCGAACGCACCTTCGTCAAGGTCAATTGTGCCGCGATTCCTGCCGGGCTCCTCGAATCCGAGCTTTTCGGCCACGAACGTGGCGCCTTCACCGGCGCCCTTGCCCAGAAAATCGGCCGCTTCGAATTCGCGGACCGCGGCACCTTGTTTCTCGACGAGATCGGCGACCTTCCTCTCGAACTCCAACCGAAGCTGCTGCGCGTCCTGCAGGAACAGGAGTTCGAGCGCCTTGGCGGTAATCGCACCCAGCGCGTCGATGTGCGCGTCGTCGCGGCCACCAATGCCGACCTCGCTCAACTCGTCGCTGACCGCAAATTCCGCAGCGATCTCTATTACCGTCTTAACGTTTTTCCGATCCTGGTTCCCCCTCTCCGTGAACGCCGCGAAGACGTTCCGCTCCTGGTGCGCTATTTCGTGCAGACCTTCAGTCGCCGCCAAAACAAAACGGTTGAATACGTGCCCGCCGACGTTATGGATGCGCTCGTGAACTACCCCTGGCCGGGCAACATCCGAGAGCTTGAAAATCTCATCGAACGCGCCGTCCTGCTCTCCACCGGCAAGGAACTTCGCGTTCCGCTTTCCGAACTCAAGCCCGCTGCCATATCGCTCGCGTCCAACCTGAGCACCGACTCTCCTCTCAGCTCGCTGCTGCCGGCGTCCCGCTCTTCCGCCGATCCTTCCGCTTCCATCTCCACCCTCCAAGACGCCGAGCGCCAGCACATCCTCCGCGCGCTTCGCCAGGCGCAGTGGCGCGTCTCCGGTCCTCGCGGCGCTGCCACTCTGCTTGGTATGAAGCGCACCACTCTGCAAGCCCGCATGCGCAAACTCGGCATCAAACGTCCTGTGTAACCTGCACGCTATCGCATCCGCCACGCTCGCTTGGATTGCCCCAAGGACTGTGGTCTCCTAATAAGGTAGAACCATGAAACTCACCTCGGCCTCTATCAATCTCCCCGCCCTGACTGGGCTGTTCGTGATTGCCGCTTTTGCCTTGCTTCCGCTCGCTGCCTCTTGTGTCGCGCAGTCGCCCGTCATTCGGTTCGTTCGTGATCCCGATCCCGCGCCCGCCTTTCAACTGAAAGATCTCCAGGGCCGCGATCTCAGCTTGCAGAGTTATAAAGGCAAGGTTGTCCTGCTGAACTTCTGGGCCACCTGGTGCGGCCCCTGTCGCGAAGAGATTCCCGGTCTAATCGCTCTCCAGGACCGTTACAAGGACGGCTTGCAGATTATCGGCCTGGATGTGGATGACGACGATGAAAAGGAAGTCCAGAAAGTCGTCGATTCCGAGGAAATCAATTACCCCGTGGCTCTGGCGGACAACGCGACGCGATTTGAATACGGAGGGATCTCCGCTCTGCCAACCGTCTTCATCATCAATACCGAAGGGCGGGTCGTCCAGAAACACGTCGGACTTTATAACCCTGCGCTGTACGAAACCGAAGTTCGCGCGCTTCTCGGCCTTCCCGTCACCGCTCGAATCGAAACCTTTCAGGACCAGGGCGACATTTTCCTGAAGCACGCGGACCGCGCCAAAGCTCTCCCCGGCGTCGACATGACCGCTCTCTCCCCCGAACAGCGCGACGCCGCGCTCCACAAATTCAACGCTGAATCCTGCGACTGCGGCTGCAAATTCACACTGGCCCAGTGCCGTATCTACGATCCAGCCTGTCAGATCAGCCAGAAACGTACCGCCCAAATCGTCAAGAAACTCGCCTTCCCCTCCGCCATTCCGGCCAAGGATCAGGTCAAGCCGCCCCCTCTGCTCGCTGCTCCCAGCGCCACCGACCCTCCATCGAAGCCCTGATTGGATTCGCTGCTTGGGCGCTTCCTTATTTATGCAGCAGGTCAGTCGCCACCGTCGTCATTGCCTTCACGCCCGTCCGAATCGCGGGCTCTGGTAGTGGCGCAAACTCGCTCGAATGCGGCCCCGGCAATCGCGTGCCTTTCTCTTGCGCTTCTTTCCATTTCGCCGGATCCGTGGCTCCCAGCCAGAACATGCAAATCGGCGGCTTCGGATCCTCCAGCGCAAACAAACTGAAATCTTCGCTCGCCATGATCGGCTGACCCGGCCACACATTTTCCTTTCCCACCCCTTTTTCCAGCGATTTTGCCACGCGTTCGCTCAGCGCCGGATCGTTGATGGTCGCTGGCACGTTTTCCTTCGATACTTCCATGATCGGCGCCCGTTCCGCCGGAATCCCTGCGGCCTCGGCGATCCCGTTTGCCATTTGCTGGATCTCCGCCAGCACCTTTTCACGCTGGGTGGGAGTCATTGTACGCACCGTCAACTGCAAGTGCGCCTCGTCCGGAATAATGTTGTGTTTCGTCCCCGCGTGGAAAGAACCTACCGTCACCACCGTCGGCGTCAGCGGATCCGCTTCCCGGCTCACAATCGTCTGCAGCATAACCACCAGCTCCGCCCCAACCACAATCGGATCCTTCGTGATGTTCGGTATCGCCCCGTGCCCGCCATATCCCCGAATCGTAATGTCCACGGAGTCGGCTCCCGCCAGCATCGGTCCCGCATGCCACCCCACCGCTCCTGCCGGCAGCACCGACGTATCGTGCAGCGCAACCACGTAGTCCGGCTTCGGAAATTTTGTGTAGAGCCCCGCTCGCAGCATCGCCGCCGCCCCGCCAATCACCTCTTCCGCCGGTTGCCCGATCATCACCAGTGTCCCGTTCCACTGATCCTTTGACTCCGCCATCATCTTCGCCGTCCCCAAAAACACCGTCATGTGCAGGTCATGACCGCACGCATGCATCACTCCCACTTCGCCGTTCGCCCGCTTCTCGCGCGCTTTGCTCGCATACGGCAACCCTGTGTTTTCGGTCACCGGCAGCGCATCCATGTCCGTCCGAATGTAAAGCGTCGGACCTGCGCCGTTGCGCATCACCCCCACCACTCCAAAGGCCGGGCTCCCATCCTCGTATTTCCCGAAGTGGTCGGTCACCTCATATCCAATCTTCTTCAATTCCGAGGCAACCAGGGCGGCAGTGTTTTTTTCTTCCGTCGAAAGCTCCGGATGTTCGTGCAGATATTTGTACGTTCCCACCCAATCGTTGATGTTGCTGTCGATTTTCTCGTCCAGTTTGCTTTGTGCTGCGGCCGGCTGCAGCGCGCCTGCCAACAACACTCCAGCCACAAGCATTAAGATCGGTTGCATTCTCATCGGTATCCCCCAATCGGTGGGCATTCTATCAAAGGTATGCGTCAATCCGTCTTTGCCTGTTCCTCGAATCCTTTTTGCTTGCTCTCCGTGGTTTCCCGGACTACACTCCCCGCCGCCCGTTCTCCCATCCTCTTTTGCTAGGAGCTCCCCATGAACCGCCGCGTATGGATTCTCGTCGTCGTCCTGGGCCTTTCTGCCGTATTCTCGGTCCGCGGCGCCTTCTCTCAAGGCGAAATGCAGGCCAAGCGTCGCGCCATCAATCTACCCGGCCCTGCGTCGCAGCTTCCTTTCAGCAAAGCCATTCTTGCGGGAGACACTCTCTATCTCTCCGGCAGCATCGGCCTCGACCCCAAAACCGGAAAGGCTCCCGACAAGATCGACGATGAAATCAAAAACCTCTTTGACGACTACAAAAACACACTCTCCGCGGCAGGCATGTCCATCGACGACCTTGTCTATGTCCAGGTCTTCTGCACAGACTTGTCCCTCTACGACAAATTCAATGCCGTCTACCGCGCTCAGTTTTCTAAAGATTTCCCGGCCCGTGCCTTCATCGGTGCCGGCTCGCTCTTGCGCGGCGGCCACTTTGAAATGCAGGCCATTGCCGTCCGCCACTGAAGCACTGCCTCGCCCAGGAAATAAAAGTTTGACAATAAGACGCTCTTAGATTAACAATGTTATATTAGTGAATGGTATTAAGTCATGGGCGTCAAAGAACGCAAACTCCGCCAGAAAAAGTTTCTCCGCCAGGAGATCCTCGATGCTGCCAGCGAACTCTTCGTCAAGGATGGCTTCGAGAATGTCTCCATGCGCCGCATCGCGGAGAAAATCGAATACTCACCCACCACCATTTACCTCTATTTCAAGGATAAAGCCGAGCTTCTTGAGCAGGTCTGCAAGGAGACATTTGCTCGCCTTTCCGCTCACCTGAGCCGTATCTTGGAGCAGCCCGGCGATCCGGTGGAACGCCTCAAAGGCGGCCTTCTGGCGTATGTTCACTTTGGCCTCGAAAATCCGCACCACTACCGTGCCACTTTCATGATGCCCATCCCCGAAGGGTTTGACAAAGCGAAGCATTCCCACCCGGATTCTGCTGGCATGCAGGCCTTCGATTTTCTCCGCCGCTGTGTGTTCGATTGCATCTCCGCGGGACAATTTCAAAACACGGATGCCGAGATCATCAGCCAGACGCTCTGGAGCGGCGTCCACGGCATTACCTCGCTCCTGATTATTCACCGGAGCGGCTTCCCGTGGGTCGAGCGAAAACAACTCATTCCCTTTGTGATCGATACCCTCATCACAGGAGTCGCAAAAACCCATGGCTAATCCGCATAATTTTTTTCATCTGAACTTAACGTTGTTATATCGCATAGCGTCGTTACTTCTCTCGCCTTGTTCCATTTCTCCTTTCACTCTCTATCGGGGATCTAAACTATGCCCCTTCTCTTTCGCCGCAACCACTTGCACAATTTAATGAGAAATGCCCATATAAGGTCAATATAAATGGCCTAAATGTGGGCAATATGCCATAATATGGGCATTCCAGACAGACTCACAATCCTTGGAAAATCGGTAATGCGCTATAAATGAAAGACTTAATTATGAATAGTGAGAGACATGCTTTGGCAACCTCTTTGCACTCCTCTGTTGTTTTAGAGCCAAAAACCATGCTGAGAATTACGACTGAATCCAAACGTGGAAAGCTCTTCCTGAGTGTCGAAGGATGCCTTTCCGGTCCCCGTGTGGCCACCCTCGAACAGTGCTGGCGCGAACTCTACGCCACCAATCCTCGCCCCAAGTTCTGTGTCAACCTTTGCGGCGTCAGCTTTATCGACAACGCCGGCAAAGTTCTCCTCAAGGAAATGCACCGCCTTGGCGCCGAACTGGTCGCTGAGGGCTGCCTCAACCAGGCCATCGTGAACGAAATTACAGCCGCCAAGAACGGCGCTCCTTCTCGCGACGCAAAAGACGACGATCCGTCCAAGGGCGCTCCCATCATCTTCTACATCATTCTATTCGGCCTTTTGCTCGCTCCGGGGTTCGCCTCGGCGCAAACGAGCTCTTCTGCTCTGCCCGCGAACGCCCCCACCGACGTTCTGAAGCTCACGCTGCAGCAATCCGTCGCCTTGGCCATCAAGCAGAATCCAACCCAGCAGATCGCCGTCCTGAACGCCGCCGAAAGCATCCAGGACAAAAACATTACGCGCGCTGATCTGCTTCCTCAGGCCAATCTGCGCGTTGCCGATTCCGCCAATCGCGTAAACCTGCATGCTCAATTTGGCGGCAATCTCCCGCCAGGGTTCCCCTTCCCAGAGCATCTCGGTCCCTACCAGGTCTTTTCTGCCGGACCGGCCTTCGGCACCAATGTCTTCGATTTCTCTCTCTGGAAGCGCTATCGGGCCGCCCTCAGCAACGTGGACGCCAGCAAAGCCAATAGCCTTTCCGTCCGCGAGCAGGTGATTCTTCTTGTCGTTTCGCAATACATTGGCACGCTTCGTGCCGTCGCCAATGTCGAAGCCTCCCGCTCCCGCGTGGAGCTTGCGCAAGCCCTCTACGATCAAGCGGCCGACTTGCAAAAAGAAGGGGTAGGCACGGGCATCGACACGCTTCGCGCCAACGTCGAACTTCAGAACGAAAAGCAGCGCCTGATCGAAGCCGAAAACGACCGCGACGCTTCTCTCTTCGGCCTCAGCAAACTTTTGAACCTCGATCCGCGACAGAAAATCGAGCTCGCCGATTCTCTCGCCTTCTTCGATACTCCGCAGCCCGATGTCGAAGCTAGCATCGACGGCGCGCTTTCTACCCGCCAGGAATGGAAGGCCATCGAAGCCCAGGAAAAATCGGCCCAACTCGACAAGCAGGCCTCTCAGTACCAGCGGCTGCCCTCGCTCCGCTTCGACGGCAACTGGGCCTACCTCGGCACCTCAGTCAACGACGGCATTCCCACCTATCAATACACCGCCTCGGTCAATATGCCGCTCTTCACCAGCGGCCGCATTCATGCCGAAGTCGTCAAGGCCGACCTCGAACTCCAGAAGCTCGAGCAGCAAAAATCTGACTTGCGCAACCAGATCGCTCTCGATGTTAAAACCGCTCTCCTCAATCTCGATTCCGCCCGCAGTGAAGTGCAGGTCGCCAATCTCGGCGTCACGCTCGCCAAGCAGGAGGTCGACCAGGCCCGTGACCGCTTTCAGGCCGGCGTCGCCAACAACATTGAAGTCATCTCTGCCCAGGACTCGCTTTCCCGCGCCAACGACAATCAGATCGCGGCACTTTACCGATTCAATCAGGCCCGTGCCGACTTCGCGCTCCATCGGGCAGATGGAAAAGACTTACGCGAAGTGAGGACCCATGAGTGTTGAGATCGAAGTCGGACTTGAAAACGCGGGTAAGCTAAAAGTTTCTCCGGTCGAAGGCCAGAATCTCGATCTCGAGCCGGAGAAGAATACCGTCTCCAGCATTCGGACCCGCTTGATTATCGGCGGCATTGCCCTCCTCGCCGTTGTTTTTGGCCTCTACCTCTACTTCCATAACCGCGAGTCCACAGACGACGCTCAGGTCGACGGCCACATTACGCCGATCGCTGCAAAAGTGTACGGCCGGGTTTCCAAGGTGCTGGTCAACGACAACCAACAGGTAAAGGCGGGGCAGGTCATCGTGCAGCTCGAACGTGGCGACTATCAGGCCGCCGTGGACGAGGCCAAGGCCAATCTTGCCCTCGCCGAAAGCGAGGCGCGCTCGGCCGGCGTCGACGTTCCACGCACCAGCGAAACCGCCGCCAGCGACACTTCCAGCGCGCAGGCGCAGCTGGCCGGCGCCCAGGCGGATCTTCTGCGCGCCCAGGCTTCCTACGACCAGGCGCAGACCGCTGATCTTGCTTACGCGCAAGCTAACGTCGATAAAAGCCGCGCCAATGCCCAGCTCGCGCAAGCCGACCTTGCTCGCTATTTGCCCCTCATGGAAAAGGGCGAAATCTCCAAACAGCAATATGACGCCGCGAAGGCCAACGCCGACGCCACCGCCAGCGCTCTCAACGCCGACGAACAACGTCTCGCGCAGGCCAGGCGCAACATCGAAATCAGCCGTGCGCAGCTCGATGCCGCCAAGGCTCGTGTTCTTCAAGCCCAAGCTGGCCTCGCCAGCGCCCGCGCCGATATCAAGCGCGTTGCCATGCGCTCCGCCGACGCCCAGGCCAAACTTGCCAAAGTCGATCAAGCGCGCGCTCAGCTTGCCGCCGCCGAACTCAATCTCAGCTATTGCGATATCGTTGCCCCCGTTGACGGCGTCGCCACGCACAAACAGGTCGAAGCCGGTCAAGTCGTTCAGCAGGGGCAAGGTCTGATGGTGATCGTCCCTCTGCAAGACGTTTGGGTCACCGCGAATTTCAAGGAAACGCAGCTCCGCAAAATGCGTCCCGGCCAAAAGGCCTACATCGAAGTCGACACCTATGGCAAAACCTTCACCGGTCATGTCGATTCCATCGCCGGCGCCACGGGGGCCGTGGTCAGCCTGCTTCCTCCTGAAAATGCCACTGGCAATTTCGTGAAAGTCGTCCAGCGTATCCCGGTCAAGATTCTGCTCGATCCCATTCCTGCCAATGAAGCGGTGCTGCGCCCGGGCATGAATGTGGTCGCCACGGTCATTACGAAGTAGCTCGAATGTTTGGCGGCGAAGATGATTGAAAAATTCATCCACAAGCTGCGCATGCCGGATGGCTCGATCAACCCCTGGGTGATCGCCGTTACCGTTACGCTCGCCACGTTCTTGGAAGTGCTCGATACTTCCATCGCCAACGTCGCCCTGCCTCATATCGCCGGTAATCTCTCCGCGAGTGCCGATGAATCCACCTGGGTGCTGACGTCTTATCTCGTTTCCAACGCCATCATTCTTCCGCTCTCTGGCTGGTTCTCTTCGCTCCTTGGTCGCAAGCGCTTTTACATGGGCTGCGTTGCGGTCTTCACGGTCAGTTCTTTCCTCTGCGGCTTTGCTCCCAGTCTCGGCATGCTGGTCTTCTTCCGCATTCTGCAAGGCGTTGGCGGCGGCGGCCTGCAGCCAAGCGAGCAGGCCATCCTCAACGATACGTTTCCGCTCTCCAAGCGCGGCATGGCTTTCGCCGTCTACGGCATTGCCGTCGTCGTGGCTCCTACCCTTGGCCCGTGGCTCGGCGGCTGGATCACCGACAATTTTTCCTGGCGCTGGATTTTTTACATCAATGTCCCTGTCGGCTTGCTCTCGATGGTGCTTACGTATTTCCTCGTTTCCGATCCGCCCTATATGAAGCGCATCAAGATCAGCGACGGCTTCCGCATCGATTACATTGGCCTCGGCTTTATCAGCCTGGGACTCGGCAGCCTCCAGATCATTCTCGACAAAGGTCAGCGCGAAGATTGGTTCGATTCCGGCTTCATCCGCCTCTTCGCCATCCTCATGGTCGTGGGCATCGTCGGCGGCGTTATTCGCGAACTCAAATCGAAAGAACCCGTTGTCGACTTTCGCATGTTGAAGGACCGCAACTTCGCCATTTCCACTCTGGCCATGTTCTTCCTCGGCTTCGTGCTGTATTCCAGCACCGTGCTCATTCCCCAAATGCTCCAGCAACTCATGGGCTATCCCGCCGAACTCGCCGGCCTGGCGCTCTCGCCGGGCGGCGCAACGATCATGTTCTGCATGCCTCTCGTCGGTTTTCTCGTCTCCAAGGTGGATACGCGTTACCTCATCACCTTTGGCTGCACCATTTCCGCCTCCGCCCTTCTCGTCATGGCTGGCTGGAATCTTTCGCTCGATCTGAAACACGCTGTGCTCGGGCGCGTGTTACAATCGTTCGGTCTGGCCTTCCTGTTTATTCCCATTAACGTCACCGCCTTTGCCTACGTCCCGCGCGAAAAAACCAACATGGGCACCGGCATCATCAATCTCGCCCGCAATATTGGCGCCAGCGTCGGCATCGCCACCGTAACAACTTTGCTCGAGCGGCGAGCCCAAATGCATCAGGTGCGTCTAATAGACCACGTGAACGATATGAACCCTGCGCTCCAGAGAACAATCACCGGCTTGAGCGCCGTTTCTCTCTCTGGCGGTTCCTCCGGCCCCAACGCCACCGCCCAGGCTCACGGCATTCTTTTCAACATGATCGAACGCCAGGCCACCATGCTGGCTTTCGTCGACAACTACAAGCTCTTGGGTGTCATTTTCTTCGCCATCATTCCCATCTTCTTTCTTATGAGGCGCCCAAAGATGAGTGGTGGAGCGGTTCCAGTGCATTAAAGAAACTTTGTAACCTTTTCGCGCGTAACGACTCTTATCAAGCTACTTGGGGGGAACCAAATGGCAACGCAAGTGATCAATCCAACTCAACTCAGCGAGCACAAGCTGATTCGCGCCGGCCAGCGGGGAGACTCTCAGGCCATCGAAACGCTCTTCACCCGTTATCATCGCCAGCTCTTTCAGACCGCACTTCGTGTGCTCGGTAATGCCGAAGATGCCGAAGACGCTCTGCAAGACGGGCTCCTCTCCGCTTATCGCAATCTGAAGCGCTTTGAGGGCCGCTCGCAGTTTTCCACCTGGCTTACGCGCATCGTCATCAATGCCGCGCTCATGAAGCGCCGCAGCGCCAAGTCGCGTCCGGCGGTCTCTCTCGACGAATCGCACCACGAAGACGAACTTCCCGCCGCTGAGCGTTTCGCCGATGACGGTCCGACTCCCGAGCAGGTTTATGCCGGCACGGAAATTCGCGAGATGATCAACGAAAATCTCGACGAGCTTTCTCCGCTCCTCCGCTCTGCCTTCCTTCTCCGCGAGGTCGAAGGATATTCCACTGGTGAAGCCGCCAAAAAACTCGGCGTCACCGAAAACACTCTCAAAGCTCGTTTGTGGCGCGCGCGTCACCAACTTGCCGAGCGCCTCGGCCGCCGCCTCCGCCGCATGAAGGATGGCATGTCCGGCGCTAATGTCGGCGACGAAGCCTGCAGCTACTGCTAAGTCCCTCAACCATATTGTTTCGGGGCGCGCCGTAAGCGCTCCCCTTTGTTTTTCCTGCTCATTCCTCACCAACCCCGGTGATTCGGGTCACACCGTATTGTTTGGCTGTCCGCTAAGCTGACATGCGTGGAGGTATCTCCTCATGTCACGCAATTTCAAATTTCTCGTCTGTTGTTCCCTGGCGGCTGTCGCTCTGGCCATTGCGGCCGCCTCCTATCTTCCTGCCCTCCAGGCCCCGGTGGAAAGCGCGATTTTCCCGGTCGGCAAACCTTTGCAGATCCAATCGCCGCTTGGTCTCCCGCCGGTTCCAATCCCGGCCGATAATCCCCTCACGGCGGAAACGATCGCCCTCGGTCGCCGCCTCTATTACGATCCTCAACTCTCGATCGATTCCACTATTTCCTGTGCTTCCTGCCACGCGCCGCAATTTGCATTTTCCGACAATCGGCCCTTCTCTCGGGGTGTGCGCGGCCAGCTTGGCACGCGCAAAGCGCCCACGGTCATCAATTCGGCCTTTAGTCCGCTGCAATTCTGGGATGGCCGCGCTCCGAGCCTTGAAGAACAGGCCAAAGGTCCCATGGCCAATCCCGTCGAAATGGCCCACTCTCTCGAGGGCGTCGTAAGGCGCCTCCAGGCTGACCCCATATATCCGCAACTCTTCAAAGCCGCATGGGGAACGGACCAGATCACGATTGATATGGTCGTGAAGTCCATTGCTTCCTTCGAACGCACCATCATCGCCGGCGATTCTCCGTTCGACCGCTTCTACTATGGTCACGACAGCAAGGCGCTTTCTCCTGGGGCTCAGCGCGGTTTGAAAATTTTCGTCAGCAAGAACAAGGGGAATTGCGAAGTCTGCCACACCATCGGTCGGGATTTCGCCCTCTTCACCGACGGCAAGTTCCACAATCTCGGAATCGGCGCGGACACCCGCGGCAACCTATCCGATCTCGGCCGCTTCACTGTTACCAAAGTCGAGCAGGACAAAGGCTGCTTCAAAACTCCTTCTCTCCGCAACCTCGCCAATCGCGGTCCCTATATGCACGACGGCACCTTCCGCACCGTGAAAGATGCCTTCGCTCACTACATCGGCGGCGGCAACTGGAATCCCTATCTCGACAAGGAAATCCATTCGCTCGATACGCTCACCTTTGAGGAGCGTGACGACCTCCTCGAATTCCTCGATTCCTTGAACGGCCAGCTTCCCAAGAACATCGGCCCGCCTCCCGATCTTGCTCCGTCGGCAACCACCGCCTCCACCGGTCGATAGCTTCTGGGCCTCTGAAGGAAAGAGCCCCGGTCCACGCCGGGGCTCTCGATCTTCCCATCAAACTTTCTCGCAGAGCTATCTTCGTGCCGCCGCGTATTTGCCCAGCACTCGCAATTCGCTGGTCGCCTCCCGGATCTCTTTCAGTGCCTCCTCCAATGCCTGCGGCTCCTCCGCCTCCAGATCCAGAAAGAACTGATACTCCCACGGCCTGCCGTGAATGGGCCGGCTTTCGATCTTCAGCAGGTTCACGCCGTGCTTCGCGAACGGTTCCAGCGAAGCCAGCAACGCTCCCGGCTTGTGCGCCAGCCGCATCGCAAGCGAGACCTTCCTCGCGTCCGGCCCGCGAAATCTCGCCGCCTCTTCCGGCGGCAGCAGCAACACAAATCGCGTGAAGTTCTCCGCGTCGTCCTCAATATTTTCTTTCAAGATCACCGCGCCATAATGTCCGGCGGCTCGCCTTCCCGCGATCGCTCCATGCTGTTTGTCGCCGCGCTCCATCATTTCCCGCACACTGCCCGCCGTGTCCTCAGCCGGAACGCGCTTCAACTTCGGATTTGCCGCAAAGAATCGCTCGCACTGCGCTAAAGCCATCGGGTGCGAAGCCACCGCCCGCAAATCTTCGAATCGCGCTCCCGGCATTCCCATCAATTGGTGCCGGATCGCCAGAATCGTTTCTCCGCACATCTCCAGTGGACTTCCCAGTAATAGGTCATATACGCGTACCACCGAGCCTGCCAGAGTATTTTCCACTGGCACCAGCAAGGCGTCCGCGGCTTCTTCTTCAATCGCCGCAAACGTCGCGTCAAATGTCGCACGCGGCACCGTTCGAATCTCGTCTCCCAGAAGCTGCACTGCCGCCGATTCGCTGAACGCTCCCGGCTCCCCCTGAAATCCAACTCGCATCTTTCTATAGTTCAGCTCTGCCATGCTTCCCCAAGGCACCCGCTTCTTTCGCTCCTCACGTTATAATCAAGAATATCCAAACGGAGTCATACGCATAATGACACAAAAGCGCCCGCAGACCAGCGATTACGCCCCTTTCTACGCCAATTATGTTTTGCAGGTGCCCAACGGTGATTTCGTGGACATTCTCGAAACCCAGCAGCGCGATCTCACCCTCATGCTGGATTCCTTAAGCGAAAAGCAGGCCGACTTCCGTTATCAACCCGGCAAGTGGTCCATCAAGGAAGTCCTCGGCCATATCAACGACGCGGAGCGTATCTTCTCCTATCGGCTGCTTCGCATCGCCCGCGGCGATCAAACTCCGCTTCCGGGTTTCGAGCAGGATGACTACATCCAGACCGCCAATTCTTCTGCCCGGAAATTGTTCAGCCTTCTCGAGGAATTCGCCGCCATCCGTGGTGCCTCCCTCGCTTTGATTCGTTCCCTGGATGACGCCTCCTTCCTTCGCCGCGGCACTGCCAGCGGCAAGGAAATCTCCGCCTTGGCCATTGCTTTCATCCTTGCCGGCCATGCGCTCCACCATCAGAAAATTCTCCGAGAGAAATATTTGCCGGCTCTTCTGGCGAATTAACCGCAATTTACATTGGTCCTGGAAGTTCTTCTTCCTTTTCCAGAGCCCACTGTTTGCCGCCGCGCGGTTCCATCGGCTCTCCTGTGTACCTCGCGAATCGTTCCCTCGCTTCATCTCGCGGCGCTTCTCGCCGTGAAATGCACTTCGCGTACGTCGGCCAGGCCAGGTAGAACAATAGGACTGTCGCGAGCGAAAGGAAGAGTCCGCCTCCTAAGACCGACGCCACTCCCGCCTTCAGCGGGCTCAGCATCGCTTCGGCCAGCAGATAGCATCCGCTGCACAACAAACCCACCTCCGCAAACAATCCCAGGCTGCGGAACGTGTGCGTCGAACTCCCTCGCACCGCCAGGGGTGTCCGGCTCCTCAAATGGACCTCTGTCATCCTCGTCTCTCTCATCCCACGCGCTCCTTTCCACTTTCTTCCCTTGATCTTGGAAATTCCTCTTCCCGCAGAAAATTCAAGTATGAAAACACCGCTGGTTGTTCCCGCCTCTGCATCGGACTCCCGCATGCGCATGCTCGAGTCCCCTCTTCGCCTTCATCGGCTTCCGCAGGGAAGGCCTCGCCGCATGCCCGGTTCAGGCATTGCCAGTAGAAACCCATGCCGTCCCACTTCCCCCGGTTTCTGTATTTTTAAAAGAGTAACTACATCAGACAATACATGGCGGGTGCCGGGGGCGTTTATATATATCAGTGCACTATCTAATGCAAGAGTAAACTCTGATTTCCGCGAAAAAAGATGGAGGGACCCTCCGTGTGTCAGCGCAAGGAAAGTATTTTCAAAATGCTTCCCGATTCGGCATGCCTTCACTCTCGTTTCGTCGGTCCCCTGGGTGATCCATTGGCGTCTCCCGTGGCATCTCCATTTTTGGAATTATCAGAAATGAAGACACTTAGGAACTCATCCGAAGAGTGCGGCGGGAATTCCCGGTACTGGTCCCTCCGCGCGTTTCCTTTCCCCTTTTGAAATCCGCTCCGTCGCTCTGCTCCTCACGTCACTCCCTGGCATTCCCCGCGGATCCCACTTAGTTGCCCCTCTCTTCCGCCCGCTGTTACAATTACCTTTTCGCGGGTCCTGGCCGCGCTCCACAGGGCAATTCCGTTTGCAATTTTCATCATTGCCCGAACCTTTTGTGCCTGTGGTGAAGTTTGCTTACAGGGAAGGGAGATCTCGCGTGGCGAATTACGACGTTGCAATCATTGGCAGCGGACCCGGCGGTTACGTCGCGGCTATCCGTGCCGGCGAACTCGGCTTGAAAACCATTGTCGTCGAAAAAGATCCGTTTCTCGGCGGCACTTGTCTGCACGTCGGCTGCATCCCCACCAAAGTTCTCCTCCATCACGCCGACGTTTACGACCACTTTAAAAACGCCGCGGAACTCGGTTTCGAAATTCCCGGCGTAAAAATCAACTGGCCCAACATCCTCGCCCGCAAATCCAAAATCGTCACCAAACACGCCAAGGGCATTGAGTTCCTCTTCAAAAAAAACAAAGTCGAATGGGTGCAGGGCTGGGGCAAATACGAAGGTCCCGGCGCCATCAGCGTCGAAAAAAACGGCAAAAAATCCACCATTGAGGCTCGCGGCATCCTCATTGTCACCGGCTCGGAAGCAAAATCCCTTCCCGGTATCGAGCCTGATCACAAAACCATCGTCACCAACCGCTCCATTCTCGAGCTCCCCGAAATTCCCAAATCCCTCATCGTCATCGGCGCTGGCGCCGTCGGCGTCGAATTTGCCTCCATCTACAACTCTTTCGGCGCCCAGGTCACCATTCTTGAGGCCCTCCCCCGCGTCGTTCCCGTGGAGGACGAGGAAATTTCCGCCGAACTCGAAAAGGCCTACAAGAAAAAAGGAATCACCGTTCAAACCAATTGCATGGTCGAAAGCGTCAAGAAAGATCCCAAGGGCGTCACCGTTTCCTTCAAGGACAAAGATGGCAAGCCCCAGACTTTGCAGGCCGAAAAACTTCTCCTTGCCGTCGGCCGCAAGCCCATGACCGAAAACTGCGGCCTCGAGAAATCCAAGGCCAAAATCGAACGCGGCTTCGTCCATGTCAATCAATTCATGGAAACCGATGAGCCTGGCCTCTACGCCATCGGCGACATCGTTGCCGGCCTTCCCCAACTTGCCCACGCCGCCATGATGGAAGGTATCGTTGCCGTCACGCACCTCGCCGGCAAGCCCACCCACCCCGTCAACAAGCTCCGCATCCCCAATGCCACCTACTGCGAACCGCAAATTGGCTCTATCGGCATGACGGAAAAACAGGCTCGCGAAGCGGGTTACGCCATCAAAGTCGGCAAGTTCCCTTTTGTCGGCAACAGCAAAGCCACCATCCTCGGCGCCCACGGCGGCTTCATCAAAGTCGTTTCCGAAGAAAAATACGGCGAAGTCCTTGGTATTCACATCATCGGTCCGCTGGCCACCGAAATCCTGGCCGAAGCCGCCGCCGTCCTGAATCTCGAGGGCTGCATCGACGACATGATGAACATGATCCACGCCCACCCAACGGTTTGGGAAGCCATGGGCGACGCCTTCGCCTCCGTCCGCGGCCTCCAAATCAACGTGTAATCGCGGCCGCTGGCTTTGTGTAGTGGCTAAACTTTAGCTCGGCGCCTTTCGCGAGTGACCAGCGCATGGGTGCTTCGTGGAATGGCAGAACTTTAGCTCGGCTCTTTTCGTTTCGCCCATGCGAAATAATTCAAACTTCGAGCCCAATGCAATAATTTCCTGCTCACTGCTGCCAGCTATCCCTTTCATATGCCCCTAACCCTCCTCATTTGCGACCTCGGAATCTCCGGCTGGGATGCCGCTTACGCTCTCCAGCAGCGCCTCGTCGCCACCCGCAAATCCGGCCTCATCGACGACGTTCTCCTCTTCTGTGAACACCCGCATGTCATCACCCTCGGCCGCAGCGCCAACCAGAAAAATCTTCTCGCTTCCGAGCACGTCCTTCGTCAAAAAGGCGTCGAACTCCGCGAAACCAATCGCGGCGGCGATATCACCTATCACGGCCCAGGCCAGATCGTCGGCTATCCCATCCTCAATCTCGATCGCCACCGCCGCGATGTCCACTGGTACGTTCGCACCCTCGAAGAAGCCATGATTCGCGCCTCCGCCGATTTCGGCGTCGCCGCCTATCGCATTCCCGGCAAAACCGGCATCTGGGTCCAACCTCCTGGCGACATTCCCGACGAGAAACTCGCCGCCATCGGTGTCCACATCAGCCGCTGGGTCACTTCCCACGGCTTCGCCTACAACGTCTCCACCGATCTTCGCTTTTTCGACCTCATCATTCCCTGTGGCATCGCCGACCGCAAAGCCACCTCCCTCGAAAAACTCCTCCATCACAATGTATCCCTCGACGAAGTCCGCCCTCCCCTCGCTCATTATCTAGCCGAACTCTTCTCCCTCACGCCGCAACTCATTTCCAAAGCCGAACTCTTCGCTCGCCTGGACCAATTCGAATCTTCCGTGAAGTAGCCAACACTCCCGGTAGTTGGCGCCCACCCATGCCAAGCGCTGGAGGCGTGAAAGAAAAATAGCCCAGCGCGCCTGCCCCGCGCGAAGTCGAGGGGTAAGAGCTGGGTGCGCATTCCACCAAAAAAAGCCCCGGAGGGGCCACAGACTCTTTCGTCAAGAGTTCTGCCCCGCTCGCAGGGCTTCGCTTCTTTACTTCTTTCATTTCATCCCCGCCACCTTGAAAATTAACGACCGGTGCATCTCTCCCCGTGAAGCATCCAGGTCCAGTACACGGTTGAACTCCGCTGTTATCGCTTCCTGCTCCTCCTGGCTCCGCTTCTCTCGGTCCGCCAAGTACGCCGCGCGAACCTTTTCCATCGAGCCAAGATCCTTCGTCGCGTACCAAACGAAATGCGTGAAGTCTCCTTCCGTGCGCACCTCTTCCACGCTCAATCCATACGCCAGCACCACGCCGTCCGCCGCGACAACCCCAGAAATCTTTCCAGGCGCTCTCCGTCAAACCCCTCCATCGGGCAGGTATTCCACCCCAGCGGCTCCGCCGCAATCATCAGATTTCCCCAAGCCAGCGCGTTACTCTTCCTCGCTCACTTGAACTGTCACTGCTTTGAAATCGACGCCATGCCGATGATCTTCCACGGGTGAAGCGCCTTCAAAATCGCCCTCTTCGCCGCACCTAAAATGTTGAACCACCACTGCACATAGAACCACTTCGCAAGCTTCGCCTTCTTCTCATACGCCCGGATCTTCTCCTCCGAGAATCCCGTTTCCTTCATCCATTCCACTTGGCTGGCGCTCGTCGTTTCCCACAATCCAAGGTCCGCCACCGCCACCACGAGAGCCGAAGCGGTTCTTGCCGGTGACTGGCCCCGGCACAACTCTTCCGCGCGTTCTCTCTTCTCCGGCGACTCGATCCAGAACAGCCGGTAAGGCTGGCTGTTGAAACTCGACGGCGCCGCCACCGCCGCCCGCAACATCTGTTCCCGCTCCTCCGCCGGCACCTCCGCGGTATCAGACACCCGAATCGCTCTCCGCCGTAGCACCGCCTCCAGGTTCGTCGTCATGCCCGCCTCAATGTTGCACCCACAACATAAAATTGTTGCATGTGCAACATAAATTCCCCCGTCCATTTTTCCTTTCGCTCCTTCCCTCCGGGCCCCGCCCCCTCCTCCCCCGATTCGCCATCTCCCCCCATTGGCCGTAAGATAGACAACCGGAACTTCACTCGGAGGTTCGCCGAACATGCCTGACACGCAAACGGCCGCCAAACGAAAACTCTCCCGCCAGCAATATCTCGACCTTTACTACTTCATGCGCCTCAACCGCGAGGTCGAAGACACCATGACCCGCCTCTTCCGCCAGAACAAAATCGTCGGCGGCCTCTATTCCAGCCTCGGCCAGGAAGCCGTCTCCGTCGGCAGCGCTTACGCCCTCGAGAAAAAAGACTGGATGGCGCCCATGATCCGCAATATCGGCGCGCTCCTCGTCAAGGGCGTTCCCCCGCGCGACATTTTCACCCAGCACATGGCCAAGTACACTTCGCCCACCAAGGGCAAAGACGGTACCAGCCACTTCGGCGATCTCGAAAATCTTCACATCGTTTCCCCTATCTCCATGCTCGGCGACCTCATCCCCGTCCTCACCGGCGTGGCCATGGCCGGCCGTTATCTCGGCCAAAAAATCGTTTCCATGACCTGGATCGGCGACGGCGGCAGCTCCACCGGCGTCTTCCACGAGGGCCTCAACCTCGCCGCCTCCCAAAAGGCGGCCTTCGTGCTCATTCTTGAAAACAATCAATGGGCCTATTCCACCCCGGTCCGCCGCCAGGTCCCTATCGAAAATCTTGCTGACCGCGCCAAGGCTTACGGCATCCCCAGTTACATCGTCGAGGGCAACGATGTCGTCGCCATGTATTCCACCGCCAGGGAAGCCGTCGACCGCGCCCGCTCCGGCGAAGGCCCCATCCTCATCGAAGCCAAAACCTTCCGCCGCCGCGGCCACGCCCAGCACGATCCCGCCGAATACGTTCCTTCCGCGCAGCGCGAATACTGGGAAAAGCGCGATCCCATCGCCCTTTACGAGAAATTTCTGACCGAAGAAAAACTACTCGACGCCAGGGGCAAAAAAGAAATCGAAGACAAAATCTCAACGCTTCTCGAAAAAGAGCGCGAATTCGCCGAAAACTCCCCCTTCCCGCCGCCGGAATTTGCGGCCCAGGGCGTCTATTGCACCGGCGACGACTGCCACAAAATTCGCCCCAGGTGGGAACGCCCCATCGCCGAGGTCATGCCGCCTAAATCCAGCGTCGAGCCCGTCTGGACCGTCGAAGGCTTCGGCCACGGCAAATCTTCCTCACGCGAAAACGCGCCCATTCACTTCGGCGACACGCAGCCTGCCAAAGAACCACCGGTCAACGCCGCAATCTCTCCCGCGAATCCCCCCGCCAAACCGCCCGCCAGAAAATCGGCGCCCGCAAAATCCGCGGCTCATGGAAAGGCCCGGAGGTAACCCATGGCCACTGTCACCTTTCTCGAAGCTATTCGCCAGGCCATGTTCGAAGAAATGGCCGCCGACCCCAGCGTGGTCCTCATCGGCGAGGACGTCGGCGTCTACGGCGGCGCCTTCAAAACCAGCGAAGGCCTCCTCGAAAAATTCGGCTGGGAGCGCGTCATTGACACCCCCATCAGCGAAAGCGCCATCATCGGCGCCGCTTGCGGCATGAGCTATCTCGGTCTGCGACCCATTGCTGAAATGCAGTTCATCGATTTCATTGCCTGCTGCTTCAATCAACTCACCAACTTTGTCGCCCGCGGCCACTATCTCTGGAACGCGCCCGCGCCTATCGTCGTCCGCGGCCCCTCCGGCGCCGGCGTCCACGGCGGGCCATTCCATTCCCTCAGCCCCGAGATGTATTTCCTGCACACCCCCGGCTTCAAAATCGTCTATCCCTCCACGCCTTATGACGCCAAAGGTCTTCTCAAAGCCAGCATCCGCGACAACAATCCCGTCCTCTTCTTCGAACACAAATTCCTCTACCGCCGCCTCAAGGAAGAGCTGCCCGACACTGACTACACGGTTCCTCTTGGCAAGGCCATCGTCCGCCGCGAAGGCAAACACCTCACCATCGTTTCTTACGCCGCCATGATGCACACCTCCCTCGAAGCCGCCGATGCCCTCGCCAGGGAAGGCATCCACGCCGAAGTCATCGATCTCCGCACCTTGCTCCCTCTCGACGAGGAGACGATTCTGAAATCCATCCGCAAAACCAACAAATGCCTCGTCGTCCACGAAGACACCAAAACCGGTGGCATCGCGGGCGAAATCTCCGCCATCCTCTTCGAAAAAGCCTTCCACGACCTCGACGGCCCCGTCCTCCGCGTCGCTTCTCTCGATACCCCCGTCCCCTACGCCCCCACTTTGGAGGAAGCCTTCCTCCCCAACGCCCAAAAGGTCTTTGCCGCGGCCAAAGACCTCGCACGTTTCTAGAAACCGTCTGGCTGTGCCTGGCCCAGTCGCCATGTGCTTCCGCACCAGGAACTGAATAACTGTATTCCGCATTCAGGCACTCCGCGCGATTCTCGAGTTCAACATGTTAGTAACTTTTTAATTCCAGCCCTTCCCATTTGCCTTCCCTCCTCTTCACTTTCTCCTAGAATCAAAAGGAACACGGCAAGCGCGGTCTCTCTTCGCTCTCTTTGCTCCTCCTCGGCCCGCGCTCGGAACCGTCCCGTTCAAGGCCCGTGGGATCCCGAGCTCCGGAGGTGTTGCACCCATGCGAAAGTTTCCTGCTTTCCTCCTTTCTGTTGTCTTCTTCTGTTACGCTTTTCCGCTTCTCGCAGCCCCCGCTGGCGCCCGCGTCGCTGGCCAGGTCACTTTGAATGGTTCCGTCGGCAAGCTCCATCCGCTGGATCTCTCCAAGGAACCTGTCTGCGCCAAGCTCCACGCCTCGGACCCTCTCTATTCCGAATCGATTCTTACCGGTCCGGGCAACGCGCTCCGCAACGTCGTCGTCTATGTTTCCGCCGGCGCTCCCCCCTCCGGCTCCGCTCCCGTGAGTCCCGTTCTTTTCGACCAGCTGGGTTGTCACTACGCCACTCACGTCCTGGTGTTCCGCGTCGGCCAGGAAGTTCGCATCTCCAATGGCGATCCGATCTCCCACAACATCCATCCTCTCGCCAAAATCAATCGCGAGTGGAATAAGATCCAGCCCGCCGGCACCCCGCCGTTTTCCTATACCTACGAAAATCCGGAATTCATTCCCGTAAAATGCAACATCCATCCCTGGATGCACGGTTATTTCGCCATTCTCAATACCGCTTTCTTCGCGATTACGGGCGACGACGGTCATTTCGAGCTCCCCGAACTTCCCCCCGGCCACTACACGCTGACCGCCTGGCACGAATTGCTCGGCACGCAGACCCGTGATATCACCATCGGCAGCGATGCGGCGTCGCAGACCGTAAACTTCTCCTTCGCCTACAAGCCCTAAACTTCCGCCTTGACTCTGCGTTGTCCCCGGCGCCGCGGTTCTCTCCGACCGCCATCGCCATATCGCGCCTTCACGGCTTCGCCTGCTCCAGCGTCCGCACTGCCGTCGCCGGGTCCGGCACCGCCGCCTCGTACGCCACAATCCTCCATTCGCCCTGCGCCTTTCGCAGCGCCACCAGGTTCACGCCCATCGTTTTTTGTCCCGCGTTCTTCGCCGAGTAGCGGTCCACCACGTACGCCATCTCGCCCGAGCAATCCGTCCGCAGAATCTCGGTCCGGTCCACTTTATATCCGGCGTCCACGCCTCGTTGCACGTACGCCTGGATCGCCGTGCGCCCCTGCACCATCCCGCTTGCAAAATGCTCCGTCAGGTACACCGCGTCGATGGCATAAAGCGCCGCCACCCTCCCGGCATTCCCCTCGCTATACCCCTCCCGCCACTGCCCGGTGATTCGCTGTGCCGCTGCATCCACCTCCACGGTGTTGCACGTCGGAGTAGCCCTGTCCGGTGCTTCGCTGCCCCGTCTTTCTTCTTGCTGCCCCGCCGGCGCCGCAAGTCCCGCGATGAGTCCGAATACCAACACCACGCGTTTCATTTCTGCCTGCTCCTTGGTGGCTTTCGGTTGTATCCCCCTCCACCACCCCGCGTCGATCCCCTTTCTCGTGTCAGTGACCCAGGTCCCGCACGCAGCAACGCCCTGCAACTCGATTTCCGTCACTGTGCGTTTCGCTGTAAACTAGTAGGGTTCTGCGGCCAGCGCCGCGGGCGCCTCGGTTGTCCAGCGTTTTGCAGGCTTATCCACTGAAGGAGAGCGATCCCATGGCTGTCGATGTCGTCATGCCCCAGATGGGCGAAAGCATCTTCGAAGGCACCATCACCAAGTGGCTCAAGAAACCCGGTGACAAGGTCGAGCGCGACGAGCCCCTCTTCGAAATCTCCACCGACAAGGTCGACGCCGAAATTCCTTCCCCCTCCGCCGGCGTTCTCAAGGAAATCAAAATTCCCGAAGGCCAGACCGTTCCGATCCAGACCATTGTTGCTGTGATTGACGGCGCGGGCGGCGCCGCGGTCGCTGTTGCCGCACCGGCTCCCGCCAAGCCCGCACCCGCTCCTGCGCCCGCCTTGGCCAAGCCCGCTGCAGTTGCACCGGCACCCACGGTTCCGTCGCCCACCCCGGCGGCCGCTGCTGCAGCCCCTGCTTCCACTGAGCGCATCCACTCTTCGCCCCTTGTCCGCCGCCTCGCCAAGGAACACGGCATCGATCTTTCTGCTATCGAGGGTTCCGGTGCCGGCGGCCGCATTACCAAGGAAGACGTCGAAGCGCTGATTGCAGCTCAGTCCGCGCCCGCCGTGGCCGCACCCGCGGCTGCGTCCGCTGTCGCGCGTCCCTCCGTTCCGCCTCCGCCGCCTGCGCCTGCCGCGGCTCCCGCCGGCCCGGCGGTGCACGGTTCGCAGTTCCTGCCGGCGCTGCAGGTCGGCGTGCCCCGCGAACGAATCTACTTTGGCAACTACGAAGTCCAGCCGCTCAGCGTCATGCGCCAGAAGATCGCCGAGCACATGGTCGCCTCCAAGCACGTTTCGCCGCACGTCTACTCCGTCGACGAAATCGACATGACCAAGGTCGCCGCCATCCGCGCCAAGGCCAAGGCCGAGTTCGAATCCCGCTACGAAACCAAGCTCACCTTCATGCCCTTCTTTGTGAAGGCCGCCGTCGCCGGCCTGCGCGCCTATCCCACGCTCAACGCCTCCCTCGACGGCACCAACATCGTTCTCCACAAGGAGATCAATATCGGCATGGCCGTCGCGCTCGATTGGGGCCTCATCGTTCCGGTCATCAAAAACGTCGACGAAAAGAATCTTCTCGGCATCCAGCGCACGCTCAACGATCTTGCCGAACGCGCCCGCACGAAAAAACTCAAACCCGAGGAAGTCCAGGAAGGCACTTTCTCCATCACGAATCCCGGCGTCTTCGGCGGCCTCTTTGGCCTTCCCGTCATCAGCCAGCCCAACGTCGGCATCCTCGGCCTCGGCGCCATCGAAAAGCGTCCCGTTGTCGTGGACGACGCCATCGCTATCCGCTCCATGTGCTATGTCACGCTCAGCTACGACCACCGCGTCGTCGACGGTGCCATCGCCCACCAGTTCCTGCACAAGGTCAAGGACACCCTCGAGAACTGGTCGGAACCGCTCGTTTAGTGACTGGTAATTGGTGACTCGTGACGGGTGAAAATAGTGCCTTTAGGTTCGCGTCCGGCGGCCAATGAAGAGTAACTCGCAGGTATTTCTCTTGTAGGGGCCGCCCTGCGGTCTTTCCCTTGGTAATTTGCGCCCAACAAGCAATCTTCCATACCAGAGCACGAAAGGACGGAGGTCAGAAGGAATATGGACGCCAAAGGCAATAGCTTTGTGACCGTCAACGTCAAGAAGGTCCTCGAATTCTTCGATGAAAAACCTCCCGAAAGCGACAAACACGCAACTGGTCTTGTATCGATGACAGGAGAAGATCTTGGGGCCGGTCTTCTCAAACATTGCTTAGAGGCGACCCACAAGGCAAAAGTAACGGTATTGCATGACCCTGAGATGCGGCCCTTGCCAGTTACAACCGGTAAGAAAAAAGGGCCGCGCCTGGACAGATGGATTCAGGTCGCCTGGCCGGATGGTAAGCTCACCCTATTTCAATCTGAGATAAAGAACTCGTCAGCCCATGCGTTCAAGGGCACCAAGCTCTCATTGACTGCCTCAAACGATGAAATCTCCAAGCGAATGAAGCGCGAGTGGAAAGGAATAAGAAAGCAACTCGGGGGCAAGTTGAACGGACTCAATAAAGTCCTTGTGCCAATGGTTCCACCTAAAGCTCATCGGTCAGCAGACCGAGCACCGTTAGTTATCTATTGGTCGGTGACCCATCCACGGGGTCACGAGAAAGAGAATTTCTTTTGGTACCCGCTATCCAAGAACGATCCCCCAAATGGGATCAAAAGAGAATTTTCGCGACTGGCTGTATTTTCAATGTCAACCTACCTCAGAATGCTCCTCGCTCGAAAGACTGAAAAGGTTGACCTGTGGATGCCAGCGGCTTCAGCCAGAATAAAGTGGCTTAGCAAACTTTTTACTTTGCCGCCGGCCGTAAGCGGTGGCTATGCGCACCCGCGGCACTAAGTTTTTTGCTCCCGGGTTCCACCAGTCACCATTTACCAGTCACCAGTCACGAGTCACCAATCACCGGTCACTGAATCAACGGCCTCATCTTCGCCGTCCACACCGCCAAGCCTTCCAGCGGCACGGCCTCTGCTCCCGCATCGCGCAACGTCTCGCGCACAAATTGATGCCGCTCGTTGTCGGCCAGCAGGTGCACGTCGGTCACCGCCGTGAATTCGCTTGCGGCGATCTTCCCGCGGACCCGTTCCACCGTGTATGCCAGCGATTTCACTTCCCCAGGCGCGCGCGTTACGCTCAGCGTCTGCACGAATCCTCGTGTCCCGTTCCGCCGGTACGCATAATCGATCCGCATCGGGTCGCCTGGAAACGTAAACTCCTCCGCCCGCACGCCCTTCTCCAGCCGCTCCCACACCCGCGCCTGCTTGAACACCTGCGCGCAGTACGACCGCATCGCTCCGCGGCTCCCCGCCGCCCCCACGCGCGCCGCCCCGCGTTCCGGCGCCACGTGGTCTGCGTACAGCCGCTCCATCTCCGCGTCCAGGTCCTCCGCCTGCACGCCCTTCTGCGGCGCCAGTTGCAACGCGTTCGACAACGTCTCGTCCCACTTCGCCAGCAGCCTCATCCAGTCCTCGCTGGCCTGTCCCACGTTCCTCGCTCCGGAGTTCCCGTTCTCGGCCCGCGTCCCGTTTCCCCCGAAAAGCTCCGTCGCCGTCGCAAACCGGTTTTCCAGGTCGTCGCGCAGCGCCCGCAGCAACTCTTCATCCGCTTTCGGATGCAGCCGCCGCACCCGCGCGTATTCCTCCGGCTCCTCGATCAGCCGCAACCGCCGCTCCCCCGTCGCCGGATCGAACACCAGCACGCCGATATTCACCCACTCGTCCCGCACCAGATTCGGCGTGTACCGCAGCACCCGGTACGCCAGTATCTTTTCCGTTGTCCTTCCCTGTATCGCCATCGATTTTCTCCACGCTTGAAAAGTACCCAGCGATCGGTGCCCAATGGCCGGCGAAGAACCACTCGGGAAGTGACCGGTGTCTGGTGACCAGTGAAAGCTGGAATCCATCCCCCTGCACTTTACCTGTCACGCGCCGCGAACCCCCGGTCACTCTCCCTAGGTGCTCGTCGTCTCCCGCTGGCCGCTATTTCCAATTTACAAACGGCACCCGGTTGCTGTTCTTCGCCGACAAAATCAATTCTTCCACGCGCTTTTTCCTCTTGTGCAACTGCTCCAGCACCCGCACCACCGCGTCGTAATCGTCCTCGTACCACGCCGGCGGAATCTCTTCCGCGGTTTCCGCCAGCGCCTTTTCGGTGATCTTCTTCTCCAGCCGCTCCAGCCACGGCCCGAACGAGTGCATTCCCGTGACCCCCTCATAGACCCGGCTCCGCGCGTACAACCCGCGCAGCGGCGCGTCCGGAAAGTTCCACTCCCCCGCGTTGAAACAGAAACCCTGGTCGATCATCCTTGTCGTGTACGCCGGACCGCGCGCTTCCGTTTCTTCCGCCGCCTTCTCCGTGGCTCGCTGCGTCTCCGCAGGTCCCGCTTGCCTCCGCGCTGTCTCTTCGATAAAGATGGTCTGCCGCCCGTTCGTGTTGCACGTCCACTTGTCGAACACCAGCATCCCCGCGAAATCGTGCAGGTTCTCCACCGCCCGCAGCTTCTCGTCCGGCAGAAAATCGTGCAGCGTCATCTGCCGCGGATCCCCCGGATACCGCGACCCGAACTGCTGCCCCGCCGCGCACGGCGTCCGCGACCTCGGCAGCTCAATGCACAGTTCCGGCGTCACCCGGATCAATTCCGCGCTCACCTCCACCACTTCCACCGGCACCGTCGGCAGCCCCATCCTCCCCGCCAGCCTCGTACCCAGCATCTCGTTCACCAGAATCCGCCGGTGCTGCGGATTATTTTGGAATTTCACAACGTAATACTCGCCGTCCGAGCACCGCATCAGGTGCGACTGCGCCCCGCCCCGCATTCGCCGGATCTGCTCGATGGCATGGACCATGTCTGTTTATCCTATCGATAGCTAATTCCTTCGGCAAGCCAGGCCTCACCATTCTGCCTCGCCTTTCCCCCTCCGGCACTCCTCCTTTCCCGTTCCGGTCCCCCCGCCTTCGTTCCTCTCCCCATCCCGGCACTCCACCCCAACGAAAAAAGGCTCCCCGATCCCTCGGGGAGCCTTCCTTCAAACCCGGCTTTGCCGTTCCGCGTTTACCGGCGGCGCTTCTTGCCCTTCTTCGCGGCCTTCTTCTTCGGTTTGGCCTTGGCTTTCTTTGCCGGCTTCTTCGCCTTCTTCGCGGGCTTCTTGGCCGCCTTTTTCGCGGCTTTCTTCGAAGCCGCCTTCTTGGCCGCAGGCTTGGGCGCGGCTTCCTCGGCCTCTTCCGCCGGCTCTTGTTCCACGCTCAGGAGCTCTTCCTCTTCCTCTACGACGACCTCTGGCTCTCCGCCCAGTTCGTCATCGTCTTCCAACCGGGACAGCTCCTCGTCGTCCTCGAACGGCTCTTTCTCGAAATCCATGCTCTCCTCCCCATGGGGAACCTGCACACCCGTTGTTGTTGCCCGCTGCTCCAGTCGGAGTTACCCTGCTCTCCGTCCTTGCGCTTTGTTATCCCACTCCAACGTCCTTGTCAAGCCTCCCGGACACATTCAAGCCCCGCAGCCTGAATTTTTCCCAATCTTGCCGCCGGGCAGTCCCCGCATCGCACGCCTACCGCTGGTTCCTTCCGAGCCACGCACCTTCACGGCTGTGCCGGCCCTTCCGTTTTCTTCTTGGCGTGCCGGTGCGCCGAACTTTTCACCGTATGCGCCTCCGGCGCTCCTCCCACGGTATAGATCCGCAGCAACATCCCCCGGCTCACCTTGCCGCTCCGTAATCCGTTCCATTTCCGGATCTGTTCGCTGGTCACGCTAAACTGGTCCGCAATCCCCCCCAGCGTGTCGCCTCTCCTCACTCGGTAACGCACCAGCCGGCTCTTGGTCTCCTCCACCGGCCGCGCCGCAGGAATGATCAGCTTCTCCCCCTGCTCCAGTTGCGTCCCGAGCTCCAGGTCGTTGACCGCCGCGATCGCCGCCGGGGTCACCCGGTACTTCTTGGCAATCGACGTCAGTGTCTCCCCCGATTCCACCCTATGCCGCCTCCAGCTCACCCACTTGTCCGCCGGAATATCCGCGATCTCCGCCGAAAACGTGCTCGCCGTTCCCTTCGGCAGATGCAACTCGAATTCCGGATCGTCCGGCGTAGCCATGCGCAGCAGCGACGGATTCAGCGCCCGCAGCGTTTCCACGTCCACGTCAATCGTTTCCGCCACCAGTCGCAGGTCGATCGCCCGGCCCGGTTTCACCACATCGGTTTCCGCCGGCGTGTCCGGGTCCACCGAAATTCCGTAATGGGCTGCGTCTTTCGCGATCAACGTCAGCGCCAGGATGATCGGCACGTAATTCTTTGTCTCTCGCGGCAGCACATTCCGCTTATACAATTCCCAGAAATCCGCGTAGCCGGTCCTCTCCACGCCCTTCTCCACGTTCCCCGGCCCGCAGTTGTACGCCGCAATCGCCAGATACCAGTCCCCGAACACGCCGTACAAATCCCTCAAATGCTGCGCCGCCGCCCGCGTCGCCTTCTCCGGGTCCAGCCGCTCGTCCACCCACCACGAACGCTTCAGGCCGTACTCGTTTCCCCGCCATTGCACGAATTGCCAGATGCCCCGCGCACCCGCCCGCGATAGCGCCAGCGGCTGGAATGCGCTCTCCGCCAGCGCCAGGTAGATCAGGTCCTGCGGCACGCCCTCTTCCTTCAGCACCCGCGAAATCATCGCGTCGTACTTCCCCTTGCGCCGCAAGCCGTTCTCCACGATCGCCCGGCCTCGCGGCGTCTGGAAAAAATTCAGGTACGACACCACGATGTCGTTCACCGTCAGCGGCAGGTCGTGCGAAAGGCTCTTCGCCGCTTCCTCCGCTCGCTCCTTCAGCTTCGGGTCCACCGGAAACGTCATCTCCGCCACTTCGTCGATCGGAGCCGGCACCGCCGGTGCCTCGCTGAAGCCGTCCCCTGCCCGGAACGCTTGCAGTTCGTACGCGTAAATGGTGTCCGTCACGTGGTGGAACACCTCGCTCAGCTCCGCATCGCTGTTCGGGTCGTACCCGCTCTCCAGCATCCAGTCCACCGCGTCGTCAAAATCCCGCCGCGCCGCCGCCAGGTGTCCCGCCTTGTAATTCGCCTCTCCCGAGGCAAACTTTTTCTTCACCTGTTCGATTAGGTAGGGAATCCCGCCCGGCGTCGGCTGCGCCAGCGAGATCAGCGGCTGCGTCTTCAGGTCCCGCAGCGGCAAGCTTCCCAGGGACTCCTGTGGCTTCTGTTGCGCCGTCGCTGCCGGCGGATCCAGCGCCGGCACGTGCGCTCGCGTGGGCTTTTTCCCGGCGTCTTCGCATCCGGCCAGCGACGCCAGCATCAGCACCCAGGCTCCCGCGCACAGCATTCGCCCTCGCTTTGCTCCCAAGTCCATTTTTCCATGGTAAAAAGCCCATCCGGGCCTGGTCAACGCTTTCCCGCCGCGCCGCCACTCATATCTCACCTGCCCGTCGGCCCGCGTTCCGGCGAAGGACTCGTTTCCGCTCCCGTCCGGCTCAGGGTATCTCCACGTCGCCGGTCTTCGCCGCCATCTCCTGCCCTCCGATTCCAGAACCACTTCGCGCGGGCATTTTCCATGATTTCACCGTAACATTTTCCTGCTATCCTCCATCGAACCGTTTGGAGAATACTGATATGTCTCGCTCTCTTCTGATCGCCACTTTCGCCTTAACTTTGCTGCTGTGCGCCTCCGCTGCGCAGCTCTTCCGCTCCGTTTCCGCGCTTGCGTCGCCGGTCGATCCGGCTCTTTCCCAGCGCAGTTTTAGTTTCACCTACCAGGTCCACGTCCCGCCGCAGGCCGCTGCCGATTCCGATCACCTCTGGATTCCGCTTCCCCAAAACGACTCCTATCAATCCATCTCCGGTCTCAAAATCAAAAGCGCCGTTCCCCACTCCCAAGGGCACGACCCTGAATACAGGAATCCTTTTGTCGTTTTCTCTCCCACGCCCGCGCAAGCCGCCGCCGGTTATGACGTCACTCTCGTTTTCCATGCCACGCGCCGCGAGCATGTCGTCGATGTTCATGCGCCTGCTCTGCAAACCGCCAGTGCAGTTCCTCCCGACAACGACCCGCTCATGAAACGCTATCTCGAACCCGACAAGCTCGTGCCTCTCAACGGCACCATCGCCGAACTCGCGCGCCAGCAGACCGCCGGCGACACCACCCCTCTCCAGAAAGCTCGCCACATCTTTGAGTATGTCGTCTCCACCATGCGCTACGACAAGTCCGGCGAAGGCTGGGGGCACGGCGACGCTATCTGGGCCTGCACTTCCAAGCGCGGCAACTGCACTGACTTCCACTCTTTATTTATCGGCATGATGCGCTCGGTCGGTATTCCCGCGCGCTTTGAAATTGGCTTCCCGCTCCCCGAGGGTCAATCCGCCGGCGACATTCCCGGTTACCACTGCTGGGCCGAATTTTATCTGAACGGTATCGGCTGGATTCCTGTCGACGCCAGCGAAGCCTGGAAAAATCCCGCCAAGCATGATTACTTCTTTGGCGCTCACGACGATAATCGCGTCTTCTTCACCTACGGCCGCGACATCACCCTCTCTTCCCAGCAAAAAGGTGCGCCCCTCAACTATTTCATTTATCCCTATGCCGAAGCCGACGGCCAGCCCGTCCAAGGCCTCACCACTCACTTCTCATTCCGTGATCTCGACTCTAAATAACTGCTCAATTCGCTCGAGCTTGAGGGTGCCTTGCGCTCTGCGCGGTGGCTGCGCAACAGATGGGCTCTTGTGATCGAAGGCCGCAAAATCTCTTCATCTTCACTTCAGACCCTCGTCTCCTGGCCACAAACTTCCTGTCGCTGCTCGCCGATCGCCGCCCGCTAAATCTGACTCGCCAGCTTCCGCGCCGCCAGCCCCAGCATCAATCTCGCAATTCCCGTCATCAGCAAATTCACTCCCACCAGAGTCCCGATCGCCCACACCGTGCTCGATGGCCAGTGAAACCAGATCAATCCTCCCAGCAAAATCGTCACCAGCCCGTTCACCAGTAGCCACCACGATCCGCCCGTGCTCCGCAGCCGGAAATACGCAGCCAGCTCCAGCACGCCCTCCACCAGAATCACGCTCCCCAGCAGCAGCGTCAGCGTGCTCACGCCCATGATTGTGTGCGCCAGGAAATATCCCCCCGCGATCAAGTAGACCAACCCCACCAGCGCTTGCATAATCACGTGCTTCGCGCCGCCGCCCTTGAACGCCGCGATAAAGTGCGCCACCGCGCCGATCATCAGCAGCCAGCCCACCAGCAGCGTCACGCCTAGCCCCGCAACGAATGGTTCCGCAATCGCAAACAGGCCCAACAGAATGAACAGCACCGCGATCGCGATGAACCATCCCGTACCCTTTTTCAGCAACGCTGCCGCTTCCGGCAATCCCTGATTCGCGTTCGTCGTCAACATCCCCCACCTCGTCTCTTCCATGTCTTTTTCGCGCCGGTCCATCCCGTCGTGGAGCGCCGATTTCCTGCTTGCGGGCGAATCTGCGCTGATTTTACTCCGAAATCCCGGCCCCCCCGCCCTTCTTTCTCTTCCTTATTCTGTGTAGCCCTGGTCTTTTAAGCCAGCCCTTCTCCTGCGCTAAACTCTTTTTCGACTTTCCGAGGAGCCTCATGCAATCTCTTCCGTTCACCAACGAAAACCCCGTCCTCGATACGCCTCACTTGCGCTTGCGTGGTCATCGCCTCGACGACTTTCCCGCCTGCCGCGAAATGTGGGCCGATCCCCGCGTCACCCGCTTCATCGGCGGGCGCCCGCTCACCCAGGAAGAAGCCTGGCTCAAATTCCAGCGCAATGCCGGACACTGGCCGCTCCTCGGCTTCGGTTTCTGGGTCGTCGAGGAAAAATCCACCGGCGCATTCGCCGGTGAGGTAGGCGTTTCCCATTTCTTCCGCGAAACCCAGCCGCCCGTCGAAAATCTCCGCGAAGCCGGCTGGATCGTGTCGCCGTCCATGCACGGCAAGGGCTATGCCACCGAAGCCGTCCGCGCCGTTCTCGGCTGGACCGACGCGCGCCTCTCCGATCCACGCACCATCTGCCTCATCCATCCAGAAAATATCCCTTCTCTCCGCGTCGCCGAAAAATGCGGCTTCCGCGAATGGTCCCGCGCCACCTACAAAAACGAACCCTGCATCCTCCTCCAGCGCACTAGGTAGCGCTCGCATCTTGCGGGCAAGCCTGCCCAGGCATTCCTCTCGCATTTCTGACCCGCTCACTCCTTCTCCCGGAGCGAACGCGACGGGATCGAGATCGAAAGTTGGCCCCCATGGTGGCTTCTGGATCACGCTGCCGAGTGGTCCGTACTCTCTCCAATTTGTCATGCAGAATTCATCGTAACCACCCCGGCATCCTTCTTCCTCGAATTCACCCCGCGCAAGCCTTGCACCCGCTACACTCTTTTTATCTACGACATCGCCGTCACGTCCAGGCCCTGAGGCGCCATGGAATTTTGGATTCTCATCCTTACAATTTGGGCCTTCTACGCTTGGGTGCAATCCCGCATCCGCCGTCAGAAGGAAGATGAGCGTTTTGCCAACGTCATCAACGCTCTCAATCGCCTCGAGCCGCGCCTCAACGATCTGAAAAAACTCGAAACCCGCCTCGCCGAGCTCGAACACCGCCTCGCTTCCCCGGCGCCGCCTCCAGCCCCAACTCAACCCTCTGCCGCTCCCGCAACTCCACCGCCCACGCTCAAGCCCGTCGAACTTCCTCCACCTGTACCACCGACTCTTGCTGCGGAATTTCCCAAGCCGCCGGTTCTCCCGTCTCCACCGCCAATTGCCCATCCCGCTCAGCCGCCGAAGCCTCCGCTGGCGGAACCCTCCGCCCCTCATCCCTCCGCGCCTGTTTCACCGGCAACTCCGCCAACCGCAAAACCCGCCGTCACTCCTCCCGCTCCAGTCGCGGCGCATCCGCCCGCTCCCCAGCCCCCGGTTCCCCCGCCGCTTTCTCCCCCGCCAAGGCCCGCGCCCGTCTCCACGCGCGAACTCCGTTCGCAACTCGAGGAATCGCTCGGTAAAAACTGGCTCAACAAACTCGGCATGATCGCCCTCGTCATCGGCATTTCTCTTTTTCTCGGTTACAAATTTCCGTCGCTCACCAATCCCGAAAAAATCCTCCTCGGTTATTTCGCCGGCCTCCTCATTCTCGGCACCGGTGTCTATCTCGAACGCCTGGATCGCTACCGTGTCTTCGCCCGCGCCCTCATCGGCGGCGGCTGGGCCCTCACCTTCTTCGTCACCTTCGCGATGCACTTCATCGCTTATACCCGCGTTATTCGCACGCAGTGGATCGACCTCGTCCTCCTCTTCCTCGTCGCCGTGGTCATGGTCGTTCACACCCTCCGCTATGATTCGCAGGTAGTCACCGGCCTCGCCTTCCTCCTGGCCTTTTTCACCGTCGGCATCAGCCAGAACACCGTTTACTCTCTCTCCGCTGGCGCCATCCTCGCTCTCGGACTCGTCGCCATTGTCCACCGCCGCCAATGGTTCGAGCTCGAAGTTTTCGGCATCCTCGCTTCCTATCTCAATCATTTCATCTGGCTCTATCGCGTTATCGAGCCTATCGCCGGCCCCAACCGTATGTTCCCGGAGTTTCTCCCCAGCACCATCCTCCTCTGTCTCTATTGGGGCATCTATCGCTGGTCCTACATCGACCGCCGCATCCAGTCCGCCTCGCGGGAACGCGTCTCCACCCTCGCCGCGCTTCTCAACACGTCCTTGCTGCTCGGCCTTTTCAAATACCAATCCGTCCGCCCCGAACTCGCCTTCTGCGCACTTCTCCTTCTCGGCGCCGTTGAACTCGCACTCGGCCAGCTTCCCGCCACGCGCAAACGCCGCATCGCCTTCACCATTCTCTCCACCATCGGCATCATCCTTCTCGTCGCCGCCATCCCCTTCAAATATTCCGGCATGGACACCGCCATCATCTGGCTCGCCGAAGCCCAGATGCTCCTGCTTGCCGGCGTCTTCTCCCGCGAAATCCTTTTTCGAGTCTTCGGTCTCCTCGTTGCGCTCCTCACTTCCGTGGACATGCTCCTCAACCAGGCCCTGCCCACGCTCTACGATCGCCTTTCCCTGCCGCCGCACAATGTCTTCGACCGCTTTCTGCTTGCGGTCCCTGCACCCGAATTTCAGCTCGCTATCCGCTTTCTCGTCGCCGCACTTCTCCTTTACGCCGACTCCCTCGTGATTCCTCGCCGCTGGAAAGATCTCTTAATTTCCGATTCCGAGGAAGTCTCCTTCCGCGCGCTCTCCTATCTCGCGTCGCTCATGCTTTTCGTCTCTCTCTGGCTGGCTTTCCCCTTTGCCTGGACCTCCGTCCTCTGGATCGCCGCCGCTTTCGTTCTCATCGCACTTGCCCGCGCTCTCTCCGCCGAAGACCTCTCCTATCAGGCGCATCTCCTCGCCCTGGCCGCCTTCTTCCGGGCGCTCGACGTCAACCTTTTCCTGACCTCTCCCCATTTCCACACAAGCGTTTCACCCCGTCTCGTCACGCTCGCTCTCGTTATCGCGCTCTTCTATCTCTGCGCGCGCTGGCTCAGCCTCGATGAATCTCCGAATTCCTCGGTCAATCCCTCGGATCTCTACACCACCGCCGCGGCCACCCTCCTCGTACTGCTCGCCTACCGCGAGTGCGATCGCCTCTGGATCCCCATTGCGTGGGGAGCCTTCGCGCTCCTTCTCGCTGTCCTCGGCTACTATCGCGGGCGCCGCGATCTCAGCCTTCAGGCCAGCTTCCTCGTCCTCGCCGGCTCTGCCCGCACGCTGCTTTTCAACGTCGACGCAACGCGCGAGTGGCACCACTTCACCCTGCGCTTCCTCACCTTCACGCTCATGGCCGCGCTGCTCTACCTCTGCGCCTACTTCAGCGGACCGCGAGGCGCCGTTTACGCGCGCCTGTTCTCCGCGCTGGAAACCTGGTTCGGCTCCATTCTCATCGCCGTGCTTGCCTTTGAAGAAGTTTCTTCGCCCTGGATCGCCGCCGCGTGGGCCGTCTTCGCGCTCCTGCTGCTCGTCATTGGCGATCGCGTGAAGCACAATCAGCTTCACTATCAGGCGTATCTGCTCTCCCTCTCCGCGCTGGTGCAGGCCGTCTCCGTCAACCTCAACGCCACGCAGCCCTTCAGTCTGATTCCCCGCCTCAGCTTGCGCTTCGTTACGCTGTTGCTTGTCGCGGCGATCTTCTATCTCTGCGCGCGCTGGGCCGCCAAGGGCGAATTCGCGCTCGCACCGGTTGCCGGCGCCGCGTACACCTGGGCGGCATCGGCTCTGGCGGTTATCCTGATTTACTGTGAGGCCCCGCCGCACACGGTCGCGTTCGCCTGGTCGCTCTTCGCGCTGGCGCTGTTTGAATTCGGCGTCTGGCGAAATTTCCGCAACTTCCGCTCGCAGGCCTGCTTTGTTTTGCTACTCGGCTTCTTGCGCATCGTCTCCTTCAATCTGGACGCGCGCGCCCCGCAGCTGCTCGCCTATACGCTGCCCGTCGCTTTCGTTTTCTATTACGTCTACATCCGATTCTCGCGCCTTGTCGCCGATAAATCTTCCGCCGCCGATTTTGCCTTTGGCCAGCAACTCCGCGCCGCCACCGCCCTCGCGTATCTTGGTTCCGCCACGCTGCTCCTCTTCGCGAACTCCTACTATCATCACGGCTGGATCCTCGTCGCCTGGGCGGCGCTTTCCGTCCTCTTTCTCGCCGTCGCCTGGGCTTCGCCGTTCGAGCTCTTCCTCTCGCACAGCCTCATCGTCGCCTTCCTCGTCTTTTTCCGTGCGCTCTCGTTCGAGTTCACCGCCCGCCTGCATCCCGGCCCTTCGTATTGGGGCCTCGAGCGCGGCTTCTACGTCTGCGCCGTCGCCGCGATTCTTTTCGCAGCCCAGCTTTTCGCCTTTCCGCTCCGCAAGCGCTTCGCCGCACCGCGCGCTCAATCCTCTTCCGGCGAATTTCGCCTCGCCACCTCCGGTCTGGCTGCCCGCCCCGAACAAATCTTTTTCTTCCTTCCGTTTCTTCTCATCGCCATCCTCATCCTTAATGAAGCCTCCTTTGGTCGCGTCACCATCGCCTGGGGCATGCAGGCCGTTGTGGCCTTCCTCTTCGCGCTCATCGTCCGCGAACGCAGCTTCCGCCTCGCCGGACTCTCCCTTCTGCTCCTCTGCGTCGCCAAGATCAGCCTGCTCGACGTCTGGCGGCTCCACGGCTCCGACCGCTACGTCACCCTCATCATCCTCGGCGTCGCCCTCCTTCTCGTTTCCTATCTCTACACCCGCTATTCCGAACTCCTCCGCCGCTACCTGTAATTCCTCGATGTCCGTCTCTTGCCCTGTGTACTGGCCCGCCATTAAGTCGGCTCTGGTTGCTTCCGCCGTCCCAGCCGCCTCGCCGAGCAGATGCAGTCCTATTGGGTCAATTTCGCCAAATCCGGCAACCCCAACGGTCCCACTGCCGTCGGCAGCGCGCTCCCCCAACTGGCCCGCCTACACCCGGGATTCCTGGCAACTCCTCGTCCTCGATTCCACCGTCTCCGCGCGCCCCGACGACCATCGTGACCGCTATCTCTTCCTCCAGAAATCCTGGAAGTAGCTGGCTTTCTCGCAAACTCCCGCTCTCTTCCTTCTTCCCTCTGGCGCAGCCCCAGCCGTGTTGGCTCGTCCCGCAGCCATTCTTGCATTTGTAGCGGCCTCCTTCCGAGGAGGGCGCTTTTTTGTCGTGTCCTGTGCTCCCGTCCCTGTAGCGCAGGTCGAGCGCCTTGTGCTCGCCCTGCGGCCTTTCCTCATTTTGTGGCGGGCTTTGTGTACTGGCCGACCTTTAGGTCGGCTCTTCTGGGGCCCGCCTCCTGAAGAAATCTGCCGCTCGTCCGCGGCGTCAGCTCCCTCCTGCGATAGAGGCCAAAATCAAATAGGTTTGGTTATAACTTGTAGTTTAGTTTAATTAAGGTAAAGTACGCAGAGGTGTAAGAGGACTGTAATGCTCCCCGCTAAAACTGGACAGCCTGCAAAGGTATGATCAGGGCCTCCAAAGTGGAGGCAACATGGGCAGGAAACCACGCGTAGACCGCACCCCGGAAGAGAAGTGGCAAATCGTGCAGGAGGGGCTGAAGAGCGGCAACATCTCGGAGACGTGTCGGCGTTACCAGATCGCTCCCAACTTGTACTATCGCTGGAAGGACGAAGCAGAGCAAGGAGCCAAGGCCGCGCTTGGGGGGAGAAGCGCGGCCGCCGCGGAAAGCGAGAAAGACCGCCGCATCCGCCAACTGGAACGCACCTTGGGGCGGAAGTCGTTGGAGATCGAAATCCTAAAAAGCGTCGTGGGGGAGTGAGCTGTGGTGAGGTTCACTCCCAGGCGCGAGAACTGGTGGCGCAGGGGTACGCGGCCACGTTGGTGGCCGCGACCCTGGCGATCAGCCGGTCGAGCTTGTACTACCGCCAGCAGCCATGAGGCAGCCGAGCCGACCGACGCTACGACGAGCAGATCGTGTTGGCCTGCGGGGAGAAGGTGGCGTATGGCTATCGGCGCATCACATGGTGGCTGCGGCGGAAGGAAGGGCTGTCGGTGAATCGCAAACGCGTGCTGCGGGTCATGCGCGAACGAGGTTTGCTGGTGCGATCACGCCGTCTGCGGGCTCGTCGCAGGAAAGAATGGGGTCGTGTGGAAGCAAGCCGTCCGAATGAAATCTGGCAAGCGGACATGACCAAGGTGTGGGCTGGTCCGTCGCTGGGTTGGGCCTACTTGGTCAGCGTCATTGACTGTTGCACGCGAGAGATCGTCGGCTGGCATCTCTCGCAGCGTTGCCGCACCGAAGATGCGCTCGTGGCACTAGAGCAGGCGGTGCTGCAGCGGCTGCCCCAGGGCAGCCGCGAAGCTCACCTGACGCTGACCACGGACAATGGCACGCAGTTCACTTCGTCGCGTTTCCTAGAAACGCTTGCGCGGCTGGGCGTCACGCACCGCCGCACCGCTTATCATCACCCGGAAGGCAACAGCTACATCGAGAGGTTCCATCGCAGTCTGAAGGAAGAGGAAGTGTGGGCAGCAGAGTATCGCAGCCTGGAAGAAGGCCGCGATTCCATCGTTCGCTGGATTACGGAGTACAATCACGACCGCCCTCACGGCGGAGTGGAAAATCCCACTCCCCACGAGGCTTTCTTGGCTTTCGCAGTTGACCTAAAATCCGAGGCCCTGAACGTCTAAATTAGCGGGGAGCATTACATCCTTGATGATTTTCATGTACTGAACGTCGATATCCAACCGCGCGTGCTCGGTCAAATATATTCAATAACACGCGGCATGAACGTCTTCTTGAAAATTTCGGCAATAGAGACCCTCACGAAGTCATGGGACGCGGCAAACCATAGCGGACTCCAACTTGGACATGATATACACCCCATAAACTTGACTACAACCTTACAATGCCAGACAAGGCTTCCGGCCACATCGAAGGAATCCTGGACGCTCATGCGGTCTATTGCGGCCTGCCATCCGTGCGCTTTCTGTGCACTAGCGCTGACGTGCTCTCCCGGCTTGTCTGGGTCTCTGCTGGCGTACCGAGAGACGCCCTCAGCTTATTTGCACAGGCAATGGCCAAGGGGTCAATCACAAACAGCAAGAAAGTTTCCGTGACTAACGTCAACCTCGCTGCCTCAGAAATGGTAAGTCAAAAAATGAGAGACTTGGAAAGCGACGTTACACAGTCTGAGACTGAAAACAGCCTATCGACCCTGTTAGAGCTTCTAAAGGATTTCTGTATAAAACAGAAAAGAAAGAACGCCTTCCTTCTAGAAATAAAAAACGATGACCCAGGCTACCAAAATGTCTTGAAACTTGTGGACCTCAGGTTAGTCCACGTCATTAGCGAGGGGATCACTGTGGGTGAGGCAGGAAGGAAATATCTTGCCCTCATTCTGGACTATGGCTTCTACACCGGTGTTCGCGCAGCTCAAAGCGTCGACCTATTTAACAGACAGACGCAGCGGGTAACCTATAAGGAACTCAGGAAGCTGCCCATCTTCCAGAATGGCCAAGATTGAAGCGTCGAGCGCCTAACGCTCACTGTCGCGACTCGGCCCCCCGAATAGACTCCTCCCAATGCTACACCTCGCTTTGAACGGCCCTCAACTCTTCGAACAATACCCTACCCCTCTTTCGAAAACGCACGCAACGATACTACGCCGAGCCAGCGCAAACCAAATCCAGGAACCCTACACCGACCCTCACCGCGAAGCCAACCAGCCACGTCATGGCTTGACCTAAGTCGCCGAACGAACGTAGGAAGCCAAGGCGGCTCCTTCGGGCACCTTAAGTTAGGTCTGATTCACGGGGTAGCAATTGCGCCTTCTGCATCTTTCAGTGATCCGAACTACCGATACCTTTCGAACATCCTTCCTCGCCTTTCGAAAACCCATGTAACATGCTGTAACTAGATTTCTATATTCCTCCTTTGTACACTCCCCCTCATGACTTGGAACCTCTGCAAATATCAATTCGCCGACGGCCGTTATTGCGCCAACCCCGTCGCCCCCGACTACAAAGCTAAGGGCTTCTGCCGTTCCCACGGCAACCTCGAAAAATTCCGCAACCGCCCCGCCGATGAGATCAACGAACCCCTCTTTCTGGATCTCTTCGAGCACAACCCCCCCACCGAAGCCGAAGTGCAAGCTGCCCTTGCCGTCGTCTTCCGCTCCTTGGCCATCGGCAAAATCTCCACGCGCCGCGCCGGCACGCTCGGCTATCTCGGCCAGCTCCTCTTGCTCAAAACCTCTGTTCGCGAATCCCGCGAAACTCTCAGCATGTCCACCGTTATCACCCAGATCCTCAACGATTTCTCCAGCCATCCCAAATCCGAGGCCGCCCGCCCCGCCTCAGCTCCTCCATCTGAATCCATCCCTGCTCCTGATTCCGCTCTCCCCGCCGCCTCCACCCATCCTCTTCCCGCCCCAACCTCGCTACCCTCCACAATTCCCGCCAAGCCAAAGCCCACCTTCGCCCGCGTCTCCCGCCCGACCCGCAAGTCCACTCCCCCCAAATCTCTCAACCACCGCGCTACCTGACCCACATGCCCCTTGCCCTCTCCATCCCCACCCTTCGTGCCCCTCGCGTCTCTGCGTCCAACTTGTTCACTTTCCGTTGTGACGCAGTTCGCCCTGTGGCAAAGATCGCTTCTATTTTCGTCTCGCCAATCGTCACTCGCTGCTCGCCACTAACTCCCGTATTTCCCACACATGCAAGCCCCTCCCATAAACCCATTTCTTCCAATAGTTTCGCGACCACCCAGGGGAGAGAGGTATACCGGTCCGCCGGTCCAACCATTTCGGCCTTAGCAACATGTTCCCCTCTTTACTCGCCACCCGCCACGCACCACTCGTCACTTCCTCCATTCACAAATCGTTCACAATCATGTTACGGGGGCTTTACCAATCCATGTACGGCTCTTGTCACAATGGTGGCGAGGTCCAGGATTCCACACTTTCCCGATGCCTACCGCAATGTCACCGGCTACGGTACACTTCTACCCATGCGAGCAGGCACGCGAGAACCATTCATGAAACGCGTGTTGATAATCGAAGACGATCGAGACATCGTCGAACTAGTGCGCTACAACCTTGCCAACGAAGGGTTTCAGGTGACCGCGGCGTTTGACGGGCCGGCGGGGCTGGCGGCGTTGCGCAAGGCGCCTCCCGATCTGCTGCTGCTCGATCTGATGCTGCCCAAAATGTCTGGGCTGGATATTTGCCGGGAGATTCGGAAGGACGAATCGCTGAACCGCCTGCCGGTGCTGATGCTGACGGCGCGCGGCGACGAAGCGGATCGCGTGGTGGGGCTGGAAATGGGCGCGGACGATTACGTGACCAAGCCCTTTAGCCCGCGGGAACTGATCGCGCGCGTTAAGGCTCTGCTGCGCCGCGCGGAGCCGCCGGCCGATGCGCCGCGGGTGATCGAGATTGGACGGCTGGCGATCGATCCGGCGTCTTACCGTGTGAGCCACTCGGGGAAGCCGGTGCCGCTGAGCACGCTGGAGTTTCGGCTGTTGTATTACCTGGCGTCGCGGCCGAACCGCGTGTTCACGCGCGACCAGTTGCTGGACGCGGTGTGGGGCACGGACCGCTTTGTGACGCCGCGCAGCGTGGACGTATACGTGCGGCGGCTGCGCGAGAAGATCGAATCAGACCCGGAAAATCCCCTGCACCTGAAGACGGTTCGCGGCGCAGGCTACTTGTTCGAGACCCGTGCGGCGTAAATTTTTCTGGCGGCTCGCGTTTGCCTTCCTTGCGCTGCTGGTGTCCGCGCTGGGGGCCGTGGATTTTCTGGCGGAACGCGCGCTGCGCACCAGCTACGAAAACGACGCCTTCCGTGAACTGCAGGCGCTTGGGCGCCTGGTGCGCATCCAAAGTTTGCCGCCGACTTCGATTCCTCCCAAAACTCCCGAAGAAAGCGCCGCGCTGAACAATTGGGTGGCGAACGCGGCGGCCAGCGGCGCGCGGGTGACGGTGAATACCGCGGACGGCAAAGTTTTGGCCGACTCCCAAACGGAAACCGACACCATGGAAAATCATGCGGCGCGGCCGGAGATCGTGAGCGCACTGCGCACCGGGGAAGGGCGGGCGACGCGCACCAGCGTTTCCGTGAAGCGGGCGCTGCTTTATTACGCGTTCCGCGAATATCTGCCCGGCGACGTGCCGGTGATTGTGCGGCTGGCGCTGCCGATGGAAGGAATCGACGAGCCGCTGGGAAAGTTCCGCGTGAACCTGTGGATCGGGTCGCTGCTGATCTTCCTGATCGCCGGGGCGGTTGGGCTGCTGATGTCACGGACGTATACGGACCGCGTGGAGCGGCTGCGAGAGTTTTCGCGGCGCGTGGCGGAAGGCGATTTCCGGCCGCTGCCGCCGGACGGAACGGGCGACACGCTGGAGGCGCTGGGCTACTCGTTGAACCAGACGGCGGCGCGGCTGGACCGCACCATCCGCACGCTGACCGAAGAGAGGAATTTGTCGGCGGCGATTCTGGGATCGATGGTGGAAGGCGTCGCGGTGGTGAACGGGGCGGAGCGGCTGGCTTTTGCGAACCCGGGATTCGCGTCGATTCTGGGGCTGGATGTGCCGCCGGTGGCGGGAAGTTCGCTGCTGGAAGTGGTGCGGCAGACGGAATTGATCGAAGCGGTGCGGCGGGTGCTGGCGGGCGAGCCGCGCGTGGAAGCGGAAATAGCCACCGGCACATTGCGGCAGCACTTTTTTGCTGCGACAGTGGCTTCGGTGCGCGCGGGAGAAACTTCGGGTGCGGTGATTGTGCTGCACGATATTACGGAGCTGCGGAAGCTGGAGAGGGTGCGGCGGGACTTCATCGCCAATGTTTCGCACGAATTCCGCACGCCACTCACCGCCATTCAGGGCTTTGCGGAAACGCTGATTGCCGGGGCGCTGGATGACCCGCAGAACCGGGTTCGCTTCCTCAACATAATTCTGGAGCACGCGCGGCGGCTGGCACGGCTGACGGAAGACCTGCTGAAACTTTCGCAGATGGACGCGGACCGGCTGGAGCTGGAGATTCGGCCGGTGAAAGTAGGCCAGCTGGTGGAATCCTGCTACGAAACCGCACGGCATCGCGCGGGGGAAAAAGAACTCGCGCTGACGCTGGATGTTTCCGAGAATTTGCCGGAGGTAGCCGGAGACGCGCGGCGGCTGCAGGAAGTGCTGCAAAATCTGCTGGACAACGCCATTCAATACACGCTGCCCGGGGGCAAGATCGTGCTGAGCGCGGAGGCACGCGACGAGGAAGTGATATTCACGGTTGCCGACACCGGCATCGGGATTCCCACTGCGGACCAGCCGCGCATCTTTGAGCGCTTTTACCGGGTGGATGCGGCGAGGTCCCGCGAAGCCGGCGGCACCGGTCTGGGGCTGGCCATCGCGAAGCATTTGATCGAAGCGCAGGGCGGTCGGATTTGGGTGGAAAGCGAAGTGGGGGCGGGGTCGCGCTTTCATTTTTCGGCGCCCGTGTTCGATGCGGAGCGGGCGGCGGGCCGATCGTCTTCCACGAGCGCGGCAAGCGGCCGGGTCGCGCGTCCCGCGGCTTCTCCCGGCGCGTAAGGCCCGCTTTGCGCCATATTCACCCCGCTGTTACCTTGCCGTAAACTTTGCGACGGAATATCAAGTACGGGGTGTGATTCGCCCCGCATCGCTCCCGCGGAGGCAGAGCATGGCGCAAACAGCCGGATTGACGGAAGCCGTACTCTACGACACGCTGGTGAATTATTTGATTTCGATGGCGCGCGTTGTCGAGAGCGCCATGAATCGCGCGCTGGACGCCATCATGGCGTTCGACAATCCGCGCACGCAAGGCCTTCCCGGCGAAGTTTTTCTTCTTGAGCCGCGGATCAACGAAATGGAGCTCCTGATCGACGAGCACGCCATCCGCTTGTTGCGGCGCGGCTCGTTCAGCGACGACGAGATGCGGCTGGTAGTCGCTTCGCTGAAGATCACCAACGATCTGGAGCGCATCGGCGACATAGCGGTGAATTTGGCGGAACGAGTGATCTCGCTGCGGGAAATGGCCGGCGCGAAGCAGCCTGAAGAGCTCGCGCCGATGGCCGAAGCGGTGCGGTCGATGGTCAGCCGGAGCCTGGGAGCGCTGATCTTCCGAAACGCGGAGATGGCGGCGCAGGTATTAGAGAGCGACGACGTGGTGGATCAGTACCGCGACCGGATCATCGAGAACCTGATGCTGCACATGACCCAGAACGTGGCTCTGGTTACGCCCGGAATGCAGTTCATCTTGGCGACACGGCATCTGGAACGCATCGCGGATCACGCCACGAATATCGCCGAGGACATCATTTTCTGGGTTCGCGGGCTGGATGTGCGCCACGGGCGGGGCCTGACCGTGCTTCCCGAGCGGGAAGAGACCACCAAAGGCGTGTGTTCGGAGGTCACCGAGAATTCACATGCGCTTCATTCGGATGTGACTCCGAGCTGCGAAACTCAGCGTGTTTGAACTTCACTCCACGTCCTACCTCGGGGACCGGTGCACCCCTGGCACCGGTCCCCTTCTCCTCCCCCAAACGCCAACGGAACATGAAACTTTTTTGCCGCTTGGAGCCGTCTAACGACTGTTGGATAATAGGAGAATGCAAGGAAGCCGAATCTTGAAGCACTCGGTTCAAGTACGCCCGCCGGGTGTCTGGATATGTGTGCTTCTTGCCCTCCTGATTCTTTATAATCCGTTCGCGGCGCTGACCGGTTCGGCCGGTACGATTTCGGTCCAAAGGCAAGCACGGCATCGGGCAACCGTTGGATCCTCGGAACTCCAACATCTGGGGGCCGCACAGGACCAGAATCCACAAGAGTTTGTAGAATTGCGGGAGATCCGCAAAGAGGTCGGGGAACCTGCGACCCAGCAAAAAACGCAAGGCCTCCAGAACGACGTAGAAGTTCTGCAACCAGAATCGGTAAGTCGAGTCTGGTCGCGGCCCCCACCCTTGGTGTAATTCAGGCGTAGTCAAGAGTCCCAACGCGGGGCGCGTGGATCCCGGAGAAACTCAGGTCTAGCAAGCTCTTTCTGGTACGCCCTTCCCGGTATCCGAGAGGAAAGGTCTCGCTTCTGGAGCGTGGGCCAACAACCTTAGTTCAACAACCTTAGTTAAGGACAAATCATGTCAAAGAAGATGCAGATTTTGATCGCGTGCGGAGCCCTGCTGGCGCTGGGAGTGCTGTGGATTGGCTGGGAGCATGGGAAGACACAGGCCGACAGCGCCGAGCACAAGGAGAAAGGCCACGGCGAACCGGTTGCCGGAGTGGTGACCGTGACGCGAGGGAAGCTGGGAGCGCCGTTGACCCTGGCTGGAGCGTTCAAGCCCTTTCAGGACGTGGACGTCCACGCGAAAGTGGCGGGGTATATCAAGGCAATTTACGTCGATGTCGGCTCGCACGTGAAGGATGGGCAAACGCTGGCGGTGCTGGAAGTGCCGGAACTGGAAGCTGAACTGGCCGGAGCAGATGCGGCGGTACAACGATCCAAGGAAGAGATACGGCGGGCGCAAGGCGACGTGGAGCGCGCGAAGTCCGGCTATATGGCGACGCACGCGATGTATGAACGTTTGAGCCAGGCGTCGCAGCAACGGCCGGGGCTAGTGGCGCAACAGGACGTGGATAACGCGCAGGCCAAGGATCTGGAAAGCCAGGCGCAAGTTTCCAGCGCGGAAGCGTCGCTGGATGCGGCGGAACAAGCGCTGGCGGTGGCCAAGGCGGACCAGAAGAAATTCCAGGCATTGGCCGATTACACGCGAATCACGGCGCCGTACACGGGAGTGGTGACGATTCGCTATGCGGATACCGGGGCGCTGATCGCGGCGGGCACGTCGTCGAGCACGCAATCGATGCCGGTGGTGCGCATCGCGCAGATTTCCGTGCTGCGGCTGGTGCTGCCGATTCCGGAGTCGATTGCGGGGGAAATCCGGCTGGGAGATCCGATCAAAGTGCACGTACAGGCGTTGAACAAGGATTATGTGGGCAAAGTGACGAGGTTTGCGGATTCCCTGGACGAGCAAACGCGGACGATGCACACGGAAATCGATTTTCAGAATCCGAACGGGGAACTGCTGCCGGGAATGTACGTGCAGGCGGTGGTGGCGCCACCGGTGCGAAACAACGTTTTGACCGTGCCGCTGGAAGCGGTGGAGCTGGGGGCGGATGCGACCCAGGGAACGGTGCTGGTGGTGAACGCGCAGAACATGCTGGAAGAGCGGAAAGTGCGGTTGGGGGCGCAGGGCAGCACGCGAGTTGAGGTTCGCGAAGGGCTAAGCGAAGGGGAGCGGGTGGTGGTGGGCAGCCGGAACGAATTTCGCACGGGCATGAAAGTGACGCCGAAGGAAATCAACGTCAACGAACCGGGTGAGGCGGAGGGCAAGTAATGCCGAAGTTCGCCCTGGCGTATCCGTACTTCATCATCATGATATGCCTGGTGGTGGCGGTCGTGGGCGTGACCACAATCACGCGCATGCCGGTGGACCTGTTTCCGCAGGTCAAAATTCCCGTGGTGGTGGTGGCCACTTTTTATTCGGGCATGCCGCCGGAGCAAATCGAAGCGGACATCACCAACACGTTCGAGAGGTTTTTTACGCTGGCGAGCAATTTCGACCACATCGAGTCGCGATCGCTGACCGGCGTGAGCCTGATCAAAATCTATTTCAAGCCGGGAACGAACGCGAACGCGGCGCTGAGCAACGTGGCCAACCTGGCGATGGCGGACTTAAGACGATTGCCGCCGGGAACCCTGCCGCCCGTAGTTTTGAAATTCGATGCCTCGAGTCTGCCGGTGTGCCTGGTGACCTTGAAGGGCGAGGGGTTGAACGAAACGGAGTTGAAAGACCTGGCGCAGTTCCAGGTGAGAAACCAGATTGCCAACGTAAAAGGCGCGTCGGTCCCGCAGCCGTTCGGAGGAACGTACCGGCAGATCCAGGTGTACGTGGATCCGGCGAAACTCGAAGCCTACCAATTGAGCCTGATGGATGTGGTGGGCGCGGTCAACGACTCGAACCTGATTTTGCCCGCGGGGGACGTGCGCATCGGCAACCGCGATTACAACATTTACACGAACAGCCAGGTGCCGACCCCCAACGACGCGAATAAGATTCCCCTGAAAACCTCCGGGCTGGGAGCAGTGCTGGTAGCGGACGTCGGCAAAGCCGAAGACTCCGGCGCGATTCAAACGAATATCGTGCGCATCGACGGGCAAAGATCCGTGTACATCCCAATCCTGAAACAGGGGGGCGGGAGCAACACAATCGCCATCGTGAACGGAGTGAAAGAGGCGACGAAACACCTGGTGGACATTCCCGACGTGCTGAAGACCGCGGTGGTGTTCGACCAGTCGATTTTTGTGAAGACCGCGCTGAAGAACCTGCTGAAGGAAGGCGGGATCGGGCTGGTCCTGACGGGATTGATGATACTGCTTTTCCTGGGGAGTCCGCGCGCGACCTTCGCGGTGCTGCTGTCCATTCCTTTGTCGGCGCTGGCGTGCTTTCTGGTGGTGAACGGGATGGGCGGATCGATCAACACGATGCTGCTGGGCGGCCTGGCGCTGGCGTTCTCGAGGTTGATCGACAATTCGGTGGTGGTGCTGGAGAACATTTTCCGATTCATGGAGCAAGGCGTGGAACCGCGGGAGGCGGCGGAGAAGGGGGGGATGGAGATAGCGGTGGCGGTGCTGGCGGCGACCTGCACCACGTCGATTGTGTTCTTTCCCGTAACTTTGTTTTATGGAGTAAGCCGGTATCTGTTCACGGATCTGGCGCTCGGCGTGGTGCTTTCCATCTTCGCATCGTATGTGTTCGCGCTGACGGTGGTGCCGCTCTATTGTGCGCAGTTCATCCGCCTGCAAGGGCACGGCGAGGGGGGCGAGGCGCAGGCGGGCGGGATGCTGGCCAGAGTCGTGAAACGATTTAACGAACTTTTCCAGAAACTCCTGAGTTATTACGAGGCATCGGTGACGCGCGCCCTGGCCAAGCCGGGACGCACGACGGTCTACATTCTGAGCGGAATAGCGTTGTCGATCGCGCTGACCTTCCCCTTTACGGGAAAGGCGTATTTCCCGCGGACGGATCCGGGACAATTCGTAATCAACGTGAAAGCGCCAACGGGAACGCGGCTGGAAGTTACCGACAAATACATCGCGCGCGTGGAGAAGGACCTGCATGAAATCATTCCGCCCGACGAACTGGACATGATCGTTTCGAATATCGGGATCACGCCGGACATTTCCGCGATCTATACGAGCAATTCGGCGATGCACACGGCATTCGTGCAGGTGAACCTAAAGGAAGGGCATCGGGTCGGGAGTTACGAGTACATGGAGCGTGCGCGGCGGAAATTGGCCGCAGATCTGCCGGAATTGAGCACGTACTTTCAAGCGGGGGGATTGGTGGATTCGGTGGTGAACCAGGGATTGCCGGCCCCGCTGGACGTGCAGGTGAGCGACAACGACCTGGAGGAAGGTTACGAGATCGCGCGGAAGGTGGCCTTGCAACTGAAGGGTTCCAAACTGGTGAGCGACGTGTTGATCCCGCAGGACATCGACTACCCGGGCCTGGAGCTGAACATCGACCGCAAACAAGCCAGCCTGCTGGGGCTGAGCCCGAAAGACGTGGTGGACAACGTAATCACCGCGCTGACGTCGGACGGGATGATCGCGCCGAGTTACTGGATCGATCCGAAGAACGGAAACAACTACATGATGACGGTGCAGTATTTTAACGAGCAGATCGGGTCGATGACGATGTCCGACTTCCAGAATATTCCGTTGCGTGCGGCGAAGTCGAAGAGCTACACGCCGCTGCAATCGGTGGCGAAGATCGAGCCCATCAACACCCCGACAGAAGTGGATCATTACCAGATCCGGCGGGTGATCGACGTCTACGTGATGCCGAAAACCGAGGATTTGAGCGGCGTAAACGACCAAGTCCGGGATTTGCTCAAGAAGCTCAGGTTGCCGCCGAACGCGCGCGTCCGCGTGCAGGGGGCGGTAGTGGGAATGAATCAGTCCTTCACCCGCTTCGGAGTGGGGCTGCTGCTCTCGATCGTGCTGGTGTACCTGATCCTGATGGCGCAATTCCGGTCGTTTATTGACCCCTTCATTATTTTGACGGCGATTCCGCCGGGACTTGCCGGGGCGGTGGTGTTCCTGTGGATGACGGGAACGACGCTGAACATCATGTCGCTAATGGGCGTGATCATGATGACCGGAATCGTGGTGTCGAACAGCATTTTGATCGTGGAGTTTGCGGGAATCCTGCAAGGGCGCGGAATGGCGCTGAAGGAAGCGGTGGTGGAATCCTGCAAGGTGCGGCTGCGGCCGATTCTGATGACTTCGCTGGCCACGTTGCTGGCGCTGCTGCCGATGGCGCTGGGCGTGGAGGCAGGGAGCGAGCAGTACGCGCCGCTGGCGCGCGCGATGATCGGAGGGCTGGGAGCTTCGGTGGTGCTGACTGTGTTCCTGGTCCCGGCAGTGTACCTGGTGATTCACGGGCGCGAAAACAAGGCGGAGTCGATGGCATGAGATACCCGCCTGCTGAGCGAATTGCCGCAGAAGCGTGAAACGCGCGAAGGGGAAGAGATGCGGTTGAAGAAGAGTTTTGCCGGCGAAGCCGGCATGCTGGGAGGAAGGTAATGCCGAAGTTTGCTCTAGCATACCCATACTTCATCATCATGGTCTGCCTGGTTGTCGCAGTGGTGGGCGTGACCACGATGGTGCGGATGCCCGTGGACCTGTTCCCCCAGATCAACATTCCGGTGGTGGTGGTGGCGACTTTCTATTCGGGCATGCCGCCACAACAAATCGAAGCGGACATCACCAACACGTTCGAGAGGTTTTTCACGCTGGCGAGCAATTTCGATCACATTGAATCGCGATCGTTAACCGGGGTGAGCCTGATCAAGATTTACTTCCAGCCAGGCACGGATCCCAACGCCGCGCTAAGCAATATCGCGAATCTGGCAATGGCGGACTTAAGACGATTGCCGCCGGGAACGTTGCCTCCGGTGGTTTTGAAGTTCGACGCTTCGAGCCTGCCGGTGTGCCTGCTGACGCTGAAAGGGCAGGGACTGAACGAAACGCAGCTCAAGGATCTGGCGCAGTTCGAGGTGAGAAACCAGGTGGCGAACGTGCCGGGCGCTTCGGTGCCGCAGCCGTTTGGAGGAACCTACCGACAAATTCAGGTCTTCGTCGATCCGGTGAAGCTGGAAGCGCACCAGTTGAGCCTGATGGACGTGGTGAACGCCATCAACAGTTCCAACCTGATTTTGCCCGCGGGAGACGTGCGCATTGGGAACCGCGACTACGACATTTACGCGAACAGCCAGGTGCCACGAGCGGAGGCGATCAACGAGGTTCCGCTGAAAAGCGTGGGGCTGGGGTCAGTGCTGGTGGCGGATGTGGGCAAGGCGGAAGACGCCGGAGCGATCCAGACGAATATTGTGCGCATTGACGGGCAGAAGTCGGTGTACATCCCGATTCTGAAACAAGGCGGCGACAGCAACACCATCGCCATCGTCAATGGGGTAAAAGAAGCGATTAAGGACCTGGTGGACGTTCCCGCGAGTCTGAAAACCGCGGTGGTGTTCGACCAATCGATCTTCGTGAAGACGGCGGTGGAAAACTTGCTGAAGGAAGGCGGCATCGGGCTGGTGCTGACGGCGCTGATGATTCTGCTGTTCCTGGGCAGTCCGCGAGCCACCTTTGCGGTGCTGCTGTCCATTCCGCTTTCGGCCTTAACGTGCTTCCTGGTAATGAACGGGATGGGCGGGTCGATCAACACGATGCTGCTGGGCGGATTGGCGCTGGCGTTTTCGCGCTTGATTGACGACTCGGTGGTGGTGCTCGAAAACATCTTCCGGTACATGGAGAACGGCGCGGCGCCGCGGGAAGCGGCGGAAAAAGGCGGAATGGAAGTGGCGCTGGCGGTGCTGGCGGCGACGTCGACCACTTCGATCGTGTTTTTTCCGGTAACGTTTTTCTATGGAGTGAGCAAATACCTGTTCACGGACCTGGCGCTGGGCGTGGTGCTATCGATTTTCGCGTCCTACATTTTCGCAATGACGGTGGTGCCGCTGTACTGCGCAACGTTTATCCGTATCGACGCTCACAATCACGGTCACGGAGAAAACGACGAAGGAGTGGAAGAAGCGGCTCAGCCAAGCTCTGGATGGCTGGCCAAAGTCGTGCGCGAATTCAACGAGGCATTTCACAAGCTTTTGAACTACTACGAGAAGCAAGTGACGCGGGCGCTGGAGAGGCCGGGAAGAACGGCGGCGATCATCATGGGTGGGATTGTGGTGCTGGTGGCGGTGATCTTTCCGTTCGTCGGACAGGCGTATTTCCCGCGCACGGACCCTGGGCAATTTGTCATCAACCTGAAAATGCCCACGGGAACGCGGCTCGAGGTTTCCGACCAGTACGTGGCGGGCGTGGAGCAAGAGATCCGGTCGGTGATCCCGAAAAGAGATCTGGACATGATCGTCTCGAACATCGGAATCACGCCGGACCTATCCGCGATATACACGAGCAATTCGGCGATGCACACGGCGTTCGTGCAGGTGAGCTTGAAAGAGGATCACAAAGTAGGAAGTTACGAGTACATGGAGCGAGTGCGAAGAAAGCTGGCGAACGACCTGCCGCAGGTGAGCGCGTATTTTCAAGCGGGAGGCCTGGTGGATTCGGTGGTGAACCAGGGATTGCCGGCTCCTTTGGACATTCAGGTGAGCGACAACAACCTGGAAGAGGGGGATGACATTGCGCGGAAAATCGCGCTGCAACTGAAATCCTCCAACCGGGTAAGCGACGTGCTGATTCCGCAGGATATCGACTATCCGGGGCTGGAGTTGAATATCGATCGCGTGCAGGCCAGCCTGCTGGGGCTGACGCCGAAAAACGTGGTGGACAACGTAATCACGGCTCTCACCTCCGACGGCATGATCGCGCCGAGCTACTGGATCGACCCGAAGAGCGGGAACAACTACATGCTGACGGTGCAGTATTCGGACAAAAAGGTAGGCTCGATGACGATGTCGGACTTCCGGAATATTCCGTTGCGAGCGGCGAATTCGGATAAGTATACGCCGCTGCAATCGGTGGCGAAGATTATGCCGATCAACACGCCGACGGAAGTGGACCACTACCAGATCCGGCGGGTGATTGACGTGTACGTGATGCCGAAGACGGAAGACTTGAGCGGGGTGAGTGCGGAAGTGAACGGGATCATCAACAATCTGAAGCTGCCGAAGAACGCGCTGGTGCGCGTGCAGGGGGCGGTCGTGGGCATGCACGAGTCTTTCTTTCGGTTCGGAATCGGGCTGATTCTGTCGATTCTGCTGGTGTACCTGATCCTGATGGCGCAGTTCCGGTCGTTCATCGACCCGTTCATCATTTTGACCGCGATTCCGCCGGGACTTGCGGGGGTGGTGGTGTTCCTGTGGATTACGCACACGACGCTGAACATCATGTCGCTGATGGGCGTGATCATGATGACGGGCATCGTGGTGTCCAACAGTATCTTGATCGTGGAGTTTTCGGGAATCCTGCATGAACGGGGACTGAGCTTGAAGCAGGCAACGATCGAGGCATGCAAGGTGAGATTGCGGCCGATTCTGATGACTTCGCTGGCGACATTGCTGGGGCTGATTCCGATGGCGCTGGGCCTGGAGGCAGGAAGCGAGCAATACGCGCCGCTGGCGCGAGCGGTGATCGGAGGTTTGGGGGTGTCCGTGGTGGTGACAGTATTTCTAGTGCCGGCAGTGTATCTGGTGATTCACGGAAGAAGGAAAGAGGCGGGGGCGGAGGTGGCGTCGTGAGGCAGGGGCTTCTGGTCGCCGTTATTGCGTTAGGAACCGTTGCGGTGCCGCTGGGAATCGCGCAACAGGCACCGGGGGGAATGGCGCCGGGGGCGCCGCAAACGGCGGGCAATACCAAAACGCTGACGATTCAGGAAGCGGAGGCTTTGGCGATACGCAACAATCCGCAGATTACCGTCGGGAAATTGCGGGCGCTGGAAGCGCATGAATTCGTGCGAGAAGCGCGTTCGGCGCTGCTGCCGCAAGCGAGCCTGAACCTGACGGGAGTCGGCGCGGACGCAGGCAGCCGGATTTCGGCGGGGTATTTGACGAACGGGAGAATGTTTCCGCGGGTGGCGGGGGGCGCGAGCGTATCGCAGCTGATTACGGATTTCGGGCGAACGACGAACCTGGTATCCAGCTCGGAATTTCAGGCCAAGGCAGAAGAGGAAAACGCGGCCGCGACGCGGCAGGATATCATTCTTGCGGTGGACCAGGCGTTCTACAACGTGCTGGAGACGAAGGCGCTGCTGAAAGTGGCGCAAAACACCGTGAAGGCGCGGCAGGACCTGGTGGACCAGATCCAGGCGCTGACAGACGCCAAGCTGCGCTCGGAAATCGATTTGAGCTTCAGCAAAGTGGATTTGGCGCGAGCGAAACTTCTGATGCTGGATTCGGAGAACAGTTACGACGCATCCCTATCCACGCTTTCGGCGATTTTGGGCTACCCGGACAAACAGGATTTCAAGGTCGTGGAAGACGTGCCGCAATCGGTGAATCCACCGACCGTGGATCCCGCGCCGCTGATTCAGCAGGCCATGCAACAACGGCCGGAAATCCTGTCGTTGCGGAACGAAGTGACCGCGGCGGAAAAATTCGGGAGAGCCGAGCACGATCTGTGGTGGCCAACGGTGAGCGGGATCGGCGTGGTCGGCGGAGCGCCGGTGCGCGACCCGAATATTACCAGTTGGTATGGCGCGGCCGGCGTGAACATCAATATTCCGGTGTTCAACGGCTTTCTGTTCAATGCGCGGGCCAAGAGCGCGGACCTCGAGACGGAATTGAAACGGAAGCGCTTGCAGGATTTGCAAGACAACGTGGCGCGCGACGTGCGCAACAGTTGGCTGGACACCAGCCGGGCGTTCGAGCGGCTTTCCGTGACCAAGCAGCTCCGGGAGCAAGCGGACCTTTCGCTGCAACTCGCGGATGCGCGATACAAGCTTGGGTTGGGAACCATCGTGGAGTTCAGCCAGGCGGAATTGCAACAAACTGATGCGGAACTCCAGGATACCGACGCGCATTATCAGTACATCCTGACGCAGTTGGTGCTGGCCTACGAAATGGGCCAGACGCGGTAGAGCGCGGCGTGGGCGGGAGGCCTCGGAAACGAGGAGGCCCGCCCGCTGCTGAATTTTTGTAGATTTAAGAACCTTCCAGAGTTCTGCCCGCCGACTTTGTAACATTTCGAATCTTCCTCCACACCCGATTGCTTCCGAAGAAACCAGGAGTGAAATTTCGAGGTTTAGCTGGATACAAGGCGAAGTTGGATGCGCGGGCGGTTATCGCCGGTAAACTAATGAAAATATGATGGATAGCGTGGTGAATAGATCCCGTGCCGCAGCCTGTTCACGAAAAACGAGCGCCCGGTCGCCAGACACCATGCCCGGCGCCGCCGCCGGGCCTTCCAGATTGGAATGTGGAATCTGCAACAAAGAGGAGAGAAGCCAGGAGAATACCTGTATCGCCAACAGGGTAACTGTTTTTGATCCAGCGAACGGGTCGCCAAGGGACACAACGATAGGCCGCCTTTTTTCGCCAGTTTCCAAATTTTGAATGGAACTAACTCATTTGTTTCAAATGAAATGCAGCTTGAAGCGGAGAATATTTCCAATTTTTAACAGACTCTTGAGCGATTGTAACAATGCCGTAACCGGGCGTGGTCAGACTTCGGGAGTATCGACGCAAGCTCGAATCTTCGGGAGATCCATCTCATGAAACGACTTGTATTGCTCGCGGTTTGTGCTTTTGCGCTGTGCGCCATCGTGCTGGCGGATAATCCACTGCTCATCAACGGCGCGGGCGCGACTTTTCCGTATCCGATTTATTCCAAGTGGTTCGACGTTTACCACAATAAGTTTGGCAACATTCAGTTCAATTACCAATCGATTGGTTCCGGTGGCGGGATCAAGCAGATTACGGAAGGCACCGTGGATTTTGGCGCTTCCGACGGTCCGATGAACGACGACCAGATCAAGACTTTCCAGGAAAAGCGTGGAACCGGCATCCTGCATTTCCCCACAGTCCTCGGGGCCGATGTGCCGACCTACAATATCGCCGGCGTGAATACCTCCCTGAATTTTACTCCGGAAGCGCTGGCGGGAATCTTCCTGGGAAAAATTACGAAGTGGAATGATCCGGCGATCACCGGCGCGAACAAGGGCGTAAACCTGCCTTCGGCGGATATCGTTGTGGTGCACCGCTCGGATGGCAGCGGCACGACGTACATCTGGACGGATTATCTATCGAAGGTCAGCGAAGAGTGGAAAAGCAAGGTCGGCAAGGGGACATCGGTCAACTGGCCGGTGGGTCTCGGCGGCAAGGGCAATGAAGGCGTAACGGGACTCGTGAAGCAGACGCCGAACGCGATTGGCTACGTGGAATTGATTTACGCCATTCAGAACAACATTCCCTACGGCGCGGTGAAAAACGCAGCGGGAGTGTTCCTGAAAGCAGACCTGGCGGGGGTGACGGCGGCGGCCGGAGCGGCGAAGGCCATGCCGGACGATTTCCGGGTGAGCATCACAAACGCGCCTGGAAAGAACGCATACCCGATTTCCAGCTTCACGTGGCTGCTGATACCGGAGAAGATTCAGGACACCGCAAAGCGCGAGGCCATCAAGAATTTTCTGAAGTGGATGATGACCGACGGGCAGAACGAAGCGGAAGCATTGTCGTACGCAAGACTGAAGGAAGTCGCAGCGAAGGAAATGAAGGCCCTCGGCAAAATCCAGTAGGACATCTGGGACAGTGGCGACAGCAAGTACAACCTTGAAAGGCGCGGGCCCGGCATCGGGTTCGCGCGCGTTTTTTGAGAGAATCCGCAACGGGGACGAGATCGCGCGGCTGATTACGCTGGTTTTCGCGGCGAGCGTGGTGCTGATTACGGCAGCGGTGGTATGGGAACTGTGGATAAACTCCGCACTCCCGAGGCACAAATTCGGCTTGCACTTCTTTTTCACCGAAACCTGGGACCCGATCACGGACGATTTCGGCGCGCTGCCTTTCATTTACGGCACCCTGGTAACTTCGGCGGTTTCTCTGTTTATCGCCATACCGTTGGGCATCGGCGCGGCCATATTTCTGGCGGAGCTGGCGCCACCGCGGGTTTCCGATACTTTGCAATTTTTCATTGACCTGCTGGCGGCGGTGCCCAGTGTCATTTACGGATTGCTGGGAATCTTCATCATCGTGCCGCTGGTGAGGGACGTGATTTATCCGATTCTCAACCGCTCCTTGGGTTTCTTAGCCATATTCAAGGGGCCTTCGTATGGTGTGGGCTTCATAACCGCAGGGATCGTGATGGCCATCATGGTGATTCCGTACATCATTTCGGTATCTCGCGAGGTACTGCTCTCCGTGCCGAGGGATCAAAGAGAAGCGGCGCTGGCGCTGGGGGCCACGCGGTGGGAGTCCACCTGGAAGGTGGTGGTGCCGTTTGCGAAGACCGGCATTATGGGCTCGATCTTCCTGGCGCTGGCGCGGGCGCTGGGTGAGACGATGGCGGTGACAATGGTGATCGGGAACACGCCGAAGATTGCGGCCTCCCTTTTCGCACCCGGTTATTCCATCGCGGCGGTGATTGCGAACGAATTCACCGAAGCGACGGGCGACCTCTATCTGCAGGCCTTGATCGAACTCGGTCTGGTCCTTTTCCTGTTAACGTTTATCATCAACGGCCTGGCGCGCATCCTGATCATCGTGACGACACAAAAGGGCAGTGGGGTGAGCGCCTGATGAACCGTAAACTCCGCTGGCGCAAATTCGTTAGTAACTTCATGCTGGCGATGACCGGGGTGTGCGCGCTGGTCTCGGTGTTGGTGCTGTTTTGCATATTGGGATATCTGGTTTTCAACGGCGGGACGTCGATCAACTGGGCATTCTTCACGAAGCTGCCGAAACCTGTGGGGGAAACCGGCGGGGGCATGGCCAACGCGATTGTGGGAAGCGGCAAAGTGCTGTTGCTTGCGTCCTTAATCGGTGTGCCAATCGGGTTCCTTGGCGGGGTATACCTAGCGGAGTTCAGCGGCAAGGGAATGGCCTCGGTGGTGAGGTATGCGGCGGACCTGCTGAATGGAGTGCCATCGATCGTGGTGGGGATATTCGCCTACAGCGTGGCGGTGCTGCCGTTCAAGCATTTTTCTGCCTTTGCGGGATCGTTTGCACTGGGAATTATGATGGTGCCGATCACGCTGCGGAGCACGGAGGAATTTTTAAAAAGCGTGCCGCGGATGTTGCGGGAAGGAGCAATGGCGCTGGGTGCGAGCAAGTGGAGGACGATCGCGACGGTGATCGTGCCGGCGGCCTACCGGGGCATCGTGACGGCGATTCTGCTGGCGCTGGCGCGGGTGGCGGGAGAAACGGCGCCGCTGCTGTTTACCGCGTTCGGGAATCGGTTCTGGAGCCAGGGGTTGTCGGAACCGACGGCGACGCTGCCCGTAGTGATTTACACGTATGCGGTCGCGCCGTATGAAGATTGGCACCGGCAAGCGTGGGCGGCGGGATTGGTGCTGCTGGGGCTGATTTTAGTGATCAACATTGTTGCGCGGACGATATTGTCGCGTGGCATTGCGGTACCGAGGTCATAGGCATGCAAGCGTCCGCCAAGCCGGAGTTTTCCGTGAATATCACGACGAATATAACGACCCCCGCAGCGCGGGAAACGTCCGCCGGGCTTCCAATGCGGATGACGATTTCGAAAGTGAATTTTTATTACGGCTCGAAGCAGATCCTGTTCGACATCAACATGGGGATCGCGGACAAGAAGGTGACCGCGCTGATCGGGCCATCGGGTTGCGGCAAATCCACCCTGCTGCGGACTTTGAACCGGATGCATGAAACCGTGGGAACCTCGCGGCTGGAAGGGGAAATCCTGCTGGACGGGCAGAACATCCTGGCACAGGATGTGACCGCGCTGCGCCGCCGCGTGGGGATGGTGTTCCAGCGGCCGAACCCGTTTCCGAAATCCATCTATGACAATATCGCCTATGGGCCGAAGATCAACGGGTACAAGGGCACGCTGGCGGATATCGTGGAAAAGAGCCTTCGCCACGCGGCGCTGTGGGACGAGGTGAAGGATCACCTGCACAAATCGGCGTACGAGCTATCGGGTGGGCAGCAGCAGCGGCTTTGCATCGCGCGGGCGCTGGCGGTGGAACCCGAAGTGCTCCTGATGGACGAACCGTGTTCGGCCCTGGATCCGATCAGCACCGCGAAGATCGAAGAATTGATGGTGGAATTGAAGAATATAACGACGATCGCCATCGTGACGCACAACATGCAGCAGGCGGCGCGCGTCAGCGATTTCACGGCATTTCTGCTGACGGGGCAGATCATCGAGTTCAGTCCCACGCCACAACTGTTTACCAAGCCGGGCGATCCACGAACGGAAGCGTACATCACGGGAAGATTCGGGTGAGGCCGGGAAGTTCGCAAGTGGTAGCGCGGGGGAAGTGTATGTAAACTGCGGATGGGAAGGGCGCCATGGAACGTCACTTTGAAAAGGATTTGAACGAACTGAAAGAGCGGCTGCTCTGGATGGGCAGCCTTGCGGAGCGCGCCGTGCACCAGTCGGTACACGCGGTGCTGGATTCGGATGAACAACTGGCGAAGCGCGTCCTGGAAGAGGAGGACGCGATCAACGAATTGCAGCTGGAAATCGACGACCGGGTCGTGCAATTGCTGGCGCTGCACCAACTGATGGCCGCGGACTTGCGGCTGGTGCTGGCGGTTTCGCGCATCAACAACGACCTGGAGCGCATTGGCGACCAGGCCGTGAACATCGCGCAGGGCGCGCTGCGGATTCTGCGTCACCCGCGGGTGAAGCCGTATGTGGATTTGCCGCGCATGTCGGAGCTCGTCGAGGAGCAGGTGCGGAATTCGCTGAATGCGGTGGTGCGTCGCGACGTGGAGCTGGCGCAGAAGGTGATGTCCACCGACGACCAGGTGGATCATTACCGGGACCAGATTTTCCGCGAATTGCTCACCTACATGATGGGCGATTCCAGCGTGGTGTTTCCCGCATTTGAACTGATCCTGGTGGCGAAAAACCTGGAACGCATCGGAGACCACGCCACGAACATCGCCGAAGACGTGATTTACATCGTGCAGGGGCAGGATATCCGGCACCCATCGGTGGACCGGCGCTAGAAGCTCCGCCTTCGGCCAACTCGTAGCAGCCCGATTCCCAAGAAAAAGCTGAACAGAGAGATTGCCGCGCCCGCCGTGCGGTCCGGTGTGCGGGAAAAGCGGACCTCGATTTCGGATTTTCCCGCCGCGATGGGGACCAGCATTTGATTGATGCCCTCGGGATGCCGGGGCACGATTTCGCGCCCATTCACGGTGATTTGCCATGCGGGGTAGTTCAGAAGCCGGAGGCCAACGCGCGCCGGAACGGGCGAATCCACATTGATTATTTTCAGCTCGGGCTGCCAGCTTTCCACCCGGAGCGTGGCCAGAGGCAGCCGGGGGGCTTTGCCGGAATCGGAGGCCGGGAGAACCGCGGCTAGGGGGGCGTTCCTGGGAAGATCGAGATGATCGTCGCCGAGGGGATCGTATTCATCGACGCCTTCAAAGCCGGCGCCACTCAAAAGGGCGGCATGTTGCGTGGGCATCTCGTCGGGGTCCCACCAGGTGCTTTGCTCCAAAAAAATTCCAAGCGGGACGGCAAGGGCGAGATAGAAAGCCAGGCAGAGCCAGCCGCTCCGGCGTTCGACGGCGGCGGTGAAAAAACAACAGGCGATGACGGCGAGGATGGACATCCAGCGCCAAGGGAATTGGACGAAGCGAAGCTGTGGCAGGAAATTCCAAAGAAGCGAAGAGAGATGCACCATCACGAGTGTAGACGCGGCACCCAGCAAAAGGAGCGAACGCCAGAGCGGGGAGGATGCAGGGGACTTGCCGGTGGCGGGTGAAAATTTACGCGAGGCAAGCGCCGCCAGGGCGGTGAACAGGATCAGGACGACTGCGGAAAGGGAGAAGATCGAATTGAACCAGTTGTGCTCGACGTCGTCGATATAGGTGAAGAGGAAGTTCTGGGAAGGAAGAAGGCCGGTGGAGAGGGCCTGGGCGATGTTGACCCAGCGCTGCTCGTAAGCGGCAGGCACCAGATAGAAGGCAGTCAGGCCGAAACCGAGCAACATGGCGGCAGCGGCTCGCAGCAGAATTTTGCCGGAGCGTTGGGTTAGTGCGGCCCATGTAAAGAGCAGGGCTACGGAGTAGCTCGCGATGACGCCAGCCGGCGCGTTACAGAGCCAGACCGCGGCAAAGGGAATGGCGAACTGAGGAATGGACGCCAGGGTGTGTTGCTCGCCGTCGAGAAACTGGACGAGGCGCAGCGCGGCAAGCAGAAGGAGGGGAAAGATGGCGCAGGCGAGCTGTTCGGCGAAGTCGCTGCGGATATAGCTGAGAAGCAGCGCATAGGGGTTGGCTGCATAAAAAATGGCGCCGAAGCAGGCTGCCCGGGCCGAGCCAAGGCGCCGCAGCAGAAGGAAGGCGGCAAGGCCAGCGAAGGATTGCGTGAGGAGGATGAAAACAGCGGGGACCCAGGAGATTGGCAGAATCACAGTGAGGGCGGCGCCGAGCATCCAGGACATCGGGGGATAGAAGATATAGCGGGGTTCGCCGAAGCCGTAATTGGTCCAGGAGGTCCAGCGCGGATAGAGCACTCCGTGGTGCCACTGGTAGGCCACATCGAGCCACGAGGCGACGTGGAACTCAAAATCGTGGCCGGAGGCGCTGCCAAGCCAGAAAAAGGGTGCGAGAAGGGCAAGCGAGGCCAGCAACGACAGGGCGAGCGCGAACAGCCAGGAGCGGGTAAGAGCCGGGGCATGCTGATTGGCGCGCGGCAGCGATTGGTTCATGGATGAGTCATGAAATTGTAACTGTTTCCCTCGGAAATTCACGCATTGGGTCGCCATTTCCGTGCCGAGCCGATGGAAACTGAGGGATAATACAGGCGATTATGAGCACAACGACACCGGGTGTGGAACCTATCATCGCGGCGAAGGACCTGGAGAAGTTTTATCCGCAGCCGGATGGCAGCCGGATCCAGGTGATTGCGCCGACGAGCATCGAAATTTATCCCGGGCAGATCATCGCGCTGCTGGGCCCATCTGGCTGCGGGAAGTCGACCATGCTGCGGATGCTGACGGGGCTTTCTCCGACGTCGGCAGGGATGGTGTACTGGCACGGGCAGCCGGTGCGGGATGAATCTCCCAACGTGTCGATCGTGTTCCAGAGTTTCGCGTTGTTTCCGTGGCTGACGGTGCTGGAAAACGTGGAAGCGCCGCTGGAGGCGCGAGGCGTGGCGGTGATGGAGCGGCACAAGCGGGCGCTGCGGATTATCGATTCGGTGGGGCTAGACGGATTCGAGTCGGCGTATCCGAAAGAGCTTTCGGGCGGAATGAAGCAGAGAGTGGGCGTGGCACGGGCGCTGGTGGTGGAACCGGAAGTGTTGTTCATGGACGAGCCGTTTTCGGCACTGGATGTGCTGACGGCGGAGACGCTGCGCGGAGAATTGATGGAACTTTGGCTGGGGAAGAAGATTACCACGCGGGCGATTTTCATCGTGACGCACAACATCGAGGAAGCGGTGATTCTGGCGGACCGCATCATCGTGCTGGGAAGGAATCCGGCGCACATTCACGCGGAGTTCAACGTAAATATGGGGCATCCGCGGGATCATAAAGATCCGCGATTCACGGAGCTGGTGGATTTGATTTACAAGGCGCTGACGCTGCAGGAGCACACGGGCCACGTGCCGGCGGGGCACGACGAAACCGAAGAGCGGCGCAAGCGGGGCATCGTGATGCTGCCGCACACGCGGCCCGGAGGGATGGCCGGGCTGCTGGAAATTCTGGACGACCACGAAGGGCGCGCGGATTTGCACGTGCTGGCCGACGAGTTGAGTTTGGAAGTGGACGCGCTGCTGCCTACCGTGGACACGGCAATGCTGCTGGGGCTGCTGAAGCTGGAAGAGGGCGACGCGATTTTGACCGACGATGGAAAGGCGTTTGCGCAGGGAGACATCCAGGAAAGAAAAGCGATCTTCCGCAAAGCCGCGCTGGCGAATATCCCGCTGTTCCGGCAGATGGAGCAGGCACTGCGATCGAAATCGAACCGCACGCTGCCGGCGGAATTTTTCCAGGATTTGCTGGACGAGCATTTCAGCGAGGATGAGGCGCAGCGCCAGATGGAAACGGCGATTCAATGGGGGCGCTACGCGGAACTTTTCGATTACGATGCCGCGACTGGAAAACTGACGCTGACCGAGACCTGAGCCCACTGTGCCCTCCCCCGCTCCCCTTGCCCAGCACCAGACCCCGCAACCGCCAACCGCGGTGCGGCCCGCGGGGTCGCGCTGGAGTTACGCGTTTTTGATCGATATCGGCGTATTCATCTCCGTATTCGCGGTGATTTACGGCGTGTATTCGATCGGGCATTCGTGGCTGGGCCCGGTGAAAGCGGAATCGGAAATTTCGCAGGATCCCCGGAGCCTGCCGCTTTACGCGCTGTATTCCCTGGTGCGCATCCTGGTGGCTTACGCGCTGAGCCTGGTGTTTGCGCTGGCGTACGGATACACCGCGGCAAAATCGCGGCGCGCGGAAATCATCCTGATTCCGCTGCTGGACATTTTGCAGTCGATTCCGGTGCTGAGTTTTTTGCCGGGCGTGATGCTGGCGATGGTGGCGCTGTTTCCCAGCCGGCAATTGGGCGTGGAACTCGGCTCGATTGTGCTGATTTTTACGGGGCAGGTGTGGAACATCGCGTTCAGCTTTTACTCATCGCTGAAAACGATTCCGCGCGATTTGCGCGAGGCGGCCATCATTTACCGGTTCAGCCGCTGGCAGAGGTTCATGGAACTGGACCTTCCCTTTTCTACGATCGGGCTAGTGTGGAACTCGATGATGTCGGTGGCGGGCGGATGGTTTTTCCTGATGGCCTGCGAGATGTTCGTGCTGGGCGACAAGGATTTCCGCTTGCCGGGGCTGGGCTCGTACTTGCAGACGGCGGCCGGACGGGGAAACACATCCGCGATGTTGTGGGGATTGGCGGCCATGGTTTCCGTGATTGTGCTGATGGACCAGTTGATCTGGAGGCCGGTGATCAGTTGGGCGGACAAATTCAAGTTTGAGCAAGTGGAAAGCGCCCGCGGGATGCAGAACTCGATTTTGAGCTTTATCCGCAAGGAATCGTTCGTGATCCGGTTCTACCGGCGGATTCTGCACCCGATCGTGGAATGGGCGACGATGGAATTTGCCAGCGGGGCGAAGCGCGCCGCGCAGAGCATTCGGGCGAATCCGGTGACGAAGCCCAGGCCGTGGTTCGGGTGGCTGCTTGCGGGGCTCAGCGGCTTGGCCGTGATGTACGGAGTTTACAGAGCGGTTGCGGAGCTGGCGCGGCTTCCGCTGGCGGAATATGAAATGCTTTTGCGCAGCGCCGGTCTGACGTTTCTGCGCGTGAACCTGGCCCTGATCATCGGCGCGCTTTGGACCGTGCCGGTGGGCGTGGCGATCGGATTCAGCCCGCGCTTTGCGCGATTGATGCAGCCGCTGGTGCAATTGGCGGCGTCGATTCCTGCGACGGCGTTGTTTCCGGTGATCCTGCTTTTTCTTATCCATCTGCGCGGGGGCGTGGAGATCGCCGCGATGGCGCTGATGCTGCTGGGGACGCAGTGGTACATCCTGTTTAATGTGATTGCGGGAGCGATGGCCATTCCCACGGATTTAAAGGAAGTCACGAGCGTGTTCAAATTCAGCTCGCTGGACCGGTGGAGATACCTGATTTTGCCGGGGATTTTCCCGTACCTGGTGACGGGCATGGTAACGGCCTCGGGCGGGGCATGGAACGCCAGCATTATCGCGGAGTATTTTCATTTTCAGGGAAGAATCGTGCAGGCGCCGGGGCTAGGAAGCACGATCAGCAGCGCGAGCGATGCCGGGAGGTTCGACGTGCTGCTGGCGTCCACGCTGATCATGGCGGTGATCGTGGTGATGATCAACCGGCTGGTGTGGCGAAGGATGTATCGCCTGGCATCCACTCGATTCAAGCTGGAGACGTAACTTATCTTGGCGATGCCGTTGAAGCTGGCAGGCGCCATTCACGGATCGGCTTGTTTGCAGTAGAATCGCAGCGCGTGGAGAAGAAACTCAACGAGCGGTATTCCAAACTCAAAACGCTCGCGATCCGGTCGCTGCCTGGAAGCGAAGTGGCCGATGCTATACGCGACCTGGCGCTTTTTCCCGCCAAATACTTGCCGAAGCCAAGACGAAAGCTCTGACTTCGGATACGGGGAAAGCGTATTTCAATTTCTGTGGCCGCGCCGAATCCAGGCCCATCCATACGGCATTGTATATAAGCAAGGATGCGGAATTCGAGTATGGCCTTCGGGTCTTTCTCCGGGGATTTAACCAAGCCGGGCCCGAGGAAATTGTACGAACGACCTACTCCATTGCTTTTAGCGTCTTGGCTGCCCACGATATCACTGAGGTGGGCAGAAAGGCCTCCGCCACATTTTTCGAAATACTAATCGGCCACATTGCCGCCAGACGGCTTGGGCGGGCTCCCAGGAAAAAGGTAGTCATTCCCGAGTCTGGCGCATTTCTTCCAACGGACTATGTTTTCGATCCAGGGAAGGGTAAACGCAAGATACACCTGCCCATTAAGACTTCGACGCGCGAGAGGGCAGTGCAGGCCTGGGTACATCAGCTGGTTCTCGAGCGAATCTTCGGAGCGGATGAGTACCTCGGCGTATTGGTAGTGGCCACGGAGACCAAAAGGAATGCAAAGACGGATGAAGTGATCGAAATTTGCGTCCCGGGCCAGCTTCAGATGTTCCAGTCCAGGGTTGCGAAGATGACGCGCGTTGACTATTTGGATCCGCCACAAGCGTACTTGGATCTCGCGAGGGCGCATCCTCGGGTGGATGTCAGGCGGTTTGGCGAAGCGTGGAGTGAGATTGAAGAGCTTCTCTCTGGTCATTAACGTGGCGTGCATGCGAGCGAGTGGCGGGCCTATTGTGCCTTGGCATTCGAAAAACCAGGAAATAGGAGTGATTTTTTCGCGCGTGAACTTGCTTTAGTACGCGGCTAACTCCAGGGCGATTGTGTCTCAGTAGAACGAAAAGGTCCTCGACCGCGAAGCCATAACCAGCGAGTTCATTGATCAGCTCAACGTGAGTCAGGCGTTGCTGGTTCGCGCAAACTTCGTCCATGCACTTAACAATGAAAATGCCATCCGGCTTGAGGACCCGTTTGGCTTCGAGTGCCGATTTGAAATACAAATCCAGTACGGCCTCGTGATACTTCTTGCCGGAACCGTTTGCGGCAATGTTGTTCCCGTAATAGTTCTCGTAGTTTTGATGGTTCACATGGACCGTGCCGCCGGGAGTGTGCATGAAAGGAGGGTCAAAAACAACGCAGTCCAGGCTTGCATTTTCATAGGGCAAAGCGCGAGAATCGACGCCCGTCTTTAGGTCCGTGGCGTGCAATTTATATCGGTTCTTAGGGACGTTGCGCAAGAAAACCCCTTTGCCGTAGTTAATGTCCGCGATTTTGGCGCCGGGATGCACGTAGAGCTGCAAAATGCTGGGGAACATTTGGTCGTTCGTGCCTTGATGCGCGCTGAAGATCAATTCGTTGGTTGTTACGCCGTCAGGGGATTTGCGCTTCTTTTTGTTGAGGTCTCGCATCGCTGAGGAACTAGTATCTAGGGAAGGGCCTTTTCTCAAGTCCTGTAAGAGTGTAAATTGTTCGCCTTTTGTTTGCCAGCTCATTTTCCCTGCTTTGCAGAGCAAAAAACCGACGAGTCCTCCCAGTCAATTGCAATAACGTTGCCATACCTGTTCTTTCCCAGACATGCGCCGCTGAGGTGTGGATTGGCAGGACCTCATCGGTGAGATTTTTGGAGTTCGCGGGTGAGGTAGATGATCTGGCCGATGTGGTGGTAGAAGTGGCTGGCGCAGCGTAGAAACAGGGTGAAGCGATCCCTGGCGTTGGGTTCGCGTTCGGCGGTGTAGGGAGCGGTCCAGCCGGATTCGGACTGTTTTTCGATGGTGGCGATGACCAGGGCGATGATTTCGTCGAATTTGCGAAGGACTTCGTCTTTGGACGGCTTGCGCGACTCGGTGAATTCGAGATCGCGGTTGCGGATGTATCCCGAATCGGCGATGCGCGCACCGATGTAATAGTTGAGATTGCCGGTGAGGTGCAGGACGAGGTGGCCAACGGAATTGCCGTGGGTGAAGGGATTGCCCCAGAACTGGCCGTCGGTGAGGGGATCGACCCATTTGTGAAGTTCGGCGGCGCGCTCGCGGTATTCGCTGGCAAAGGATGCGCGGATGGTATCGGAAAGTTGGGTCATGAAAGGCCCCTTTCTCTCAGGGCTCCGGAAGCTTTTAGGAGTTCCATCAAGGAATATTCGAACATTTTGTGCCGCACCCGCGGCGCTGATTCGTCGAACTCGCGATAACCCAGGCCCGCGGCCTGGACTACCCTCCATCGTGCCTCGCGGCGCTTTCTTCTTGAGCAAAACTATTACGGCCTCTATTTCATGGGAGCGTTGTTACGGAAGATGACGCCCTCCTTCATGACGAAGAAGACGTGTTCGGTCTGACGAATGTTCTGCGTGGGATCGCCGGGAACGGCAACGACGTCGGCAAGCTTGCCCGATTCGAGCGTGCCGATTTTATCGGCGAGGCCGAGGAGATCGGCGTCGGCGGAGGTGCCGGCTTTCAATGCATCGACAGGCTTCATGCCGAGATCGACCATTTGATGAAATTCCTCGGCGTTGCGGCCATGGGGGTAAACGCCCGCGTCGGTGCCCAGGCCGATATTCACGCCCTTGGCGAGCGCGCGCTGGAAGGTGGAATGAAGGGAAGTCATGGCGGCGCGAGCTTTAGCGGCGATGGCGGGAGGAATGTAGACGCCGCGGTCGAACTGCTCCTGAATGCCCTGCAGGGCCATCAACGTGGGCACAAGATACGTGCCGCGCTGCTTCATCATGTCGAGGTCTTCGTCGTCGAGGAAGGTGCCATGCTCGATGGAGTCGATGCCGGCGCGGATGGCGCGTTTGGCGGCTTCGGCGCCGTGGGCGTGGGCGGCGGTTTTGCGGCGCAGGGCGTGAGCTTCGTCGACGATGGCATTGAGCTCTTCCTGGGTGAGTTGCGGCGTGTCCACATCGTCGGTGGGCGAAAGGACGCCGCCGGACGCGCAGACTTTGATCATGTCCGCTCCGTACTTGTGATCGAGGCGGACGGCGTAGCGGGCTTGCTCGGGACCATTGATGACGCCATCGAGCGGCCCGGATTCGCGGCCAAAAATGCCGGCGCGAAACCCGTCGGTTCCGTCACAATGGCCGCCGGTGGCGCCGAGCGCGTGAACGGTGACCAGCATCCGAGGACCGGGGACGTCGCCATTGCGAATCGCGTTGCGCAGGCCGACGTCGAGATAATCGCTGGAGCCGACATCGCGGACGGTGGTGAAGCCGGCCATCAGGGTGACGCGGGCGTTGACACTGGAATCGAGGGCGCGCTCGGCGATGGTTTTCTGAAGTGTGTCGAGGCGGGCCTGCTTATAGTCGTCAGAGTAGGGAAACGTGAGATGCGTGTGGGCATCGATGAAGCCCGGAAGGAGCGTGGCGTCGCCCAGATCGATGACTTGCGCGCCGGCGGGGATTGCGGCGCTCGAGCCGACGGCGGTGATTTTTCCGCCGGTGACGACAATCAGGCCTGGCGTAACCACGGAATTGCATTTACCATCAAAGAGCCGAGCTGCCTTCAGGACGTAGATCTTGTCGGCAGGTTTTTGTCCCTGTCCCATTCCAGGCGCCCACAACATCAGGCAGAAGAGAAGGCTGCTGAGAATCTTGGCACGCATGAAGGACTCCTTTGTTCTTTGGCGGGCAGAAGCGAAGCAGACTTTATCGTGTCACCGGGAAAAGTCAACAGGCGAGGGAAGCGATACCCTGACCGAAGGATTGCAAGGAGTTGACTTGCGGTGAACGGGAGATGAAACGGTGGGAAATGTTCCACAATTACGCATCCGCGCCGTGAATTCAGAGGCGATTCGTGCGGGCGGCGAATACGTTTTGTACTGGATGATCGCCAGCCGGCGGCTGCGGTTCAATTTTGCGCTGGACCGCGCGCTGGAGCATTGCGCGGAATTGCAGAAGCCGCTGGTGGTGTTCGAGGCGCTGCGGATCGGGTACCGCTGGGCGAGCGACCGGATGCACCGGTTCGTGATCGATGGAATGGCGGATAACGCGCGGACGTGCGAGGCGAAGGGAGTTTGCTATTACCCGTACGTAGAGCCGGCGCCGGATGCGGACAAGGGCCTGCTGCAGGAATTGGCGGAGAACGCGTGCGTGGTGGTCACGGACGAGTATCCGTGTTTTTTTCTGCCGCACATGGTGGAGAGCGCGGGAAAACGCCTGGGCGTTGCGCTGGAGGCGGTGGATTCGAATGGGTTGCTTCCAATGCGTGCTTGTCCGCAAGCGATGGGGCGAGCGTTCGATTTCCGGCGCTTCCTGCAAAAGGAACTGCCGAAGCATCTGGACACGTTTCCTGCCGCAGATCCGCTGGGCAAGGCGAAGACGGGGCAGGCTGCTTTGCCGCCCAAAATCCACAAAAAATGGCCGGCGGCTTCAAGAGGGCTGCTTTCCGGCGACCCCGCCCACTTGCAGGAGCTGCCAATCGACCATGGTGTGCGGCCAGCCGAATTGCGCGGCGGGCACGGCAACGCGAGGGCGCACATGCGGGAATTTCTTGACCGGAAGCTCGCGGATTACGCCGAAAAAAGAAACGAACCGGAGCTGGACGCGGCGAGCGGGCTTTCGCCCTTTGTGCACTTTGGCCATTTGAGCGTGCACGAGATATTCACGGAAGTCGCGCGGCGGGAAAAATGGAAGTCGGCCAAACTTTCGTTGCGCGTCACGGGCAGCCGTGAAGGCTGGTGGAACATGAGCGCCAGCGCGGAGAGTTTTTTGGACGAATTGCTTACGTGGAGAGAGGTTGGTTTCAACTTCTGCGCGCATCGCGCGGATTACGACCGCTACGATTCGCTCCCGGATTGGGCGAAGAAGACGCTACAGGAGCATGGGAAGGACGAGCGCGAACACATTTATTCGCTGGAGGAGTTTGAGGCGGCGAAGACCCACGATCCTTTATGGAACGCGGCGCAGCGGCAGTTGGTGCAGGAAGGGCGGATGCATAATTATTTGCGAATGCTTTGGGGAAAGAAGATTTTGCAGTGGTCGCGCACGCCGGAGGAAGCCGCGGGGATCATGATTCACCTGAACAACAAATACGGGCTGGATGGACGGGATCCGAATTCGTACAGCGGGATTTTTTGGGTGCTGGGGCGGTATGACCGGCCATGGGCTCCGAAGAGGCCGGTGTTTGGGTCCATTCGCTACATGAGTTCGGAGAACACGGCGCGCAAGGTGTCGGTGAAGGATTACATCAAGAAGTATTCCGCGGAAGCGACGAGCCAAAAACAGCTGGCTTTTTAAGCGCGTAGAGCGAACCTCGAATAGAGTCCAGCGCGGAGACTGCCGCAGCAGTGCTAAAATGCGCGCGGAGCAGGAGACCAAGCTGACCGAAGTGTTCAATTACCGGAGCCGCATGCCCGCCTCGGCGGAAGAGGTTTACGGGTTTCACGCTGAGCCGGGCGCACTGGAAAGGCTGACGCCGCCATGGGAAAAGGCCAAAGTGGTGTCGCGAACCGGTGGGATCGAGCAGGCGGGCTCGCGGGTGACGCTGCGCGTGCCGCTGGGCCCAATTTCGCAGAATTGGATTGCGGAGCACCGGGATTGCCAACCGGGACGGATGTTTCGGGACGTGATGGTATCCGGTCCGTTTCCGCGATGGGAGCATACGCACAGCTTCATCGCGGAAAGCGCGACCAGCAGTTGGCTGGAAGACCGTGTGGGGTACGAATTCCCGTTTGGGTGGCTCGGGAAGATTCTTGGCGGCGCATATACGCGGCGAAGGCTGGAGAAGATGTTCGCATGGCGGCACAAGGTGACAGCGGAGGAGATGACGGCGCGGGCGGCGAAAAGATCGAAACAGATCGGCGGGGAATGATGTGAATGCTTTGCTTCTGAACGAATACAAAACGCAAACGGGAGAGACGCTTGCCGAGCTGACCGAGGAGAGCCCGGTGTTGCTGGTCTTTCTGCGGCATTTTGGTTGAACGTTCTGCCGCGAGGCGGTCGCCGAGCTGAGCAAACTTCGCGGGGAAATCGAGGGGAAAGGGACGCGGCTGGCGTTCGTGCATCTTTCCGACAGCGAAGCGAAGGCGGAGAAGTTTTTTTCGGGATACAAGTTGCAGGACGCCCCGCGCGTGGCGGACCCGCAAGGACGCTTGTACGACGCATTCGGGCTGACGAAAGCGCGATGGCGGCAATACTTCAACATGGAAAGCATTCAGCGGATGTTGATGGCGTGGCTGGAAGGACATTGGGCGGGAGCACCCGCAGGCGACGTGGAACGGATGCCGGGTGCGTTCTTGATGCAAAACGGAGAAATTCGCAAGGCGTTCCGGCATAAGCTTGTATCTGACCGGCCGAAGTATCTGGAGCTGGCAAAGGTTTAGCGCTGGCGGAGATGCCTAAGCGGGCAAGTTGGCGGGCTTGCGCCGGCTTGGCGGTCAGGCGCAGGATATGGGCTTGGCTTCGGGGGGAAGAAGCCGCGGTTCGCGGAACTCAAGGAAAACAGACGAATGACATCGAGTCCGGACGTGCTGATTGTCGGGGCCGGTTTAGCCGGTCTGTGTTGCGCGCGGGAGTTGCAGGCGCAGGGTGTGAGTTTTCAGATTATCGAGGCGTCCGACGGGATCGGTGGGCGCGTGCGCACGGACGCAGTGGACGGATTTTTGTTGGACCGCGGATTCCAGGTGCTGCTGACGGCGTATCCGGAAGCGAAACGGACGCTCGACTATGACCGGCTGGAGTTGAAGGCGTTTCTTCCGGGCGCGCTTTCCTGGTATGCGGGCCGGATGAACAGGCTGGTGGATCCGTGGCGGACGCCGGGGGCATGGAAGGAAACGTTTGGTTCCGAATTTGGCTCGCTGCTGGACAAATTGCGGATCGCCCGGCTACGCAGGCGGCTGCAGAAAACTTCGATCGAAAAGATTTTTGCGCGGCCGGATCGAAGCACGAAGGAAGCGTTGCTGGCGGAAGGTTTTTCGAACGAGATGATTCACCGTTTTTTCCGGCCGTTTCTGGGAGGAATTTTGCTGGATGGGGATCTGAAATCGTCGAGCCGGATGTTTGAGTTTGTGTTCAAGATGTTGTCCGAAGGGGATACGGCGCTCCCCGCGAAGGGAATGGGCACGATTGCCGGGCAACTGGCGGAGAAATTTCCGGTGCACGCGCTGCGGCTGAACACGCGTGTGGAAGCGCTTCACGAAAATGAGCTGGAGCTGGCAGGAGGTGAAACGCTGCGCGCGCGGGCGATCGTGATCGCGGCGGAGGGACCTTCGGCGGCGCACCTAGTGGGAGAAGTGGAACCCGCTTCGCGCAGCGTGACCTGCTTTTACTTTGCGGCGGACGAACCCCCGATCGGCGAGCCAATGCTGGTGTTAAACGGCGATGGCGCGGGGCCCGTGAACAATTTTGCCGTGATTTCGAATGTGGCCCCGGGCTATGCGCCGGCGGGGAAACACCTGGTCTCCACCACCGTGCTGGGAACGCACCAACTGACCGACGCGCAGCTGGGCGGCTTCATCATCGCGCAGATGAAGAACTGGTTCGGGAAAGTGGCGAGCGGCTGGCGGTTCTTGAAGAGCTATCGCATCGGGCACGCGCAGCCGCAGCAGTATCCCGGCGCGCTGGAGCCGCCGCAGCGGCCGGTGCGCATCCGGCCGGGAGTGTATGTCTGCGGGGACCATCGGGATAACGCGTCTATCCACGGAGCGATGAGCAGCGGCCGAAGGGCGGCGGAGGCGGTGATTTCGGACTTGCAACGGTAACTTGGGACGAGAGGTGCCGGCGGTGGGAAAGCGCAAGTGTCCGCTTTGTTTTGTGAGGGTGCCATGGACGGCGGCGCTGGCGCATTCCTATGAGATGCGGTGCCCGGCGTGCCACGCGCCGCTGGAACTCTCGCGATTCACGCGAGTGGTGGGTGCGTTGGGCGGGTTGGCGGGAGCGGCGGTAGCTGTTGAAGCACTGCCGGGAATACATCCCGGGTCGTTGTGGATGACGCGGATTGTGGCGGCGGTCCTGGTTTTCGGCGTTGCATCCGCTGCCGGTGTGCTGCTGGCGGGAGACCTGGTTGTTCGAACCAAGGGGCACCCGGCGACTTTTCCACACTCGGCGAAGTAACAGCCATCGGTACTAAAGTACCAGTCTGAAACACAGGGCTAGAACAACCATCTCGCCTCCCTCTTGCGGCTTCAGATCACGCTAATTCCGTAGCACAAGCAGAAGGCCAAAAGGACGCGACGATGGCGGGCCTCTGACCACTCGAAAACGGGTCCTGCATCTCCCGGGTCGCCGGGCCTCGGGACTCCTGGTTTTCGCCGCCACGCGGCTTGACACGTCCCGCGTTTCCTCCGTAGCATGAAGAATTGCCCGTTGCCGGCGTAGCTCAGTGGCAGAGCGAGGGTCTCATAATCCCTAGGCCGTGG
>JAJPIE010000037.1 GCA_021324935.1 Acidobacteriota bacterium
CCGCGGCACACTCGGCTTACCCGGTACCGTTGCTCCCTTCCGGGCCTGGCGGGGTTCGCGGGACCTCGTTGCACGAAGCCCGAAGTTCCACGCTTCGACACTCGCTCACCGCGAATGCCTTTTCAGTCTAGCACACCCAGCGCCGCGTCCAAACGCGCCAGCATCAATCGACCTTGAGCGGCGCCGTCACGCTTCCCGTATTTTCATTCACCCGGTCGATCACCGCGAAGCTCAGTGCATATTCCCCCGGCGGAAGATCCATGGTCCCGGTAAACAGGACTCCTTTCTCCTCCACTTGTTTCTTTTGGGCATCCGTCAATTTCCCTTCGATCAGCTTCGTAAAGCTCCCCGCCATTTTCCCACTGGAGTCGCGTGCCGCGGCGGCGAATTCCAGTTTCAAATGATTATCTTCTCCCCCATCGACGCGGATTGCTCCTGCGGGAATGGAATAGAGAAAGCGCACGCTTTTCTCACCCGCTTTCGCGCTTTGCGCCTCGCCCTCGATCTTCAGATTCAGCGGCAAGCCCGTATATTCAAACGGGGAGAACAGTGCCATTTCCATCAGCTTGGCCTCTGTTGGCGAGTCGTGCGCCGCCGCGTTCACGTAGTAGCCGCTTCGGGCGCGGATCTGCAAGTCCGGCCGCGGCGTGCGGACGCTCAACTTCCGCCAACCGGGCTTTTCCGTGCCGCTCTTGTCGTAAATTCCCAAAAGATAGTAATCGGAGGAGTCGCTCGCCGCTTCCGCAAAGCACTTTTTCGCGTCCGTGCTGCGGTCGCAGAATTTTCCGCCCGTCATTTCCGCGAGGTTTTCCAGATTGCCTCGATGCGTCCCGATCATGATGTGTTGCGGCCGCAAACCCCCGACGCGCGCCGACACGTATCCCGGATTCAGCAACTCGCTTACGTCCAGCGGGTATACCGCAATGTTGGCTTCCTCCAGGGTTCTCCATGCCTGCTGATAAAGCGGGATCATCCCCTGATCGCCGAGACTCTGCAGCATTCCTCCTCTTTCAAACGCCGTCGAGTCGTTAATCAGCAGCGGAAATCCCGCCGTCGCCCAAATCATCGATTTTCGTCCCGGAACGCCTACAAATGCATCGGCGATTTCCAGCAGCGATAACAGCGTCAGACGGATGCGCTCCCCCGCCCCCAGGTCCGAGAAATTTTCCTGCATCTCCAGCATGCGCAGCCGCGATTCCTCCATGGTGACGTTAGCCTCCGCGTTGTGCGTATGCCAGCCGTTGACCGTCCGATAAATTTCCTCCTCCGGATTCCCCGCGGGAAGGTCCGCATCCGTCGGTTGCTGTTTCAGCTTATTCAGCGCCTCGATCAGCACCTTCGGGTCGGTTGTGAATCCGTGAAGCAGCCAGGCTCCTTGCGCGTTCACCGCGACCAGACAAACGGGTTCCTGGTCTCCCAAGGCTTTCGACAGGAAATCCAGAATCTGTTTTCGCGCCTCTTTTTGCTCCTCGATATTTGAATTCAGCAGGTCGATCACAAAAATCGTGATCCGGCTCGGACCTTGCTGCACCGTGTTCGTAAACACCCCTGGCGGTGCTTCTCCGGGCTTTGCCACTTCCGCTTTTGTGGTCACGTGTTCAAAGAACGCGATTTCCTGCCGCTTGTCGTTTTCGAATACCGCAAAGTCCTCTTTCTTCAGGTCGGTGACGCGATTTCCCTTCTTGTCGGTTACCTGTGTGGGAATCAACACCATCTCGGTGCGGACTTTGATGACGGAAGGCGTGGTGCCTGCGTTGCCCGCCGGTGCTTGCGCCCAACCACGGGAAGCCACGGCCACTGACAACAGCCAGAAAATCAGTGTTTTCAAGAACCTTTCGCGCAACCCGGCCATGGTTTCTCCCAAGACATGCAGTCTTTCTTTTGAAGTAAGCCAAAGTGTACTCCGACTCCTTATCATCACAAACTTCAAAGGGGGAACGCTCTCCCTCTCCCTCCTCCTTGGGATTACCTTAGCTGCACCATCCCCGCGGATTTGATTGCATTGTCCTTGAATTCTGCTCTACTCTGACTTCAGGTTGGAGTTCCTCCCCAACCGCCTCGCTTTCGCCCGCAGCGGAAGCAGGGTCCGCGCGCCAGCGCTTGGCCGCCTTCTTGGCGGCTCTCCCCGCGTTACGGGGACACCACACCTGCACGCACGTGCAGCAGGAGGAGTTTCATGAAAGTCGCCGTATCGTTTCTATTGGTTATCGCGCTTGTAATTTCCGCCGCTATTCCCAGCAGCGCGGAACCCCGCCAGATCATCCAGGGCACCGAAGTACATCTCACGCTGCTCACACCCGTCAGCACCACCATCAGCCGTGAAGGCGATCCTTTTATCGCTGTACTGGCGCAGCCCGTGGCCGTCGATAGCCGCATCGTGCTTCCCGCCGGCACACGGGTGCATGGCGTCGTCGGCGCCATCCAGCGGCCAAAATCCTTTTCGCTCTTCCGTGGCCAGGCCTACATGAGCCTAGCCTTCAAGAGCATCGAACTCGATAGCCGCCTCGTCCCCGTCCAGATGAGCCTTATCGCCATCGGCCAGCCGCGCATCGATTCCTACAGCCAGCCCCGCCGCGACGTGAAAATCACCGAAGGCGAAGTCGTCGAGGAAAAGCACGACATCAAGGGCGACGCCTACGGCATGTTGATTGGCGGAGGCGGTGGTACCCTGATGGGCGTCCTCTTCAGCAACGTCGCTCGTGGCCTCGGGATCGGCCTTGCCGCTGGTGCCGTCTACGTCGTCGCGCGCAAGGGCAAGGAAATCGACATGCCCGCGCAAACCGGCATGCTCGCGCGTCTCGACAGCACCGTCACCGTCCCGTACATCTCTGCCTTGAACCAGGAACCCGTGTCCGCTCACTGAGCTGGACCGAAATCTCCATCGACCGCGCTGCGTTCCAGCGCAACAATGCAGCAGGGAGATCGCACTAGCACCGGGCAATCGCTCCACCTCAAGACATCTGCCGCACTGCGAACATTTTCCAAGCCCGCTGCCCCCAGCGGGCTTACTCGTCTTCCGCCTTCAGCAAACCGCTGCAGCCTCAGCGCGCCTGCGTTCGGCTCGCTTCCTCTTTCTGATGACTGAGTTCAGATTTCTGATTGCTTCGATCTGGTTGCCATCCTCGCTGGCCAATGCAAAACAAACTAAGGTCAGCAACAGGCCTATGTCCACAGGGAGGAAAGGGCGCCGCAAATTATTCAGGGTAAATTCGCGGCGCCCGTGAGGATTCTGGCGGGCTAATACGAGGTACTTTCTTGGGGTTCGATCTAAGCGCCATCGGGCAATTTGCTGCTCCGCCCATTGCGCCGTGGCGCCTACAACCTACTGCTGTCCACTCAAATGCAGGAGCCGTGCCACTCTTGCCAACTCGAACTCCCTTGCAAATACAAGGCTTAGCCAGTTGCCCCCCATTCTCGTTCTTGCATCAACCCCGCCCTCGTGTCCCAATCCGAAACGCCACTCCCTCCTTCTCTTTGACCTCCTTGTATCTGGAATGAGGCGGCAGGTTTGGTAAGAATGTCGCTCTGCTCTGACCTCCGCGAACTCTGTGCCAAATCGACTCTTCCACCGTCGCATTTCGACCGCGGAGTCCCCCTCAACTTCCATTCACTTTTTGAATCCTTCTTATTCATTATTCCTCTTGTGGAAATTCCTTTTTCCATTTGACGCTGCATTTCCGCTCGCGCTACCTTAACAAGCGTCAGGGATGTCCACCCCAAAATTGCCAATCTGGCACCATACGCTCCAAATCAAGGAGATTCATGTCCACCGACCTGCGTAATTTTCTGGCTCTCTCATACGAAGAACTCGAAGATCTCAACCTTAAGGCCAAGGAACAGCGTAAAAATCGCACCCCGGTTCACAAAATTCAGGAAGAGCGGTTGAAATACCTCACCGGGGAAAAGCGCATCAAGGCCGTCACCGTCCTTTTCAGCGATCTCGAAGGCCGCCTGCACATGCTCGATTACGACAAGAAATTCCTCCTCAAGAGTTGGGACAATCTGACCTTCGACGGCTCTTCCATCCGCGGCTTCACCGCGCAGCGTGAAAGCGATCTCCGCCTTGGCATTGATTGGTGCTCGTTCTATTGGGCGCCGGCGGACATCTTCGGCAATGGCAAAGTCCTCGTTTTTGGCGAAGTCATCGATAAGGACGGCTCGCCCTACAACGCCGACATTCGCGGCGTGCTGAAGGGCTACGCCGAAGCGCTGCACAAAAAGGAAGGCTACACCCTCAACGCGGCCAACGAAATCGAAGGCTTCCTCTTCAAGGGAGCCGAAGCCGAGCGCCACTATCACGAAACCACCAAGTTCGAGTACGTCAATACCGGCGGCTACTATCACTCGCTCCCTGGCGATCCCCTCCGCACGTTCATCGACACCACAGCCGAAGTCCAGCGCGCCATGGGTTTCCAAAACGAAAAGGACCACCCCGAAGTGGCGCCTTCGCAGTTCGAAATCAATTACAGCTATTCCGAGGTCGTCAACGCCGCCGACCAGATTCAGCTCTACAAACTGATCTGCCGCCAGGTGGCCAACAAGATGGGCCTCACCGCAAGCTTCCTGCCCAAGCCGGTTGTCGGCGTCAACGGCAGCGGCATGCATACTAACGTTTCTATCAGCGAAAACGGCAAGAACCTCTTCTGGGATCCAAAGGGAGAGGAAAAGCTCAGCAAACTCGGCTGGTCGTTTATTGACCGCATCCTCACGCACGGCAACGACATCTGCCTACTGCTCAACGCCAGCGTGAATGCCTATCGCCGCCTCGACCCGCACTTCGAAGCCCCCAACCAGATCAAGGCTTCGCCCGTGGATCGCGGCTCCATGATCCGCATTCCGATCGGCAATGAAAAGTCCATGCGCGTCGAAGTCCGCTCCGTTTCCCCGGACTCCAACCCTTACCTCGTCATGTATTCCATCTTCAAGACGGGCATCGACGGCGAAACCGCCAAGATCAAGAATCTTCGCCAGGCCGAACGCTATCTTCCCGACAACATTTACACCGCCATCGACAACTTCCAGAAAGCCGAGTGGACCACGAAGCTGCTCGGCGCCGACGTGAAGGGCCGCTACGCCGAACTGAAAATCGCTTCCGCCGATCGCTGCCCGCGCGCACTCGGCACCTTCGTCAAAGCGCCCGAAGTCCAATACCATCACGAGGTCTACAACCAGTTCCTCTGGAACCTTTTCTAGTCTCGAACTATTTTCGAAACAAAAATGGCCGATCCTTGATCGGCCATTTTCTTTTTTGATCCACGATCACCTTGAGCAATCCGCACGCGATATTCTCAACGCTCCCGCGCCTTTGTGGCCCTTTCCGTTCTCTGTGGCAATCCTTTTTCCTAGTTTGTCGGGGTGGATTGAAATTCCCGGTTCCGGTCAAACCACCACGCCCACCCCACGATAACCATCGTCGCAATCAATCCCGTCTGCGCCACTTCGTGCATATTCTCAGGTGGCGTGCCAAATCGGTCTGCCACATACACCAACAGCAGCATCGCCACAAACGCCCACGCAATGTACCTGCCGATCCAGTTCTTCGCCCGCGTTGCCGTTAAATAAATCCCCACGCCCGCCGCTAACATCACAATCTCCACCGCCATCGTTCCCGTGATCGAATTCCATAGCCCCAATCCAAATTTCGGTCCGCCCGGATAGAGCGGCATATCCGCCCGATGCGTCACCCAATCCAGGACCCAGTGGCTCACCACGCAGCCGCCCACAACCCATGCGCCTGTCGCGGACTTTCGCATCAACCAGTACGCGCCCCCCAGTGCTGTTCCCCACGCCAGCAGCATCAGCAAACTGTGGGACCACGGATAGTCATACAAATCAAATGGCGTGTATTTCGTATCGCCAGGTGCGATTCTCGCGTGCTCCCAGCCCGCCATCAGGAAAATTGTCCACAGAATATCGGCCCATGCCACCGCCGCCATCAGCAGTGCCAGCGGCGCCCGCGGCGCAAGCTTCTTCGTCCCAAATCCGACCGCAAAATGTCCGATGAACATTGCTCACCCCAATCGGCAGATGCAGCTGCATCGAGCGAAGATTCTATCTCGAATTCCGCACTAGGAATTTGCGCTGCGAGGATCAGGTGGGGGAAGCGCTCCCGACGCGAAAGCCAATCGCGTGACGCTTCTCCGCAACCTCTCTGCTTACCATTCGCTCTGCGGCCATTCCGCTTTCCGCGTGGCACCGCTGGGCTTTGCGGGCAAGTGGGACAAGGCGCTGCTTTGGGGTATGGCGAATTGCTCAGCTAGAGAACTTCCAGGGCAGGGAACCCGCTCCTAAAACTTCGCTTGCGTAGCGCGACAACGCTGGGCGATTTTGATGCTACCTTCTCCGCCCGTCCAGAAAATACGTGAAGCTCACCACGCCCCGGATGTTCCCCTGCCCCGCCAGCGCAAAATTCGGATCCCAATAACTGGTGTGCATATAATCCGCCCCAATCCGCAACGCGAACTCGCGTGAAGTGCGGATCTCGAATCCGCCTCCGCCCGCCCATGCAAATTCATTGGCATACCCGCGGATGTAGCCGCCCTGTCCGTCGGGCGTCGCTCCGGTCACGCGCGCCCCGCCCAGCAGAATCTGCGCATAGGGCGAAATGCGGCTGGTGCGCACCGGATAAATCACCGGCCCGGCCATGTAGCTCAGTATGTCGCTGGGGTGCCCCGAGCTGAACACATTCCCCGCCCGCGCATAAGCCACATCCAGTCGGATGCTCAGGTGTTTTGTCACACCCGATGTCAACCCGCCATTCACGCCATACATGGGCACGCGCGATCCTTGCGATGGCACCTGCTGCCCGATGTACTCGAACCCCCCGTTCGCTTCGAGCATCGGCCCGGTTGCCGTCACCATTGGAGCCTGCGCCGCCACGCGCGGCGCCGCTCCCAACATTCCGCAAACCACCACGCCGCACAGTGCGAATCTCGAAAGATGCTTCATGGCTTCCCCATTCCACAGCGATTTCCCTGCGGAGCACACCCCTGCGTGCGTTCCGCGTCCCCTCGTGGGCCCGGTTCCCCTCGCTGTGTTTCCTCTTGATTTCTCGTTGGAGGTGCCTGCCTCGCGACTCGCGCGGTATTCCGCTCAAGCGCAGGGCAGTCCGAGTGGCGACTCGAGTGGCTGGTGGATGTCCTCCACGCGGAACAGTAAAGTCCTGAATTAGATTTGTCTACGGTACGGAAGGGCAGAGCGGCCCGCTCCATGGGGATACGTCGAGTACAGTTCGCGACCTGCACCCATGCTCTACGTAATTTTTCCTTGGTTTTCCCCCGGCGTGACCTTCATCAGTCCGCGGAGTTGGGGTCGAACCCCACCGAAATCTCGATGCTCTCTTCCTTATCTGCCGATGCGAATACCCATTGTTTCACGGCTTTCGCCGCACAGTCCGAGAGGATCGGGTTTCCTCCCAGAATTTGCGCATCCTTCACCGTGCCGTTCGGATTTACCAGAACGCGCAATTTCACCGTGCCGCCAATCCCTCTTCGCTTCAGCACAGACGGATACTGCGCCGCCACCGACTTCACTACCTTGCGGCTCGTAGTCACTTCTTGCGCCGCCCACAGTCCCGCGCCGGCGGCAGCCAACACGGCCCCCGCCAGGATTCCCCGGAGTTTGATGCTAGGATTCATTGTTGCTGACCTTCCTTGTGTTGCCGGCGTGGGCGTAAGTGCGCGGCATACTTCGATATGCCCTGGAAATGCAGCAAGCGCTTTTCCACAGTGTTTCCCCTCCCGCAATCCCGTCCGAAAGTCTAAACACCTCCTAACCCTCTGAACACTAACCGTTTAGAGGCCTTCTTCCTCTTCGCCTTTTCCTTGCCGGCAATTCTCTCCTGGTAAGCCCTCAGAGTCTCGCTTTGCTTGTCTCACTCCTGAGATTCGCGGCCTTCCGCTGCGAATTTCCTCCAAAATAATAAGGAGCGGCCACAGGCCGCTCCTCACAGTTTCTGCACCACCCTATGCGTGAGGAGGTCCGGAGTGCGCGAGTCAGCTAACCCCGTGCCGGCTTTGCTTGCAAGGAGTGCGAGACTAGAGCGACCTCAGAAAATCCAGGATCGCCTGCTTATCCGCTGCCGAAAGTGCATCAAAGTTCCGGATCACCGTATTTGCCTCCGAAGGTCCGTAACAACCCGTCGCGTTCTCTCGGTCCTCGTGATCGCAGTCCATTCCCGCGGACCGGTGGGCCTCAATCGCCGCCAGCAGGTCGCTGGTGCGGCCATCGTGCAGGAAAAATCGCCGTTGTCCCACGCCCCAAAGCGGGGTCGTGCGGAACATGTCGCCCGTGGCCTTTCCCTGGGTGATGTCGTCGGCCAGGCCTTTGCCCATGTGGTGGATCAACAGATCCGAAAACAGGTGCGCTTCGACGTTTTGGAGCGCCTCCGTTTCGCTTTGCGGAGGCGTCACCATTACCGGCGTGTGGCACGCAAAACACCCAATGCCCGGGTTATGCACATCCGTTCCGAACAGTTGCATGCCGCGTTGCGCGCTCGCGCTCATCGGCGACGCCTGGGGCGCGTCCAGGAAGCGCATGAAGATTGCGAACATCTGCCAGTCCGGCAGAATGTGAAATGGATTGTAGAAGCTCTGATTCCGTTCATCGGTCGGATCGTTCCGGAAGATGTCGTTGGGCTCGCTCTTGTTCACCGTGCAGTTCGGAGCTTCGTCGGTGGCCTGCGGAAACAGGTCGTTCGTTACGCCCATCTCGACGTTGTACGCCTCGCCGGCGAAAATCATGATCGACTTGTTCTGCGCCTTCCAGCCGAATCGCGTGATTGTTCCGTCATTCGGGCTGCGGTTCGGCATCCCCTGAATGCCAAGTTCCTGCCGGATCGCTGCGGTTGCTGCAAACCGGTCCAGAATTTCGCGATCCTGAATTCCATCAATGATGCCCAGTCCGAATAGCTGCAAGGGGATCCGGAACCTTACGTTGCCGCGCTTATACTCGCCATCAAAATCCGTCGGCGGCAGATCGTTTGCCGTGCACGATCCCGGTTGCCCGTTCGGAAATACGTCGGACCGGCCCACTACTGTGAAGAGTTGGTGCACGCCCCCATCCGGCGTCCCATCCGCCTTCCGCACGAATCGTACTTCGCGAATCGGCCCGTATTGCTGGATGAACGAGGGCACCTTATTCGCTGCTCCCTTGCGGTGCGCCATCAGGTCGAACATCGGGTTCTCTGGCGCCCGGTATTGATTCGGAGGATCCTGCGGATTCGGCACCATGAAGCCACCCGAACCTCCAAAGGCCGGCTGGTTGTGACAAGCCGTGCATTGATCCCCGTTGAATCGCACGCCCAGCCCCGATGAATTCGTCTGCGTCACCAGGTTGCCCTTCGCTGGATCCGTGTACGACCCCAGCGTGATGTCGCTGCACCCATCGCACACCGCTTCCAATTGCAGCGCGCGATTCAGTCCTTCGTTGAACATCGATAGTTCGATCGGCGTCAGCCCCTTCAGCGGCGCCCCTGCCCCCGGCGATCCTTGCCGGAGCCCCGGATCTTTTTGCGCCCAGCAAACGCCCTGGCCTGCCCCCAATACCCACAAACAACAGAACACACTGACCCCAACGCGCAAGCGCATGGCTTTTCTCTCCTTTAGTTTTTCGCGATACCTGATCGGGCGCGGCCGCCCGCAATTTCTCCCCGCCTCGCGGGGATGCGGCGGCAATTCCGCGCACTCTACGGGCAGCCCCTTCGCCCAATCAATGGATCGTCGATTCGCTTCACCTTCCTTTCTTCTTCCCAGCTATGCATTTAAGGACACGGGAATTAGCCGGACTACCTGCCCGCAGACTCCTTATCCTGTGCTTTTCCTTTCTCAAACTTCACCCGCTCACGCTACAATCTGGCCACTCGTTTTTCCGGACGGAGATCGCCCCTTTGCCCAAGTCCACGCTCCTGTTCCGCTTCGACCCTTTCGAGGTGGACGCCACCGCCGGCCAGCTCCGCAAGCATGGCCTCAAGCTCCGTCTTTCCGGGCAGCCCCTTGAGATCCTGATCATGCTCCTCGAGCATCCTGGTGCGGTCGTTACCCGCGAGGAAATTCGCCAGCGCTTGTGGTCCTCCGAGACCTTTGTGGATTTTGAAAACAGCCTGAACAAAGCCATCAACAAGCTTCGCCAGGCTCTTTCCGACTCATCCGACAAGCCCACCTACATTGAGACCCTGCCTCGCCGTGGTTACCGCTTTCTCCAGCCCGTCCAACGCATCGAATCGCAGACTGTATCCGTGCAACCCGAGCCCTTCGCCCCTGCGACTTTCTCTTCCGCTCCCATCGCAACTCCCAATAAACCGCCAAAGGCCCGCGCACTTCGGCTTACTCTTTTCGTTGCCGCTGCTCTGATCTTTCTGGGTTTCTCATGGCTCTTCTTCCGTCCGCTGCCGGCCCCTCGCATTTTGAAAATCACACCTCTCACCACTTCCGGCCGTGCTGACATGTTCGGCCGCCTGCAAACCGATGGCGTCCGCCTGTTCTTTCTCGAGCGCCGAGGCCATCGCTGGCAACTCTCCCAGATGCCCGCTTCCGGCGGAGCCGTCGAGCCGTTTCCCACTTCGCTCTCCAATGCAAAAATTCTCTCCGTCTCGCCCGACGCCTCCGAACTCCTGCTCGCCTCCTTCACCGAGCGCGGCCGCCTGCTCGCACTCTGGCTCATGCCTTCCGTCGGCGGCACGCCCCGCCGTCTCGGCGACCTCATGGCCACAGACGCGGTCTTCACTCCGGACGGCGCCCGGATCACCTACGCCAACGACGACGGAATTTTCGAAGTTGCCCGCGACACTCTCAATCCTCGTAAGCTCCTCGGCGCCAAAGGCCCTAAGCAGAGTCTCTCCTGGTCGCCCGACGGCAGGGAACTCCGCTTCGAGTGGATCACCGCCCCGCAAGACGGAGCCACTCTCTGGTCTGTTTCTTCCGATTCACGCAAGCTCCACCAGCTTTTTCCGGATTGGAGGGAAGCTCCCGCTCAGTGCTGTGGCCGCTTCTCCCCCGATGGCCGCTACTTTTTTTTCGTGGGTTTTTCGCCAGATGGCTCTCGCGCTGTTTACGCGCTCCGCGAGCCGCGCGGCTTTCTATTTCGCCGTTCTCTTCCACAGCGTTTGGACACCAGCCCTTTCTTCCTCGACGAGCCCGTACCCGGGCTCGATGGCCGCCATCTTTATTCGCTGGTCATCGATGCGCGTAGCGAGTACGTGCGCTTTGATCCATCCACTCACGATCTCCATCCGTTGCTTGGTGGCGCCAGCGCTTCCTGGCTGAACATCGCTCCCTCATTGGATCGGGGCGTCTTTCGCGGCGAGGGCAGCGCTCTTTTCATTAGCAAACTCAACGGCAGCGAGCGCGGCGAACTTGTTCCCGCGTCCCTCCATCCCGAAATCCCTGCCCTCAGCCCCGACGGCAAGCAAATACTTTTTTGCGCAAAACCTTCAGGCTCGCCGTTCTTCAAAATCTCCGCCGTTTCCCCCGATGGCGGCCCGGTGCACGACCTCGTCTCCGAATCCTTTTCCGTTTACGCGCCCTCCTGGTCCCCTGACAGTGGCAAATTTCTCTATGCCGCGGATCCCGACGATTCCACCCATACCGGCGTGTTTGTGTACGACTGCAATACCAAACACTCCCGCAAAATCCCCGGCTCCGAGGGCTTGTGGAAGTCCCGCTACTCTCCCGACGGAAAGTTCGTCGTCAGCGTCTCCGGCGACAACAAATCCGTTCATCTCTTCGACGTTTCGTCGCAAAAATGGACCGTCATTGCCCAAGGCAAGGTCTTAAGTCCCGTCGCCTGGTCCGCCGACTCCAAATTCCTCTTCTTTCAGGATGTCCTTGAGGACGACGAGCCCGTTCATCGCTACGACCTGCAAACCCGCAAAACGGACCTCGCCATGGAATGCCGGCCCCTCCTCGAAGGCGGGGTTCTCCGCTGTGGCTTTGAAGACGTGCTTCCCGACGGCTCGCTCCTGCTTCACCTTACCCGCGGCGACCACAACGTCTACTCGCTCGCGCTTGATCTCCCCTGACCCCCGGACTTTTCTTCTCCCCTCTCCCCGCGTACACTTCCTGTGTCTGCGCTTTGGGGGATGGTCATGATTTTGGATTTCTACGGCTTGCGGGAGCAGCCGTTCGGCGTCACGCCGGACCCTGCCTACCTCTACGCCAGCCGGACCCACTGCGCCGCGCTGGACTCCCTCTCCGATGCCATCCTCTCCGACCGCGGCTTCCTCGCCCTCATCGCCGACCCCGGCATGGGCAAGACGACGCTCCTTCATCAGGTCCTCGACTCGGTCGGCGCCACCGCCCGCGCCGTCTTTCTTTTCCAGACGCAGTGCGACTCCCGCGAATTTTTCCAGTACCTGATGAGCGAGCTTGGTGTCGATTTCACCGGCATGGGCCTCGTCGCCATGCACAACAAGTTGAACGAAATCCTCTTCAACGAAATGCTCGCCGGCCGCCGCTTCGTCCTCATCGTCGACGAAGCCCAAAACCTTGACGACAACGTCCTCGAGACCATCCGCATGCTCTCCAACTTCGAAACCACGCATGCCAAGCTCATGCAGATCATCCTCGCCGGCCAGCCCCAGCTCGGCGAAAAGCTCCAACAGAAACATCTTGCCCAGCTTCTTCAGCGCCTCACCGTTGTGCAATACCTCGAACCGTTCACTCCCGAAGAGACCGCCGGCTACATCCACCACCGCCTCAAGGTCGCCGGCTATCAGGGTCTGCCTCTCTTCGATTCTTCCGCTCTCGCCTTGATCGCCGAAGAAAGTCGCGGCATTCCCCGCGACATCAACAAAATTTGTTTTCGCGCCCTCCTCGAAGGCTACGCCGCTGACGCCCGCCTGATCGGCTCCGACCTCGTCGAAAAAGCCATTCGCCGCCACAAACTCCAAGCCCCGCCTCGCCCCCAACCGGCTTCTTCATCCGCTCCTGCTTTAATTCCTGTTCCTCCCCCGCCGCAGGCCGCTCTTCAGCCTGCCCCGCAGCCTAAAGCCGTTGCGGCGGCCGCTGGTGCGGGCGCTGTCGCTGGGGCGAATCTCACTTACCCCGCAACGAAAAATTCGCGTTGGAATCCCTGGAAACTCCGCACAATTTCTTCCGTCGTCCTGCTTCTTTTCGGCAGCCTGCTGCTTCCGCATGACGCCATTCCTCGCGTCGCGAAAACCCTTCAGCAAAAGCTGACCGCCACTCGAGATCTTGTGCAGCGCCAGGCCGCGGAACTTGCCCGCTCATCGCCCGTCCCGCGCGTATCCCCCGGCGCCGGCTCCTCGCTTATTTCCAACGCCGGCTTTGCCTCCTTGCCCAACGTCACCTCCGTCGAGGCCTTCACCACCGCTTCCGACGCTCAGGTCGTCGTCAATGTCGATACTGCTGTTCAATACGACTCCGCGCGCCTCGATTCCCCCGATCGCGTCTATTTCGATCTTCGAGGCGCGCGTCTCGCTCCTTCCGTTGACGCAAAAATCTCTCCGGCGCAGCCCGGCCTGCTCCAGGCTGTCCGCGTCGCGCAAAACGCAGACGGCGGCGTCCGGCTTGTGCTCGATGCCGGCGGCCCCACCGATTTTTCCGCGAAGCTGCTTCCCGATCCCTACCGCTTGGTCATCGATGTCCGCGCAAAGACTTCCCCCGCCGGCGACGCCCCGCAGGAATCGCTCGCCCGCGAGCTCGGCCTCAAGGTCAATCGGATCGCCATCGATCCCGGCCACGGCGGCTACGACACCGGCACCATCGGCCCGCATGGCCTCATGGAAAAGGATCTTTGCCTTGACGTTGCCATGCGTCTCGGCCAGCTCCTCAAGGAAAATCTTCCGGGCGCCGAAATTATCTATACGCGCACCGATGATCGCCACGTCTCCCTCGAGGAACGCACCGCCATCGCCAACGACGCCGGCGCTGACCTCTTCATCTCCGTCCACGCCAATTCCAGCCGCATCCGTGATATTCGCGGCGCCGAAACTTTCTATTTCAGCCTCGCTGATTCCCGCGAAGCCCGCGACCTCGCCTCCCGCGAAAACGCGCTCTCTGAATCCTCCCTCCACGAGCTTCCCGACCTCCTTCGCAAAATCACCCGCAATGAAAAAGTAGCCGAGTCGCGCCAGCTCGCCGCCGACATTCAGCAGTCCCTCTCCGCGCAGCTTCAGGCCGTCAGCCGCCAGGAAACCAACCGCGGCGTCAAGCACGCGCCCTTCCTCGTCCTCACCGGCGCCAACATGCCCGCCGTCCTCTCCGAAATCTCCTTCGTCAGCAATGCCGCTGACGAGTCCCTACTGCTGGAATCCGCTCAGCGCCAGCGCATCGCCGAAGCCCTCTTTCGCGGCGTCTCCTCCTACCTCAACCGCCTCTCCGCCACCCCAGCTCCGAATCTGGCCCCGCAACGCCAAGGCACTGCCCAAGCGGTAACCAAAACCTCAGCAAAAAATACCGGCCTCTAGCGGCCAACCCTCCCTGTAGTGGCCAACCCTATTTCCTTTGTAGTGGCCGAACTTTAGATCGGCCACCTTTCTTCCGTAGCGTAAGGCCCGGTTTTCAGGGGGGCGGCGCATTTATCCGGGCTGGCCTACCCTTTCGGTTTGGTGTTCAGTCCCATGACGTGTTTTGCAGGCTGCCCCTAGACATTCTTTACACATCGGCGCGCGCGGTAGGCGCGCTGGGGTGTCACTATGGCATGGAAGACTGTGGATATTCACGAGCAACATGTTCGATTCGTGATAGAAGCTGCCGCGGGTTTACGACCATTCCGTTCTCTGTGCACTGAGTTCGGGAATTCTCTTCCAACGGGGTACTTGTGGCTGCGACGGTATAGGGAATTGGGCCTGCGTGGTATTGCCGAGCGGAGCCGCCGGTCCCCGCGGCGTGTGGCCCAGGTTGCCATACCAGATTTCACAGCCAATCGCTGTGATGTAGGTTCTCACATTGGAACTGGTACAAAACCTCGGGCTGGTCAGCAGCATTCACGGCTTGAGCGACAGTAGCCGGCGTCCCTGCCCCTGTGCCCACCAACTGCCCTTTCAGGTCATGAACTTTATACTGAACGTGAAGCACGAGCATCCCAAGCGGGAACGAAGTTGGCGCGAATTCTAGGCCGTAACTCTAGTTTGGTCCGCTTTTTCGGATCAATTCCTGGAATCTTCTCTCTGTTCGCAGCGAGTCGAATCGGGGTTCAACTCGGATAGGTGGCAGGTCGTGCATCCGATAGCTGCGTTCCAGCCAGTCCAGTGCCGAGTCTGTTTCACCGAGTGCTGTGTAGATGACGGCAAGGAAGTATGGCGAAACATAATGGTTGCGAGTCGCAGCCAGCAGATCGGAGAGTATCGTGCGGGCCTCCGTAGTGCTTCCCGAAAGGGCGTAGGCGTGCGCAAGCTGGGTCTTCATTTCGTCGCTTCCACCAGAGAGGTCACACGCTCTGCGAAACACCACAATCGCGTCAACGAACTTTCCTTTCTGTTCGTAGGCCCAACCTAGACGTTCTAGGGCGGGAAGAAAGTCAGGCTCTATCTCGAGAACGCGCTTTGCCTCTTGAATGGCGTGGTCATAGTCACGCGCGAAGTAGAAGGTTTCTGCCACGATTGCACCCACGATCGGAGACCGCGGTTCGATTTCTTGCGCCCGTTTTGCTTCCGAAATTGCCTCCTTGTGCCGGCCCAAATGCGAAAGATAATCCTCCGCATACCACAAATGCGCGGTCGCGTAGCTAGGATCCCACCGGATTGCTTCCAAAAAGTACTTCGCGCCTGCTTGCCAGTCGAAGTCGTACTTGATTTCCAAATCTGCAAGCGCCGTGTAAGCCTCGGCCAACGTTCCGTCGAGTTGAAGAGCTTTCTCGGCGTATGCCTTCGCCTTCGGATAGGCATCTTCTGGTGCCGCAAAGCCATACTCGCCAAGCAGATTGTATGCGTCGGCGAGACCCGCACAAGCCGGAGCATAGTCAGGCTGCTTTTGCAGAGCCTCTTCAAAGTAAGCTATGGCAGCGCGAAAGCCCTCTCCGCTTCGCTTGTTCCACTCGTAACGGCCTCGCAGATAGGCATCGTGTGCTTCAGCCGAGATAGCGGAAGCAGATGCCAGCTTGTGTTCCTGCTCGGCAGTAAGCTGAATCCTGATATGGTCAGCAACCGCTGTCGCGATTTCTCGCTGCAGGCCGAGAGTGTCACCCAAGTCGCGGTCGTATTCCTCGGCCCAGATATGCGTCTGGGTCGCCACGTCAATGAGTTGGACCGTGGCTCGAACACGGTTGTACTCCCGCCGGATGCTGCCCTCCAGGACGTAGTTGGCTGCAACCTCTTTCCCAATTTGCGCAATGTCTTTGCCACTGTGCTTGTAGCTCATTGCCGTTAACCGGCCGATCACCCCCAATCGATTCGGGTCGAGGAGGGCCAGTTGGGTCGTGATTTCTTCGGTGATGCCGTCGCTAAAGTACTCTTGCTGAGGGTCGCCGCTCAAATTGTCAAGGGGTATGACGATGAGTGTAACTCTTTCGCTCGCGAACGGATGCCGTGACAACATCTTGCGCTTGAACAGGAAGCTAAACGGGGCAGCAATACAGAGCGCCAGAATAACCACCGCGATGATCGGCCATCTCCGAGCCCCATGACGCGCTCCCAGAACCAAACTCGACGAATTTCCGTTGCTCGTAGCACTCGGGGCAATCTCTGGGCTCAAGTCGGATGGTGATGCTTTCCTGGTTTCGGCAGCTTCGCTCTGGTGAACAGAGACCTGCGTTGTAACTGGGGCAAGAAAGCGGTAACCCCGCCGAGGGATGGTTTCGATGAAGCGCGGGTTGTCGGTGGAATCATTGAGTGCCGCGCGCAGCTTCTTGATAGCAGTGTTGAGCCCATCGTCAAATTCGACGAAGGTGTCGGAAGGCCAGAGCCGTTGGCGAATCTCTTCCCGCGTGACCACTTCACCTGGACGGTCCACTAGCATTGCCAGGACCTGGAAGGGCTGGTCCTGAAGCTTGATCCGCAGTCCCCCTTTGGTCAGGATGAACTGCTCGAAATCGGCCTCGAACAAACCAAAACGCGCCACTTTGGGCTTGCGCGGGAGATGGTGCATAACTGCTATCTCTTAGACGGTTAGCTAATTTATCCCAGATTGTAGTACAGGAGTTCAGGAATTTTCCTAAACTCCTGTCTTTGCATGGAATTAGTTGTTCAGATTCCGTCTCGAAATTGATCCTTTGACCCGCTTCAAGGTTGCCCCTAAAAGTTCACTGACGAGAGCTTGATATCGCGGGCAGGTGAGGCTGACATGATTTCGAACTATTCGCTGGTGACAAAGGACCTGGAACAAGCGAAGGGGAGACTGTCCTCTTTGGTGCTTGCATTGGCTTGTTTACTTCCGCCATTTCTAGCTGCTTGCAACAATAGCAGTAGCAATGGAGGCCACGCGGGCACGCCAGCCCTGACGGCCACGGTGACGACACAAGGCAATTTCAGCAGCGGCCAACGGAACGCAACTTACACGATCCAGGTTACCAACAGCGGAACTGCCGCGACGAGCGGCACAGTTTCGGTCGTGGACCCTCCCGTGGGTTTCACCGTCACAGCCATCTCTGGAACAAACTGGACGTGTACGTTAGCGACTACGACCTGCACTTACGCTAACTCCGTGGCTGCCGGACAGGCCTTCCCGCCAATCACCGTAACGGGAAATGTCACCTCCGCAAACGGCACCCCGGTAAGCATTGCGCTGAGCCTCTCGGGTGGAGGAACGTCGGCACCCGTGAACAGCACTCCCATGGTCACCGTGGCAGCCCCCAGTCTGAGCATAGCCAAAACGCACACTGGCAACTTCAGCTTGGGCCAGCAAGGGGCTACTTACTCGGTTATGGTAAGCAACGGGGCTTCCGCGGGAGCAACTAACGCGAAGGTAACGATAACGGAAACAGTACCGTCGGGCGAGAACTTGGTTTCTATGTCGGGCACTGGCTGGACATGCCCCGGGGCAGGAGGGTTGAACACCTGTGACCGCACCGATACACTGGCTACCGGCGCGAGCTATCCTGCGCTCACTGTGACAGTAAATGTGTCTGCAACGGCGACGTCGCCACAGGTGAACCAAGTTAGCGTGTCGGGCGGGGGTATGGCCGGTTCGGTTTTGGCCAGCGACTCGACAACGCTCAATGCTCCAACAATTGCGTCAATCTCGGTTTCGCCGTCATCCCCTTCCATTGGGATGGGCGGTACTCAGCAGTTCACGGCAACCGCCCAAGACAGCGGCGGCAACGTGATCAGCGGTGTGACCTTCACATGGGCCAGCAGCGCCACGAATGTCGTCATAATCGACAGCAACGGCCTCGCCACCGGCGTGAGCCCAGGCACATCCCAGATTACTGCTTCTGCAGACGGTATCACAAGCGCGCAAGATACGCTCACGGTCACCTCGTCGATCGCCTGCGGCTCAAGCGGCAGCGAATCGCTGCTGAACGGGTCATATGCGTTTTTGCTGAAGGGGTTCGACAGCTCGAATAATCCAGTTCTCATCGGCGGCGTGCTTACTTTCAATGGTGCTGATAACAATGGATCGATCACTGCAGGCGCCATCGATATGAATCTGAATTCCGGAGTGCAGTCGAATCTCGCCGTGACTTCTGGTTCCTACGGAATCGGTTCGGATCAGCGCGGGTGCATGACGATTACCACGGCGGCGGGAACGCAGAACTATCGCTTCGCTCTCGGCAATATTGCCGGCGGTGTGGCCTCGACAGGACATGTGATTGGCTTCGATCAAGGGGGACCGTTCACCGCAGGCATCCTGCGCAAACAGACGACCTCGGCCTTCTCCACTTCACAGGTCACTGGCAGCTACGTCTTTGGCGTATCCTCCATCCTGAATGTGGCTCAAGGCGGCGGCAAATTCGCTGCCGTCGGCCTGCTCAACTTCTCTTCTGGCACCGTCACCGGCGGTGAGGTTGATCTCAACACCAACGGCACGTTGGACGCCAACCCCGCTAACACAACGTGGCCGGCGAGTCCGCTCACCTATAGTGGTGGCACCTATTCCATCTCAAGCACCAATGGCCGTGGCGCGCTGTCCATCACTCTGAATGTCCCAGGCGCGTCTCCAATCAACACGATCATTTACGTAGTTTCTTCGACCGAGGTGCTCATCCTGAGCAGCGATTTTCAAACCAATGCCACGGGTAACAATATCTTTGCTGGCGTGGCGCTGCAGCAATCCGGAACACCCTTCGCTGCCAACCCTCTTTTCGGCAGCTACATCGGATACGACTCAGGATTGGGCAACACGGGCACCGGCAGGGCCGAGATCACTCTCTTAGGTCCGGCGACCTCTGGAAACAACACGGTCAACGTCAACCTGTTGAGGAACGACGGCGGCACTTTCTCCCCCGGTTCCTTTTCCGGAACTTATAGCGTTTCATCGACAGGACGGATGATCCTGTCCGGAGGTGGCCATGCGCCAGTACTCTACCTTGCAAATGACAACCAGGCATTCTTTCTGAGGAGTAATCCCAGTGTTGATTCAGGCTTTTTTGAGTCCCAAAGCGGCAGCCCCTTCTCCAATTCCTCGGCGAGCGGAACTTACGCTTACGGCCCTATCGATCCCGAAAACCTCAACGGCAATTACGGGTCGGGCGTGGCCATATTCGACCCGGCCACTGGGAGCATAAGCGAGACTGACGACGGCAACCAAAGTGGCGGCACTCCCGGGCTCGGTCATACGGGGAGTCTCACCTACTCCATTGATTCCACAGGTTTGGGCTTGAGCCCGTCCGGTTGCTCCATCTCCATCACACCGGCAACGTGTCAAACGATTTTCTATTTCATTTCGCCGACGAAGGCGGTCCTCATCAATAACAATCCACAGTCCACCACCCCGAAGGTGTATCTCTTAGATCAGTGAGGCGTGTCTGGCTGATGTGCTTTGGCGAAAAATTGTCTTGGTTCGAAGCCGAGACTGGCCGGAAATCCGGAAATTGTCCCGAGCATAGTTTGCGACTGGGACTGGCGAGTGTGGCGGGCGAGCAGGACAGACGGAACGTTTCCCGGAGTATGTCCTACTCCAACTAGCGACCAAAGGGCTCCGCATCCCGCCACACGCCCATTCGAAACTTATCGCGCTAAATAGTTAGTGACTTAGTATATCTTTCCGCGCTATCACACGTTGTGATAGCCGCGTACCATCTCGCCCTGGCTCGTACTGCCGCTCCCGACTTCCTTCGCTGCCTTGTCCCCGCCGTATTACTTTCCAATTTGCAGCCCCAATCTTCGCGTAATTTTCGCGTTACATTCCGCAACTCCTTTCCTTCTCGCTCTCACAACCATTTCCGCCCATTTCTTCCGCTAAGTCCTTTCGCTGCCACTCTTAGGCGAACTCCCAGGGCTACCCCTTGCCAATACCCACCGATCACCGGCCTACAGAAGCCTCTATTCTCCCACGCAGATGCCTCCGTCCTGGCCTACCGTTTTCCATTTTCCAATTTAGATTTTCCCACTTCTCCTGGCCACCGCTTATGGCTAACGGCTTACGGCTCCAGCACCTCTTTGCCTCGCGGCTCTCGGGTCGCAGCTTACGTCCCCTCCGCCCATCACCAATCCCGTCCGCCTCAGAAGGCGGCCGCCACAAGCTTCAAGCCTTCTTCTCTTGCTCGCCACTCGTCACTTCGTACCAACATCCACCCAGCCCGCATCCTACAGATCGCCGTCCATTCCATCCGAGGTGATCTCGACATGAATTCCATCACGCCCGAGCAGGCCGCGTTTCTCCTGCAATACAATCTTCCCGCGGTGAAGAACGAGCATCGCACCACCGCCGCCGTCATCGCTGCCATCCCCTCCGCCAACGCCGACTATCGCCCCGACCCGCAATCCAAAACCGCCGCCGAGCTTGCCTGGCACATCGCTGCCGCCGAGCATCGTTTTTATGGCGGCGTCGTCGCCGGCGCCTTCGACTTCAACGCCATCCCTCGCCCCGAGGGCGGCATCACTCCCGAAAACATCTCCAAGTGGTACGAAGCCACCTTCGCCAAAAATTTTGAAGCGCTCACGCACCTCTCGGGCGAACAAGCCGCCAAAATTCTCGACTTCCGCGGCGCCTTCCAGTTTCCCGCCGTCGCCTTCGTCGATTTCAGCCTGCGCCACTCGATCCACCATCGCGGACAACTCTCCGCCTATTTGCGCGCCATGGGCGGCAAAGTCCCCGCGATCTACGGCGAAAGCTATGATTCCGAGCTGGCCAAGAAAGCCGCGCAAGCCGGCTGAAGGCAACAGAAGGGAGCGCTTACTTTTTTACAAGCGAGCTTCGCCCGTGCATGGTCCTTGGGGAGCGCAGCTTTAGCTCCGACGTAGAGACTAGGCTACCAAGCGGCTTCAGCCCCTGAGGGCCGCTCTTATGCGTGCGCCCGCGCTCCCAAACATGACGCCACAGCGGAACATCTGGAACTCCGGCACTTCGCGAATGTTCACCACCCGCGCCGGCACAAAAATCGCCGGGGCGTTCGGCGATTCCGGCGAAAATGGCACGGCGATCTGCACCTCTGTCGAGATGACGTACGGATTTTTGGTGCGAAAGCCCAGGCCGCCGCGCGACATGTCGATGCACGTCACCACGTCGTCGCCGAACGCTGCGCTGCGCACGCACGCAAAATAGTTCACCTTCGCCCGCACGCGATTCCTCCGGTCCTCGAGCGCCGCGCTCGCAGCCCGCGATTCGTTCCAATGTTTGGTTTCCGCGGATGCCCGTGCCTCGCGGACGCCCGCGTTTTCACGTGCTTCGTGCGGCCGCGCGCTCGCTCGCCGATCCATCGTTGGCGGCAGGCATTCCGCCAGCGGCTGCAAATCCCACTCGTGTTCCTCGATCACGCCCTCGCTCGCAAGCGGGCGCACGCTTTCCCGCCGCTGAACTTCTACACACTTTGGAGCCGCTTGCTTCGGCTTGGCGCGTGGTTCCACCCCTGCTTCCGGGCGTTTCCACACCGTCGCGAAGCCGCATTCGCCGCAATACTTCACCAATCCGCCGTGAATCGCCACCACGTCGAACTCGAAGTCGCCGTTTAACACCGTCTCCGGCGAGCCGCAAGCCGAACACTCGAGCAAAAATTCCAGCGGGCGCTCTTCGAGCGAAGGCGGTGGCGGAAAATCCACTTGCCAGAAGTCCATGGAGTCGTCCAGAAACGCCACGCCGTAGGTGTGCTTGTCGCCTTGTTCGCCGATTTCGCCGACTACGCGAACTTCCGCTTCGCGATTGGTCACCATCGAACGCAAGACGAGTTCCTGCTCCGCGAGCAGCTTGTGGGAAGAAACCACACCCGCGCCGTGCAGGCTCAGCACCACGGTGTGGGTCACTTCCGAAAACACGCGGCCTTCGGTGTCGCTGCCGATGAGAAGAATGGGAACGGACTTCGAGATGCGCCCGCTGCGGCGCAGTTTTTTGTACGTCATCCTGGCTACCTGGGGAAGGGGCCAAGAATTCTTCCCGCTCAGGATACAGGAAAAAGCCGCTGGCAGAGCGGTTTTTCGAGCGAGATGGGCCAGCCAATATTGAGTTTTGTCCCGAAGATAACTGTTTCAGAAAGGAACAGAGGCGGAAGATTCAGCGAGGCAGGCCGGCACTGGCTGAGCAGCCGCACAGATGCCAAGCGATCAGCCGGCGGTGTACGGCGAATTTTTCGCGCCAGCGCTGGGATTGCCCCAGTGTCAACGCGGTGAACAAACCGCTGAACAGTGCGTCGATGACCAGCCGAAGCAGCAAACCGACACGCAGCACAAAGCGAGCGGCCAGACCGCGATGTTTGGCGAAATAAGCGTAACGCGAGCGCCAATATTCAATGCGGGCGGCGGCGAGGTTTTGTCTCGCGGTTTGTCCCTGCCCATGCCAAACGCGGACCTGGGGAAGATGCGTGGTGGAAAATCCAGCCTGGCGTGCGCGCAAGCAGAAATCCGTCTCTTCGAGGAAAAAGAAGAAGCGCTCATCCAGGCCGCCGAGCAGATCCCAAACGGACCGGCGAACCAGGAAAAACGCGCCGATGACGGAATCGACCTCGAGCGGTTCGCGGAATTCCTGCTCTTTGCCCGGAAATTCCTTCGGCCAGAAGGTGCGCAGCAGAAATTTGTTTAAAAGCTCCGTAGCCAGGGAAGGGAAGTTGGCGATGGAGTTCTGTTTGCGCCCGTTCGGATGATAAAGCTGGCCGCCGACAATGCCGCAGCAGGGATGCCCGCGCATCCAGTCGACTGCGATTTGCAGAGCATCCGGCGCGATCCGCGCATCGGAATTCAGGAGCAACAGAAACTCGCCGCGAGCTTCGCGGGAGGCGAAATTCACGCCGCGCGCAAAGCCGAGATTCCGCTCCATGTAAAAATAATGAATTTGCGGAAAAGCTTTCGGCAAAACTTCCCGTGTCTCGTCCGTGGAGCCGTTGTCCACGACGTGAATCTCTTTGGAAAGCGCGTCGGTGGATGCGAGCACGGACTCAATAGCTTCGCGGGTCTGGTGGCAGGTGTTGCGCGTGAGCAGAATGACGGAAACGTCCAAACAGAGCGCTCCTCGGTTGAAACGCCATCGGCCGCGCCTGGCGTGGCCTGCTTGAGTTTAGCAAGAGAGGAGCGAGCGGCAACAGAATAAGGCGAAGTGATGCAGGTAAATGGCGCAAGGGAAGATGCTCTGTTCCAGACGAAATGCGCCATCGTGTGGCGAACTCAGCCAGGCAGGCAGCGTTAGAGCACATTTCCCCGCGCAGTTCGGCACATAATTTTGCGAGCGAGGCCCATGAAACGAGGACCCACTCACTGCCTGTAGCTGCCCCACGGCTGGCCCGTGAGGTGCCAAGTGCCACCGGGTGGCCTCAGGCGGCGGCGCCGGTGGTGTGCTGGCGAACGTCGAAGCCGTCGCGCTTCAGGTAGCGGTAAAGGCTGGTCCGGCCGATGCCGAGAATCTGAGCGGCGCGGAGGCGGTTGCCATTGCACATCTGGAGAACTTTCTGGATGTGAAGCTTGCGGACTTCATCAAGCGAAAGCGGGCGCCAGTCTTCATCGCCGGTGATGCGGGGATTGCGGTGCTGCAACTGTTCCGGCAAGTCGCTGATGTCGATGAAATCGCCGGTGGCGGTGATGCAGGCGGTGGAGATGACATTTTCCAGTTCACGCACGTTGCCGGGCCAGGGATGCTGGAGCAGTACGGTTTGCGCGCGCCGCGTGAGGCCGGCGATAGTTTTGCCGTAGGAATCGTTGTACTTCTTGAGGAAGAATTGCACCAGCAGCGGAATGTCTTCGAGGCGCTCGGCCAGCGACGGAATGCGAATCTGAATGGAACTCAGGCGGTAATAAAGGTCCTCGCGGAAACGGCCGGCGAGAACTTCGGCGCGCAGGTCGCGGTTGGTGGCGGCGATCAAGCGGACGTTTACCTGCTTGACCTCCGGCGAGCCGACGCGTTGAATTTCACGGTTCTGGATGACGCGGAGCAGCTTCGCTTGCATGGGCAGAGAGGTCTCGCCTACCTCGTCGAGAAAGACGGTGCCGCCATTGGCGTACTCGAAAAGACCGGGACGCGTGTCCGTGGCGCCGGTGAATGCGCCGCGGACGTGGCCGAAGAGCTGGCTTTCCAGCAGCGTGTCCACCATCGCCGAACAGTTGCAGACCGCCAGCCGCTGCTGGCTGACCGGGCTGATCTGATGAATGGCGCGGGCGACGAGTTCTTTCCCGGCGCCTGTGGGGCCGACCAACAGGACGTTCGTGTAATGACGGGCAACTTTGCGCGCGAAGTCGAAGACTTCAAGCATGGCGGGACTTTTGCCAACGATGCCATGGAATTCCAGATCCTTGAGAAGCTGCTCTTCGAGCGCACGCACGCGCCGGCGCTGATCATAGAGCGCGGCGAGATCGTCCAGCGTGCGCTTCAGGCGCACGTGGTCCAGCGGCTTGGGAAGAAAATCGGCGGCGCCACGGCGGATCGCCTCCAGCGCGCCCTCCAGCGTGTATTGCGCGGTCATAATCATGACGTGCACGCCGGGATCGCAGCGCAGCGCGCGGTCCAGAAAATCGAAGGGATCCGGATTTTCCAGGTGCGTGCTGGCGAAGACAAGGCGGCAGCGCCCAGCGCGAACCAGACGCAAGGCTTCCTCCGCGTCGGACGTGGAGACCGGTTCGTAGCCCATATCCGAAATCAAATGCGTGAGCGCTTCGCGCTCATTTGGGTCATCGTCAAAAATACAGGGCGTGAGCGCGCTCTGTACGGGGGAGATTGCCACGGACTTATACGTTGCGTAAGCCATGTCCCACAAGAAGGCAACCCCTGTGCCAAACAGGATGTATGTTTCAGGGAGACCGCAAGCCGGGAGCCTCCTGAGAGTTGCGCGGCAGGGAAGTGCCAATAAGTGGAACGCCATCAAACAGGTGGGACAATTCAGAGAAGAGCACGAGTTGTGAAGCGTGGAGAAGGGGAGGGATGAGTAGAGTTTAAGAAGCTCAGAAAGCTGTTTCCAAATCGGGCCATTGTCCCGAATTGGATGGGAAGCCATCTAATTTACGAAGAAACTTTCCTTGCTGTGGCGCGGTTGCACGCCATTCAGACGAAACTGGTGATGCCCTTCCGGACTGCACCCAACAAATTCCGCCTCGTAGGGAATGGGATTTGCGCGGTGCGCCGCCGTTGGGAGGATCGGGCGCACGAAAATGATGGAGCCTTCCGAGAGCATGCGGCTGAGGGTCACATGCTTTCCGGCGAATTCGTCCCAGCCGAGCTCGGAGCGCTCGACAAAAAAGATCTCGTCTTCATCCCAGCCCGAAACTTCCACCAGACCGCTCTGCTGGAGGGAAAAAGATTCCGTGGATTTCATAAGCCGCTTCCTCCGCTCCTGAAAAGAGCAGTTCATCGGCCATCACCAGGAAGGGAGGCTGGCGCAGGGAAAGCACTTAGAGGAGCGCGCACCGGCCGTCTGTACAGGGTCGAGACAATCGCCGGAATCCTGGTTCAAAGTGGCAATCCATTAAGGAATCTTGAGAGGCCCGATGGAGTATTTCCGCAGAGAGTCTAAATCAGAAAAAGAGACGCATGGCAACGGCCTCGACATAGGGATACACGCTGCGGAAAACGTACAGCGCGACCAATATTCCCGCGAGCGCATAATTGCTGCCGCGAATCTTGTCGAGATAGCTTTGCGCGGTGCGTTCGCTCATCAGCACCATGATACCGGCGCTGCCGTCGAGTGGAGGCACGGGGAGCAGATTGAATGTGCCTAGAAGAAGATTCAGCGAGAAAACGATGCTCAGCGCGATTCCCAGGAAGCTGGGCGCGCCGGTGACGGGTTCGCGATGGAAAAGATGCAGATAACGGCCGGCGCGAAGAGCAAGCACGGCGAGGAACATCAGCGTGAAGTTGGCAGCGGGACCCGCGAGGGCCATCCAGCCGGCGCGGCGCGGATGGCGGCGTTCCCATACTGGGTCGTAAGGCGCGCTCGCCCATCCGATCATGCCTCCGCCGGAAAGGAAGAAGCTCAGAAGCGGGAAAACCACCATTCCAAACGGAGAGCGCCGGATGTGGGGAATCGGATTCAAGCTGACCTGGCCGCCGAGAGCCGCGGTGGTGTCTCCCCCCAACTGAGCGACAAGCGCGTGGGAAGCTTCGTGGCAGGTGGTGGAAAAGAGAAAGACCATGTAGGAAATGAACCCGATCATCAGCATTTCGGGGGAAAGAGCGTTCATGATTGCTTCCGCTTTTGATCGCGCATGAGAAAACCGAAGACCTCAGGCGGGACTGGGCGTTGCGCCCTCCTTTGATTCAAATTTGATTCAGAATAACGCGGCGCTTTGGGCAGAGCGCGGAAATTCAAAACACGCGGCGAGTATCACATGCAGGACCCGGAGCACGTCTCGCCCCCGTCAGACTAGCGCAAACCGCTTCCAACCTCAAAATATCGACTTACGATATTTGCGGGGCTGCGCCTTCCCTTCAGCTATAGTTTTGTGTATCGTTATTGCAACACGTGTGTTGGCCGCCTTCCTTTGTGATGTGCGGAGGAAATCCGAACTGAGGGCTTGCGATGAAAGCCTGTTTCCTGCGCACACCTGCCGCAATTGAAACAAATCCCCTCGAGTATGGCGAATTTCCGAAGCCGGTGCCGGCGGCCGGCGAGGCTCTGATTCGCGTGGAGGTGTGCGGCGTTTGCCGCACGGACCTGCACGTGATTGAGGGAGAACTCACGGCCAAGAGATCGCCAGTGATTCCCGGGCACCAGGTGGTGGGCCACGTCGCTGCGCGCGGCACCGGAGCGGAGCGGTTGCTCCTCGGAGCGCGGGTTGGGGTGGCGTGGCTGCACAGGACGGACCAGAGTTGCGAATACTGCAAGCGCGGCGAAGAAAATCTTTGCGATCATCCGGAGTTCACGGGTTACACGGTGAACGGAGGCTACGCGGAATACCTGGTGGCGCCGGAGAATTTTGTGTATCCATTGCCGGAGAAGCTCTCCGCGGAACTCGCCGCGCCGTTACTCTGCGCGGGGATCATCGGCTACCGATGCCTGCGATTGAGCGGAGTGAAAGCGGGGGCAAAACTTGGTCTCTACGGATTTGGCGCCGCAGGTCACGTGGCCATACAGGTGGCGCGCTATTGGGGAGTGGAAGTGTATGCCTCCACGCGGGATGCGCGGCATCGAAAGTTGGCAAGCGAGTTAGGCGCGATCTGGACCGGCGGCACACTGGAGGCACCCCCGGAGAAACTCGATGCGGCAATCGTGTTCGCTCCGGCCGGGGAGATTGTGCCGGCTGCACTCGCCGCCTTGCGCAAGGGAGGTAGGCTGATTCTGGGCGGCATCCACATGAGCGATATCCCCCGCTTTCCGTATTCCCTGCTTTATCAGGAGCGGATGATACGAACTGTGGCCAACAACACGCGCCAGGACGGAGAGGAATTTCTTCGCCTGGCGGCGGAGATTCCGGTACATACGCACGTGCAGATGTTTCCGCTGGCGGACGCGAATCGCGCGCTGAACGCGCTGAAGAATGATGCGATTCCGGGCGCAGCGGTACTGCGCGTCCACGATTGAAGGCTCGCCTGCGCCGAACGGAAGGAAGCGGTTCCATCGGGAAATGCGATGAGAATGATCCGCGAAGTGCGATTCATGTTTTTTTGTGGATTGCTTACCACAGCGGGTTGTTCGGCAAGCGCTCCGCATGCGCAGAGGGGGCAGGCATCACAGGCGGTGTCCGCAGCGGCGGCTCCCCCGGAAACGCTTTCGCCGGCGGGCAAGGCAAAGCTCGAGGCATTGCTCAGCAAAGGACGTCTGGAAGATTTGCAGTGGCCGAATTTTTCGGAATATGCCGCGCAAGTGCGGGAATTTTATGAGAGAGACGGCACTGCCCTGGAATGGACGCGGGAGGGGAAGCCGACGCAGCAGGCGCTCCAGTTGATTGGGGAATTGGAGCAGGCCGATCGCAAAGGTCTCGATTCGCGTGATTATGATGCGGGGCGTTGGGCGGGCCGTCTGCAGGGGCTGAACGCCTCCGGACATCCGGCGGAAACCACGCTGGTGGAGTTTGATCTGGCGTTGACGGTAAGCGGGATGCGCTACGCCTCCGATCTGCATCTCGGGAAGATCGATCCGCGTAAGTTGCACAAATCGTTTGAACCGGATCGCACCGAATATGATCTAGCCGATTTTCTACGGAAGCGGATTGCCGTTGCGCCGGACGTGGGCGAGGCATTCAAAAAGATTGAGCCGCCATACCTCGAATACTGGCGAGCGCTGGACGCACTGCAAAAATATCTGAAGCTGGCCCGGGACGAGCAGCGCGTTCTTCTGCCGACGGTGGCCAAGCCGGTCGCCCCTGGCAAGCCGTACGCTGCAGTGCCGCAACTCGTGGAGCGGCTGAAATTTCTCGGCGATTTGCCTGTGGATACACCGAGCGCTGCGGAAAACGGGTTGTACGAAGGCTCCGTAGTCGAGGGCGTAAAACACTTTCAGATGCGACATGGCCTGGATGCGGCGGGAACTCTGGGAGCGCAGACGATTGCGGAACTGAACCGGCCAATGAGCGACCGAGTGAAGCAATTGCAGCTCGCGCTGGAACGCTGGCGATGGGTGCCGCACAATTTCGAGCAGCCCCCGATCGTGGTGAATATCCCGGAATTTGTCTTGCGCGCATACGACGAGGAGCGCCAAGTGCGATTGACCATGCGGGTGGTTGTGGGCCGCGCCCTGCACACACAAACTCCGGTGATGGAAGAGGACATGAAGTACGTCATCTTCTGGCCTTACTGGAATGTGCCTACAAGCATCATGCGCCACGAAATGCTCCCGAAGATTGTAAAGAATCGCGCGTACCTGCAAAAAAATGGCTACGAAGTGACCTCATATTCCGGGCAGGTGGTGACGGAGGGAGTGGTCGACGACGACGTACTGGCCAAATTGCGCGCTGCCAAGCTGATGATCCGACAGAAACCCGGACCGAAAAACGCGCTCGGGCTGATCAAATTTATTTTCCCTAATGACAAAAACGTATATCTGCACGCGACGCCGGCGCAGAGTCTGTTTTCACAGAGCCGCCGGGATTTCAGCCACGGCTGCATTCGCGTGGAGAAACCCGCCGCACTGGCGGAATGGGTGCTGCGGAATAATCCCGGCTGGACGACAGAGCGCATCGATACCGCGCTTGCCGAGCAGAAGCAGATGCAGGTGAACCTGGCGAAAACGATTCCGGTCCTGATCGTTTATGGGACGGCGGTAGTGGCGGAAGACGGCACCGTCTATTTCTTCGACGACATCTATGGCCTGGACAAAGAGCTCGACAACCTGTGCTGCCAGGCGTATACCGCGGACAAGTAGTTTCGCGCTGGAAAATCAGAAAAAGCCGGCGGATCAATCGCGGGGTGTATTCGCGGCTGTGCAGCCATAGCACCAAGTGCGGACGCGACCGGTGTCCACGTGGACGAAGCCCGACCGGGGATAATAGCCCACTCCACCCTCGTGCAGCGCTAGCGCCGCGTTGCGCAGCGTCAAGGTGCTGATGCCGGGAATGCGAATGTCGATGGCGTGCGCCCGCATGTGCAGGCTGTTTTTGGCGACGCCGGCAGAGCGCGAGCGAAGGAATTCATTACTCCACGAGGAGCGGTAACCGCAGATGATGTCGATCTCGGCGTTAGGACGCCCGACGGCGGCGGTGAGCTGCGACAGGATGTCAAACAGGCGCGGATCGTAGTGCTTTACATCGCCGGTGCGATGGTCGCGCAGGAAGTGGTCAAGCTGAGCTTCGGCTTCGGGGAGAAATGTGTCGCCGTGGCGATAGACGATATCGATGTGTTCGCCGGTGTGCGTGTGAAAAAGACGCAGATGTTGATCGAGTGTGTGGTCAGGCTCGACGGCGAAGCTGGTTGAGTTGAATGCGATTGCGTATACAAGGCAGAACGCGAAAACAAAAACAAAGGCCACCACAGAAATGCGCAAGCAGCACCCTCCACTTTTTATTTGGATGGCTCGCGGTCCCGGCGTGGTTTGCTGGGAGATGCGGGCGAAATTGAGATAGGAACGCAACCAAATGGGCGGCAAAGAGCGTTGAATTTTTCATCGGAAATTTGTGTGATTTTCCATCACATTTGGGGTAAATCACGCAGAATTCAGGAAGGAGGGTGGGGTAAACTTGCGCATTGAGCCCGGTTTGGCTTGCAGTAAGGCTTGTATATTGAAAAGGTTGCAGGTGACTTGAGAAGGGCTCAGAGGCTGCCTCAGTTCGGCACAGCAGGTGCAAACAGAGACAGTGCGTTTTGGTACTCCAGAATCCGACAACGGCGAAAGGTTCGGCCTGTGCCCCTATGAAAAGCGGAGTCGGATTCAGAAAGCCGCTAGGCGGCGCTAGTCCGCAGCGAGAATGGGTATGACGGTGAAATCATCGAATCGCTCCCACCGAATTCTTTACATGATTATGTTGCTTGGATTCGCCGTGGCACTGACCACTGCGCTGGTGCTGGCGGTCGAGCGGAGCCCCGAAGAAATGAAGTCGAGTACCCTACAGTCAAACACCGTCCCCGCGTTGCGTTCCGTTTGCCTGTGGGGGAACCGCAATGCGTAGGACCGTAAATCCCTCCGGAAAATTTGGCGAAATCGCTCTGGGAATTCCGGCGCTCGTCCTGATGCTGGTGCTGCCGGTGCGCGCGGACATCCATCCGGTTCCCCTGGACAAAAACACCGATGCGGCAAAGTGCCTGGAATGCCACGGCGACAAGGCACAGGGAAAACACGTGCACACGGCGATTTCGACAGGCTGCCTGAGCTGCCACGAGATCCGCGTGAATCGCGATGTGACGCGCGTGAAGCTGATCACCACTTCACCCGCCTCACTCTGCTTCACTTGCCATGCGGACAAGAACCCCGCGGACATCAAAGGCGTGGTGCATGCTCCGGCGCGGCGCGATTGCCTGAAGTGCCACGATCCGCACGAGTCCGACAACGAATTTCAATTGCTGAAGGCGCCGGAAGGGGATCAGAAGACAAACCTGTGCCTGGAATGCCATAACATCGGCGTGAATGTGCCGGAAAAGGGCAGCCGGCACGCGGCGCTGGATATGGGTTGCGAGACCTGCCACAAGACCCATAAGACGGGCGAAAAGGAGAACCAGGAGTTTGATTATCACCTGACGAAGCCGACGCCCGCGCTGTGCATCGATTGCCACGATCCGAAGGACGAAGCTTTACAGAAGGCACACCAGAACCAGCCCTTCGGCACGGCGAATTGCATCGAGTGCCACGATCCGCACCAATCGGCACTGCCGAAGCTGATGGCGAAATACGTTCACCCGCCGTTTGCGGACAAGCAGTGCGAAGTATGCCACGAGCCGGCGAAAGACGGAAAAGTGGTGTTGACGCAGCCCGACGCGAAATCGCTCTGCGTGATGTGCCACGACGAAAAAGCAAAAGCGATCGAGAGCGCCAAGGTGCAGCATCCGGGCGCGGCCGGGGATTGCACGGATTGCCACACTCCGCATGCCAGCAAGTACATCGCGCTGCCAAAGACCAATCCAGTGGACATCTGTCTGGGCTGCCACGCGGATATCGCCGACCTGGCGAAGAAGCCGGTGCATCACCAGCCAGCCTTCCAACAGGGCTGCGGCACGTGCCATGAACCGCACGGCGGGGAACGCGAAAAGCTGCTGCGCGCCGACGGAAACAATCTTTGCCTGGACTGCCATGGTCCGGATTCCACGCCGCAGCAGGACAAAACCACCGGGCTCTACAAGATATTCAACGGCAAGGTCAGTCTGCCCGACGACTACTTCACGAAGAACAAGGTGCCCATTCTGCCGCTGCGCTATGGGAAAGGTCACCCGGTGATGGGTCATCCGGTTTCGGACGTTCCCGATCCGACCGACCCCTCCAAGGTCTTCGCCAAAATCAGCTGCCTGACGTGCCACCAGCCGCACAGTTCGGCGTATCCCAATCTGATTGCCAAAGATCAGCAGAACAATACGCAGTTTTGCGCCACGTGCCACAAGGACCTGACCAAGCGATAGAGTGAATTTTCCGGGGAGAGACCGCCATGTGCAAAATCGTTATAAGCCGAGATTTTTCGAAGCGGGCAGCGAGCTTGCTTGCCGTCCTTGCCCTGCTGGCGTCGCTGGTTCCCGGGGCGCTCGAAGCGAACGACAAGAAGAAAAAAAAGAGCAAGGAAGAAGAGCAGGCTGAGATTGCCGCGAAAATCAAGGCAATCGATTACTCTTTTATTGTGTGGCCCAACCCGCCAGCCGTCGCGCGCATCCGGTACACGAACTGGTACTCCTCCGATAAGGAAAAGCGAAATGTCCAGGGAAAGGTCCAGAAGAAGAATTCCTGGATGGACCGGCTCGCTGGGACGCAAACCGGCGACGAAGTCTTCAGCATGCCGTTCCAACTGGTCCAGCCTTATGGGATCGCCGTCGATTCGAAGGGCAACGCCTATGTGGCGGACTCCAAGGTGGGAGCCATCTTCATCTTCAATACGGATACGCGCGAGGTGCAACTGATCAAGAACGGGTCCGACGCGCATTTCGTGCGTATCATCGGCTTGGCCATGGACGATGACGACCGGTTGTTCGTGTCCGATCCCGGCCTGCGCCACGTGCTGGTCTTCAATAAGGACCACAAGGCACAGGACGTGATCACCGAAGGAATGGCGGAGCCAGGAGACCTGGCGATTGACACGCAAAACAGGCTGCTCTACGTGTCCGACGTGACGCTCGATCAGGTATTGGTTTACGACGCGGATACCCTGAAGCCGGTGCGGAAAATCGGCACGACGGGGCATAAGCACTCGCTAACAAGCCCTGGCGATTTCGCGCGCCCGAGCGGACTGGCAGTGGACCGCGAGGGAAATCTTTACGTGGCGGATACCCTGAACAATCGCATCGAGATCTTCGATCCCGACGGCAATTTCATCAGTGCGTTCGGAAAGAGCGGAGACGGTCCTGGTTACTTTTCGAGGCCCAAGGGCGTGGCCATCGACAGCGACGGCCACCTCTGGGTCGCCGACGGAATGCAAGACCGCGTGCAGGTATTTTCGAAAGACGGCAGTCAGTTGATGATTTCATTTGGCGGGCACGGGTTGCTGCCGGGTCAGTTCCAGGGGCTGGTGAATATTGTGATCGATAAGCAGGACCGTGTGTTCACCACGGAGATTTATCCCGGGCGCTTGCAGCAGATGCAGTACGTCACGGATGCGCAGGCAGAAAAGGAACGCGAGCGGCGCGAGAAAGAGCGTGCGAAGCAAACCGCGGAGCGCCACGCCCCTGCGTCACAGCCGGAAGCCGCGCCCGCAGCGGTGCCAAACGCCAAGCCATAGCGGCAATGGGCCTTTGGCCAAGCCGGCAGCCAGAACTTGGCTGGCGGCGAGAGCAGCAACGAGAAGAGCAGAGAAGAGCCAAGAGTAAAACAGGAAGAGAGCGCTGGTTTGCGGCCAGCGCTCTTGTTTTTGCGGCGAAGCTTTCCTTTCCGGCTGTCCCCGTTATTGAACGAAGACATCAAACAATGCCGTGGCGCTGAGACTCTCGCGCCCGCAGGAGGGCGGATCTCCGTACGGCAAAGGAAAACAAGACGAGTGCATGCATGGATTCGCAGAGGGAATCGGTGCGAAGTCGAGGGACATCGTGCATGTCTCGCCGTCAAAAAAATTTGCGGGCAGCAAAGAAATGCTGCGGTGAATCGCAGCAATGCCGCGGCATCGTGCGCGCGGATGTGTGCGTGAACGTGTGGCTGTGATGTGCAACACACAAAAGGGTTTATCCGTTCAACACAAACTGTGTGATTGCTCATCACAACTGAGCCATATCGCGCAAACGAGCCGAGGTGGGGCAATTTTGGCAGCCCTTGCCGAAGGGGACTAGTACCGCAACGGATAGAAAATTAAACACTTACGGCAAGTCTTAGGAAACGCCGATTTTGTGCCGGTTCGGCATAACAGATGCACTTTGGGACAACGCAGGCCGGCCCGCTCCAGGCTCTGGCCATTTACGAAGTGGAAACTTAAGTTCCGTCTCGCAACACACATGGAGGTTTCACAAGTTATGAAAAAGGCGATCTTAGTAGCGCTTTTTGGACTGGCCAGCGCCGGATTGGCATTCGGCCAGAACGCGACATCCACGGTCGACGTCCTCGGAGCTCACAATAACCAGGGCCGCGGCTGCGCGGGATGCCACTCACCGCACAGCGGCTCGTTCGGTTCGGGCCATGGCGGCGCGGCGGATGCCGGCTCCTATGCATTGTGGGGCCAGGATGCCAGCCCACTCTACGGCAAGACCCTCGCATTCGGCGACGGCGGCTCGTACGTAGAAGTTCTGCCCAGCACCATCGCCACGGGTTCGCAGGAAGTTGGCGGCATTCTCCTCTGCCTCAGCTGCCATGACGGCAACGTGACCCCGACCAACATGATGACCAAGCAGTCCTACGAACAAAAGATCGGTTTGTTGACGAACGTAGCGTATGGCAGCCAGCCGATTCCGACGCTGCTCGGCAACGACGGCACGACCACCGGCAATTACACCAACGACCACCCGGTGGGCCAGAATGCAACGATTCGCGCGGGCAACGGCCTGGTGTGGGCCAACAATACCTTTACCGTGACCGCAGGCTCGCCCTATGCCCAGTTCGTAGCCAACTACGGCTGGCCCGCATTGGCTCCTGGAAAGTGGAGCAGCCCCTACGCCGTCAATGGCGCCGGACAGGCCTATGTCCTCTGCACCACCTGCCACAACCAGCACGTTATGACCGTGTACACCTCCTCCGCGAATAGCCCGATCGCGGGCGACGGCGGCGGAAAGTATTACAACACGTTCTTCTTCGTGAACGGCCCGTACAACCCGAACATCACGCCCGACCCGACCGGCAAGACGGCTCCTTCGACCACCCAGTTCTGCCGCCAGTGCCACTTCGGCGAAGCGAACGAAGCCAACAACACCAACACCATCACGACGCAATTCCAGTAGAACGTCCAGCGGTTCGGGGGAGAGAAGGTCTTCTCTCCCCCTTTTTTTTAGAAAGGAACGGAGGCATTCCATCATGAGGTACCTGGTAGTTTTCGCTCTACTACTAGCGGCGGCGACCAACGCAAGTTCTCAAGTTTCCTCCCACGCACCGACGGCTCTTGCAACGGCCAATACTCCTTCCAGCTCGGCCTTCAACGTCAGCGACAAACCGGTAGCCAAAGTGAACGGGGCGATTCTGACCGACCGCGACTTGCTGCGCGAAATGCTGCAGATTTTTCCTTACGCCAGCCAGCACAACGGATTTCCGAAAGAGCAAGAGGCATCCATCCGGCAGGGCGCCCTGCAGATGATTATCTTCGAGGAACTGGTGTACCAAGAGGCGATGCGGCGCAAGCTGACGGTCTCGCCGCAAGCGTTGAAGCAGTCCGAGCTCGAGTTCAAGAAGCAATTTCATTCCGCTCAGGAATACCAGCAGTATCTGGTGACCGAGATGGGCGGCTCGGAACAGAACGTTATCGGCAAGATCAAGAGGTCGCTGCTGATCGAAAAGGTATTGAAAAGCGATGTGCAGGACAAGTCCGAGGTAACGCCGGCCGAAGTGCGGGCCTACTACGACAAGAATCCGGGCAAGTTTCGCGTTGCGGAATCCTATAGCTTTCAATCGATTTCCATTCTGCCGCCGCTGCATCCGACGCCGGACCAGCAGAAAGAAGCGGCCAAGCGAGCGAACGACTACCTGAAACAGGCGCAAGCGGCCAAGACGTACCAGGATTTCGGATTGTTGGCGGAAAAGATTTCCGAGGACGATTTCCGCGTGAACATGGGCGATCACCATTCGGTGAGCAAGGAGCAGCTCCCGCCGCAGGTGGGGAAAGCGCTTTCGAGCATGAAGCCCGGCACGATCAGCGGGCTGATCCCGATCGAATCGGCGTACACCATCGTGCGGTTGAACGCGCACACGCCGGCCGGAAAACAGAGCTTTGAATCCGTCAAGGCTGGCCTGCGGACGCAATTGCAGCAGGCCAAATACGAAAGCCTTCGCGCGGGACTCGACAAGGCCCTCAGGGCCAAAGCCCAGGTCCAGATCCTGTAGGGGAAGCAGGAAAGAGGTTGGGGTGAAACGAATTCTCCAATGCGGCGGCCTCCTGATGGTTCTGCTGGCGGCGGCAAGCGCGCGCGCGCAGTTGCAGGTCGGAGACACGACCATGCGCATGAACGGCACGCTCACCGGCGGCTATTCGGCCGGCTACGGAGATCAGATCCCCTCGAATCACAGCGTGAACTTTGGCGCGGACGCGCAACTCAGCGGCGATTACTACAACCCGAATTTTCTAAACTTCGATATCACCCCGTATTACAACCGTTCCACGTCCGATTCGACGTTTCAATCCTTGACCGATGCCTCGGGACTGAACGCGAATGTGAACCTGTTTACGGGCAGCAGAACCCCGGGTTACGTAAGCTTCAACTACACGCGGAACTCGACCGGAAATTTCGGATTGATCGGGACGCCGAATTTCACCACGATCGGCAACGGATACGGTTTTGGCATCGGATGGAGCCTGTTGCTTCCGGACAAGCCGACCCTCTCTTTCAGCTATTCGCAGGGTTCGGGAGGCGGGAACGTTTATGGGACGAATGAGGAGTCGCATTCCGCCCTGAAAACGTTCAACCTGCGTTCCAGCTATATGCTTGCGGGCTGGAACCTGAACGCCTACTATCAGCGCCTCAGCAACGATTCTCAGTTGCCGACGTTTCTTTCCGGAGAGACGAATCTGAGCTACAGCTCGACGACCGGCAATGTCCTGGGAGTGAACGGGTCGCATGCCCTTCCGTGGAACGGCAGCGTATCGATGTACTACACTTACTCGACCTATTCGGGCCATTTCAACGATACCTCGCAACCCTACGACAACTTCACGGACTTTTCGACCAACACCGAGGCGGCGAATGTGGTCTTCCATCCGACGAAGAAGTGGAGCTTGTACGGCAGCGAAAATTACACCGACAATTTGAATGGCTATTTGTACCAGAATATCGCCAACAACGGCCAGGGCGTTCCGATCAACCAGCAGAATTCGACCTCCAATTCGTTCACCACCAGCGCCGGCGTGGGGTACAACATTCTCCCCAACCTTTTTGCCCAGGGCCAGATTACCTACTTTCAGCAATCGTACTTCGGGCAAACTTACACGGGAAGCTACATGTCGGGTTTGCTGGGCTATGGCAAGCGGATCTTCGGCATCTTCAGTCTGTCCGCGAGCGTGATCGACAGCACCAATCAGTTTTCGAACAACAATCTGGGATTCATCGCCAACATCGACGGCTTCAAGCGCATCGGAGAGTGGGAAGTTTCCGGGAATCTGAGCTACGCGCAGAATGTGCAGACCCTGCTGGTGACCTACACAACCTCCTATTACAATTACGGCGGCAACTTGCATCATCGCCTGGGCAGAGGGAAGCAGGTCACCTTTGCTTACAATGGGTCGCACAGCGGTCTGAACCAGGGCCAGGGATCCTACGATTACAGCAACAGTTTTTCGACCACGCTGGCGATGCGCCGCGTCACACTTGGCGCAACGTATATCAAATCCAAGGGACTTTCGATCCTCACCAGCACGGGTATCCAGCCCATTACGCCGACGCCCGGATTGCCGCCCCTTGGGCAGATTGTTTACAATGGCACCAGCTACGGCGGAAACGTCGGGTTTACCCCGGTGGCAAGGCTAACCTTAAGCGCATCCTACTCCCACGCCGTGAGCGATACCCTCGCGAACGACATTTCTTCCCAGAATCGCACCGAGATTTTCTACACGCAGTTGCAATACCGGCTGCGCCGCGTCAACGTTTTCGCGGGCTACACGAAATTTTCCCAGGGGATCAGCGCGGCAGGCACTCCGCCGGGTAACACGTATTCGTATTTCATCGGAGTGTCGAGATGGCTCAGCTTCTTTTAGAAAAGAGGTCGCTCCTGAGCTTGCAAGGAAAAATGCTGGCGGCGTGCCTGGCCGGGACGTTGTGCCTGACTCCGGCGGGATTTGCCACGGACAAAAAGAAAAACGAGCCGGTGCGGATCGACATTCCCGAACTGCTTCTGGATGGGGGCCGGAAGCTGCGCTTCGAGCGGATGTTCAGCACGGAGCAGGAAGTGAAGCCCAAGAAGGGGTTCTGGACGAAGGTCGTGGACGTGGTGATCGGGGCGCCGGACTATCACACCATGGTCAGGCCCTACAGCATCACCACCGATTCGAAGGGGCGGATCATCGTCACCGATCCGGGCGCGCATGGCGTGCACATCTTCGACTTCAACAAGGAAAAATACAAATTTTTGTCGCGCCAGGACACCGATCACAACCCGTTGGTCGAGCCGCAGTGCGTGGCCGTGGACGCCGAAGACCGCATCTACGTGACCGATTCGGACGCCGGGAAGATTTTCGTCTTCAATCCGAGCGGGAAGCTGGAGCGCGTGATCGGCGCGCTGAAATACGGCGAGGGGTTTTTCAAGCGGCCGACGGGCATCGCCATCGATTCGGCGGCGCAACGGATTTACGTGAGCGACACTCTGCGCGACCAGATTTTCGAGATGGACATGCAGGGAAGCGTGCTGCGGAAGATCGGCAAGCGCGGAACGGGCGACGGGGAATTCAACTATCCCACCGAATTGCGGTTGCATGGCGATTCGCTGGCGGTGGTGGAAGCGATGAATTTCCGCGTGCAGGTGCTGGACAAGAACGGCGAGTACCAATACTCAATCGGGAAGATCGGCGACCATGTGGGGTCGATGTTCCGGCCAAAGGGTGTGGGCTTCGATTCCGAGGGGCACCTTTATGTGGTCGACGGGATGTGGAGTGTCGTGCAGGTGTTCGATCGGGAAGGACAATTGCTTTATTACTTCGGGAAGCTCGGCACGGCGCCGGGCGATTTCCAGTTGCCCACGGGCTTGCGCATCGACGACCAGGACCGGATTTATGTGGTGGATTCGTTCAACAAGCGCGTGCAGGTGTATCACTATTTCGGCGCGGCGAGCGCCACGGGCGGGGTGAAGCCGTGAAGCAGAAACTTCTCATCGCCGCGCTGGTGTTGCTGGTCACGATGGCCTGCCGATTGGCATTTGCGCAGACCACGCCTCCGCCACCGACGGGGGACGCGCTGGGCATGCACAACATGTCGGCGGGGAGCGGTTCGTCGGTGACCGCGCCGGGAAGCCTCGGCTGCACGTTTTGCCACGCGCCGCACAGCGGATTGGGCGGCGTGACACCGTTGTGGAACCAGCAGTTGTCTCAGCAGACTTACACGCCGTATACGAGCACGACGTACAAGCAGAAGGGAAATACGCAGCCGACGCTGGGCGTGACCAGCAGCCTGTGCTTGAGTTGCCACGACGGCACGGTGGCCGTGGGACAGACCGCAGTGTTCGGAAAAATTCCCGTGAGCGGCGCCTTGAACAACATCGACGTTTTGACCACCAACCTGAGCGGATCCCACCCCTTCAGCCTGGTGTTGCCGATCAAGGATTCGCCGGACCTGGCCGCATCGCTGGCGGCGCAGGGCGTGACCGCCGATCCGACGGGAGCGGTCAAGCTGGTAAACGGAAATATTGAGTGCACGAGCTGCCACAATCCGCACGTGCAAGGCATCGATACCGTGGCGCAGAACTTCCTGGTGCGCGACAGTTCTAACGGGCAGATGTGCCTGGCGTGCCATGATCCGGCGCGCACGCTGACCGGGCAGGTAAATCCGCTGACCGGATGGACCGGGAGCATTCACCAGACGGCGACGAATCAGGTGGCGAACACGGCGAATGTGGGTGTGTACCCGACCGTTGCGGTGAACGCGTGCACTTCGTGCCACATGGAGCACAACGCCGGGGGGCCTTCGCGGCTGATGCGGCCGGCGACGCCCGCGGCGCCGGGTGTGGACGCGGCTACGCAGGATTGCATTTCGTGCCACGGCGGAACGAACGCGAACATCTCGCCCCTGCCGCTGAACGTTTATGGTGAGTTTTCGAAGATCTCGCACTTATTGCCGGCGGGCAGCAATCTGCACGACGCGGCCGAGCCGGCGGTTTTGAACAACAATCGCCATGCGACGTGCGTGGACTGCCACGATCCGCACTCGGGAAATCGGCTTACGGTGTTTGCGCAGCCGCCCGCGATCCGGCCGCCGCAGAGCGGCGTGGAAGGCGTCAGCGCCGCGGACGGCAGTACGGTGCTTGCACCGGCGGTGAATCAATACGAAAGCTGTTTCCGCTGCCATGGCACCAGCGTTGGCAAACAGGTGCTGATCAAGTACGGCTACTTGCCGACCCGGCTGGTGTTTTCGGGCGATCCTCTCAATCTGATCCCGCAGTTCAGCCCAAGTTCCACGTCGAGTCACCCGGTGGTGCATCCCCGGAGCAGCCCATTGCCGCAACCCAGCTTGCTGACGAACATGCTCAATCAGAACGGCACGGCTTCGAGCCGCCTGGTGGGCTCGCAGATTTTCTGCACCGATTGCCACGCCAGCGACGACAATCGCGAATTTGGCGGGGCCGGCCCGAACGGACCACACGGCTCGATCTATCCACATATCCTGGAGCGCAACTATCAGTTTTCACAGGCGGGCGTGCCGGGCGGGCCGGTCACGAACACGTTCCCGACGCCAGACCTGAGCCCGCTGGGACCTTACGCCATGTGCGCGAAGTGCCACGACCTGAACAACGTTATTTCCAACGCGAGTTGGGCGCAGCACGGGCGGCACATTTCCAACGACGGATTCTCCTGCTCGGTGTGCCACACGGCGCACGGTATGGGATCGGTGAACCCCAGCGTAACCGGCGAACGGTTGATTAATTTCGATGTGAACGTAGTCGGCCAGAATAACGGCGCGCCCATTTCGTATAACCATGCCACAAACACTTGCACGTTGACCTGCCACAATGCCGCGCACAACCCGGATGGCAGCGTCTCCGTGAATGGAACGGTCTTGCCCCAGGTGATGGGAATCAAGCACTGAGCCCCGGGCAGCCCGCGCGGACGAGGTTCTCCGGGCAATCCCGAAATTGTTTATGAACACTGCAGATTCCGCTCGTGAAACTCGCGGTTCGTCCACCGACAGCCTATTGGGATTTGCCGGGGTGTTTTTGTTGCTTGGCCTTGCCGCGGGATTGGAGTGCGTGAAACTCGCTTCGCTCCGCGAACCGGGGATTTGGGGACATCTTCGGGCGGGCGCGTGGATTCTGCAAAACAAAGCGTGGCCGCACACGGGAATATTTTCCCAGGCGCAAAACTTGAGCTGGCAGGACTTTTCGTGGGGCTACGATGCCCTCGCGGCGGTATTGTATCGCTTGGCCGGTCTGCGAGCAGTGCCCCTGCTTTTACTGGTGTCGCGATTCGCGCTTGCGCTGATCTCATTTTTGCTGGCGGGGGGGTGGCGAAATCTTTGGCCCGCGGTGATCTTGTCGGCGACCGCGCAATACGTGCTTTTCTCGATGGGACCAAGCTCCGCGATTGTTTCGGTGGTTTTTGGGGGAATCGAGCTGCTGGTTTTGTTCGGCGCACGCGAGTCAGGCTCCCTGCGCATGCTGCGGTGGCTGCCGGCGCTGTTCGTGTGCTGGGCAAATCTCGATGGCGGGTTTGTTTACGGAATCGCGCTGTACGGCATTTTTGTCGCGGCATCACTCCTGGAGCACTGGCAGATCAGGAGCAAATTGCATTGGCTGGATCAACCAGCAGGGCAAGCACCCCTGAAATCCTGGCTACTGTATGGCGGAGCGTGCGTCCTGGCCAGCTTGCTGAATCCTTACACGATTCACGCCTATGGCTCCTTTCTGACGAACGAATTCAGCCCGGTGAACCAGCACCTGCCCTTCTACACCGCCATGAGTTTTCGCCAGCCACAGGATTACGTGCTGATGCTGCTAGGGATGGTTGCTTATCTTGGCCTGGGGCTGCGCCGCTCGCGGAATGCGTTTTCGATTGGCGTGCTCGTGGGCAGCATGGCGCTGGCGTTTCACGCGCAACGCGAGGCATGGGTGCTCGCGCTGGCGTCGGCAGCGGTGATTGGCCACTGCATCCTTCGAAGTGCGGAGGCAGGCGCCGCTTCCGGTTTGCGCGATTGGAACGCGCCGCGGCTCGGAGTGGCGGCCGCGGCCCTTTCCGTTGCGTTGGTCCTTTTCTTTGCGCATGTGCCGAAACGGCAAGACGTATTGCTTGCCAAAGTAGCCGAGCACTTTCCGGTGCGTGCCGCGGATTTCCTTCGCACGCATCCGCAGCCGGCTCCTTTCTTCAATGTCTATCAATGGGGTGCATTTCTCACCTGGTACCTGCCGGAATATCCCGTGGCGATTGACGGACGCCGCGGCCTTTATCCCGAAGAGACCGAACTCGGCTACTTCAAAGCGATGAACGCGGATATTCCTTATCGCCAGTTTCCGCCCATGAATCGGGCGCGCACCTTTCTGATGGACAAGGCGGGAATTATGGGAGAGGCGCTGCGCGGCGTGAAGGGTTTTCAGGCGATTTATGAAGACAATCTCTCGATTGTGTATTCCCACGAGACCCAGGAGTAAAGCGGGGAACTGATGGCCAGCGCGGCACAGATCGAATCGCTACCGGCGGTGAAGGCGCGTGAGTTGTGGAAGTTGGGGGACGCGGCGGTTGTGCTGGTCTATTCGAGCGTGGTTCTCTGGACGCTGCAATACCACGAAAAATGGGCGGACGAAGCGCAGGCGTGGCTGATTGCGCGCGATCTGGATTTGAAGACCATCTGGTTTCACGAGTTGCGTTACGAAGGTACGCCGGGGCTTTGGCACACGATATTGTGGATCGCGCAGCACGTTTTTCATGCGAAGTACGGAGCGCTCGGTTACATCGGCGCGGTGTTCGCGATCGCGGGCGCGGCAGCGCTGCTCTTCCTCGCGCCGTTTCCGCGTTACATCCGCTGGCCGCTCGCTTTCACCTACGTGATGGTCTACCAATACGCCCTGATCTCCCGGCCATATACACTTTTTCCTTTGCTGGCATTCCTGGCGGCTTACTTTTACAAGGACGTGGCCAAGCCCGAACGTATAAGCCTTGTATTGGCGATTCTCGCCTTGCTTACCCTGCACGGCACGATCCTCGCGGGTTGTCTTGGATTGACCTATTTAATTCAGGGATTGCAAATGTGGCCGGTCCTGGACGTTACGGTCAAGCGTCGCTACTTCGTGTGTATTGCGGGGCTCACGCTGCTATTTCTGTTCATTGTGCTGATCATGAAGCCAACACCGGATGTCGCGGAGTTTGCCATGAAGGAAAAGGTGAATCAGCTTGGCCATGTTTTTCAGCAAGCACAGCCAACTACACTTCGCAAAACGGGTGCGGTGATTTCGGGCGCATTCCTTGACTACACCGTACCGTCCGCGGCATTTATCTTGCTCGCCTTTGCGTGGTGCGCCTATCGGCGGAAACCGCTGGAGTTTGCGCTACCGGTTTCGTCCCTGGTTGTTTTCTACGCGCTTATCCATGGCTACCCGCATCACCATGGAACCGTGTTTGTCGCGGCGATTACCGCGATCTGGATTGCCTGGCCGACAAACGACCCGCCTTTGGCACGCATAGTCGGGGAAAATTGGCCCCATATCGGTATAACTGCTCTGCTGCTGGTTCTTTGCACGGTCAATCTCTTTGACGCTGCCGTGGTCATTCATCGAGAGTATCTATACCCCTATAGTGGTTCTGAAGATGCAGCCAAGTTCCTGAAAAATGTGGGCGCGGACCGACAGCCGCTCTTCGGGCTGCTCTACGGGGTCGCGGCGATTCAAGCCTATTTTGACCACAACATCCTGACAAATCTGCACACCGCATATTTTCATCACGGATTGCCTGATGAAGAGGCGGGCACAACCTTGAATCTGTCCGAGTTGCACCGGGTCGACCCGGAATACATTGTTGTCTATTCAGACGAACCAGAATTGATGATGCAGTTGGGAGCACCCTACCTCTTCAACGAGGGCTACAGAATCGTCCACTTTTCGGATGGATACTACCTGTATAAGCGAGCAGTCTACCAGCGCGATACATACTTCATTTTTCAGAAACCTCGCGCTGGCCAGGGTTCGGACACGGGTTTTATGCCCTTACCAGAGCCGGCAGGAAACGAGGAAGCACCATAGGCATAGATGCAGCAATTCGGGCCGAAGAAAACGTTCGAAAGGAAATGTGATGAGCAGGCAAGAAAAGCCTCCGGAAACAACCATTCCGAAAGATTCGTTTATGGATCTCATGTGGAGGCACCGGCTGTGGTGGATGCTGCCACTCGGGGTTTTGCTGCTGTTGCTAGGGGCCATTTACGCGCTGGAGCACCTTTCAAAGACGGACTCGGAGATGTATCCGACGTCGTCAAGCACCCGCGTGGAATTGCCATATTCGGGTTGATACATGTCGCCGGCCAAAAGAGAATTAATCCTTGCCGCGCTTGTCTTTTTCGCGCTTCCGGTCCTGGCGGAGCTTGTCCTGCGCGCGGCACGTGTTCCCTTTGATGCGCAACTCTACGGCCCGGATTGCGCACTGGGTTGGCGGCTGCGGCCCGGCGCCAGTGGCCGGGTGTCCACCGAAACACCGCAGTGGGTTCGCATCAACAGCCGCGGATTTCGCGATCGCGAGCGAACTTTCGAAAAGCCGGCGGACACATTTCGCATCGCCGTGCTGGGGAATTCCTGGACGGAAGCGCTACAAGTCCCCCAAGAGAAAACGTACACGGCAGTCCTGGAACAGCAACTCAACGATAGAAAGTGCTTTGCGGGAAAGCGCGTGGAAGTGCTGAATTTCGGGGTGGCCGGCTATTCCACCGCGCAGGAGCTCCTCCTGCTGCGGCAGAAAGTCTGGAACTATCATCCCGACCTGATTCTGCTGGCCATCTACCCCGCGCGAGACATAGCGAACAACATTCGTGAACTGAACAACGCGGTGACGCCGGAACGCTCGCCATACTTCGTTTTTCGCGGGGAACAGCTTGCTTTGGACGATTCTTTCCGTTCGCTCCCGGCCCTCCAACCGTGGCAAATCCGGCTGCAATCGACGGAGTTCTGGTTCGACGACCATTTCCGAACGCTGGAAGCCATCAACACGGTCCAACGATACGGGAAAATCCGTGTGGCCATGGCCGCGGCGAGAGAACGCGCCGAGCAATCCGGCATGGACAATCTGGAATACGCCATTTATGCGCCGCCATCCACGCCGGCGATGCAACAGGCCTGGAAGGTTACGGAAGCCTTACTGCTGGCGATGAACAGGGAGGTGCGCGAGCGTGGCGCGGAGTTTCGGTTGGTCACCCTGGCCACACGGCCACAAGTCATTCCCGATCCGGCGAAAAAAGAGGACTTGTTGCGAAAACTCGGCGTCCAGGACTTTTCGTATGCGGATGAGCGGATCAACAAGCTGGCGGTAGCAAACGGGATCGCGGTCACCCAACTGGCGCCTGCGCTCGCGGCATATGCGGAGGCGCACAACGTTTATCTGAATGGGTTCAATGCCTCGAATTATGGTGCCGGCCATTGGAATGAGACTGGCCACCGGCTGGCTGCGGAGACCATTGGCGAGGATTTGTGCCGCGCGCCGCAAGATGCGGCCGTCCATATTTCGACGACGCGCGCCAGGGAGTGAGCCGCGAGTGACCACCCACTTCGAATTTTGCAGACAACTTCGCCAGCGCTTAAGCGCACACGAGGACCGGGTACTCTTGCGCGTGGTGGTTTCGCCGGACTTTGAGCAACCTCGAGAGTTCACGGGCAAAGCGATTCTCGAACGCGCCGAGCAGTTAGCGGCACCGTTCAGTTTGCCTGGCCCACGATGCGTTGTTTTGCTGCTGCTGCCGCATTCGCCGGAACTTTTCCTGCTGCAACTTGGACTGGTGCTTGGCGGTCACATCCCTGCGATTCTGGCGTGGCCCACCAGCCGTATCGATGCGGAAAAGTATCAGCGCAACTTGGTGCATCAACTAAGCCATCTGCCGGCGGACCGGCTAGTCACGCTGCCGCGGTTGGCAGAAAATCTTCAGGGCAGCCTTCCGTATCCTGTGTGCGGCGTTCCGGTCGAAAATGCCGGGGCATTTGAAAAGGTGTTTCCCGCGGCGCCGGTGACACAGCGCCTGGAAAGCGGCAAATTTGAGCCCCGAAAATTCCGCACCGATCCGGATACGCTGTTCCTGCAATTTTCCGGTGGCACCACCGGGGCGCAGAAGGCCATCGTCGTCACGGCGGAGATGCTGCGCGCGCAATTCCGCCAGTTGACCGAGGCGCTGGATTTTTCCTCCGTGGATTCCGTGGCATCTTGGTTGCCGCTTTATCACGATATGGGTTTGATTGCATGCTACTGGATGCCGTTGTGGCATGGCGCGGCGTCGTTGCAGATGGCGGCGAACGATTGGGTGCTGAATCCGGAGCTTCTTCTCAAATATACTGCCCGCTATCGCGTGAGCTTCTGCTGGCTGCCGAATTTTGCGTTTTCCTACATGAGCCAACGGAGAGAACAGATGTCCCGGCACGATCTTTCGAGCGTGCGCGCGTGGATCAACTGTTCCGAACCGGTGCGGCTTAAATCCGTCATGGAGTTCGCGAGTGCGTTCGCGGATTGCGGGGTGCGCAAAGAAAGCCTGCAGGCGTCGTACGCCATGGCAGAAACGGTGTTTGCAATTACGCAGTCGCAATTGGGAAAGGAACTTGCCGTCGTGCCGCGGCAGCGGGTGCAGCAAGGGAAGCACAGCTATTCCGAACTGGCGTTTGATCTGATCGACGACGTATACGTTTCCTCCGGAAAGCCCTTGAGCGGCACGGAAATTAAAACGGTGGCGGCGGATGGTTCACGCTGCCCGGACAACATGCCGGGGGAGATTTGGGTCCGCACGCCTTCGCTGTTTTCCGGCTACTGGAGCGCGGAAGGGTTTCAAACGCATTCCTTGAATGACGGATGGCACGCGACTGGCGATTTTGGATTTGTGAGGGACGGAGAACTCTATGTGATTGGGCGCTTCAAGGACATTGTGATCGTCGGCGGCAACAATATTTTTCCGGAAGACGTGGAAGCGGTGGTGAATTCGATCGAGCGCGTTTATCCGGGGCGCGTGGTGGCCTTCGGGGTGGAGGACGAGGAGTTCGGCACGCAGAGCCTGGCCGTGGTTGCAGAGATGAAGGGCGAGTTCAACGAAGAAGCCGCTTCCCAGCTCGAAGCGGCAATCCGCAAGCTGGTGATGACCGCGATTGGCACGGCCGCGCGCTACGTGGCCGTGGTTCCACAGCGCTGGATCGTGAAGAGCACCGCGGGGAAGATTTCCCGGCGCGAAACGCGCGAGCGATTTGTACGCGAGCGCCTGAACAGCGTCTGATCGGAGGAAATGCCAGTGATTCCCGATAGCCAAACGATTCGCACCGCCGCCACCGAGGCGGCCTCACAACTGATCGGCAGACCGCTGCGGCCGGGGCAGCGCCTGGTCACCTCCGGGCTGATCGATTCGCTCTCGGTGTTGAAGTTGATCGGCCTGCTGGAGAAAAAGCTGCGCGTCGTCATTCCTCCCGAAACACTGCAACCGGAGGATTTCGACGACGTCGACTTGATTGTCGAGACCGTGGAGCGCGTGGCGAAACCAGCGGCGTGAACGCGAGGACGCCGGAGATTCGGATCAAGGCACATGGCGTTTAACTCAGTTCTCTATCTTGGATTGCTCGGGGTCGTGGCGGCGGTGTTCTGGCTGCTGCCTGCGCGTTGGCGCCGAGGTTTTGCTTTGCTCAGCAGCGTGGCGTTTTATGCATCGTGGGGCCTGGCGTTTGTTTGGCTGCCGCTGCTGGTGGCTGGCATCGTGCACATCGCTGGAGAAAGGATCACGGCGGAATCCACGGGCAAGAAGCGTTGGTCGCGATTGGGCATGGCCGGCGTGCTGGCGCTGCTGATTGTATTCAAGTATCGGGGTTTTATTGCCGACAATCTCCACGCGCTTGGTTTTTCTTTCGGCGCCCACCCTCATCTGATGTTTGCCGCGATTGCGTTTCCGATAGGCATTTCGTTCTACAGCTTCGAAGCGATCGCGTACCTGGTGGATTTGCGCCAGGGCCGCGTGACGATGCAGCGCTTTGCCGACCTGTGCCTGTTCTTTTACTTCTGGCCAAACATTCTTTCCGGGCCGATTGTTCGCGCGCGCGAGCTGATGCCGCAGCTTTCCTTTCAGAAGCGATTCGAGCCACGATTCGTGTTCGAAGGGATGGACCGGATCGTTTGGGGGCTCGTGCAGAAGAATGTGATCGCGAACATGCTTGGGATTTGGGTTGACCGCGGGTTTGACGCAAATGGACCAATCACTCTGCCTACACGGGATGCCTGGCTGCTGGCGATTGGATTTGCGTTGCAAATTTATTTCGATTTTTCCGCGTATACAAATATGGCCATCGGCGCCGCGCGGCTGCTGGGCGTGACACTGCCCGAAAATTTCCGCCAGCCGTATCACGCCGCCACGCCGCCGGAATTCTGGGCGCGCTGGCACATGACGCTCTCGCGTTGGGTCCGCGACTATTTGTTCTTCCCGATCAACGCGAAGCATGCGGGCGCGCCACTGCCTTTGTATCTGAGCCTGCTGGGTGTGATGGCTTTGGTGGGGCTTTGGCACGGCGCGGGCTGGGGATTCCTGGTGTGGGGCGCGCTGCATGGCGCGTACCTGGTGCTGTATCGCGCGTATGAAAGCTGGAAGGATGCGGAGGGCGCGGCTCACGAGCAGAGAATCGCAGGATGGTTCTGGAGAATTCTGACGTTGACTGCCGCGACTGCGGCCTGGGTGCCGTTCCGTGCGACATCGCTCGGCAAAGCGTGGACGATCTGGGGCTCGATGTTTTGGCGGTGGAGCGGCAGAGGCAGCCTCGGAGCGGGATTTTGCGCTTTCGTTGCCGTGGTTGCGGGGTTTTGTGCGATTGAGCCGTGGTTGGTGCGGAAACTGAGCGACATCGAAGAAAATGCGGGAACGCAGGGGCCTTCGGTGTTTCGAGTGCTGGTGCGGCCCATCGCGTATTCGATTGGGTTGCTGCTGTTTCTGCTTTGTGACGAGCACAACACGCAATTTATTTACTCGCAGTTCTGATGATGTTGCCTCTGGAATTGCTGCGATGCCCGCGCCCTGCTGGGTTTTGCGCAAGCCTCATTGGATGCGGGTGCCGTCAGGGAGAAAAACCGGGAAGTTGTCGTTTGGGCGGGCGAGGACGAGTTGTTGCGCGGCGGCCATGCGGTCGTAATCGAATAAAAATAATCCGAATTTATAGTGCAGGGCGAGATCATTGGGAGCCTGCGCGATGGCCCACTGATACTCGGCGACGACGTCCTGGAAGCTTTCCGCCGGCGCAGAGGCGCGCAGCAGGAGGCTTTGCAACATTTCAACGTGATTCAACTGCGTGGTGAAGGGCGGGCGTTGCACGCGATCCACCATCTCGGCGGCGACGCGGGCGCGGTCCTGCGCAGTGAAAGCCAACAGGCGTTCGCATTCGCCCTCGGTGAGGGGCTCGGTGGTTGAAGCCGATTTCTGAATTGCGGGTGGAAGAGTCTTCACCACCTGCTCGAAGACTTCGCGGGCAAACAGATAGTTGCCGAGGGGAGTGAAGTGCACATGGTCGTAAAGCATCTCGCCGCCGACGGTTGCGTCGCGACTCTGGCTCGCCAGCATTGCCTCCGTATCGAGCAGCGCGGCTGAGCCTGCGGAGTTTTCTGCCGTTGAGCGGATGATGTCGTTGATGCGGGAATCGGCGCGAAAACGCAGCGTGTCCAGGTCGCGTGCGCGGGAATAATATTCTTTCGCGGCCTGAAAATTCCCGATCCGCGTGTAGCAGCGCGCGATGCGAAATTCCAGCTCGGCAAATTGATCGTCGATCTGGCGGGCGGAAGCGTAATACTTCAGAGCGTCGTCGTACGATTGGGTTACTTCTGCGGCCGCACCTTGCTGGACCAGCGTGTTCCAGGAATCGAGCGCCCGCGGAGCGAGGTCCGCGCGATGCAGCGAACCGAAAGGGGCCGAATCGCGCAGATTCGTGGCCACTGTGGAAAGCAACAAGTGTGCACCGGTTTCGCGGCCCAATTGCACGAGATCTCGCAGGTTGCCGGCAAAATTCCGGTAGGCCGGCTGCATGCGGGGGGAATCGGCACGCACCTGTTTGTCCAAAAACATTTCCATTCCGCGCCATTCCTGCTTTGGCTGGCCGCCTTCCTCCAGCAACTGACCCAGGCGCGAAGATCGCACGAAAATGCTGGCGCGAATCACAGGCAGGCTCATCGAGCCGGTGGTCAGTACCGTCCCCGGGCCGTACGGCCCGACAACCTCGTTGCTGCCGATGTACGCGACGTAAAAATCCGGCTGATATTTTGCAAGGCCGCGTGCCATCGCCAGGCTGACGTGCGAATTGATCGCCACCATGCCTGTATTGACCACTTCGAAGTTCACTCCCGGAAAACGCGTGCGCAGCATGACTTCGAGATACCGGCTGAATCCATAGGCAAAATCCGGATCGCCCATGGCCGCGGATTCGCCCAATACGAAAATCCGGTACGTGTTCTTCGGCTTCACCGGATCGATGGAAAAAAACTGCGGCGTCTTGATCATGCCGGGCGGGAAATAAGGCGCGGCGAAGAACAGGTTGTAACAGTCAGCGGGCCGGCCGTGAATGGTGCAGGGTTCCATGAGGCTGGTGGAATAGCCGACGTTGAAAGCGCGCAGCGCGATTTCGGTCAGGACCAGCAGTAAAACGGGAGCTGCAACGGCAAAAGCAATGCGGGGCATCCAAAACGTCCAGCCGCGCCGGGTGCTTTCTGTTTTCTCTGTGCTGACCTGGGCCATGGCGGTTGTTCTCAAACTCCCTTGTGTTTCATCGACGCGTGAACACCGTCGCAATGTCGTCGTGATAGACCATCTGAAAGCGATTATCGACGGTGAGAAGTTTTGCCAGAGGAAGCGTGGAATCGAGAATCACCAGGTGAGACTCATCCAGGTATGGATCGGTGGTATAGGAGGGGAACGCCGACTGGGATTCATAGAAAACCTTGTCCATGGCGTCGCCATAAAGATCGTTGCGGCCGTCCACGGCGACGGGCAATTCTGGCAGATACCACATCAGGAAGCCGCCCCAATTCAGATTGTTATAAAGCGGCCCGGAATAGCCCTGGCGGCGGAGAAAATTCACTGCGTTTACCGGGTAGTCCGCGCTGATAGCGCGATCGATTCCGCGCGCATCGAAATCTACCAGCGGTGCCGCCACCACCAAGGCCGCGGCCACCGCGGCGCCGGCCACCGCCAGTTCCATCCAGGATTCCAGGCGTGAGCGTTTTTCCTGCGCAACGGGAAAATCCGCGAGGCAAGCAATTGCGGAAAAACAGAGAAACCAACCGTCACGCGTGGTGCGAAAGGCAACGGCGCTGGCCACCACCAGCAGGAGCAGCTTGAAGGGCTCGATTTTTCGCTGCCATCCCACGGCGTAAAAGCCGGCGGCGCCCAGAAACAGTTCCGTGAAGTTGCTCAAGCCACGAAAGCTCAGCGGCTGCAACTCCATGATGATGTTGTAGGCGAACTTGGATTTCGTATAGACGAGCACGGCTACATAGGGGCGGTAGAGATTCGGGCCTGCCAAAGTAGCCAGAAAGCAGAGACCCAGAATGACGAGCAAGCGCTCGGCCGGGAAGGAGGCGGGCTTCAGAAAGCTCGGGGTCCAGCCGGCCGCGTCAAGCCACTGCTGCAGCACGTTCACGCCCACGAACAGGCAGACGGCGAATAAGCCGTAAATGAACTGAATGTGCAGATTCGCCCACAGTAGCAGCAACGGCGGCAGCCAGTAGAGCAGTTCGATCCGTTCGCGGCGCTGCGCCTCCAGCAATATAGCCAGTGTGAGGCAGTAAAGCATTTGAGAAAAAAACACTGGTCGCGGCATGCCATTGAAGAGATAGGCGGAACACCCCAGCGCTGCAAGAATCACCGCCAGCCAGAAATTCCCAGAAATGCGGCGCGCCATCCAATATGCGGAATAAGCCACGCCGATAGTTAGCAAAGTGCCGAAAACGCCCATCCCGGCAAGTCCAAACCATGCATAGAAGCGCGATAGAAGCACTTCATAGCCCCAACTGTAAGCGACCCAAGGATGGTCCGCGGCGGTTCGCGAGAGAATGCCGGTGTGCGGCACGGCGGAGTGCTCGACGATCCAATCGCCGACCTTGAGGTGCCACCACAAATCATAATCGATGACGCAATATTTCAGTCGCAGCGCATTGACGCCGATGAAGGCAAGAAAGCCTGAAAGGACAGAAAGTTGCACCCAGCGATTGCGAAGAAAACTCATGTGCTTGGAGCGGCGGCGGGGACTCGACTCGCCGGAGCGGCAAATTGCTCGCCGGCCCGGCCAGATTCGTGATATTCGCCATCTTCGTTGACGGCCCAAATGTCGTACTTTTCCTCGCCGGCCAGAATATTTCGCGCCGCCAGCATGGCGGTCATCATGGCGTGGTCCTGATTGTTATATTTGTGCATGCCATTGCGACCCACGAGATGAAGATTCGGGGAATGCGCGGCCAAAGCTTTACGGATGACGTCGACGTTACGACGATAGTCGTCGTCGTACACCGGATACGCCTTGGCCTGGCGAATCACGCAGCCGTCTACCACGTCGGCTGCCGCGCCAAGCCCCACTTGTTCGATTTCCTTTTTGGCCATGGCGATCAATTCCTCATCCGGTGTGGCCCACAGGCCATCGCTTTCGAAGCAGAAATACTCCAAGCCGTAGCAGCAGTAGTTGGGATCGGGAACCATTTCTGGCGACCACGATTTGTAGTTCTGGACGCGGCCGACCTTCACATTCGGGTCGTGAATGTAAATCCAATTGTCATTGAAGCGATTTTGTTCGCGAAGGATCAAACCGATTGTGATGAAGTCGCGGTAGCGCAGGGACCTTGCGGAATGCTGTGCATTCTCGGGCAGGCGTGGCTCGATTTGCGAAACCAATTGGCGCATGGGCATGGAGGAAACCAGATGCTCGGCGCGATATTCTTCCAATGTTCCGTCCGAGTTTCTGGCCGTGACCGTCCAGCGATTTGCAACCGCATCCCAGCAGCAACCGGTCACGCTGCGCCCGAGCAGGACTTCGCTGCCCATTTTGCGAACCTTATCCGCGCACGTTTCCCACATCATGCCCGGCCCCAGCCGCGGATAGCGGAAGGTGTCGATCAGCGTCTTGACGACCTGCTTGCGATCTTTCGTCATCCGCTTGGGCAGAATCGCATTCTTGATCGCCGTGGCCAGCGAAAGTCCCTTGATGCGTTGCGCGGCCCAATCCGCCGAAATTTCCTTGCAGCTCATGCCCCAGACTTTTTCCGTGTAGGTTTTGAAGAAAATGCGGAACAGCCGTTCGCCAAACTGGTTCACCACCCAGTCTTCAAACGATCTCGGATGCTGCGTGGGATGCAATTTCGCCTGGAGAAAAGAAAAAACGCAGAACATGGATTCCAGGAAACCCAGCTTGGAAAGCGCTTCGAAGGGCTTCAGGGGATATGCGTAAAACTCGCCGCGGTAATAAATTTTCGATGAGCGCGGGCGCTCCAGCATGTCCGCGCCGAGGATCTCCGTCCAAAGATCCTCGACCTCGCGCGATTTGGAGAAGAAGCGGTGGCCGCCGATGTCGAAGCGATAACCGTGATAGGCGACGGTTCTCGAAATGCCGCCCACATATCGGGGGTCGCTCTCCAGCACCAGCACGCGCTGCCCGTGCTTGCTCAGTTCGTAGGCGGCGGTAAGGCCGGCGGGTCCTGCGCCGACGATGATGGCCTTGTATTCGGGATTGCTCATGGGCAGTATTCCTAAGCGGCGAACTCCTAACGCTGCATCCTCGAGTTAGCGTCCCTCTCAGCTATCATTGCTGCGCCTGTGCGATCAATTGCTGCACGGCATCCTTATTGGGATACGCAGGGTTGGTCGCCAGCAATTTCTGCCAGGCGGCGATTGCCCCCGGCCCATCTTTTTTCCCCTGCCACTTTACGACGCCAAGATTGAAAAGGGTATCGGCCTTGTTTGGGTCGTAGGTCAGGGCTTTTTCGAACTGTGCGATCGCGGCATCCGCATCGCCGGTATACCAATACGCAGTGCCAAGATCCGTGCGCACGGAAGTATCCGCCGGTTGATTTTTCAGGGCGTGCTCATACAATTCGATGGCCTTGGGATATTGTCTGGAGTCGTAATAGATGTTGCCGGCGCTGACGAGCAAGGCGGTATTGTTGGGCTCCGCTTTCAACTTTTCCAGAACGGGCGCGACCTGCGAATCGGCCGCATCCTTCAATTGCTGAGCCGAAGGCGTCACATTGTCCAAGCCGAAATTTGGAGGAGGGGGCGCGCTGGCCACTGGCGCGGATTCGGACGTTGCTGGCGGCGCCGCGGGCCTCGCGGTGGACTTCCGAATCAGCCAACCACCGGCGGTGCCAGCGAGAAAACAGACCAGCACGAGGGCCGCAGTCTGCGCGCGGCTCCAGGAATCGCTAGACGTTGTCTTCAATGTTTCCGCCACGAATTGGCTCCTTCCGGCAAGATGCCGGTTTTACTTCTTCGAGGCCGCCTTTTGTTGCGCCTCGGCGATCATTTGCTCCACGATCGGCTTGCGATCCAGATCGGGATGCGATTTCAATAGCTGCTGCCAGGTGGCGACAGCGCGGGCGGGATCGTCCTTGCCCTGATATTCAATCATCCCCAGATTAAAGAGCGCGTTGACATCGTTGGGCTTGTCTTTCAAGGCTTGCTGCAATTGATGGAGTGCGCCATCCACATCGCCGGAGTAATAGAGGCTGGAGGCAAGTTCCGTGCGCGTGGTGACATTCTTGGGATCCGCTTCCAGCGACTTCGTGTAGTAGCTCGCGGCGTCTTTGAATTGATGGGTGCTTTGATAAAGCGCCGCCACATGCGCGAGCAGCTTGGGATCTTTGGGCTTGGTTTTTAGCGCTTCCAGAAGCGGCGCGGCTTTTACGTCCGCCATCGCTTTCATCTGCTCCATGGTTGGCTTGGGATGTCCTCCGGGGGGCATTCCCATGCTACCGGCAGCCCCCGCCGCGCGCGCCGGTGCTGCTGGCGGCTCGGCCTTGGGGCCAAGCAAGAAATACCCGAGAATGAGCCCGAATAGCAGAGCGGCCCCTGCGAGTGGATAGACCTGCGCATTTGGCAGGCCCGTTGCAGCGGATGGAACCGCTCCTGTTGAGGAATCGCTCACCATGGATGGATGGCTCCTTTATGCCGTGCGCGGAGCAAGCCTATCTTCTTCCCCCGAGCCGGCAAAGCCCACCTCGCGGCACTTCTAAGCCCCTGTAAGACTAGAATAACAAAGGCGTTATCGGATATCTCGGGGGCATGGACGGTGGCTGGCGGAAAGCCTTCCCCGGACGTCCCCCGTACATTTTATAAAATATCGGTTCGGGCTCACGTTGGTCCGCGTCGTTTGTCACAGCGTTTTGTGACCTTCGTCACAGGGACGTTAGCGGGCCAATTCTGTGTTGCGAACACAAATTGCGCAATCCTACGTTTGCCAATCCCCCCGCCTGTTGCGATAGACTGTTCCGGCTTCATGACGACGACTCGCTGGATTCTACGCCTCCTTCCGATCGCCATCGCGATTTTGTGCTTGACTACCTTTCTGGTTCTGCTTCCCGCAGTTCATCTGGATGTGGACCGGCCTGCGGCGCGTTTGGTACGAAGCGCGTTGGAGCAAGGTTCAACTCATTTTGCGATTGCCGATTTTGACGGGGATCAGCGACCGGACCTGGCAATGATTCGCGTGTCGCGCGACGGCGTGCCCGATACGGAATATTCCCTCCAATTGAAATTCAGTTCCGGTGCGCGGGCGCCAATTGGACTAATTGGACCCGCCGGCGGGCTGGAGGTATCGCCGCAGGACGTAAATGGAGATCAGATTGCCGACCTGGTGATAACCTCCGTTGTGGACTCGAATTTCGTCGCCATCCTTCTCAACGACGGCAAGGGAAATTTCACAAAAGTGGATCGAGCGGAGTATCCCGGCGTGGGGAGGCCTGCGAGTTCGCACCTGCTGGCGCCGTTGGATTCCGGCTCACACCATCTCGCAGTCGGCCAATGTCAGAACTTATATGGGGATGAGATTCGCTCGGCCAAATGGGAAGGCGTCCCGCAAACTTCTTCTCCCCTGTCTTCCGATTGCCCCGAATCCGCGTCGGATTCGTTGCAGCTCCTTCCGGCGGGCAGGGCTCCTCCGCTCGTTTAACTGGCAGGCATCACTCTTTAACGCCATCGTAACAACTTCCCAATGTGAGTCTCGTTACCGTGGAAGCTCTTGCGCTACCTGTCTAGGCCAAGGTGCATACAAAGGTTAAGGGGCGAGCATCAAGTTCCATCCAAATAAGGATAAAAGTAGCTGAATTACGACCACGCGAGGATCGAATTATGCAGTCCATCATAAGGGCCGTGTTTCTGGCCACCGCGTTTCTTGCAGGAATTGCCGGGCCGGCAAGTGCGCAAAAAGCGCTGACGTGGGATGAGGTGCGTGCGCGCTTTGAAGCCAACAATCCGGTGTTGCGAGCCGGGCAGATCGGCATCGACGAATCCAAAGCCGGGGAAATCACCGCGTTTCTCCGGCCGAATCCGCAAGCCTCGCTCGGCGTGGATCAGGTCGGCCCCACCGGCAAAGGACCTTTCAACGAAGCGGTGCTTACCGCCAACCTCAGCTATCTGCACGAACGGCAGCACAAGAGGGAACTCCGCCTGGAAAGCGCACAAAAGGCCACGGCTATTGCCGTCTCGGCGCAAGCCGACCTGGAGCGTAACCTGATCTTTAATTTGCGCAGCGCGTTTGTCGGGATTCTTCAGGGGCAGGCGGTTCTCCACCTGGCGCAGGATAATCTTAAGTATTGGGATGACCTCCTGCGCATCAGCCGCGACCGGTTTGCCGCCGGCGACATCGCGCAGATTGACCTGGACCGCCTGGAACTCCAGCGCGTTCAATTCGAATCGGATCTGCAGGCCGCCGCAGTGAACCTCCGCACCGCGAAGATTCAAATGCTGATGTTGCTGAACGAGCGCACTCCAGTGGAACAGTTCAATGTGATGGGACTTTACGATTACACGGACCAACTCGCTCCACTCGATGATTTTCGCCAGACGGCTGTCGACAATCGGCCGGACTTGCGCGAAGCGTTGCAAGCGGCGGACAAGGCTCGCACCGATCACAAGCTTGCGGTCTCGAATGGTTCCACCGATCCGACGTTCACGGTTGATGCCGTGTTCCCGGGTGTTTCTAAGGACTACGGCAACTTCACCCCCTTCCTGCGCGAATATATGGGAGTTGGCGTCAGCATTCCACTGCGAGTCTTCGATCGCAACCAAGGTGAAAAGCTCCGCACGCAGCTCGATATTGACCGCAACCAAAAACTTCTCGACGCGCTACGCGCCCAGGTTTTCAGCGACGTGGATTCCGCCTATGCCCTGGTGGATAGCAACCTCATCCTGCTGCGCCCCTATAAAGCCAGGTATCTCGCTCAGGCTACCCGCGTGCGCGAAACGGTGCGCTTTTCTTATGAGCATGGCGCGGCTTCGCTGCTCGACTTTCTCAACGCAGAAAGTGATTACCGAAGCGTGCAACTGAACTACATCAACCTGGTCGGCGCCTACCTGCTGGCCGCCGGGCAGCTCAATCTGGCCGTTGGCAAAGAGGTGATTCCATGAGCAGCCTGACGCGCTTGCTGACTTCCATCGGGGCGGGATGCCTGCCACTCGGGTTGTGGTTGGCGGGGTGTGGCGACGGCAAGGCGAATCTAGAGGCACAAGCGCCACCACCCGCGAAAGTAGAGGTGCAAACAGACGTCAGCGTGGTTCAAGTGGATCACCCCGAGCAATTCCCGGTCGCCAAAGCCTCGGAGTCGCTGCAGGCTCCATCTTTGAGCGTTACCGGCGTTGTGAATCCGGACGTCAGCCGGACCGTCCCTGTGATTTCGCTGGTCACCGGCCGCGTGGTGGAAATCCGTGCCCGCCTCGGGGATACCGTTCAAAAAGGTCAAGTGCTCCTGCGCGTGCAGAGCCCGGACATCGCTTCCGCGTTTTCAGATTACCGGAAAGCGGTCGCCGATGAAACGCTGACCGGGAAGCAGTTCGAACGCGCTCAGATCTTGTATGACAAAGGCGCCATCTCGATGAATGATCTCCAGGTTGCGCAGGATGCCGAGGAAAAAGCAAAGGTGGATACGGAAACCACGCTGGAGCACCTGCGCGTTCTGGGCGTCGACAAGGATCATCCTTCAGGAGTGGTCGACATCAAAGCTCCCATCAGCGGCGTGATTACCGATCAGCAGGTGACGACTGCGGCGGGCGTGCAAGGTCTTTCGGGCAGCAATCCCTTCACGATTTCGGACCTCAGCCACGTTTGGGTGCTCTGCGACGTCTACGAAAACGATCTCTCCAATGTGCGTGTGGGCGAAACCGCCGAAATACGGCTGGTGGCCTATCCGGACAAAGTTCTTACCGGCAGGATCAGCAATATTGGGCCGATCCTTGACCCCGCGATTCGCACCGCAAAAGTGCGCGTGGAGGTGGCCAATCCGGGTGAATTGCTGCGCGTGGGCATGTTCGTCACCGCGACGTTTCACGGGCAACAGAAGGTGCGTGTGGCCAGTGTTCCGGCTTCAGCGATCCTTCATCTGCATGACCGCGATTGGGTTTACGTTCCCGCGGGAGGCAAGAAGTTCCGCCGCGTCGAAGTCAAGGCCGGCAAGACCTTTCCTGACAAAACACAGTTGATCCTCTCCGGCGTAGAGCCCGGACAGGAAGTGGTCACAAATGCACTCATGCTGCAAAGCACCGTGGAACAGTAGGCGCACCATGCACCGCCAGCACTTTCTGGAGACCTGCCGATGATCCGAGCCATCGTCGACTTTGCGCTGGACAATCGTTTCATTGTTCTGGCGATCGCCGTTCTCTTGCTGATCTGGGGGGCCGTATCCTTTCACAATTTGCCCGTGGAGGCGTATCCGGACGTCGCGAATAACTACGTGCAGATCATCACTCAGTGGCCGGGGCACGCCGCCGAGGAAATCGAGCAGCAGTTGACAATTCCGATTGAAATCCAGATGAACGGCCTGCCGCATCTGGCGCACCTGCGTTCCGTTTCGCTGTTCGGGCTTTCCAGCGTGATGCTGATTTTCGACGATTCTTCGATCAACGACTGGAATCGCCAGAAGGTCCTCGAGCGGCTTTCCCAAGTAACGCTGCCCAACAATCTGGCACCGGCGATTGGAACGGATTGGAGTCCGGTCGGGCAAATCTATTGGTATTCGCTGAAAAGCACGAATCCCAAGTATGACCTGATGGAGTTGAAAGCGCTGGAGGATTGGGTTCTGGAAAAGCAGTTCAAGTCCGTTCCCAATGTTGTCGATGTATCGAGTTTTGGGGGCACGACACGGGAGTACCAGGTGCGCGTGGATCCCGCCAAGTTGATTTCCTATGGCCTAAGCATCAGCCAGGTGGAACAGCAACTCGCCAATAACAACGTCAATGCCGGCGGGAGCTTCATCGAATCCGGTGCACAGCAGATCAATGTTCGTGCGATCGGTCTTTATACCAGTGTTCAGGACATCGAGGAGACCGTACTGAAGACGCAAAACGGTACGCCCTTGCTGGTAAAAGACATCGCCGTGGTCACGCAGGGGCCAAAGATCCGGCTTGGCCGGATTGGCCAGGCCATTCACAGGGAAGACGGCACCGTGCTCGACGACGATGATGTTGTCGAAGGCATCGTGCTTCTCCAAAAGGGTGCGGACTCCGACAGTACCCTGGAAGGCATCCACGCCAAAGTGAAGGAACTTAACGACCACATCCTTCCGCCGGGAGTGAAAGTGGTGCCGTTTCTGGACCGCAGCGATCTGGTCCACTACACCACGCACACCGTCTTGCACAATCTTACCGAAGGCGTGCTCCTGGTATCCGTCATACTGTTCTTCTTTCTGGGCAATGTTCGTGGCGCCTTGATTGTGGCCATGACCATTCCGTTTTCGCTGCTCTTCGCTTCCATTTGCCTGGATTTGAATCGCATTCCGGCGAACCTGCTCTCCCTGGGCGCGCTGGACTTCGGCATGGTCGTGGATGGTGCGGTAGTGGTAATCGAAAATATCGTGCGCCACTTTAACTTGCCCACCGGAGCCGGCAAGACACCGCTGGAAAAAATCCGCGACGCCGCCCACGAAGTGCAACGTCCGGTTTTTTATGCGATTGCCATCATCATTACGGCCTACATGCCCATCTATACGCTGCAAAGCGTGGAGGGGAAGCTCTTCCGGCCCATGGCCTGGACGGTGGCTTTCGCGTTGCTTGGCGCGCTGATTTTTTCCATGACGATTGCGCCGGTGCTGGCCTGGTTTCTGTTCCGCGGCGGGGTTCGCGAATGGCACAACCCCGTGATGACCTTTCTTCGCGAGCGTTATCGCCACTCTCTCCGATGGGCCATCGAGCACAAGCCCCTTACTCTGATGTTGGGAGCTTGCGCGCCAATCCTCAGCTTCGTTTTGCTCTATAGCAATGTGATCGGCTCTGAATTCCTTCCTCATTTGGATGAAGGTGCCATTTGGGCACGAGGCACATTGGCCCCCAGTGCGGGTCCCACGGAAGGCACGCGGGTCATGAATCAAGCGCGCCTTGTGTTTGCCTCCTTTCCGGAAGTGAAGCAGGTTGTTTCCCAGGTGGGGCGACCCGACGACGGCACCGATACCACCGGATTTTTCAACACCGAATACTTTGTGGACCTGAAACCCAAGGAACAATGGAGACCCGTGTTCCATGAGGACAAAGACGCTCTGATTGACGCCATGGACCGGGAAGTCGGCAAAATTCCCGGAGTGCTCTGGAATTTTTCGCAGCCGATATCCGATAACGTTGAAGAGGCCGTCAGCGGCGTAAAAGGAGAGTTGGCAGTAAAAATGTATGGCGACGATCTCCGGACACTCGAAGCGAAGGCAGAAGAAGTGGTCAACGTGATGAAGGGTGTGCGAGGAATTGAAGACCTGGGGCTGTTCCGCGTACTCGGGCAACCCAATCTGAATCTATCTGTGAACCGGGAAAGGGCGGCAAGGTATGGACTCAATGTGTCGGACATCCAGGATGCCATCGAGACGGCGGTGGGCGGCAAGAGCGTAACGCAGGTGCTGCAGGGTGAACGTCGCTTTGACGTGGTAGTCCGGTACCAGGAATCCTATCGCGATACAAAAGAAGCGATCGAAAATATCCGGCTGCTTGCACCGACGGGCGAACGCGTTTCCCTTGCCCAGGTGACGAATGTGGATACTCTGGACGGCGCTTCGGAAATCTATCGTGAGGCCAACTCGCGCTACGTTGCCATCAAGTATAGCGTGCGCGGTCGCGATCTTGGCAGCACCGTCGAAGAAGCCATGGCTAAGGTGCAGAGCCAGGTGAAACTCCCGGAAGGATTTCGGCTAGACTGGGCAGGTGAATACGAGAGCCAGAAGCGCTCAGAACGCCGCTTGCTGTTCGTCTTGCCCATCACACTGTTAATGATTTATGTGATTCTTTACTCGATGTTCGGATCTCCGAAATGGGCTTTACTCGTTCTAGGCAACGTGGCCATGGCGCCACTCGGCGGCCTCCTGGCTTTGCTGATTACCGGCGAGCACTTGAGCGTGTCCTCCGGCGTGGGCTTCCTGGCGCTATTCGGAGTTTCCGTGCAAACCGGCGTGATCATGGTGGAGTACATCAACCATTTGCGAGGGTCGGGCTATACGATTGAAGACGCGGCCGTGGAAGGGGCGATACTCCGCTTGCGCCCGATCATGATGACCATGCTGGTGGCCATTCTCGGGTTGTTGCCGGCGGCGTTATCGCGGGGCATTGGTTCGGACTCCCAACGACCCTTTGCGATTGTCATCGTGGGAGGATTGCTCGCCGCGCTGCTGCTGAGCATCTACCTGCTGCCCGCGCTGTATGTAACCTTCGCGCGCGACACAGATAAGTTGCCGCCGGCCAGCGCGGAGTGGCAGGAAATCACCTGACAAAACTGCGCAGCGGCTGTGATATTGGTCACACAGCGGACGGCAGGTTTCTTTTGTTTCGCGAGATGCATACTTGCCATTGCAATCGACTTTATCCCGGCCTAGGATTTTTCTAGTCGCTCCCGGGAGTTTTCCATGAAACATTCCATGTCTATCCTCGACGGCAATGAAGCGGCCGCCTCGGTCGCCTACCGCTTGAATGAGGTCATTGCCATTTATCCGATCACGCCCTCCTCGCCGATGGGCGAATGGTCGGATCAGTGGAACTCCGAGAAAAAGAAGAATATTTACGGCGCGATTCCCGATGTGATCGAAATGCAGAGCGAAGGCGGCGCGGCGGGCGCGCTGCACGGCGCATTGCAAGCGGGAGCCCTGGGAACGACGTTCACCGCATCGCAGGGCCTGCTGCTGATGATCCCGAATATGTACAAGATCGCCGGTGAGCTTACTTCCGCGGTGATTCATGTGGCCGCGCGGACTCTGGCCACGCATGCGCTCTCGATTTTCGGGGATCACAGCGACGTGATGTCCACGCGCGCCACGGGATTTGCGCTGCTTTCTTCGAATTCCGTGCAGGAAGCCCACGATCTCGCGTGCATCGCGCAGGCGGCAACGCTCGAATCGCGAATTCCGTTTTTGCACTTCTTCGACGGGTTTCGCACTTCGCATGAAGTGGGGATGATCGATGCGCTGAGCGACGATGATTTGCGCGCGATTGTGGACGAAAAATTCGTGCGCCAGCATCGCGAGCGCGCCATGTCTCCCGACCGTCCGGTGCTGCGCGGGACGGCGCAAAATCCGGACGTGTTCTTCCAGGCGCGCGAAGCTTGCAACCCCTTCTATCGCGCCTGCCCCACGATTGTTCAGGAAGTGATGGATCGCTTCGCCAAACGCATCGGCAGGTGCTATCACCTTTTTGATTATTACGGCGCGCCTGATGCCGAGCGCTTGATCATTCTGATGGGCTCCGGCGCCGGAGCCGCCGAAGAAGCCGTCGACGCGTTGCAAAAATCTGGCGAAAAGGTGGGCATGCTGAAAGTGCGCTTGTTCCGGCCCTTCTCTGCGGACGCGTTTTTGGGGGCAATCCCGAACAGCGTGAAGTCCATCGCTGTGCTCGACCGCACGAAAGAACCCGGCAGCCTGGGCGAGCCGCTCTATCAGGATGTGCTGAGCGTCTATATGGAGCGTTACGCCGCGAACCCGTCGGCAGGAATTCCGCGAGTAATTGGCGGACGCTACGGGCTCTCTTCCAAGGAATTTACCCCGGCAATGGCGAAATCGGTCTTCGATGAGTTGAAGAAGGCCGAGCCGAAGAATCATTTCACGGTCGGCATCCACGACGACGTGACGCACACCAGTCTCAGCTACGACCCGGAGTTTTCAACCGAAGACCCGCGGGTCGTGCGCGCTCTCTTCTACGGTCTCGGCTCCGATGGGACCGTTGGTGCGAACAAAAACTCGATCAAGATCATCGGCAAGGGCACGAATTATTTCGCGCAGGCGTACTTTGTGTATGACTCGAAAAAAGCCGGCGCGATCACCGTGTCTCATCTGCGCTTTGGCCCGGACCCGATCCGTTCTACGTACCTGATCAGCCGGGCGAGCTTCGTGGCGTGTCACCAGTTTCAGTTTTTGGACCGTATTGACGTTTTGGCAGCGGCTGAATCCGGCGCCACGTTCCTACTGAACGCTCCCTTTGGGCCGGGAGAAATCTGGAATCACATTCCGCGTCAGGTTCAGGAAACCATCCTGAAAAAGAAGCTGCGTTTCTTCGTGATCGACGCTTACAAAGTTGCACGCGAGGCAGGCATGGGCAGCCGCATCAACACCATCATGCAGACTTGCTTCTTTGCCATCAGCGGCGTTCTGCCGCGCGAGGAAGCCATCGCCGCCATCAAAAAGGCGATCTTCGAAACCTACGGTAAGCGCGGCGAAGCCGTGGTGCAAAAGAACTACGCCGCCGTCGATCACACCCTTGCCCACCTGGGCGAAGTCAAAATTCCCGAGCGCGTTACCGCGCTTTTCGACATGTTGCCGGCCGTTTCGCCCAAGGCGCCGCTGTTCGTCCGCAATGTGCTGGGGACCATCGTGACCGGCAAGGGCGATTCACTGCCCGTCAGCGCCATGCCCATCGATGGCACGTTTCCAACCGGAACGGCGATGTGGGAAAAGCGCAATATCGCACAGGAAATACCCGTGTGGGATGCGGACCTGTGCATCCAGTGCGGCAAATGCGTGCTGGTTTGCCCTCACGCTGTGATTCGAGCGAAGTTATATGACGCTTCGCTTTTGCAGAACGCGCCGGAGACCTTCAAATCCTCGAAGCCGCGCTGGCGTGAGTTCGAATCGTTGCGTTACACGTTGCAGGTCGCGCCAGAGGATTGCACTGGCTGCCGCCTCTGCGTGGAGGTTTGCCCCGCGAAGAGCAAGAGCGAAGTGAAACACAAGGCGATCAATATGTTGCCGCAGGCTCCGCTGCGGCAACCCGAAAGCCGCAATTGGGAATTCTTCCTCAACCTCCCGGAGCTCGACCGCCAGAAGCTCTCGCTTTCGCAGGTGAAGGATTCGCAGCTTCTGGAGCCGCTGTTTGAGTTTTCCGGGGCATGCGCGGGTTGCGGCGAAACACCGTACATCAAATTGCTCACGCAACTTTTCGGCGACCGGCTGCTGATCGCCAACGCCACCGGCTGCTCGTCCATTTACGGCGGCAATCTGCCTACCACGCCGTACACGATGAATCGCGAGGGCCGCGGGCCGGCGTGGTCCAACTCCTTGTTCGAAGACAACGCGGAATTCGGCCTGGGCATGCGGCTGGCGATTGACCAGCAAGCCGAGTATGCGCGCGAACTTGTCAAACGCCTCAATGGCCCCGTGGGCGACGAACTGGTGAAAGCCATCCTGGATGCCGACCAATCTAAAGAAAGTGGGATCGAGGAGCAGCGCCGCCGGGTCGTGGAGCTACGCAAAAGAATTGGCGGATTGGCTTCACCCGAAGCTCTCTCTCTTGTGCCGATCGCCGACGCGCTGGTGCGCAAGAGCGTATGGCTGGTGGGCGGGGATGGCTGGGCATACGACATTGGGTTTGGTGGGCTCGATCACGTGCTTGGCTCCGGCCGCAATGTGAATGTGCTTGTGTTGGATACGGAGGTCTACTCGAATACCGGCGGGCAGATGTCCAAGGCAACTCCCCGCGGCGCGGTGGCGAAATTTGCCACCGGCGGAAAACACACAGGAAAAAAGGACCTTGCCATGGAAGCGGTCAGCTATGGCTATGTCTACGTGGCGCGCGTCGCCATGGGCGCGGGCGACACCCACACTGTGAAGGCGTTTCTGGAAGCGGAAGCCCACGAGGGGCCTTCGCTCATCATTGCCTATAGCCACTGCATTGCGCACGGCTACGATATGGCCATGGGCCTGGAGCAGCAGAAGAAAGCGGTGCTTTCGGGTTACTGGCCGCTGATGCGCTACAATCCAGCCCTGCGCCTGGAAGGGAAGAACCCGTTCCAACTCGATTCCAAGGCGCCCAGCATCCCCTTCCGGCAGTACGCTTATCAGGAGGCGCGCTACACCATGCTGGTGCGCAGCGATCCCGAAGCCGCGCGCGAACTCCTGAAAATGGCGCAGGATGACGTCGAGCGGCAATGGCGTGTCTACTCCAACCGCGCCGCCATGGCGGGCCGCAGCGAATCGCCGGGCATTGCGCCCGTCGAGCCGGAAAGCGCTCCGCAACCCGTGAAGAAGGGAGGAGAAGAGGAATGAGCGACCTGCGAACGAAGTATCTCGGCCTGCTCCTGAAATCTCCCGTGTTGGCTTCCGCTTCGCCCCTATGCGAGTCGGTGGACAACATCCGGCGCCTCGAAGACCAGCAGATTGGCGCCGTTGTGCTCCCTTCGCTGTTTGAGGAGCAACTCGAGCTGGAAAGCCTGACCGTGGACTACGATCTGGCGCGAGGCGCCGAGAGTTTTCCGGAGTCCGCCAATTTCTTTCCCGATCTGAAAACCTATAATCTTGGGCCCGACGGCTACCTGGAATTGATTCGCCATGCCAAGGAAAGCGTGGATATTCCCATTATCGCGAGCCTGAATGGGATCTCCGATGGCGGTTGGCTGCAATATGCAAAGTTGATGGAGGAGGCCGGCGCTGACGCCATCGAATTGAATATCTATTCCATCACCACCGATCCGGGCGTAACCGGTGCGGAAGTCGAGCAGGGATATATCGATCTGGTGCGGCATCTGAAGCGCAGCATCGGCATTCCGCTCGCGGTGAAGCTGTCGCCCTTTTTCAGTGCGCCGGGGAATATGGGCGTTCGCTTCGATGAGGCGCACGCCAATGGCATCGTGATGTTCAACCGTTTTTACCAGCCGGACTTCGACATTGAGCAGCTCGAAGTGGTCCCCAGCCTGACGCTCAGCCGACCCGACGAGCTTCTGCTGCGGCTGCACTGGACGGCCCTGCTTTACGGAAACGTCCAGGCCGATCTAGGCATCACCGGCGGCGTGCACACTGCCAGCGACGTCGTGAAGTGCATCCTGGCCGGGGCCAAAGTGGCATTCATGACTTCGGCACTGTTGCGCAATGGCGTGCAGCACGCGGCTCACGTGATCGCCGAAGTGGAGCGCTGGCTGGATGAACACGAGTACGTTTCGGTGCACCAGATGTGCGGCAGCATGAGCCGCGGCGCGGTAGCCGATCCGACGGCCTTCGAACGCGGGAACTATATGAAGGTGCTTAGCTCCTACAGCTTGCGCGCGAATATTTTCAACGATTAGCGAATGAACCTCGCAATCGTCTGCTGCCTGTTTGCCAGGCAGCGAGTCAGCGGGTTGCCATCGCCGGCGTGAAAACTTGGTCGGCAAGATTTTCCGCGGCGGAAACCAGGTGATGGAGAAGCCCTGAATAAGCCGCTTCCGTGAACGGTCGCGCGGCCGGAAAGCGTGGGCACAGCGATTCCCAGATGTGTGGCAGGGAAGCAGCCTCGCTGGATTGAAGTTCATAGCCATACCCCAGCCCGAGTTTCTGACAGACGAGATCGGCGGCATGCACCAGCAAGGTCGTGTCGCTGGGCGCCGGCTGTTTTTGCGGGTCGCAGTGATGCTCGATCACGTCAGCGAGTTCCTCGGGCAGCCGCCACAGCTCGGAAAGGATTCGGCCACTTTCCGCGTGCGAGAAGCCCATGATGCTTTTTTCGATTTCCTCGAGCGGCGCGCGCTTTCGCTGCGCTTCCTCCAAGACGTCGCGAAAATCTTCGACGAAAAGAACGCCGTTCACCAACACTCCGATATCGTGCAGCAAACCGGCAAGGTAGATATCCTCCAGGGATTTTGCCCCGAATTCCTCCCCAAGGCCTTGCGCAACCACCGCGGTTCCCAGCGCATGACGCCAAAAAACTTCTTTGCCGACATTGGTGTTCACGTTGGAAAACATCATCGGTAGGCTGCAGGAGAAGACAAGATCGCGGATGCGCCACAGTCCCAAGGCCAGCACGGCGTCTTTCACGCTGACAACGTCGCCTCTTTGGCGGAAAAGCGCGGAGTTTGCCAAGCGCAGGCATTGTGCCGCCAGGGATTTGTCGTACGAGATGTGGCGGATGATTTGGTCAAGATCGATTTTGCTGCTCTTCTGGCTGAGCGCATCGCACAACGTCGCAAGGACCGCGGGCATGGCCGGCAAGTTGCCCAGTTGCTTGATCCGCTGCGTCAGAATGTCGTAGGTCACCAGATTCACATCCGCACCTCTTGGTTGGCTCCCGTTCGTTGGCCACGGATGAATATCTGGCTATTTCGCATTGGCATCGTCCCAAGGGAAATGAAGCACGCGTCCTGCCAGAAACCCGCGGGCATTTTCGGAGGGTTACGGAGGGAATGATGTTCCACACCAGAACATTCTTGCCTGTTCCGGGTCACTCATCCGGTCTCAGATGCGTGTGATCTCTGACTTTGCCGGGCGGCTAGCAAAGACCGGCGTGCGGCTTGTGATTTGAAAGGCTTGAACGGCTCGCAGAGGCGCGCTCTCCCCGCGTCCCGTCTCAACAATGGCCCATCTCGTGCACCATACTCGCCGGGTTTCGCGAAGCCACCGCGTCCGACTATGACCGCTTCGGAAAGTTACAATCGCTTTCTCGCACGGCAGCCCATCCTGGCCCCTGATCGCAACCTCTTTGCTTACGAAATTCTTTCCCGCTATGGGCCGGAAAATTATTGCCGGCCTAAGCCCGGGTCGGCGGTTTCGGTCAACGCGATGGATGAACTGTTTCTCATGGGTATTCGCACCATGACCGATGGACTGCCTGCGTTCATGAATTGTACGCGGGAATTTTTGCTACAAGACTTCCTGACGCTGATGCCGCGCGAGCTGGTGGTCGGCGAAATTCTGGAAACCGTGCCGCCCGACGAGGACGTCATCAATGCCTGCCGCCGCATGAAGGAACTTGGCTACCGTCTGGCGCTCGACGACTACTGCGACTTGCCGGAAACGCAGCCGCTGCTGGACTTCGCTGATTTCGTGAAAGTGGATGTGCTGTTGATGAGCGAGGCGGACCAGCGGCAGCTTCTGGAACGTTGCCGCCGCCGCGGGATTCCCACCATCGCGGAAAAAGTGGAAACCGATCATCAATTTCAAAGGTGCCGGGAGCTGGGTTACGACTTCTTCCAGGGATATTTCTTTTGTCGGCCGCAAATCGTCGGCCGCCGCAGCGTGCCCGCCAACAAGGCCGTGTACCTGGAACTCTTGCAGGCGGTGAACGAGCCGGTTTTCAATCTCCACCGCATATCGATGATCTTCAAGCGCGATATTTCGCTCAGCTATCGCTTGCTGCGCTATCTGAATTCCGCAGCCTTTGCGTTTCGGGTGGAGATCCACTCCATTCCCCACGCGTTGAGTCTGCTGGGAGAGCGCGCGATGCGCAAATGGATTTCGCTGGTCAGCGTTGCCGCGCTGGGTGACGAAGTGGCCGACAGCCTGCTGCGGCTTCCCTTGTTGCGCGCCATGTTCTGCGAACTGATCGGCCAGAAAATCGGCATGCTCCGCGAGACCAACGAACTCTTCTTGCTGGGCTTGCTCTCCGTGATGGATGCGCTGCTCAACCTGCCCATGGCCGCCGTACTACAGGACATTAAAGTGGATGAGGAAATCGCCAAGGCCTTGCAGGGACATGAGAGCCGCTACCGGCCGATCTTCGAAGTGGTTCTCGACTACGAATCCGGCACCTGGGGCCAACTGGCCGAATCCTGCCGACGCATCGGCCTCCACGAAAATTTTCTCCCGGATCTGTATCTGCGATCCGTCAGTTGGGTAAGCGAGGTTCTTGCCGAAGTGCCGGTTTCGGCCTGATCCGCTTATTTCCGGTCTTCCGCGAAGACTTCTTCGGCCACGTGAAAGGCATGATTTGCCGCCGGGACCCCGCAATAGATCGCCGTCTGCAACAAAACCTCTTCCAGTTCCTCGCGCGACAAGCCGGTATTTGCCGAAGCTCGCACGTGGAGCCGAAGTTCCTCCGTGCGGTTCAGCGCCACCATCATGGCAATCGTGATCATGCTGCGCGTCTTTTTGGGGAGGCCGGGACGCGTCCAGATTTCCCCCCAGGCATAGCGCGTGATCAGGTCTTGAAACGCGGCATTGAATTCGTTCTTCTGGGCTTCCGCGCGCTTAACGTGCGCTTTCCCCAACACCTGCTTGCGGACCCTCATGCCTTTCTTGTGGCGATCGCGGTCGTTCATCCGTGCGCTCCTTGGGATTTCAGGAATCCCAAAACCGTGCGATTAAAATCGTCTCGCGCTTCGATGTTGGAAAGATGCGCCGCCGGAAGCTCCGCGAAACTCGCGCCGCGAATCCGGCTTTCCAGAAAGCGCCCGTCGGCGGGAGTTGTTGCCTGGTCGTGCGTTCCTGCAATGATCAGCGCCGGCGGCTGAAAATTGTGGATGGAATCCCGGAAGTCGGCATCGCGCACAGCCGCGCAAGTGGCCGCATAACCTCCGGCATGGGTATTTTCCAGCATCTGCAGGACTTCACCTGCTTTGCGGGGATGCGAAGCGCGATATCCGGCCGTCAGCCAGCGATCCACCACGCCGGCGGAAATCGCTTTCATTCCGCCTTGCTGCACGGTGGTGATGCGCGCGTTCCAGGTGTCCGGGCTTCCGATTTTTGCGGCGGTATTGCACAGCACCATCTTGTGGAAGCGCGAGGCGGCGGTTATCCCAAGCTGCATTCCCACCAAGCCGCCAATGGACAGGCCACAGAAAAACACCCGATCGAGTTTCAGGGCGTCGAGCAATTGCAATACGTCCCCGGCGAGCTGCGCGATCGTATAGGGGCCCGGCGTAACCGTTGATTGGCCGTGCCCCCGGCTGTCATAGCGCAGCACCCGAAATTCTCTTGTAAACGCCTGGAGTTGCGACTCCCACATTGCGTGAGAGGTCCCCAGCGAGTTTGAGAAGAGCACGACCGGCGCGCCTTCCGGCCCGTCCCATTGGTAAAACAATTGCGCATCGGCGATTTCTGCGAAAGCCATGATCATTGTCCTTTTGTCTTACGGCGAAGCCGCGGCGCCTCTGGCCTGCGCCAGCACGCCGCGCACAAAATCGTCCGCGTTACCCAGATAATTGCGCATGTCAAAAAGCCCCTCAAGATCCGCGGGAGTCAGGTAACCGCGCAGGCCCGGATCCTCGCGCAAGATGTCCTTCAAATGCTTTTGCTCGGAAAGAGCTTTCTGGCAAGCCGCTTCCACCAGCATGTGCGCAGGTAGTTTGCCCAGCCTGTCGCCCAGCGCCATGGTCACGGCCTCGGCGAAAATCAACCCGCGCGTCGCGTCCAGGTTCTGCCGCATTCGTGGCGCATCGACCCGCAATCCCGGAAGCATCTCCGTCATCTGGTGCAGCGCGCCTCCCGCCAGGGAAACAATTTCCGGCAAGGTTTCCCATTCTGCCTGCCAGCCGCCCAGTGCGCGCTGATGTTCCTGCTGCATAGCCGCGAGCATCGTGGAGACAAGTGCCGGCACGCGGAGCGAGGTAGCCAGCACCGCGGCGCAAGCCACCGGGTTTCGCTTGTGCGGCATGGTGGAGGAACCGCCGCGGCCCTCACCGGCCGGCTCGGCGAGCTCGGCAATTTCCGTTTGTGCGTGCAGCGAAATGTCCCTTGCGATTTTTCCCAAGGTCCCTACGCAAAGCCCCAACGCGGCAGCAATTTCAGCGAGGCGATCGCGATGCGCGTGCCAAGCCATTGCCGGCAGCGGAAGTTGCAATTCTTCGGCAAGCGCCTGAGCGACTTGCGGCCCGCGGCCGGACAACGCCGCCAGCGTCCCCACCGCGCCGCCAAACTGCAACACGAGATCGCGCGCGCGAAGCTCGGAAAGCCGCGCTCGGTGTCGCAGAATCGCATCGAGCCACCCGGCGGCAATTAATCCAAAGGTCGTAGGGAGGGCCTGCTGCAACCAGGTGCGGGCCACAACGGGCGTGCGGCGGTGCTTCTCTGCCAGCTCGGCCAGCGCGGTCACCAGCCGAGCGAGGTCCTGCTCCATGATCGTTAGCGCCCGGCGAAGCTGCAGCACCATCGCGGTGTCGATGGCGTCCTGGCTCGTCGCTCCCCAATGGACGAAGCGCGCCGCATCCTTATTCTCGTTGGCGACAGCTTCCGTGAGCTGCTTTACCATCGGGATGACGATGTTTCCGGCGAGGGCCGCCTGCGAAGCAATCTCTTCCACGCGAAAAAGTTCGGCGCGGCACGCCGCAGCAATCGCTTTCGCGTCAATTTCAGGAATCACGCCCACTTTTGCTTCCGCTGCGGCCAGGGCGGCTTCAAATTGCAGCAGGCTTTGGATGGTTCCTGACTCGGAGAAGATCGATTGGATGGGCTTGTAGCGGAATAAGTCGTCGAAGAGTCTCATCGCTGCGATTGTCTCCGCACTTCAGCTACCGATTGGGCTGGCCGCCCAGCTAGCATACATCTTCTTTCGAAAAATGTTGGGCCGCGTTGGTTTCGCGTGCGCTCTGCCGGCGAGGTGGTTCGATCTAGACGCGCTCCAGAATCAACGAAATCCCCTGACCCACGCCAATGCACATCGTGCATAGGGCATAGCGCCCCTTCGTTCGCTGCAACTGGTAGACAGCCGTGGTGACCAGCCTCGCGCCGCTGGCGCCCAGAGGATGCCCGATCGAGATCGCACCGCCATTCGGATTCACATTCGCCGCGTCATCCGCCACGCCCAATTCTCGCAAAACGGCCAGCGCCTGCGAAGCGAACGCTTCGTTCAGCTCGATCACGTCCATTTGCCCAATGTTCATTCCAGTCTTCGCCAGCACCTTTTTGCTTGCCGGAGCCGGGCCAATGCCCATCACGCGCGGTGCCACGCCTGCCGCGGCGGCGGCAACGACTCGAGCTTTGGGCGTCAAAGAATATTTTTTCACGGCGGCTTCGGAAGCCATCAACACGGCGCAGGCGCCGTCATTGATTCCCGACGCATTCCCGGCCGTCACCGTACCATCGGGTTTCACCACGCCCTTCAATTTCGCAAGCGCTTCCAGCGTGGTATCGGCGCGGGGATGTTCATCCACCGAAACCAGAATCGGCTCACCCTTTTTCTGGGGAATGGGCACGGAGAAGATTTCCTCCGCCAGGCGGCCCGCCTTCATGGCGGCTGCCGTGCGCTGCTGGCTGCGCAACGCAAACGCATCCTGATCCGCACGCGAGATTTGATATTCCTCGGCGACGATCTCGGCCGTCTCCGGCATCAGGTCCGTGCCGTATTTCGCCTTCATTGCCGGATTCACGAAGCGCCAGCCGATGGTCGTATCTTCCAGTTTCAGGTTGCGGGCAAACGCAGACTCGGACTTTCCCACCACAAACGGCGCGCGAGACATGCTCTCCACGCCACCCGCAATCAGCAGATCCACTTCGCCGCTTTTTATGCCGCGTGACGCAGTCGCCACGGCATCCATACTGGAGCCGCAAAGACGATTCACGGTTGTCCCCGATACTTCCTTAGGCAGCCCGGCCAGCAACAGCGCCATGCGCGCTATGTTGCGGTTGTCTTCGCCGGACTGGTTTGCGCAGCCGTATATCACGTCGTCTACCGCGTTCCAATCCACTGTTGGATTTCGCCGCACCAATTCAGCGATCGGCAGAGCCGCAAGGTCGTCGGTCCTCACGCTCGAAAGGGCTCCTCCGTAGCGGCCAAAGGGCGTGCGGATGGCATCACAAATATAGGCAGTGTTCATGGTCGGGAGATACTTCCTTTCCTTTCAGTCTACCGTAATCGCACAGGCGCAGCGCAATCGCTCTACGCGAATTCTGCCGCTTGCAGTAGACTCTCCTGGGGCCGCATTGGCCTGCCAAATCAATCATCCAATATGCTGACCAACCGACGCGAAATTCTGATCGAATGGGGAGACTGCGACCCATTTGGGATCGTTTTCTTTCCGCGCTACTTCGAATACTTTGATGCTTGCACGAACGCATTGTTTCATCGCGCGCTGGGTTACCCCAAGGCGGAGATGTTGCGGCGCTTTCAGATCGCCGGAATTCCGCTGGTTGAAGCGAGCTGCAACTTCAAGGTGCCTTCTTCTTTCGGGGATGTTGTCCATGTTGAATCGCGGGTCACGCGCTGGGGAACCAGCAGCTTTTCGCTTGACCACAAGCTTTATCGCGGAGACGTGCTGGCTGTCGAGGGCATCGAGAAACGCGTGTGGACAATACGCGAACCGGGTGATCCCTCCAGGGTGAAAAGCCAGCCGATCCCGAGGGAAATAATCGAGAAATTCACCTGAACGGATCGAAGATCTCGCACATGGCAAACATCCGAACACAAGTGGGCATTGTGGGTGCCGGCCCGGCGGGCTTGATGCTCGCGCATCTGCTCCACCTGCAGGGAATCGAAAGCGTGGTGCTGGAGAGTCATTCCCGGGAGTACGTCGAAAGCCGCGTGCGCGCCGGTGTCCTGGAACAAGGCACTGTGGACATGCTGCGCGAATCCGGTGTTGGCGCCCGGATGGAACGCGAAGGCTTGCAGCACGAAGGGGTGGAGTTGCGTTTCGGCGGCAAGGGGCACCGCATCGATTTTCAGCATCTCGTCGGTAAATCGATCACCGTCTACGGCCAACAGGAGGTGGTGAAGGACCTGATTGGCGCCCGCATTGGCTATGGCCAGCCCATTTTCTTTGAGGCCGAGGCCCTGCACGTCTCCGAATTTGACGCGCAGCCGAGGATCCGCTACGCCTGTCAAGACGCCGAACACGAAGTCGCGTGCGACTTCATCGCCGGCTGCGACGGATTTCACGGCATTTGCCGGCCGGCGGTTCCCGCGGAGCGCGTCCGCTTCTACGAGCGGCAGTATCCCTTCGCTTGGCTGGGCATCCTCGCCCACGTTCCGCCCGCGTCGCATGAGTTGATCTATAACTATCACGAACGTGGTTTTGCATTGCTCAGCATGCGCACTCCGGAAATCTCGCGTCTTTATTTGCAATGCGAACCAGACGAACAAATACAGAATTGGTCCGACGAGCGAATTTGGCAGGAATTGCGTATCCGGATGGCCACTCATGAGGGATTTGTGCTGAAGGACGGGCCGATCTTTCAGAAGGGCATTACTCCCATGCGAAGTTTTGTGACCGAGCCGATGCAGTTCGGCAAGCTGTTTTTGCTGGGCGATGCGGCTCATATCGTGCCCCCTACCGGCGCAAAAGGCATGAATCTTGCCGTTGCGGACGCCCGCGTACTGACGCGCGGCCTGGTCGAATACTACAAGCGCCGGAGCGCCGGCGATCTTGCGCGTTACACGGAGCGCTGCCTGAAGCGCGTCTGGTTAGGACAACGCTTTTCCTGGTGGATGACTTCCATTCTGCATCGCTTCCCTCACGAAGACGATTTCTCACATCAGATTCATCTCGCCGAGCTGGATTATGTCACGCATTCGCGCGCGGCATCCACTTCGCTGGCCGAAAACTATGTCGGCCTGCCCTTCGACACCCCCGGTTTGTTCTGATTTTTCCTTTACCTCTGCGTTTGTGATAGAACATCTCCATTTTCCTGTGCGCTCTCGAGCCAAGGAATTCCTTCGATGCCATCGTCGCAAACCGTTCATGACGCGATCGTCATCGGCGCCGGCCACAATGGCCTGACCGCGGCCGCTTACCTGGCGCGCGCCGGATTGAGAACGCTGGTGCTCGAACGCCGCGACGTCATTGGCGGCTGTTGTGTGACGGAGCAGATCGCGCCCGGCTGCCGTGCCTCGACCACGTCCTATATCGCCAGCATGTTGCGACCGGAAGTGATTCACGAGTTGCGCCTCGCCGAGTTCGGCTTGCGCATGGTGCCCTGCGATCCGGGCTTGCAGGTGTCCTTTCCGGACGGCCGCCTGGTTTCCTGGTGGGCCAATCGCGACCGCGCCGCGGACGAATTTCGGAAGATCTCGCCGAAAGATGCCGAGCGGTTCATCAAAGTGGATGACCAGCTAAAGAAACTGGCGCGTTACCTGCAACCATTTTTTCTCGAGCCGCCGCCGGAATTGGACACGCGTACGCCGCAGGGCTGGGGCGATTTGTTCCGGGTCGGCAAGCGATTTCGCGGCATCACCAACGCGGAAGTGGCGCAACTGGTCGCTTTCCTCACCGGAAGCCTGGGCGATTTTCTCGATAAAAACTACGAAACCGAAACGATGAAAACCATGTTCCTGGCAAATAACGTCTATGGGAAACATGGCGGACCATACCAGCCGGGCACAGCGATTGGATTGCTGTTTCATCTGTTGAGCGGTGGAGAGCACGAACTCCAGGGCTTTTACGGCCACGTCATGGGCGGGATGGGCTCGATCACTCAGGCGCTGGCGGCGTCCGGAAAACAACTTGGAGCGGAGATTCGCACCAATGCTGCGGTCGCGCGAATCGATGCCAGAAATGGAAAAGTGTGCGGCGTAACCTTGGAGAATGGCACGGAACTCCGCGCAAAAATCGTGCTTTCTAACGCCGACCCCAAGCGCACGTTTCTGAAGTTCACAGATGCAAAAGAATTGCCGCCGGAATTTCTGGAAGGTGTGCGCGGCATCAAGATGGCGGGACCCTGCGCTAAGGTCAATATGGTATTGAGTGAGGAGCCGCGCTTCAGCGGCACGCCGGCGACCTCGACGCCGCAGGAGCGCTCGCTTTTTACGCTGGTGCCATCGCTCGAATTTGCCGAACGGTGTTACGACGTAGCAAAATTTGGAGACATTCCGGAAGAGCTGTGGGTGGATTGCGTAGTAGCATCAAATGCGGACAGTTCGCTGGCGCCTCCGGGCAAGCACATCCTGACGTGCTTTGTGCAGTATGTCCCCTACAAGTTGCGCGAAGGCACGTGGGACGAGAAGCGGGAAGTGCTTGGCGACCGCGTAGTGAAGAAGATCGCAGCATATGCACCCAATGTGCCCGGAACAATAGTTGCGCGGCAGGTGTTGACGCCTCTGGATCTCGAGCGCATTTACGGGCTCACGGAAGGCAACATTTTTCACGGCGACTTGAATCTGGAACAACTATTCTTCCTGCGTCCATTACCGGGCTGGTCGCAATACCGCATGCCCATTCGGGGATTGTATTTGTGCGGGGCGGGCGCGCACCCCGGCGGCGGCGTGACCGGGGCACCGGGACGCAATGCGGCTATGCAGGTCCTGCGCGATCGCAGACGTGGAAAGGTGGGAGTTTAAAGCCGGGAAGGGTAAGCTGGGACCGTGAAGGAAGCCAACGATTCGGGGATGCAACGCTCGCTGCCGAGCGAGTTTTACCGTTCCAGCGAAACATTCGCTCAGGAAAAGGAGAAGATCTTCTGCCTCGAGTGGTTCTGTGCCGCGCGCGAAGAGCAGATTCCCGCTCCGGGTGATTTTCTGGCGCTGAATGTTCTGGGCGAAAGTGTTTTAGTTGTGCGCACCAAAGAGGGCGAGGTTAAAGCACACTACAACGTGTGCCGTCACCGGGGCTCAAGGTTGGTTCCCGAACCGGAGGATGACAGCTCTGCGAACATCAAGCTCCTCGGTGGAGTTCTGGGTGCGAACGGAATTCGATGTCCCTATCATCTGTGGACGTATGCACTGGATGGCAAACTGCTCAACGCACCATATACAAAGGAGGATGAAGGCTTCTGCAAAGCGGATTTTTCTCTCTACCCCGTGGGTGTAGAACTCTGGGGGGGATTCATTTTTCTGAATTTGACGCCCGAGCGAGCGGCACGCGAGGGAAAGACGTTGCGAGGTTGCTTCGGGGACGCCATGGAGCGAGTGAAGCGCTACCCTCTAGCTAACCTGCGCTCGGCGCGGCGGATTGTGTACGACGTCGCTGCGAACTGGAAAATCATTCTGGAAAACTACAACGAGTGTTACCACTGCGGGGCGGTGCATCCCGAGCTGTGTGACGTGGTTCCGGCGTTCCGGCAACAAGGCGGCGCGACCTTGGAATGGGAACAAGGCATTCCGCACAAGGAAGGCGCGGTCACGTTCACCTGGACCGGCAAGACGGACCGCGCGCCCTTTCCAGGCCTGGATGAAAATGAAAAAGTCCGGCACAAGGGCGAGCTGATATACCCTAATCTCATGCTCAGTCTGGCTTGCGATCACGTCGCTGCCTTCACTCTATGGCCGCAGAGGCCCAATCGCACGACGGTAATCTGCGACTTCTTGTTCCATCCCACTGAGACCCGCAAGCCAAGTTTCGATCCTAGCGATGCCGTCGGCTTCTGGGATTTGGTGAACCGCCAGGATTGGGAGATTTGCAAGCGTGTGCAGCAAGGTACGCAAGCGCGGGTGCATGAATTTGGCTACTACGCTCCGATGGAAGAATTGAGCCTGGACATCCGTCGTTACGTCCTTGACCGGCTAAAGTAATTTCTTCCGCGGCGATTACCGTTTCCCGCGATGAATCGATGTATACTCCGCGTTGGAATGCTTGCCATCGAACCTCCGCCCGACACAAAGGAGAACCAGGCATGAAGAAGTTATCTCTATTGGCGTTCGCCTGGCTGCTGGTGGGCGTCGGCGCTGCCGTGGCTCAGGATGTGCGCTACAACTACGCGCAAGACGTTGATTTTTCGAAATTCAAAACCTATAAATGGGTGAACATCAAGAACGCGGAGCAGGTGGATGCCATCACCGCGAAGCAGTTAACCGATGCAATCGACGCCGAGCTTGCAAAAAAGGACCTCACCAAGACTGATTCAGAGAACGCGGACCTCTATCTCGGCTACCAGACCTCGATCGGTTCGGAAAAAGAGCTCGACGCCTATGCCACCGGGTGGGGCTACGGACCCGGCTGGGGCGGCGGATGGTATGGTGGCGCGGCGCGCATGAGTTCCGCGACCGTCTCTACCACCACGATTTACACCGGGCAATTGGACCTCGACATGTACGATTCCGCTAAAAGAGAATTGGTGTGGCGCGGGGTCGTATCCAAAGCGATTGATCCAAAGGCGAATCCGGACAAGCGGCGGAAGAACATCGAAAAATCGATCGCGAAACTTTTGAAAACTTATCCGCCGGCGGCCAAGAAGTCCTAGAGCATTTCCAACGTGGCTTCGCGACCCTAAGCTCAGTTTCAGGCAGGGACGCCAGACGGGGATGCAAAGCCCCCTATTGCCAATATTCGGGCACTTCCTTTAGGCACGTTCTCATCCGCTGGGCCGACCCAAACCTCTCGAACGGAGTTTCACAAAAATGGCGCGTTCAAGTGGAACGCCGCCCCAGTTGGAACACCAGTAGGCCCAATGCGATGAGCGCGCCACTTGAGCCGAGTAGTTTGAAAAAATAAAGAACTTTGTGCGGCTCGCTCTGCGGCGGAATCAGAGACAACCCGATCGCCAACGTCGCCGTGAACAAGCCGACGACTCCCAGCAGCGACGCGGGAAACGCACGCGAAGACGTAAAAGCGGTAAACGCCGCGCTTTCGGTTGCCGGGGTCGCATCATCCGGAGATCGGGTGCGGTCCCTCAGGCGGATCAGCGAGGCGAAAATCAGCGCGAACGGGATCATCGTGATCACCACGCAGATCGCGACCAGTACATCGTAGGCCCCGCCCACGGAAGCGCCCGCCTGCCCCAGAAATACAAAGGCAATCCCGAACAGTCCTTGCGCGAGCACGGATATCCAGGGAGTCTTGAAGCGCGGATGGAGGTTGCCGAACGCGGCAGGCAGATATCCGTCAAGCCCGGCAACGAACGGCAATCGCGATGCGGCGGCAAGATAGGCACCCGCCGCTCCGATATTGCTGATGGCGATCAGAAATGCACCCAGTCCAGTGATGCCGCTGAGCCGAAGCCTCTCCGCCGTCTGCGCGATCGCTTGCGCGAGTCCATCCAGATTTGACGACTGGCTGCTTGGGATCGCCAGAAGCACACAAAATGTGCCCAGCATGTAACAAAACGCGATGGTCGCCCCGGCGAGCAATAGTGCCCGGGGAATGTCTCGCCGCGCGTCCTTGATTTCCTCGGCCATCAGCGAAGCCGTTTCGCAGCCGATAAACGCAAAAATAATCACCGGCCAGAACAGCATGTCCTCCACGTGTGCCGTCGGTACCAGACTTCGCGGTGTGAAAGAAGTGGCGGAGCCAAAATTTTTCCAGGCGAGGAGCCCGAGTGCGATAACGATCAGCGCGGGAACCCACATGGCAATTGCGCCGAGGTTGTGCGCCCATTTCGCCAGGTTCAAACCAAGAATGTTCAGGATGGTCAGGCCGCTCAGAACAAGGATAGCGAACCCCATGAAAAAGATCGGCTTCTGCGAGTAATGGTGCAGCGCAGGATGAAGGAACAAAAGATTGCTGGCCGCAAAATAGAGCACCGCAGGGAAATAAGGAAGATTGCTCACCCAATACAGCCAGGCGGAGAGAAAACCGGCGCGCTCGCCAAACGCCTTTTTGATCCAGACGTAAAATCCTCCTTCAGCTGGAAATCGCGTGGAGAGATGAATCACCGCAAGCGCCAGAGGAATATAGAGGAGCACCCAGGCCGCAAGCCAGATGACCAGCGAAGAGGGGCCATGCGTGGCCGCCGTGGCGATCCAGCGCAGGCTGATCCCGGTGACCACATAAAACAAAACCAGATCACGGAATCCCATCACCCGTGAAGGTGCAGCATGGCCTGCATGGTCGGCACGGGACAAGTAGCGGCAGCCCCTGAGAAAAGAGTGGGGAGACAGTAGCGAAAAAGCGAAAAAGAAGCAACGCGGCAACAGAACCATGGCCCACGCAGTTAACCGCTCGCACACACCCCTACGCTCGCGATTCATCTTGGAATCACGAAGCACGCATGCCGTGGTGAGAATTCTTTAATAAGAGCCTGCCAAGAATATTGTGTCGGAATGAAGCGATACTGCCGAGTTGAACATGACGCTATTTCCAGAGGCTCCCTGCAAGGCAAGAACTTGGGCAGGGAGTGCCGGCCACAGTCTTTGGAATTGAAGAAAAGAGAAGAGATGCTGCGACAAAGCCAAATTTCCACGCACATGGAAAGCGCGCCGGAAAGATATTCGCTCCCTGGAAACGCTGGAACCTTGGTTGCACAGGAAATACGCGCTTCAGAGAAGTTGCAAGGTGGCGCGCGTGGCGAGCAAGGGAAAAAATCGCAAGGAAGACGGGAAGCCGGAGCCCGAGGTCAAACGTCCCATACCGGAACAAGTTTCTGACCAGGGCATGAGCGACGAAATCGTCCGCGATTTCCTCGTCGAGAGCAATGAAAATCTCGATCTGCTCGACCGTGAACTGGTGAAGCTCGAAAAAGACCCAACCAACCGGGACACTCTCTCCAGTATTTTCCGCACGATTCACACGATTAAAGGCACTTGCGGATTTCTGGGCTTTGGAAAACTGGAAAGCGTGGCGCACGCGGGCGAAAATCTCCTGAGCCTGCTGCGCGACGGGGCGATTGCTCTGACGCCGGATCGCACGACCGCTCTTCTCGGCCTGGTGGATGCCGTGCGGCAGATGCTGGCGAGCATTGAGTCCCAGGGCTGCGAAGGCGAGCGCAACGACGAAAGGCTCATCGAAACATTGAAGCGCCTGCAGAAAGACCCCGCTTGCCAGGTCGCAGCCGAAGCCGCGGCGGCAAAGGAGCTCGAAGAAATAAGGGAGGCGAAGGCGGAAGAGAAGAAGGAAGCCGCCGTCGAACCGCCGAAACCTCTCGGGAAGATCCTGGTTGAGCAAGGCACGGTCACGCCGGAAGACGTGGCTTACGCGGTGCAAAAGCAGTTGGAGGGCGACACCCGCTCCATCGGCGAAATCTTGCTGGAGCGCGGCTTGGTGAAATCCCAGGACCTGCTCACCGCCGTCCAGACTCAGCAGCAACAAGCCGCCAAAAGCGCAATTAGCGAATCCTCGATTCGCGTGGATGTGGTGTTACTCGACCGGCTGATGAATCTCGTCGGCGAACTCGTCCTGGCACGCAACCAGATTCTTCAACATACGCAGGGAGTTCAGGACGCCGCCTTGGTCGCCAGCGGTCAGCGCTTGAACCTGATCACCTCGGAGCTGCAGGAAGGCGTGATGAAGACGCGCATGCAGCCCATCGGGAATATCTGGAGCAAGTTTCCCCGCACCGTGCGCGACGTGGCCATGAGTTGCGGCAAGGAAGTGCGAATTGAGATGGAAGGCAAAGATACGGATCTCGACAAAACCATTATTGAAGCCATTAAGGATCCGCTCACTCATCTGGTGCGAAATTCCGTCGATCACGGCATCGAAACGCCGGAAGCCCGCATTGCCGCCGGAAAGACTCCTGAAGGCCTGCTTCACCTGCGTGCCTATCACGAAGGCGGCCAGGTCAATATCGAGATTCGCGACGACGGCGCCGGCCTCAACACGGAAAAAATCAAGAAGAAGGCGGTGCAGCGCCGCCTCATCACCGCCGAACAAGCCGCCCGCCTCAGCGACCATGAAGCCTGCAACCTCATCTTCCTCCCCGGCTTCTCCACCGCCGAAACGGTTACCAATGTCTCCGGCCGGGGCGTCGGCATGGACGTGGTCAAGACCAACATCGAAAAAATCGGCGGCACCGTGGAAGTGCAGACACGCGCGGGAGTGGGCACCACCGTGAAAATGAAAATTCCGCTCACCTTGGCCATTATTCCCGCCTTGCTGGTCACCAGCGACGGCGAGCGGTTCGCAATCCCCCAGGTCAGCCTGTTGGAGCTGGTGCGCATCGAAGAGCAAAACGTCGCCAAAAGCCTCGAGCGCGTGCAAGGAGCTCCCGTGTACCGCCTCCGTGGCCAGCTTCTTCCCCTGGTTTACCTGAACAAAGAACTCAAGCTGGAGCGTACCGCCTCCGACCAGGACGGCGGCGTCAACATCATCGTTTTGCAGGCTGACGGCCGGCAATTCGGCCTCGTCGTGGATCAGGTCAATGATACGGAAGAGATCGTCGTCAAGCCGCTCAACAAGCAGCTGAAGAGCATCCACGCGTTTGCCGGGGCGACGATTCTGGGCGACGGCCGCGTGGCGCTGATTCTCGATGTCCGCGGACTTGCCCAGTCCGCGGGCTTGGTGGATAACCGTCAGGATCGAGCATCGGCCACCGCGTTGCTGGAAGAACCTGGGCAACAGGCCGCCGATGGCAAGCAATCCCTGCTGGTTTTCGAAAACAAAGACGGCGGCCGCATGGCGATCCAGCTTTCGATGGTCGCGCGACTCGAAGAGTTCCCACCGGAGACGGTCGAAAAAACCGGAGACCGAGAAGTCGTGCAGTACCGGGGGCAGATTATGCCGCTCGTCCGCGTGAGCGATGCCCTCAGCGGCGAGACCAGCGCCGGGAATGCCGCTCCCGAGAGCGGGCCCATGCAGGTGGTCGTCTACGCCGATGAAGGGCGAAACATCGGCCTGGTGGTGGAACAAATCCTGGACATCGTGGAAGAGAACCTGGTGTTGCAGCAGCCGGCAAGACGCGCCGGTGTGCTCGGCACGATGGTCATCCAGAAAAAAGTCACGGACCTCATCGACGTCAAAGAGCTGGTCCGCCTGAGTGGCGGAATCGAGGCCCCTGCGACCGAGGCGGAAATTCATGAATGAGCGGCGGCAGTTCTGCACCTTCTGGATGGGGCAGCGGCTCTATGGCATGCCCGTGGAGGAGGTCCAGGAAGTGATTCGGGAGCAGGAAATGACCCGCGTTCCACTGGCCGGGGCGATGGTCCGTGGCCTGATCAATCTGCGTGGAAAGATCGTTACGGCAATTGACTTGCGCAAGGGGCTCGGGCTTGGCGAGCAGGAGGCGAAAGGCCCGCTCATGAACGTAGTGGTGAGCAACGAGGACCAGGTGGTGAGTTTTCTTGTTGACGCAATCGGCGATGTGCTGGATGTGGAAGAGGAAGCATTTGAAGACATTCCCGACACGCTGCAAGGCGAAGCCCGGCACCTGGTGACCGGTGTTTACAAGCTAGGAAGCGGGTTGCTGCACGTGTTGGATGCAGGCAAGTGCGCGCAACTCGGCGAGACGTGATTCGCGTGAGACAAGGCGAAGGATAGCAGGGACACAGATTTTTGAAGAAATCCGGAGGACCAAGGGGTTATGGCGAGCATGTTTGACGTGAAAGAAGTAGAAGCAAAGCGGGAGACACCGGCCCGCGAGTACCGGGAAAGCGCCTACGAGCAGCGGGCCAACCGGATGGCGGGCCGGGAGCAACGCGAATCGGGGACGCCGTCGGACCAACCGAAGCGCAGCCGGAGCGGGTTGTCCCGGTGGCTGGGCGACATGCGCGTCGGCAGACGGTTGGCGCTCGGATTCGGCGTCCTGCTTGCTCTCATGGTCCTGATCGCTGCGGCGGGATACCTCAGCACGCAAAAAACGGCGGCCGAACTAGAGATACTGTTCGAAACCGATGCGGCCGCGGGGCAAGCTTACAGCTCGGCGCTGACCAACTTGATGAATATGCTCAAGGACGAACGCGACGAATTTCTGAATTTTGCCGATCGGCATGCCTTTGAGGCGGCCAAGGAAGAATGGACGGCGATGCTGCAGCACATTCAGGAAAACCTGGACGTCGCCGAGAAGCTGGCCGGCTCGCAAGCCGAAAAAGACGATCTGGCTTCCATCCGAGCCGCGCTGAAGGACTACGAGCAGAATTTTCGCGACATGCAGCAGCAACTGGAAAACGGAAAGTTGAAGACCGTCAAGGACTGGGCGGAAGCGGATAAGCCGGCCATGGAAGCCCGCAATTTCATGGAGGAACACGTCCGCTTGGAAACCGAAGAGCACCGTTCGCGCATGCAGGATCGCCGAATCGCGATGCAGGAGTATTCGCACCGCGCTTCCTTGCTCATGCTGGGCGTCGTCCTCGCTGGGCTTTGTGCCAGCGTTGGGATCAGCCGCGTAATGACGAAGAGCATCGCCGGGCCCGTGCAACAGGCGGTGGAGGCCACGGAAAAGATTCTGCGCGGCGAAGAGAACGTGGACCTCGACCTCGCGCGCAAGGATGAGATGGGCGTGTTGATGGTAGCCGTCCAGCGCATGTCCGAAGAGTTTGCCAGCCGTGTAGATGCATTCAAAAAGGCGCAATCGGACAATCAGGAAGCCGCCGAAAATGTCGGCGCCGTCAATCGTGTGCTCGAAGCAGTCATGAACGCCCCCACCGCCAATGAAGCGGCCCGCGTGGCTCTGGACACGGTGAGAGATGCGTTCGGCTGGGCCTATGGTTCTTACTGGACTGTGGACCCCAAAGATAATGCGTTGCACTTTTCCGTGGAGAGCGGCTCCGTCAACGAAGAGTTCCGCCGCGTAACCATGGAAGCGAGTTTCCGGGAAGGCGAAGGACTCAGCGGGCGCGCCTGGAAGAATCGCGAGTTGTTTTTCGTCGAGGATCTCGCCGACATGAAGGATTGCGTGCGTGCTCCAGCTGCCCGCCGGGCCGGCGTGAAATCTGGCATCGCCTTTCCAATCGTGATGAACGGCAAAGTCGCCGGCATGATGGACTTCTTCGCCCTTGAAACCTTACACCCTTCCGAAGGGCGCTTGGAAGCGCTGCGCAACGTCGGCAAGCTGGTTTCCGGCGCCTTTGGCCGCATCGCCATGGCGGAAAAAGAGAGCCAGGCGCAGCACGCGTTGCGCGAAAAGGTCAATAGCATCCTCTCGGTTGTGCAAGCAGCCGCCAAGGGCGACCTTACCCAGGATGTCACTGTGAAGGGCGAGGACGCCATCGGCCAGATGGGGGAAGCTCTGCATGGTCTCTTCACCAATCTGCGTGGCAGCGTGGCTGCCATCGCCCGCAACGCGCAGGGGCTTGCCTCCGCCTCGGAAGAACTCAGTGCCGTTAGCCAGCAGATGAGCGTGGCCGCCGAGGAAACCTCCAGCCAGGCCAACGTCGTCAGCGCGGCCGCGGGTCAGGTGGATAAAAACCTGCAAACCGTCGCCACCGGCACCGAGGAGATGAGCGTCAGCATCAAGGAGATCGCCAAAAATGCCACCGAAGCTGCCAAGGTGGCCAGCTCCGCGGTGGGCGTCGCCGACCGTACCAATCAGACCGTCCAGAAACTCGGAGATTCCAGCGCGGAAATCGGCGAAGTCATCAAAGTCATCACCTCGATCGCTCAGCAGACCAACCTCCTGGCGCTCAACGCCACCATCGAAGCCGCACGCGCGGGAGAAGCCGGCAAGGGCTTCGCCGTCGTCGCCAACGAAGTGAAGGAACTCGCCAAAGAAACCGCAAAAGCCACTGAGGACATCAGCCGCAAAATCGAAACCATCCAGGCCGATACGAAGGAAGCTGTCGAAGCCATCGGTTCGATCAGCTCGATCATCAACCAGGTGAACGACATCTCTTCCACGATCGCCTCTGCCGTGGAAGAGCAGAACGCCACCACCAACGAAATGAGCCGCAATATTTCCGATGCGGCGCGCGGCTCCGGCGAAATCACGAAGAACATTGCCGGCGTGGCGGAAGCGGCGCAGAGCACGACGCATGGCGCCGGCGATTCCCAGCAAGCGGCTCAGCAACTGGCCAAGATGGCCAATGAATTGAAGGAACTTACCGCGCGGTTCAAGTATTAGGGACTGCCAGGCGGGTGGATAGTGCCCGCCTGCGCCCGCATGGGCGAGGCTGGTGTACATCCGCCAGTCCATGCGGACACGGCAATAGAGATTGGCGAGCCCAGAAAGGCGGAACCGCATGCCACCCATCCGAATACTGGTGGTGGATGATTCGGTTGTAATCCGGAAGGTGCTCAGCGAAGCGCTGGCCGCGGATCCAGACATCGAAGTGGCCGGCAGCGCCGCCGACGGCAATATCGCCTTGGCCAAAATTCCGGTGGTGCACCCGGACTTGGTGACTCTGGACGTGGAAATGCCGGGAAAGTCTGGCATCGAAACGCTCCAGGAAATTCGCAAACGGTATCCGAAACTTCCGGTCATCATGTTCAGCACGCTGACCGAACGCGGCGCCACCGTGACGCTGGAAGCGCTCTCGCTTGGCGCCAGCGATTACGTCACCAAGCCCAGCAATACCGGTAGCATCGAGCAAACGCGCGCGAGAATCCAGGCCGAGCTTATTCCCAAAATCAAGGGGTTTTGCCGCAAGGTCACATTTCCGGCGGCCTCCCCGGCTGCCGCTCCCAAACCCCGTCTCCGGCCCTCCGGCATCGTCAAGCCCATCTTGCATATGCGAATTGACGTGCTGGCGATCGGCACCTCCACAGGCGGGCCGAACGCACTGGCTGCGGTGCTCCCCGAACTGCCACAGGACCTACCCGTGCCCGTGGTGATCGTGCAGCACATGCCGCCGCTGTTCACACGCTTTCTGGCGGAACGCCTCGACAAGCAATGCTCCATTCGGGTCAAGGAGGGTGTCCCCGGCGAACGGCTGAACCCCGGCGCGGCATGGATCGCGCCCGGCGATTACCACATGCAGGTTGCGCGAGGGGAAGGCAAGGATGTTCACCTCAAAATGAATCAGGATCCGCCGGAAAATTCCTGCCGCCCCGCCGTCGACGTGCTTTTCCGCTCCGTGGCGCAAACCTATGGGCCCAACGTGCTCGCCGTCGTTTTGACCGGTATGGGTAGCGACGGTGTCCGCGGCTCGGAAGAGATCAAGGCCGCTGGTGGCCAGGTTTTGGTGCAGGACGAAGCGACTTCCGTGGTCTGGGGCATGCCGGGCCAAGTTGCCGCGGCGGGCTGCGCCGATGGGATCTTTCCGCTGAACGAAATCGCCGGCGAAATCGAACGCCGCGTGCGAGCCAGCCGTATGGGCTTCGATTGGCAGGGAAGGGCTCATGGCACGCAGTCTGCCGTGAAAGTCCATAACTGAAAAGCGCGGCGAGGAACAGAATGGCTGGAGAAGTCTTGAATGCGACGATGAGCGCGGCGGGCGGCCGCGATAAAGAGGACATCAACGACCCCGTCTATCTGCGGATCCGCGACCTCGTTTACCAGACATGCGGCATTTACCACTCGGAAGAAAAAATGTATCTGCTCACGGCCGCCTGCAAGCGGCGAATGGCCACCGGCGCGGTGAAGGCCACCAACGGCCGAGAATATCTCGATTTGCTGACCAACATCGCTTATAAAGAAGCCGAAACCCGCGCGCTGCTGAATGAAATTACCATCGGCGAAACCTGTTTGTTCCGCAGCATGCCGCAGCTCAATGCGCTGAAAAACGTGATCCTCCCCGAACTGGCGCAGGAGCGCTCGAAAATTGGCCTGAAAAAACTCAAAGTCTGGAGCGCGGGCTGCTCGACTGGCGAAGAACCCTACACACTGGCGATGTTCCTCCTGGAACAGAAGGAATCTCTTCTAAAGGACTGGACGTTTGAAATCCAGGCTACCGACCTAAACGACCGCTCCATCGAGACCGCGCGTGCCGGCATCTATGGCGACTACGCCCTTCGCAACACCCCGGATGAGTACAAACGCAAATATTTCGTTCCCGCCGAGGGCGCAAAGCTCCGGGTTCGCGACGATGTGAAAGCCCGCATCACCTTCCAGCGCCTGAACCTCAACGACGATTCCCGCATGCTCTTCATGAAGGGCATGGACCTGATTTTCTGTTGCAATGTGCTCATTTACTTCGATATGGCTTCGAAAAAACGCGTCGTGCAGCATTTCTTCTCCAGCCTCATGCCCAACGGCTGCTTCTTTCTGGGTCACGCGGAGTCGCTCTACCAGGTGAACGATCAATTCCGGCTGGTTCACTTGCCGGGAACTACCGTCTATCGCAAGCCGGGTCCGGAGCCGGCAAAGGCAGGAAAACCATGAGCGGGTTGCGCGAGGGATTGCAAAAACGGGTCGAAAGGCTGCGCTCCTTGCCTTCTTCGCCCGCCGTACTCAATCCGCTCCTGGACCTGCTTCGCACCGATCCTGACCACATCGAGTTGAAAAAAGTCGTCGAGCTGGTTTCCTACGACAAAACCATCGCCGCCCAGTGCCTGCGAATCGCCAACTCTCCGCTCTACGGCCGGGCCCGCGCCACCGAATCGATCCAGGCCGCCGTGGTTGCGCTTGGCATCCAGCGCGTGGAAGACATTCTGCTCACTTGCTGCCTCCACCAGTTCAGCTCCGGCGAAAAGTGGGCCACCGAACCCCAGGTTTACTGGAGACATTCGTTAGGCTGCGCTGCCGTCTGCCGGGAACTCGCGCTCCGCATCGACTTTCGCGAGCCGGACAAGGCCTATCTTGCCGGCCTCCTCCACGATCTCGGAATTCTCGTGAATTCTCTCGCCTACACGGAGGAATACCGTGACGTGATTGCGCGCGCCCGCGAACGCGGCGTCCCTCTTGCCGAGCAGGAGATGAGCGACCTCGGCTTCACGCACGCGGAAAGCGGCAGCATTCTCGGAAAAGCCTGGCAACTCCCCAGCGCAGTAATCGAGGTCATAGCTTTCCATCATGACGTCGAGCAGGCTCCGGTGGATCGTCCTCTCGTCGCCTTGGTCCATATTGGAGATCTGTTGTGCCGGTATCGCGGCTTGGGCTACGGCTATGATGAATGGCGCAGCCTGGATCTGCTCCTTGATCCAGCCTGGCGGCAGCTAACGAAACACGTCCCACGTCTCGCGAGCATGGATCTCGCGCGCTTTACGATGGATTTGGACGCTTTTCTCCCCCAAGTGCAGCAGCTTGTATCGACCGTGTTTGGTTTCAAGCCGGAACATGCCCCCGCCTTAAATTTCCACTAAAGTTTGCAGACATCCCGCCGATATCCAAATTGACCGTGCAAAGGCGCTATCCAGCGTGTTTGCGGCCGTGGAACTGCGGCAAACGGCTCCTCCTGCTGGCGAGATAGGCAGGAAGTGCGTAGTACTTTTTGTTTTGATACAGCACCGTGTGCCCGTCTGGCGCATGGGGTGTGCTTTCCTCCTGTGTAACTCCTTTTTTTTCAATCCCGCCGGTAAATTCAGTTTGGCTATGAACTCGCAATTATCGGGTGTTGCGTACGAGTGGCAGAGTTTTCCCAGCGGAGCGTTGCATGCGCCGCTCGTGCAAGTGACACAGAATAAGTTGGAGGAATCAATGGCAGCCGGCGCGGCGGTCAACTGGGCAGGAACCACGGGGCGATTCCTCGTGGCAAGTTCGGATCCCGAAGTGCGGCGGCGTGTGTTGGGTGCGCCGGAATTCCTTGGCCGGGAAGGCATGGAAGCAAGCGGCGGAGCGGCTGCGCTCGCAAAGCTGCGCGAGACCTCCTGTGATGGCGTGCTCCTCGACCGCAATCTGGCGGATCTCGATGCCGGCGAAGTGGCCGAGATGATCCAGCGCGACTTTCCGGAGGTTTCCGTTTCCTGGATCGAAGACCAAGCCTGCGAACCGCTGCCGAATATTTCCACTCGCGTGCGAGTCCGCCGCGGCGATTGGCAGTCGGAACCGGACGGTGAATCCCTCACGACTTTGCCCGGAATGATCGGCGCAAGCGAAACGATGCGCGAGGTCTACCGGCTGGCGCGGCTGGTAGCGAGACGCGATACCACAGTGCTGATTACCGGCGAAACCGGCACGGGCAAAGAGCTCGTTGCCGAAGCCGTCCACAAGCTCAGCCGGCGTGCGAAGCAGCCCTTCGTGGTGGTGAATTGCGCGGCGATTCCCGAGACCTTGCTCGAAGCCGAGCTATTCGGTCATGTGCGCGGGGCCTTCACTGGCGCGGTACAGTCGCGCCTGGGCAGGATTCACGCGGCGCAAGGCGGCACCCTTTTCCTCGATGAAATTGGCGACCTTCCCCTGGGTATGCAGGCAAAACTTCTGCGTTTCCTGCAAAGCGGCGAAGTGCAGCGCCTGGGCAGCGCGGACATGCAGCGCGTGGACGTGCGCGTCATCTGCGCAACAAACGTCGATCTCGGTGCCCTTGTGGAAGCCAAACAGTTCCGCATGGATTTGTACTACCGCCTGGAAGTATTTCCCATCGCATTGCCGCCGTTGCAGTCGCGATCCGGTGATCTTGCGCTGCTGGCCGAACATTTCTTGAATCTGCTGAATGAAGAAAGCAGTCTGCCCCCAAAGCGCCTGAGCGTCGCCGCGCTCGATCATCTGCTTCGGCGCAGTTGGCCGGGCAATGTGCGCGAACTTCAGCACGCCATCGAGCGCGCCTTCATTCTCAGCGGCGATGCCGAATGGTTGGAAGTGGAACATTTCCCACAGCCCGGAGCAGCGCTGGAATCTCGTGAAGCGCAACGCCGAAGACTGGCATAGGCCGTTGCGAGCTGCCATCGAGGAGACACGATGCCTTATCTGATCCTGAAATCCGGAAAACGGCCCCCCGCCCGCGAGCGCCGTGCCATGGAAAACGGTCTGGCGCAGGCGTTTCTGACATTCACTCAGGCCGCCGGCTCTCTTGAAAAGTCCTACACATTGCTTCAGAACGAAGTCGAGCGGCTGCGCGGCGAACTCGAAAAAGCCAACGCGGATCTCGAACATAGTCTGGAAGAAAACACTCGCGTTCGCGCCTATCTGACCCAGGTGCTCGAAAACCTCCCGTGCGGCGTGGTGGTCACCGCCGGCGAAAGCCAATCCGTGCAATTCATGAATCCGCTCGCCCGCCGTTTGCTGCAGATTCCCCCGGAATGGAATGAAAACGCCGATTCACGCGCCCCCGAGCTCCTCGCGCGTCTCAAAGCCGAAGCTTCAAGCTCTTCCTCGCCTTCCGAATTCGAATGGTGCGAGCGCGGAAGGGATGGCAATCGGTATATCGGCATTTCCCGCGCAGACTTGACCGGGCACGCCGCCGAAGAAGCCTCGGATCGCATCTGGATTGTCCGCGACGTCACCGAAGAGAAGCGGCTTGCGGCGGAGCGAGAAGCCGCCCGCGAATCGGTGGCCTTGGCGGAAATCGCCACACTGCTGGCTCATGAAATCCGCAATCCTCTCGGCAGCATGGAACTTTTCACCGGTTTGCTTGCTGAAGCGGTTTCTCATTCGCCCGAGGCTCGCCAATGGGCCACTCATCTGCAAGCTGGACTGCGCTCGCTCTCCGCCACGGTAAATAACGTTCTGCAGTTTCACGCCAAGGCCGGGGTGCAATTGACGGCTGTGGATCTCGGCCGGCTCCTCGGCGAGATCACCGAATTTCTTCAACCCGTTGCCAAGCAGCGCGGCCAGCAGATGCGCTTTGAAAATGGAATCGGCAAGGTCTTCACCCAGGCCGATGCCAACCGCCTGAAGCAGGTCTTCCTGAATCTCGCCATGAACGGCTTCCGTGCCATGCCTCCGGGCGGCACACTGCGCGTTCGCATGAAGTGGGCGCCGCAGTTCCCCGGCGGGCTGGCCGAAATCGAAGTTCACGACGAAGGCCGCGGCATTCCCGGCGAGCTCCAGGAAAAAATTTTCGACGCGGGATTCACCACCACCCCGGGCAGCCCCGGGCTGGGCCTCGCCGTCTGCAAACGGATTGTCGAGCAGCATGGCGGCGCGATCTCCGTGCAGAGCCGTCCGAAGGAAGGAACCACATTCGCGATCGTGTTGCCGGTGTCAGGAGCGAAAGCATGAAAGAAGTCTTGATTGTCGACGATGAAGCGGGAATGCGCGCCGCGCTGGCGGCGAATTTCCAGCGCCGTGGCTGGAAAGTGCAAAGTGCCGGTGGTGTCAACGAAGCGTTGAGCGCCTTTCGCCAGTCGCCCAGCCGCCTGGTCATCACGGACATGCGCATGGCCGATGGCGACGGGTGGCAGGTGATGGAAGGCGTCCGTCAATACCTGCCGGAAACGCCCGTCATTCTTCTCACGGCCTATGGCAGCGTGCCGGACGCCGTGCAGGCGATGCGCGGCGGCGCCTGCGACTACATCGAAAAGCCGGTTTCCTTCGAAGAATTGGAAAGCGCCGCGGAGCGCTTTCTTGGCGAGGAAGAAAGCTCCACCGCCAACAGCAAGTGCGTCGAGGCCATCGGCGAAGCGGCCAGTTTCCGCCGCGTAATCGAACAGGCTCGCCGCGCGGCGCGCAGCGACGCCGACATTCTCATCGAGGCGGAGAGCGGCACCGGCAAGGAAGTCCTTGCCCGCCTCATCCACGAAAACAGCGCGCGCCGCGGCGGCCCGTTCGTGGCCGTCAATTGTTCCGCGTTCCCCGAAAATCTTCTGGAAAGCGAACTTTTTGGCCACGTGCGCGGCGCATTTACCGGCGCGCAGACCGCCAAGGCGGGGAAATTCGAACTCGCCCAGGGCGGCACGCTCCTCCTCGACGAAATTTCCGAAATGCCGCTGAACCTCCAACCAAAACTTCTGCGCGTCTTGCAGGAACGCGAGGTGGATCGGCTCGGCGACACGAAATCGCTTCGCGTGGACGTGCGCATCATCGCCACCACCAATCGCTCGCTTCCGCAGATGGTCAAGAATGGCGCCTTCCGTGCCGACCTCTTCTACCGCTTGCACGTCGTTCCGCTGTCGATTCCGCCCTTGCGCGAACGCCGCGAAGACATTCTCCCTCTGGCGAATTACTTCTTGCGCAAATATGAGCCGGCTGACGCACGCGGCAAATACCGCATCGGCTCGAAACTCGCCGACCAACTGCGCCTCTACGACTGGCCCGGCAACGTCCGCGAACTCGAAAACACCATCCGCCGCGAACTCGCTTTTGCCGTCGGCACTACGCTTGAGGGCGCCGGCGGAATCCTCGGCTTCGATCTGGAAACTTCCTCCTCCAGCGAGGATCTCAAGCCCGGCACTACGCTCGAAGAGATGGAGCGTCGCCTGCTCGAATCCACGCTTCAGGCTACCGGTGGCAACCGCACCAGAGCGGCCGCGCTCATGGGCGTCAGCCTTCGCACCGTGCGCAACAAAATCCGCGAATATGGCCTGGCGGCGAGGGTAGCGTCATGAGCTGGCTGGAATCCCAGAATCTCCGCGTTCTCGAACGCTTCCTCGACCTCTCCTCCATGCGGCAGACGCTGGTGAGCACCAATATCGCGAACGTCGATACGCCCGGCTACCACACGCGCGACGTCGATTTCCGCGGTGAACTGCAGCGCGCCATCGACAACGACGCGCCGGACCAGATGAGCCCCTTCGTGATGCCGGTGCGCGGACTCCTGGCGCGGCCCGATGGCAACAACGTCAATCCGGAACGCGAATCCTTGCTTCTTGCGCAAGTGCAACTCCAATTCAAGGCCGCGGCCGCGATCCTCAAGGCGCAGTTCGCGGAAATCAATACGGCGATTCGGGAGGGCCAATAATCATGAACCTGTTTCGTGTACTCGAAATCAGCGGCTCGGCGTTGCTCGCCGAGCGCCTTCGTGCGGAAGTCACTGCTGCCAACCTGGCTAACGCCGAAACCACCAAGACGGAAACCGGCGGCCCCTACCAGCGGATGAACGTCGTTTTCGGCGCGCGTCCGGTGCCCTTCGGCGGTTTCAATGGCATGATGCTCGCCTCACTGGCCGATCTTCACGCCGAAGATGTCCGCGTCGTCAGCCTCGCGGCCGACAATACGCCGCCCGTTCGCCGTTTCGAGCCCGGCCATCCGGACGCCGATGCTCAGGGTTACGTTTCCTATCCGGCCATTAATCCCGCCGAGGAAATGGTCAACCTGATGGGAGCGGCGCGCTCTTACGAAATGAACGCTTCCGCCGTGGCGAGTACGAAAAACATGATCCAGGCGGCCATCACGATCCTGGGCTGAACCATAAATGACGAAAAATAAAATTTGCAAAGTTACGCAGTAAAAGGAAGGGAACCAAGTCATGAGCAATCCAATTTCGGGAATTTTAGGCGGGGGAGCGGATTTCGGTGTTTCGTCCGCGCGGGGCCAGAGCAGCGATCCACAGGCCGGCGGCGAGTTCGTCAAGTCGCTTCAGGACGCCATGTCGGAAGTTGGCAACCTGCAGACCGAAGCGGATTCGCGCGTCAACCAGTTGCTGACCGGCAACGGCCAGGACGTGCACTCCGCCATGATCGCCGTCGAAAAGGCCAGCCTGGCCTTCGAAATGATGGTGCAGGTCCGCAACAAAATCGTGCAAGCCTACCAGCAAGTCTCTGGCATGCAGTTCTAACGCTTCGTTGCGCGCGGAAAGAGTTACGTATAGGGCATGGATAAATTTCTCGAACAGATCAAGAGCTTCGCCCTCGGCCTGACGCTGCGGCAGCGAATCATCCTTGTCGGCAGTGCCCTGTTGGTTGGCGCCATCGTCTGGGGATTTGCCGCCCTCGTGGCGCGGGGGGATTACAAGCCGCTCTATACCGGCATGTCGCCCGCCGATGCTCACGCGCTGTCGCAGCGGCTCTTGAACGCAAACATCGAGGCGGAACTCTCGAGTGACGGCACGGTGGTTCTGGTTCGCGCCAGTGACGTCGACAAAGCTCGGCTGGTCTCCACCGCGTCCGGCCCAATCTCCAGCGGCCGGATGGGCTTTGAACTCTTTGATAAGCCGAACTGGTCGGGCAGTGATTTCTCCGAAAAAGTGAATTATCAGCGTGCCGTTGAAGCAGAGCTCGAACGCACCATTCAGTCGATGGATGGGGTGGAAGGCGTCCGCGTTCATTTGGTCCTCCCGCGGGAATCGCTGTTCCTTGAACGCGAGCGGCCTGCCAAAGCCTCGGTAGTGCTCAAACTTCGCGGCACGCGCCTCACCGATCAACTCGCTCTTCCTATCGCCAACCTTGTCGCCAGCTCCTGGGACGGGCTCACGCCTCAAAATGTCACCGTGGTGACCACCGACGGGCAGATTCCCTCGCTTGGCCAGGGTCATCTCCTCGCAGGCAACGGCAGCAATGCGGATCTCGAAACAATCCTCGCGGAACGTCTGGTGCAAACGCTTGCCCCCGTCGTGGGCGGCGAACATATCAAATCGAGCATCACCCTGGACTATGATCCCACCTCCGGTGAAAGCACCGAGGAAATCTACGACCCGAAGAACTCTGCGGTGCTGAGCTCGCAGATTTCCAACGAATCGGTTGGGGATCTCGAACCTGCCGGCATTCCCGGCACCCCCAGCAACACGCCGAATTCGCAATCGAATCCCGCGGCGGCTGCGGCGGCGAAAACGAACTCCACCACCCAGGGAATTCACAGCGAAAGCCAGACCTTTGCCGTCAGTCACACCACGCGCCACCTGATTGAGCCCTCCGGCCGTGTAAAGCGCATGGCCGCGGCGATCCTCATCGACGACGTCATCGAATCCAAGACCGAAAACGGAAAAACCACGGAAACGCGCCGCAAACGCACGCCGGAAGAAATGAAGCAGATCGAGGACCTTGCCAAGGCCGCCATCGGCTTCGACCCGCAGCGCGGAGACCTCTTCTCTTTGCAAAACATTTCGTTCGTTCAGGCGCCGCCGGAAACACCTGCCCCCGCGAATAAGGTCCAGAAAGTCATGACCTTTGTCGAACGCTGGACGGGCGTGCTACGCTACGCGGTTCTCTTCGTAATCTTCCTGCTTGTTTACCTGCTCGTGTTGCGGCCGGTGCAGAAGCAGGTCCTCGGTATTTTGAAGCACCCAGGACAATTCGCTCTCCCGCAAGGCGCCAACGCGGGGTTGCTCCCGGAGGGCGCGGCGGACGCGGCTGGAAACGCATCCGCTCGCGGTACCCCGGGCGAAACAACGGGGGGCGAAGTCGCCGACACCATTCGGCTCAAGAAAGAACTGGTCACCCGGGTGAAGGCGGATCCTGAATCGGCCAGCCGCTTGCTCCAATCGTGGGTGCGTGAATCGGGGACTAAAACAACGTGATCGAAGAACAGAACATTCCCGGAAAACGTAAAGCCGCCATCTTGATGGTGTTGCTGGGCGATGAAGTCGCCGCCGCTGTTTACAAAAATCTCCCCGACGCTGAAATCCGCCTCATCACAGAAGAGATCGCGGATCTCGAATACATTTCGCCGGAGCTCGCCTCCAGCGTCCTCCATGAATATCACCGCCTCACATTGACGCAAGACTATCTCGCGCAAGGCGGTCACGATTATGCCAGCAAATTGTTGATCAAAGCCTTTGGCAGGGAAGCCGCGGAACAGTTGCTGGAAGAGGTTGGCCGCGCCCAGGAAGCCAACGCCCAGAATCTCGACACGCTGCAGAAGACCGACCCGCACCAATTGGCGAAATTTATCCAGGGTGAGCATCCGCAAACCATCGCCCTGGTCCTCGCCCACCTGAACACCAAGGTTGCCCGCATGGTCTTGATGATGCTCCCGGAAAAAGTTCGCGGGCAGGCTGTCAAACGCCTTGCGCAGATGCAGCAATTTTCGCCAGAGATGGTCAAGAAAATCGCCGTTGTCCTGCACAAGAGGCTTTCCACTCTCGGCTCTCAGAGCCGCCGCGCCTATGGAGGCGTGAAAGCCGTTGCCGAACTCCTCAACCAGATCGATCAGGAGGCCACCAGCACGATACTCGAAACCATCGAACAGGATAATGCGCAGCTTGCAACCACAATCCGCAACCTCATGTTCACTTTCGACGACTTCCTCGAAGTCCCCGACACCGGCATCCGCGAACTCCTCGGCCAGGTGGACAAGAAAACTCTCGCCACCGCCCTGAAAGGCGCTTCTGAAGACCTCAAGAATCACATCTTCAAGTGCATGTCTTCTCGCGCCGTCGAAATGCTCAAGGAAGATATGGACGTGCTCGGCCCCGTCCGTGGACGCGACGTCCAGAACGCCAAGCACGAAATCGTTGCCGTTGCGCGCCGCCTCGAAGGCGAGGGCAAACTCGTCCTGAAACAAGAGCAGGAGGACTCGTATGTCGTTTGAGTCCTCCGTGAAGGGCGCCGAGACGCTTCAGACCGAACCTTTTCACTACTCCTCCGGCGGGGAAAACGGCAATGGCGGCAACGGCGACGGCTTCTTGAACACCGCCGATGGCAAACTCCGCGCCGAGCAAATCGAACGCGAAGCCTACGAACGCGGATTCCGTGACGGCGAACAACGCGGCCGCCTCGCGTTTGACGCCAAGGCCTCAAGCCTTCAATCGGGCATCGCGCAAGCGCTCTCCGCCTTCGGCAAAGAGCGCGAACAGTATTTCAACCGCATCGAAATCGAAGTGGTGCAACTCGCTTTGGCCATCGCTCGAAAAATCTTGCACCGTGAATCGCAGATTGATCCGCTGCTGCTCACCGGCCTTGTTCACGTCGCCTTGGAAAAGCTCGATGCCGGCACCCGCACCCGCTTGCGCGCGAATCCCGCGGACATCCACTTCTGGAACGAATACTTCGCCCAGCACGGCGGCGACAAATCTCCGGAGTTGATCGGCGACCCGGCGTTGAAGCACGGCGAATGCGCGCTGGAAACCGAAGTCGGCAGCACGCAAATCAGCCTGGAAACCCAACTCAAGGAAATCGAACAGGGTTTTTTTGACCTGCTGGAGCAGCGACCGCGGACGCAGTGATGCCGGAACAACGCGATCTCAAACCTTTTTTGCGCAGGCTCGAGGACTTCTCGACGCTGCGCTGGACTGGCCGTGTGACCAAAGCCGTCGGACATCTGGTCGAATCCGACGGTCCGTTCTGCAGCGTCGGCGAAGGCTGCGCCATTCTCACGGAGGACGGCAGCGTCTTTTCCGGTGAAATTGTCGGCTTTCGCGGGCGTTCCGTGCTTTCCATGCCGCTGGAACGCCCCAGTGGCATCCGTTATGGCGACCGCATCGTCACCCGCGGCACGCATCCCTCGTTGCGCGTTGGCCCCGAAGTTCTGGGCCGCGTGATCGATGGGTCGGGCAAAGCGCTCGATGATCTGCCGCCCTACCGCGCGCGCGAATATTGGCCGCTCCACGGTGATCCTCCGCCGCCTCTCAACCGCCAACCCATTCGCGAACCCCTTGGCTGCGGCATCCGTGCCATCGACGGCATGCTGACCTGCGGCCGCGGACAACGCGTCGGTATCTTCGGAGGCAGCGGCGTTGGGAAAAGTACGCTCATCGGCATGATGACTCGGGGTACCAGCGCCGATCTCACGGTCCTTGCCCTGGTCGGCGAACGCGGCAGGGAAGTCCGGGAATTTCTCGAAGATGCGATTGGCGAAGACGGGCTCGCTCGTTCGGTCGTCGTCGTTTCCACCTCCGACCAGTCTCCGCTGTTGCGCATTCGCGCGGCGCTGGCCGCCACCACCGTAGCCGAATATTTTAGTGCGCAGGGCAAAAATGTCTTGCTCGTCGTGGATTCACTCACGCGATTCGCCATGGCCCAGCGCGAAATCGGCCTCGCCGCCGGCGAACCGCCCACCGCCAAAGGCTACACGCCTTCGGTCTTCACGCTGCTGGCTCGACTGATTGAACGCGCTGGAAATTTCGGAAGCGGAAGCATCACCGCCTTCTATACCGTGCTCATGGAAGGCGACGACCAGCAGGATCCGCTCGTTGACGCCGTCCGCGCGCTTCTGGATGGTCACATCATGCTCGACCGAAAACTCAACTCCAAAGGCCATTATCCGCCGATCGCCGTTCTCGACAGCTTGAGCCGCTTGATGTCCGCCGTTTGCGCGAAAGAGCATCTCGAAAAGGCCCGCCGCTTGCGCGAATTGCTCGCTGCCTACGCCGCATCCGAAGATCTCGTCCGCATCGGCGCGTACCAAAAAGGCGTAGACGTCACGCTCGACCGCGCCCTTGCCGCTTTGCCCGCCATCACCGCATTCCTTCAGCAGAAAAAGGGCGACGCAGCATCCTTCGCGGATGCCGTAAGCGCGCTGATGACCCTGCCCGGATAGGCACATGGCGTTTCAATTTCGCCTCGAGTCCGTTTTGCGCCTGCAGCGCAGCCTGGAGAAGCAGGAAGAAAATCGTCTGCTTGCCTTGGTTGCCCAAGTGGCAGCCTTTCGCAACGAAATGAACGCCTGGGAGGAAGAGCGCCGCCGCCGCAAGCGCCAGGCCGCGGAAGAAATGAATTCCGGCAGCACCGCCGCCGCTCTTTCCCTCACCGAGGAGTGGGACCTCCGTGTCACTCGCAAGCAACAGGAGCTTGCCTCTAAACTGCTGCAAGCCGAGGAAGCACGCCGCGCCCAGGTCGCAAAGGTCCAGCAGGAGCGCCAGAAGCGAGAAGTTCTCGAGGGCTTGAAAGATCGTCTGCGAACCGTCCAGAATCGGGAAGAGTTGCGCCGCATTCAGCAGGTCCTTGACGATATGCACCTGACTCGCGCCTTTCACTTCAAGGGCTGATCCCATTTGCCGGTTGCCTGGGCAAACCTTGCCGGGCAAATCGTGCAATCCGCCATCGCCCCGGATAAGGCCATCCTCAGAATTCCTTCCAAGTCTCTTCGACAGAATTAGATAACCAGACTCAATCCTCGGAAACTATTTGGCCAGCGTTGTGCACTATGGCTTGCCTGGGAGGGGGAAGAGACGCGATGAACGCAGCACCTATTTCGATGAATCCAGCCGCAAGTGCGGGGGACACTGCTGCGAACGCACAGTCCGACAGATCATCGGGGTTGCCTGGGTTCGCACAGGTGTTTGCGGAGAAACAGTCCGCCCCCGCTGCCGCAAAACCAATTGCTTCCTCGACCAATTCGGCGGCCCAGAATGCTCTCAGCTCTCCGGACGAGTCTCAGCGCCAAACGAAGAACGCAGCTTCTTCGTCTCCGGTTGCGGCCGCGGAATCGCAAACTGCATCTGCCGCAACGACAGGCACAACTCAGGGAGCTCCGAAAAAAAGCGACCCAAAAACGAAAGCATCGGATGCCGCAGCCAAGCAAGACGCTGCCGCCCTCGCCGCCATAGGAGCGCTTGCGTCCTTGTTTGGGATGGCCCCGGCTGTGTTGCCCGTGCCGCTCCAGATCACGAGCGTGCCCCCGGCAAATTCCAAGCCCGCCGATTGCGGAAAAAATGCTGCTCCTTCGGCTGCCACAAGTGCAACGCCAGCCGCGGCGGCGTCAAGCAACGCGCTACCTGCGCAGCAGAACGCACAACCGGCTACGGCAAATCCCCCGGTAGCCAGCCCGCTGCCAAGTCTCCCGTTACCCAACTCGAGCGGTTCGAACGCCGCGAATCCCGCGGCAGCGCCAGACTTTTCGGTTGTTACCTCAGCCAACGCCACTCAACAAAGTACCGAGAATCCAAACAGAGCCCTTGCTCAACCCTCGTGCGCACCAACAACGTCCGCGGGGCCCGACGGACCGGTCGTGACGCCTGCGTCCGTACTCGCCTCCGGCGAGATTGCCTCGCAGGCCCCGCCATCCGCTAACGATCTCTCCTCTAACAATCCGGCAAACGAACCTGCATCCCCCGTCCCCACTGCGAAGAGTGTCAACAACTCCGCCAAATCCCAGCCGGGGGTTCCGGCCGCGCACAAGGGAACGATTGCGGAGATTTTTCGTGAATTGGTTTCAGCCGCCGGAAAAACTATGGATGCGGTGGCACACGTCAGCGTAACCGCAGCGAAGGATGTGATCGGGGCCATTAAAGAGAAGAGCCAAGATGCAAACGCGGCAGTGCCGTCTGTGCTTTCCAATGCGCAGCGTCAGAGTGAGGCTGCGGCCAATGCCAAGCAGGACCCATCCATCCCCGCTGCGTCTGCAACTCCGGTAACGGGAAATCCTCCGAGAAATAGCAGCACATCGAGCGACGACACTGGCAAAAACGACACGACCAGCGGCGATCACACCAGCTCCAATACAGACGCCAAAGCGAATACCCGCAGCTTTACTGTGGATACAGGCGCGCCCCAGCCGCAATCGAATGCTGTCAATTTCGCTGGCAGCGCGGCAATGGGCATCTCCGCGTCCGCCTCAGCGAAAGAATCGGCAACTAGCACGAAGCCAGCCACCGCAGACGCCGCCGGCGGCAATGGCGCGGCGCCGGCCGAAACCGACGAATCGAAACTGCCGTCTGTCGATTCCAAGGTCATCAATGTTGCGCAGTTCAGCGGCAACAACGCTCATTCTCAAGTTCGCATCGCCATGCAGGCCGATGAGCTTGGCCAGGTCGAGCTGCACGCCACTGTCAGCGGCCAACAGGTCGGCGCCGCAATCACCGTGGAGAAAAAAGAAGCTCACGCGGCCATGGCCGTTGAGCTTCCTTCCTTGCAGCAGGCGCTGGAAGAGAAAAATCTTCGCGTCAGCGAGGTGGTGCTTATGCAGAGCGCCTTGCACTCCACCGCAGGCGATGCCGGCAACGGCGGCAACGCCGCGCCGCAGCAGCGTCCCAATCCCGTGACTCAGAACTATCAGCAGTCCGGGCGGGAAACCTCGTATACAAGCGCACCGGCAGCAACTTTGGAAAGTACGAGCCCATTCGATGATTCCGGCCGGCTCAGCGTAAGAGTTTGAGGAGAAAATATGAGCTCAATCACAAATCCGTTGTTCGGTTCACCGGCGAGCACCAATGCATCGGGAGCAAGCGGAACCTCCGGCAGCAATTCCAACGCCCCCAGCAACCAGCTCAATGCCAATTCTTTCATCTCGCTGTTGACGGCAGAGCTGCAGGCACAGGACCCGACGAATCCCATGAATCCCCAGGACATGATGAATCAGCTCGTCTCCATGAACTCGTTGCAGGCCCTGCTGAACATTCAGCAGATTCTTTCCACCGCCACCGGCGTCAATCCGGCAGCCACCAGCGGCTCCAGCAATTCCTCGCAAGGGGCGAGCTCTTCGCGCGCAGCACAGGAAATGGCCGCGCGTACCGTGCCCGGCCCCAGCAATTCGAATCACGACGCAATTTTCCAAAGCAATTTACTCGCGGCTTCCGGGCCGTCGATTCAATAAAAGGAGAAGCAAATGCCATCATTTTCAATTCCATTGTCGGGGCTGGACGCGAGTTCCACCGGACTGTCGGTGATCGCCAACAACCTTTCGAACCTGAACACGGTTGGATTCAAGGGGCAAACCGCCGAATTCCAGGATCTGTTCTATCAGCAGATCGGAACCAGCGGCGACGGCAACGCCGTGCAGGAAGGCGTCGGTGCCTCGGTCGCCGGTATCAGTTCGCAGCTCACACAGGGCAGCATTCAGACCACCGGCGTGCCCACCGACGTGGCGATTCAGGGAACCGGCTACTTCATTGTGAATAAAGCGGGCGAAACTCTGTATACGCGCGCTGGAAATTTCAGCATCGGCGCCAATGGCGATCTCCTAACCCAGGACGGCGCCACAGTGCAGGGCTACAACGCCGTGAACGGCGTCATTCAAGCCAACGCCACACTCGGCGCACTCGCCATTCCCACGGGCCTTGTGAATCCTCCAAAGGCCACTGGCAACGTGCAACTCGCGCTGAACCTCGACGCCACCGGCGGCACGCCGATCAGCGCCGCAAGTCAGCAGACCGGCACAGGCATTGCAGCCGGAACCGTTTTGGCCACCGGTAGCCAGATCGCCTTTAATGACGGCACCAACAATTTCACCTACACCACGGTTGCCAACGACACATTGGCCAACGTGGTCACCGCCATCAACGCCAATCCAAATTTCACCGCCTCGCTCAGCGGCAACAATCTCGTCGTCACCGCGAAGAGCGGAACCCCGATTACCTTCACCGCCAATACGCTCACCGACGCCGCCACCGGAACCCAGGCGGAAACCTTTTCGCCCACGGGCACATCGCAGGCCGCAGGCACTTTCAGCACCTCCACGGTCGTCTACGATTCGCTCGGCGCCAGCCACGTCCTCACCTACAATTTCACCAAAACCGGCGCGAACACCTGGCAGTATCAGATCAGCGTTCCAGCGGGGGACCTCGCGGCCGGCGGCAACCCCATCATTGGCACCGGCACGCTGCAGTTCAATGGCAGCGGCCAATTGATCTCGCCCACTGGCAGTGTGACCGGCTTGACCATCTCCAACTTCGCCAATGGCGCAAATCCGCTGACCTTCTCCTGGAATCTCAATGACGTCAACGGTGGCGCGCTGGTCACGCAAAACGCCGCTCCCTCCGCAACCTCCTCGACGCAGCAGGATGGCTATTCCAGCGGCACGCTGCTCAACTTCACCATCGAAAGCAATGGCGTCATCCAGGGCATTTTCAGCAACGGCCAGACCAATCCCCTCGGCCAGATCGCCCTGGCCAATTTTGCCAACGAACAAGGACTCATTCGCAACGGTTCGAACGAGTTTCTCTCCAGCCTCTCCTCCGGCGCCGCCAACGTCGGTATTCCGGGCACGGGGGGCCGCGGCACTCTGAGCGGCGGCGCGCTCGAACAGTCCAACGTCGATATCGCCACGGAGTTTGCGCAACTCATCCTGATGGAACGCAGCTACCAGGCAAACGCCAAGGCCGTCACCACATTTGACGAGGTCACACAGACCGCCATCAACCTCAAGCAGTAGCAATTAGGCAAAAGCCGGTCCCGAGAGATGGGAGCCTCGCCGATACGTGAGGCTCCCGGAATTCTGAGAAAAAATTTAAGATTTGATTCGGATGCGCAGCACTGTTTCAAACTTGCACGAACCCCTTTTCCACGAAAATTTCAGTAAAAATTAACTCAACCTTTTCCAGTAAGTTGCCGATACAACGAGCCGAAGAAGCCTCTTCCCTAGGCTAATTGGACGGCTCTTAAATTGCATATGTGTGTTCTCGGTATGGCAGAGAACCCACAACGCGTTGCTGCGGAAAACAAAGCGGCTGCTGCGCCCCTGGCAACCACCATTGTCGTCGAAAAGCGTTCTTCCTTTCCCACCGTCGCGCTGCTGCTTGCCGTCGCTCTCGCCGCGGGCGGCGGAGTGTCCTGGTTTGTTTCGCAATCCCGAGCGAGTGGCTCGGAGCATGGCCAAGCCGCGCAATCTCCGGGCCAACTCATCCATCTCGAAGGATTCACCGTCAATTTGGCGGACGCTGAAGAAAACGATTTCGTTCGCGTCACGATGGATCTGGACCTTGACCGCATGCCCGCGCCGGCCGACAAGGAAAAGCCGGCCAGTGGCCTGCCCATGGCACGCATCCGCGACACCATTATTGCCGTTCTCGCGGCCAGCAAGACTCAACCGCTTCTCACAACAGACGGAAAACTCCAACTGAAAAAGACATTGCGCGAAGAGCTCAATCGCCGTGTTCCAGAGATGAATGTCCGCGACATCTACTTCACCGAATTTCTGGTGCAGAGGTAAGCGATGGCCACCCTGCAGATGGTTCCCGCGCGGAAAAAGGTGGAAGTCTCCCAGGATCTGTGGCAGGACGCTGCGCTTTTGCCCTGCGTTTTGAGCGTGGATGTCCCGCTCCGCCTGTTTACCGTCCGCGACTTGCTGCGCCTGGAGCCGGGCTCGGTGGTGGAATCGAAAAATGTGAACGGCGCCGATGTCCCCGTGCTGGTCAACACGCGGCTGATCGGGTGGGCCGAATTCGAAGTGATGGGCCAGCGACTGGCCATCCGCGTAACGGAATTGGCGTGAGGAAGACAAACGTGTGGGGTACGCAAGAAACTGCAATCGGTACAACCGCCGGGTCTGTGCGGCGCTGGGCCGCGCATTGGGAAGCCGTTCTCCGACTGCTGAGCCGCTTCAAGATCCGCCGCAAGGCACAGGCCCTGCGTCTTTCCGAGACTCTCGCTCTCGGCGACCGCCGTATGCTGGCCATCGTTGAATGGCGGGGCCAAACACTTCTGCTCGGTGTCACTCCGGAGCAAATCACGCTGCTCGAAACGAAGCACGAGCCCTCCGCGAAATCTCCCGCAATTAGCCAGGAGCTCTCCCAATGAGTCTTCGCTCCCGCAAAGGTCTCCTGCGTCTCGTCCTACGCCTTGCACTTGGCTTTGCCACGCTGGCGCCCTCCCTGCTTGCGGCCGGCCAACAAAATGTCCTGCAACTTCCGGGTGTTACCCTAAAAGCCGAATCCACGCCCGTCACCATTATCCTTCTTCTCACCTTCCTCACGCTTCTCCCGGCGATTCTGCTTTCCATGACGCCGTTTGTCCGCATTCTCATCATCTTCCACTTCTTGCGCCAAGCCCTGGGTACACAAACCGCCCCCACCAACCAGACCCTGATCGGTCTGGCCTTGTTCCTCACTTACTTCCTTATGCAGCCTGTGATTGGCGCCGTGCAGAAGGAAGCCATCGATCCGTACGAACACGGAAAAATCACCGCCTGGCAGGCCGTTGATCGCTCCTCCGTGCCCATGCGTGCCTTCATGCTCAATTACACGCGCGAAAAGGATCTCGCGCTCTTCGTCGAAATGAGCAAGCAGCCGCGTCCTGCCAAGCCGGAAGACCTTTCGATGAGCATCGTCATCCCCGCCTACGTTATTTCCGAGCTCAAGACCGGGTTCCAGATTGGCGCCGTGCTCTTCCTTCCATTCCTGGTCATCGACCTGGTCACCGCATCGGTCACCACTTCGGTCGGCATGTTCCAGTTGCCGCCGGTGGTGATCTCCACGCCCCTGAAGATTCTACTTTTCGTCGTTGTCGACGGCTGGAACCTCGTCGTCGGCTCGATGTTGCGCAGCTTTCATGTGTGAGGCAAAGCGATGACACCGGAACAAGTCGTCGGCCTCAGCCGCCAGACCATCGAAGCCGCCTTCTGGGTGGCCATGCCCATCCTGCTTTCGGCAATGGCCGTCGGCCTGGTCATCAACATCGGCCAGGTGCTCACGTCGATCCAGGACACGACTGTCTCCACCGTCCCGCGGCTCACCGCCGTCGGCATCATCATCTTTCTTCTGACGCCCTGGATGCTGCATCACTTGGTCGCCTTTACCAATCTGCTGTTCAGTGATTTTCGGATGTACACGCAATAAGGAGCGCATGTGGCCGTCCCTGTCGAAACCATGATCTTGCGCGGCGCAGCGATCGGCATGCGGATCAGCGCCGCCATTCTGTTCATGCCGTTCTTCGGCAGCGCCGCCATTCCCCGCCAGATCAAAGCCCTGCTCGTGCTGGTCGTCACTGCGACCCTTTATCCCGTCATTCCCGTCGCCCTGCAGCGCATCACTCCCTTCGCGATTGCCCGGATGGCGCTCAGCGAAATCGTGCTTGGGCTCATCATGGGGCTCTGTCTGCAATTTGTCTTCGAAGCGGTGCAGATGGCCGGGCAGATCACCGGCTTTCAGTTGTCGTTCTCTCTGGTCAACGTCATCGATCCGCAGACCAACGTGGACACGCCCGTCCTCGCGAACCTGCACCAGCTTTGCATGCTCATGATTTTTCTTCAGCTCAATGTGCATCACTGGATGCTGCGCGCCGTGGCCCAAAGCTTCGAGCGCGTTCCGCCGGGCAGCGTCACCTTTGGCGCCGAGCAGGTCCGTCTTCTCTTCCACGCCGCCGGCAGTATGTTCACCGCTGGCCTGCAGCTTGCTGCGCCCGTTGTGCTCGCCACGATGGTGCTCGATGTCACCGTCGGCTTCGTAAGCAAGGCTGCGCCGCAATTGCCTGCACTGTTTCTCAGCGTGCCGCTCAAAAGCCTGCTCGGCTACATCGTGCTGGCGCTGGCGCTCGGGTTGTGGCCGACATTCTTTGAAAACCAGTTTGCTCATGCGCTCGGCTGGAGCTGGCGCATGCTCGACTTCGCTTCCTAGGAGAGAATTGCTTGGCGGACAACCGCACGGAAAAGGCCACACCCCGGCGCAGGACCAAGGCGCGTGAACACGGCCAGGTTCTGCGCAGCCGTGATCTTGTCTCCGCCATCACGCTGCTCGGCCTGATTTGCGCCATGGCTTGGCAGCCGGGCATCTGGCTCGCCCGCTGGGAGCGCTACTTCAGCAGCGTTCTCAACGTCGCCGAATCCACTCGCTGGGATTCCGGCGGCGTTCCGTTCCTCGCCGCCACCGGGAGCGTCGTCGTTTTGTGGGCCGGCCCGCTGCTTGCGGCCGCGTTTATCCTCGCGGTCGCCAGCACGCTGGCCCAGGGCGCTCCGACCTTTGCGGTTGAGGCGCTCACTCCCAACTTCAATCGCCTGAATCCAGTCACCAACCTCCAGCAGCTTTTCTCGCTCGCCGGGGTTAGTCGCGTGCTCCGTTCGCTGTTGCCGACGTCAATTATTCTGTACCTCGCCATCAAACTGATTCAGAGCCGTTCCGAAGCGATTCTTCATGCCACGCGCCTCCATGGCGAGGGGCTTCTCGCCTTGCTCGGCTCGCTCTGTGTCGGCCTGGCGTACCGGTCTGGGATGGTTTTTCTTGGCTGGTCCGCACTCGATTATTTCCTGCAATGGCGCACCTATGAAAAATCCCTGCGCATGACCAAGCAGGAAGTCCGCGACGAAGGCCGCGAAAGCGAAGGCAATCCGGAAATCCGCAATCGCATCCGCCGCCTGCGCCGCGAAATGGCCCGCAGATCCCTGCAGAAAGCCATGCAGCGCGCCACGGCCGTGATCACCAATCCCACGCACTTCGCCGTCGCCCTCGAATATCGCGCCGCCACCATGGCTGCGCCCGTGGTCGTCGCCAAGGGGCAAAACCTGCTGGCCCAGCGCATCAAGGAACTCGCCCGCTGGAACGATATTCCGATCGTCGAAAATCCTCCGCTGGCCCGCACGCTCTATAAGGCCGCCGAAGTTGGGCAAGTGATTCCGCCAAAGCTCTATGCGGCGGTCGCTGAAATTCTAGCGTTCATCTATCGCGCGCAGATGCGCATGCGCGGCTCCGGTGTCCGGGCCTAAAGGGGAAGGCAATGGCGGGTGAGCAAAAAATCGCTGGGGGCGCGGCCGAGTGGTTGATTCCGGTCGCTGCCGTCGCGCTTGTCTTTGTCATGCTGGTGCCGGTGCCGTCCATTGTCCTGGACGTATTCCTCGCCCTCAGCATCACCCTCGGCGTCCTGGTTCTCCTTTCCGCTCTCTACATCCTGAAGCCGGTGCAGTTTTCCGTCTTTCCCACCTTGCTTCTGTTCCTCACGTTGTTCCGCATTTCCTTGAATATCGCCAGCAGCCGCCGCATCCTTCTGCACGGAAACGAAGGCATGGGTGCCGCGGGGAGCGTCATCGAAGCCTTCGGCCAGTTTGTCGTCGGCGGAAATTACGTCGTCGGCTTCGTCATCTTCCTCGCGCTCATCGCCATTCAGTATCTCGTGATCAATCACGGCGCGGTGAGAACCGCCGAAGTTGCCGCTCGCTTCACCCTGGATGCCATGCCCGGAAAGCAGATGGCCATCGACGCGGAGATGAATGCCGGTCTGATCGACGAGCATCAAGCCCGCGCGCGCCGCGAAATGATCGGCAAGGAAGCCGAATTTTACGGAGCCATGGATGGCGCCGCGCGCTTCAGCCAGCGCGACGCCCTCGCCACCATCCTCATCACCGCCATCAACATCATCGCCGGCTTCCTCATCGGCGTATTGCAACTCAACATGCCCCTCGCCGACGCGGCCAAAACCTACACGGTCCTCACCGTCGGCGACGGCCTCGTCACGCTCATTCCCTCGCTCCTCGTCTCCGTGGCCGGCGGCATCGTCGTCACGCGCACTTCCAGCGAAACCACCGTCGGCGTCGAGTTCGGCCGCCAGCTCTTTGGCCGCCGCTTGCCGTTGCGTATTGCCGCCGGCGTTATGTTTCTCCTCGGGCTGATTCCCGGCTTGCCGAAAGTTTCTTTCTTCCTGCTGGCCGGGCTCATGGCTTATCTCGCGTCGCGCGCCAAGGCCAAGGCCGTCGAGGAAGTCAAAACCGCCGAAATCGTCGCCGCGGAAAAGAAGAAAGCGGATCCCCAGCAACAGCTCGAAACCCTGCTGCGCCTCGACGAAATCAGTCTCGAAGTGGGCTACGCCCTAGTTCCGCTCGTCGACCAAAATCAGGGCGGCCAATTGCTTCAGCGCATTCGGGCGCTGCGCAAGCATCTCGCGCTTCAGCTCGGCTTCCTGGTGCCTTCCGTGCACATCACCGATAACCTGAAGCTCAAGCCTCGCGAATACGTCGTCCTTCTTCGTGGTGTCGAAGTCGCCCGCTGGGAATTGCAGCAGGATCGCCTCCTTGCCATCAGCTCGGACCCCACTGCTACGCAGCTCGAAGGTTTGGCCACACAAGAGCCCGCCTTTGGCGCCGCCGCATTGTGGATCGTTCCCGGCTTGCAGGAACAGGCCCTCGCCAATGGTTACGCCGTCGTCGATCAGACCTCCGTCCTCGCCACGCATCTGGCGGAGATCGTTCGCCAGTTCGCGCACGAACTCCTCACGCGCCAGGAAACCAAGAGACTGCTCGACGCCATGGCCGACGCACAGCCGAAGCTTGTCGACGAACTCGTGCCGCGCCTCCTCAGCCTCGGCGAGGTCCAGAAAGTCTTGCAGCAGCTTTTGCGCGAACAGGTCTCTATCCGCGACCTCGCCACCATCCTCGATTCGCTTCTCGATACCGCCTCGGTCAACAAGAGCCCCGTCGCGCTCGTTGAAGCCGCGCGCCAGGCCCTTGGCCGCGCCCTGGTTCAGCCGCTGCTCGGCGAGGATCGCAAGCTCAAAGTTCTCACTCTCGATCCGGATATTGAGCACGAACTCCAGCGTCAGATCGAGCCGCAAGCCGCCGGCGATAAACCTCCCGGGGGCGTCGGTGCAACCCTGCGGCACATCCTCGAAGGCCTGCAAAAACTCGTTGGCGACAAAGTAGCGCTCAGTTCGACCATCGTCCTTTGCAGCAGCCCGTCGCGCTACCACCTGCGCCGCCTGCTCGAACCCTTTGTGCCCCGCATCGTTGTGCTTTCGCCGGGCGAAATTCCCCCGAGTGTCTCCGTCCAGACGCTGGGAGTGGTGCGATGAAGCTCAGAAGGATTGAAGGATACCGTCCATGTTGACGACCACGCCAAAGACCGAAGAACGCTCCGGCACGCTGGACCCGCTCGAGCGCGAGCGGTTGCTCCAGGAAAATCTGCCCGAAGTGCGTTACATCGCGCGGCGCATTCATGATCGCCTGCCCTCCCACGTCCCATTCGACGATCTCGTGCATGCCGGAATCCTCGGCCTGATCGACGCGGTGGACAAATACGACCCCGCGCGTAACGTCCAGCTCAAGTCATACGCCCGCTTCCGCATTCGCGGCGCCATTCTCGACTCCTTGCGCCAGATGGATTGGAGCCCCCGAGCTCTGCGCCGCCAGGCCCGTCGCATCGAGGAAGCTCAGCGCCAGCTGGCCTCCACGCTTGGCCGTGCCGCCTCCGAAGCCGAGATTGCCCAGCACCTCGGCATGAAGCTCGAGGAGTACCAGCAATTGCTTGGTGAACTTCGCGGCCTCGATCTTGGCAGCCTCCAGGCCGGCGCCAACGAAGACGGCCAGGAAAATCAGCACGTCTCCGTCGCCGCCCGCGAAGACGAAAATCCGTTCGAGCAATACTCGCGCACCGAAATGCGCGCCTTCCTCGCCGGCGCCATCGAGGAACTCGACGAAAAAGAGCGCCACGTGCTCGGCCTTTACTACCTTGAGGAACTCACCATGAAGGAAGTCGGCCTGATTCTGGACATCGGCGAATCGCGCGTCTCTCAAATTCACACCGCCGCGATTCTTCGCCTTCGCTCCAGGCTCCGCGAAAAATTGCAGGGCAGGAATGGCAAGGACACCAAACCCGTCTGAGGTCCGCGATGAAGAAGATACTTTCTCAGGACGAAATCGACGCGCTGTTTGACGCGGCCAAGAGCAGCCAGCGCTCGATTTCCGAACGCTCCGTGAAGCCCTGTGACCTCCGCAAGCTCGGCGCGCTCAGCGCGGATCAGGTCCGCGTCATTACCACGCTGCATGAATCCTTTGCGCGGCGTCTCGGGGGCTCCCTCGGGGCTTACCTGCGCGTCGGCTTCGAGATGAATCTCGTCTCCGTCGAGCAAATTCTCTACTCCGAATTTCTCAGCCGCTTGCCCGAATTGACCTACCTGGCTTCGCTGCAGGTGATGCCCATCGACGCGCGCGCCACCATGCAAGCCGATCTCTCTCTGGTCTTCCCGATCGTTGACCTGGTCCTTGGCGGCTCCGGTGCCGATCCTATCGATCCACGTGACCTCACCGAAATCGAGGAACAGATCTTTGAAACCGTCGTCCGCTTGATGGCTCGCGACCTGCAAACCACCTGGGCTCCGGTCCTCCCGCTGGACATCAACTTCGATCAGCGTCAGCAGCACACCCAGGTGCAAGGCTTGATGTTGCCCACCGAAAAAGTCATGTCGCTTACCTTTGAAATCCGCCTGCCGGATTCCCGCGGCACGCTCAACCTCGCCTTCCCCGCCGTCATTTCTAACGCCCTGCTGCGCAAGCTCTCCGTGCAATGGTCCTACGCCGAGCGCAGCCCTTCCAAAGAAACGCAGGAGCAACTAAAAGACCGGCTGCTCGAAAGCCGCTTCGCGGTAAATCTCAGCCTGCCGCCAAGCCCGCTCACCATCCGCGAACTGGTCGAGCTCGAGCCTGGCCGCGTGGTAATCCTCCCCAAGAACGCCCAAGACTCCATCGATTTCAACGTCGCGGGCAAGCCGATGTTTCGTGCCTATCCCATCCGGCAGGGAACCCGGCGAGGCGCCCGCATTGAGCGGCGCAGGAGTCTGCGCGGCAACGCCGCAACGGAGCAACCATGAGCAATACGCCATTCGCGGAAAACATTTCAGCCTTCGTAACAGTTTGGAAGGACGCCTTTCTCCGTGTCCTCGAATCGCTCGGCGCCGCCGGCGTATCCGCCGAAAACGTCGATGGCACGGCTCTCCAACCCACCGGCGAATCGCAGGTCGGGATTCTCACGGTCAAGTTTTCAGGCGGCGGCTGCCTGAAGGGCGAAATGCTTTGGACCTGCGAAAAGCCCGTGGCTCTGCAATGCGCGCAGTTGCTAATGTCCGAAGATCTGAATCCCGAAGCTGAATTCAGCGCCACGCACACCGACGGCTATCTTGAATTCATCCGCCAGGTTGCTGGCGAGGCCGCCGTCGGCTGGAAACTACAGCGTGGCGAGCCCACCGAAATCGTGTACCAGGCTGAAACGGGCTCGAAATTTGAAACGCACTCTTCGGCTGCCTTCCGGCTTTCCAGCGATAAGTGCAAGTCGCTGACGTTTCGGATTGACCTGGATGCATCTCTTGCCGAGTCGCTTTTGGCCAAACGCGAACGGGAGTCTCCCGAAACTGTTACAACCGAGATTGCCGAAGCGGGCGGCGCGGCCAATCTGGCACTCCCCTCCAATCTGGACCTGATCCTCGACGTGCAACTTGATGCCACCATTCGCTTCGGCGAAAGGGAAATGCTCTTGCAGGACGTTTTTGGGTTGATGCCCGGCTCCGTTGTGGAACTCAACCAGTTGGTTAGTGAGCCCGCTGATCTTCTGGTGGCGGGGCGCCTCGTGGCCAAAGGCGAAGTTGTTGTTGTGGACGGGAACTTCGGCCTCCGCGTCACAGAAGTCGTCAGCCGCAACCAGCGGGCGGCTGTGCTCGATGCCGCTTGAGGAATTGGGAATGAACGAGGGACACGTGATCGAATTTGCCGCAGCAAGCGAGCGGGAGAAATTTCAGCGCGCCGTGGGGCGCCTGCTCGAGCGCTGGACCGTACGTTGCGCCGCCCCCGGCTGCCGCGGCGGCAATCCCTCCAAATTCTCACTGCTTGCGCGATTCTCCGGCGTGCACTACAACAATCGCTGGTACCACCAGAGCGATTGCCTCCGCGCCGCGCTCACCTCACGCCTCAGCCAGATGCTGCAGAACTTTGTCGAGAGCCGCGAGCGCGTGCATCGCTTGCCGTTCGGCCTGCTCCTCGTCAATCGTGGGGTCATTTCCCCGGAGGATCTGAAGCGCGCTTTGCGCATGCAGCGAGAGGCGGGTTATGGCAAGTTGAGTCACTGGCTTCAGCAAATCGTCCCCCTCGATGAGCACGAAGTTACCGCCGCGCTTGGCCAACAGTGGGGCTGCCCGGTTTTCCGGCTCACCCCGCAAAACATGATTTCCGGCCGGCAGAATCCCATTCCTTTTCCTGTCCTGGCCGCTGCCAAAGCCGTTCCCGTTCACGCTTCCCACACCGGCAAGCAAATGCATATCGCGTTTTCCGAGCGTGTCGATCACACACTGCTCTATTCCGTCGAGGAAATGCTCGCCTGCCGCACCATCGCCTGTGTCTCCCCCGACTCGATGGTCCGCGAAGCGCTCGAGCGCCTACGCCGCGAAGATGCCGGCAACGAAATTACCTTCGATACCGTCCGTGACCCCAATGAAATGGCCGCCACCATTTGCAGCTATGCCGTCCAGATGGACGCCCGCCGCATCAAGGCGGAGCGCGCCGGTGCTTACATCTGGGTCGCGTTCTTCCGCAAGGAAGCGCGCCGCGAACTCCTATTCCGCCTCCCCGGTGCGCGCTCGAACGAAATCGACCTCGGGCGTGAACGCTGTAAAGAGTTTCCCGGGATTGCCGATAACGGAAAGGATGGCGTCTCCAGCGCCGCACGGTACGCATGAATCTGCCGCGGAAAAACGTGGTAGCAACGCCGACATCCATTGACCCTTTCGGCACCCAGGTGGAGCGCCGGAAAAATCGCTTGATGGGCCTGCTCAACAAGGGGCTGCCCACGCTTCCGGCTTACCTGTTGGATTTGAACACTCTGCTCCGTTCGCCCACGGTCGATCTAAAAAAAGTCGGCAAAGTGATTCGCACGGACCCCAGCCTTACTGCCCAGGTGCTTCGCCTTTGCAATTCCGCGCTCTTTGGCCTTCGCCGCCGCGTCCTCAGCATCGAGCAAGCGGCCGTCCTTCTCGGCACCGAGCGCCTGCGCACGCTCGTCCTCACCTGCTCGGTGATGCAGTTCGCCGGGAAAAACGTTCCGGTCAACGCGCTGCTAGGCTTCTGGCAGCATAGTTTTCTTTCCGCGTTGCTCAGCGAGCGCATCGCTCGCCTCGTTGACTATCCCGAAAAAGAACAGGCTTATCTCGGTGGGCTCCTCCACGACATTGGCGAACTTCCCCTGTGGATCGTACTCATGGAGGAGCAAGCCAAAAATCGCCCGCTGCCGCCGCCCAACTGGTGCGACAACCTGAAAGTCGAACGCGAATACTTCGGCATGGACCACGGCAAGGTCGGCCGCTGGATGGCCGTCGCCTGGAATTTCATGCCTTCTTTTCTCGACGTCTTCGAACACCATCACGATCCGGAAAACGCGCAACACGACCCATACCTCGTAGGCATCGTTTCCGCAGCGGACCAGTTCTTGCAAGCCTTGCCTCCGCCGGAGCAAGCGACTCCGGATGCAGCTGCAGGCCCTTCGCCTTCCGTCGTGCAGCCGCCACCCCCCGCTCCCCAGCCGCCTTTGCCGTCCGTCGAAGACCCGTCCTTTTTGTTGCAGTGTTTTCCGCGGCTGGCCGATGAAGAGCGCGGCGGCATTCTCGAAATGCTGCAAACAGAATACCTGCATGTCCTGCCGCTGGTGGAACTCAGCATGGCGGCGATCGCCCCGGAATCCACAAGCGGTACAACTTCAGTACAGGAGCAAAAACGTGAGCAAGTTACGAGTACTTATCGTGGATGATTCGTCGGTGATGCGGAAAATTGTCGAACGATCCTTGCGGCAAGCCGGGCTCGATCTGGGCGAAGTGCTCGAAGCCAGCAATGGTGCCGAGGCCCTCGCGGAAGTCAACAAAGGAAAGTTCGATCTGATCCTCAGCGACATCAATATGCCCGCGATGGACGGCCTCGAATTTCTCCGCGGCCTCGCCGGCGTCGAATCCGCGAAGGGTGTTCCCGTCGTGATGATTACCACCGAAGGCAGCGAAGCGCGCGTCGTCGAAGCACTTTCCGTTGGTGCCAAGGGTTATATCCGTAAGCCTTTCACGCCCGAACAGGTCAAGGAACGCGTCGCTCCGCTCCTCGGAGGTGGCCAGTGAGATCCACCCTTGGGCAGCCCATGCCAACCAACTCCCAGCTCGATCCTCACTGGAAGGGCATTCTGGAATGTGCCGCCATCGAAGTCTTCGCCATGATGGCCAATTCGGAAATCACACCGATGCCCGAGCAGCCCGAGCAGCAGCAGGGCGAACAGACCGCGATGGTCGGCCTCGCCGGAGCGCTCTGCGGCATGATCACCATCCGCTGCAGCAAGGAATCCGCCGTGAAACTTGCCACGCGCATGCTCGGTGAGGACGCCAAATCCAATCCTTCGATGGTTGGCGATGCGCTCGGTGAGCTTTGCAACATGGTTGCCGGAAATTTCAAGTCGAAAATCACCAGCCTGGCCGATCATTGTATGCTCAGTGTTCCCACGGTCATCTGGGGCGAGGACTACGTCATGCAAATGGTCAAGCCGAACTCCGGTTTTCAGTTCGCGCTTGACTGCGAAGGCAGACCCGTGTGGTTCTCGCTTGTCATCCACGATTGACTTCCCCGCGACCGCTCCCTGCACTCTCGATTTTCCGCCCCGGCAATCCTTGCCCAGTTCGCGGGAACACCGGCAGAGATTGCCGCTTTTTTCCCGCGGCCGCTTCGTGCAACAGGGCGCGCCGCTAATCGTCAGAGAACTCACCCCATAGGCAGGTAACAAAATCCTTATTTGGCCTCTGGCTTGCACTTTAATCTCGCGGAGAACTCGAATGGACAGCGGTTTCTACTCAGCTTTCACGGGATTTGCCACGCGGCTCGATGCGCTCGAAGTTGTCGCCAACAATCTCGCCAACACCAACACTCCCGGTTACAAAGCTTCGCGAGCCTTTTATCGCTCGATGCCTGCGTGGTTGCAGCAGTCGCTCTCGACGCCCCTGAACCAGGCGGTGAATCAATTTGGTGTTCTTGGCGGCGCGCAACTCGATCTCACTGTCAGCAATCTGGAGAAGACCGGGAATGCCACTGACGTTGCTTTGCAGGGCCCAGGATTCTTCAACATCCAGTCCAAAGCCGGCCTTCGCTTCACGCGCAATGGGAACTTCCAGTTGAACACAAAGCGCCAGTTGATCACCTCTCAAGGTGATCTCGTCCTCGGCGACAACGGTCCGATCCAGCTCCCATCCGGCGAGCTCGCCATCAGCCAGGATGGCACGGTTTCTGTCGACGGCGGCCTCGTCGCGAAACTCAAGGTCACGGATTTTTCTTCCCCCGCCGACCTTACTCCCGAGGGCAACACCTACTTTTCCGCACAGACGAAAGGGAAGGCCGTTGCGGAACCCAACGTCGTGCAGGGCGCGCTGGAAACTTCCAACGCCGATCCCATCAAGGCCACGGTTTCCCTGATCGAGTTGCAGCGTACGGCGCAACTCATGGAGAAAGCCCTTTCCATTTTTCATAACGAATTCAACCGCACGGCGGCACAGGATCTGCCCCGGGTGTAAGCACGGAAAATCGAGGAGAAGAAAATGTATCGAGCACTTTATACCGCAGCCACGGGCATGGAAACCCAGCAGATGAATCTGGAGAATATTGCCAACAACCTGGCCAACGCCAACACCGCCGGGTTTCGCCGCCGGCGTCTGCAATTTCAGGATTTAATCTATCAGAACTTGGTGCAGCCCGGCGCCGCCAGCACGCAGCAGACTACCTTTTCCACCGGCTTGCAGGTAGGCCTGGGCGTACGCTCCTCGGCTTCCGAGGTCATCCAGCAGCAGGGCGATTTCAACACCACCGGCAATCCGCTTGACCTCACCATCCAGGGCCAGGGTTTTTTCCAGGTGCAGATGCCTGATGGGCAGATTGCCTATACACGCTCCGGCACCTTTCAGTTGGATCCCACCGGGATCATTGTCACTTCCGACGGCTACCAATTGCAGCCGGCAATCACTATTCCCTCCGCCGCCACGAATATCACCATCGGCACTGACGGCACCGTCAGCGTGCAGCTTCCCGGCCAGCAGCAGGCTCAGCAGGTCGGCAATATCCAACTCGCCACCTTCGCGAATCCCGGCGGCCTCAGCAGCATCGGCAACAATTTGTATCTCGAAACCACCGCGTCGGGAAATCCAATCGTCGGCACGCCCGGAGGGTCGGAAGGCCTCGGCAATATCCTGCAGGGCTCGCTGGAAAACTCCAACGTCGACGTCGTCGGGGAATTCGTGCAGATGATTCTGGCGCAGCGCTCCTATGAAGCGAACTCCCGCGTCGTTCATGCCGCCGACCAGATGTTCCAGACCATCAACGGGCTCACCTCGTAAACGCATCCATGACCGTCCGGCCCCAACTCGCGCTCCTGCTCCTCGCCCTCTCTTTCGCGCCGCTCTTGCCGGCGTCGGAAGGCGTCTCCCGGCAAGAAGTGCTCGCAGCGATCCAGGCTGCGGAAGCCTCACGTGGTCGCACTTTTCCCCGCGGAAGCTGCGAAAGCGCGCTGCAAATCGGAGCGCCATTGCGCGAGGGCCTGGCGGAGGGCTTCCAGGTCACCGAAATCAAATTCGATCCGGTGCTTAGGCAGGCCCGCTTTCTTCTGCGCAGCAAAGTCGACCGCAAGTCGCCGCCTTTTTACGCCTGGTGCGGATTCAGGTCGGAAGCTGCCGGTGCCCCGTCCGCCGCCACCCGCGCCGTCACTCTTTCCGGCTCATCCGAACTCCAATCGCTCGGGCCTGTGCTTGTCGATGTGCATCGCGCGGCGCGCCTCTACCTGCATGCGCAAAACACTGCCGCCGTCCTCCTGGTCAAGCCGCTGCAGTCCGGCCACAAGGACGAGTCTGTGCGCGTGCGCCTGCCGCTGCACGGAAAAATGATCGAAGCGCGCGTCGTCGGCGCCGACGCCCTGGAAGCGACGTTCTGAGGAGGCCGCCATGAAACACTTTCTGCCTTTCACCCTGCTTGCCTTCTGCCTCATGGCGGTCCCGGCAAGCTTCGCGGCGCCCACCCTCAAAAAGTCCAAGGAACCCGCTGCCTCACAAACCTACGACGCCTATATCCAGCGCGTCCGCGCCATGAACCAGCCTGCCCCCGCCTCGCCAGGCAGCCTTTGGGTGGATGTCAGTCCGGTTTCCACCATGGCCGCGGACTATAAAGCCCGCATGGCCGGTGATCTCGTCACTATCCATCTGATCGACAATTTCAGCGCCAACACCAACGGCGAAAACAAGCAGTCGCGCCAGTTCTCGCTCTCCTCCGCTGTTTCCGCCCTGTTCGGGAAGCTCGGCGCCAACAATCGCATGCAAAATCTCGCCAGCGCTAATTCCGCTCACAGTCTCGACGGCAAAGGCGCTTCTTCGATGAGTTCCAACGTCCAGTTGAATCTCGCCGCGCAGGTCATGGAAACCCTGCCCAACGGCGTCCTGGTGGTCCAGGCGGCCCGCGACATCACCCTCGGCAACGATCGGCAAACGGTGTACATCCGCGGCCTTGTCCGCCCGGGCGACCTGGCTCAGGACAACTCCATTGCCTCCACACAGCTTTCCGACCTGCAAGTCGAAATCAAGGGCAAGGGTGCCGTCGCCGACGCCTCGCGCCAGCCCAACTTCATCGTAAACGCGCTGGTCAAGCTACTGTCGTTCTAGGAGGATGCTCGTGCTCCGAAAATTCGCCGCACTGCTGCTTTTCCTCGTCGTGCCATTGCTTCCGGCGCTTGCTCGCTCGATGGACGATGCTTCCGCCGGTCCCACGCGCCTCGCCCGCCTTAAAGACATCAGCGACTTCGAAGGTATCCGCGACAACCAGCTCATCGGTTACGGCCTGGTCGTCGGCCTCAATGGCACGGGCGACAAGCAGCAGACTTTTTTCTCCGTGCAAACTCTTGCCAACATGCTGCAACGTGCCGGCGTTAACGTCCAGAACCAGCTCTTGACCATTCAAGTCCGCAACATCGCCGCCGTTTTCGTTACCGCCACGCTTCCCCCCTTTGCCCGCCCAGGCATGAAGGTCGACGTTACCGTCTCCTCCATCGGCGACGCCAAAAGTCTGGCCGGCGGCACGCTCTTGCTCACCCCACTCAGCGCCGCCGACGGAAAAATTTACGCCGCCGCCCAGGGACCCCTGGTCATCGGCGGCTACAGCGCGGGTCCCGCCGCGAATGCCAAAGTCGTGAATCATCCCACCGCCGGCCGCATTCCCGACGGCGCCCTCGTCGAACGTGATGCTTCCCTCGATCTCCGCCAGATGCACGCGGTCGAAATTCTCTTGCGCGACGCCGACTTCGAAACCGCCGAGCAAGCCGCTGCCGTCATTAACGACAAACTCGGGGCTAAACTTGCCCGCGTCGTCGACAGCCGCCGCATCGAAATTGCCGACCTGCAAGCCGCGGGTGGCGATTTACCTGCGCTTCTCGCCACTGTTGGTGAGCTTCCCGTCCACACCAAGCCGCCCGCCAAGGTCGTCGTCAATGAAAAGACCGGCACGGTCGTCATGGGTGGCAACGTGACCATTAGCGCGTGCGCCATTCTGCACGGCAATCTTTCCATTCAAGTCACGACCAACTTCCAGGTTTCTCAGCCCCCTCCCTTTTCCAAGACCGGCGAGACCAAAGTCGTGCCCGAGACCAATACCCAGGCCCAGGAAACTCCCGTGCAGGTCGTGCAGCTCAAGGAAGGCGCAACTGTCGAGGAATTGATTCGCGGCTTGCAGACCATGGGCGCCACCGCGCGCGACGTGGTCGCCATTCTTCAGGCCATCAAAGAGGCCGGCGCCCTCAATGCCGATCTGGAGGTCCTGTGATGAATCCCCTGAACTCTGCCGGTCCGGCCTCGACCGCTACGCCGCAAGCGCCGGCCACTCCGGCCTCCGGTAGCCCGCAGAAATTCACCACCGCGCAGATCACCAAACTTCGCAAAGCTGCAGCCGATTTCGAATCGATCCTGCTATCCACATTCTGGAAGTCCATGAAAGACAGCTTCGGCGGCGACGATGACGATGCCACTGACCCGGCTCACGACACTCTGGAAGACATGGGCATGCAGGCAATGTCCTCTGCTGTCGGCAAAGCTGGCGGCTTGGGCCTGGGCAAGTTGATTTTGAAGCATATAGCTCCGGGTGTCCCGTTCCAGCCCGCTGCGCCTGTGCCGTACCCGGCTAAAGCTCCTTCAACTTTGGCCGATAGCAAGGAGTGAGGTGCCAAGAAAGGTTCCTGGGGAATTAAAGTTTTCTCAGTAACTGCCGATCGGTACTTCAAGCGCAGGGGAATCTACTTGGTTCTCCCCTGACGGGAAGGCAAGGAGTTTGGTCATGAAAATCGACCCCAAAGTACCGGCAAACGGCCAATTGCAGAGTGACCGGGTCCAGAACACCGCGAACCCGGCGGTTCAAAGCCAGTCACGTCCGGCCGACGCTAGCCAGGTGCAGGCTGAGGACACGTTCCAGCCTTCCGGCCGGCATGCGGAACTCCAGCGCCTGACGGCGCAAGCAGCCAGCGTCCCAGAGGTCCGCACGGAGAAGGTTGCCCCTCTGCAAGCCAAGGTGCAAAGGGGCACGTACAAGCCGGACAGCCAGAAAGTGGCCGACGCGCTGATTTCCGAGCAGTCTCGCTCTTCCGCGAAGGGCTGAGGATGCAGGTAGTGGAGCGGCACGATGGAACGCATGGGACCCGCTCCGGCAGTGCGGCTCGAACCTCGGCGGTCGGAGGACCGCCAGCAGCAGGAACGCCAGCCGCGAAAGGGAAGTAGCGCGGCAAGTCCGGTCAAGGCGGTGAGCCAAGTCGAGGAGGATCGCGCGCAGGTGGCCGCGGAGGAACCCGAAACGCACCAATTGGATGAGCGAGCCTGAGCAATGATGCCGCAACCCAAAACGTACCAGCAATTCGTGGAACACCACATTTGCCTGCTGCAGGAGCTTTCGGATTCGCTCGAGGCAGGTCGCGCGGCGATCGTCTCCTTCCGCCTCCAGGATTTCGAGGAAAGCATCAACGACCAAAAGCGTCTCTGTGTGCAGATCTCCGCGCTCAACACGGAAGTTCGCCGCGCCTTTCCCCTCGCCGCACTCAACCAGAGCAGTGTTGCCATCGCCGGCGATCTGTCGCGCCGCCTGCAGCAGGCTCGCGAGCGTTTGCAGAAACTGAACACTGAGCAGCAGGCGCTGCTCCTCCGTTCCCGCCGCACCGTCAACGCCATGCTCAATGGTTTTCGCTCGTTTGAAGGCAGCTACGCCGCCGAAGCCCGCAAACAGACTTCCGGCGGCGCATCTCTTCTGGAGCGTGTCTGAATATGGGAAGCCTCTCCTCCAGCTTGAACATTGCCATCGGTTCAATGCTCGCCGAACAAGGCGCCATCGAAACCACCAGTAACAACATCGCGAACGTGAACACGCCGGGCTACTCCCGCCAGCGCGCCAATCTGGCCGAAAACACACCGGTCGAGGTCGGAGGCATTACCTACGGCACCGGCGTCCAGTTGCAGGATGTCACCAGCCTCCGCGATTCGATTCTCGACATTCGGGTGAACCAGGAAACCCAGCAGCAAGGGCAACTCAACGCGTTCATCAGCGGAGGCCAGCAGATTCAGTCCCTGTTTAATGAAACCTCGGGCACCGGCCTGCAGGCGCCCATCACCGCGCTGTTCAGCAGTTTCCAGCAGTTGAGCGTGAATCCCAACGACCTCACCACGCGGCAGGGCGTCATCACGGCCGCGCAGAATCTCGCCCGCGCATTTAATCAGGTTTCCAGTAACCTCACCACGCAGCGGCAAAACACGGACTTGGCCGTCAAGCAGTCCGTCAGCGCCATCAACAGCCTCACCACGCAAATCGCCCAGGTCAATCTGCAGGTCGCCAGCGCTCTTGGCAGCGGCTCCAATGCCGGCCCGTTCATCGACCAGCGGCAGCAGCTCATCAACCAGCTTTCGAATTACGTCGATGTTTCGGAAATCGACGCCGGGAACGGCAGCATCACGCTCACCACCAGCAACGGCACGCCGCTCGTCGTCGGCGGCCAGAGCTTTGCTCTGACAACAAAGGCCGATCCCACCACGGGCTATCAGGACATTTACTCCGGCTCCAATAACATCACCTCGCAGCTCACCTCGGGCCAACTCGCCGGGCAGCTTCAGATTCGCGACCAGGAGATCCCCGGCATCCAAAATTCATTGGACACCCTCGCCTACAATCTCTCGAATGCTGTCAACACTCAGCAACAGGCCGGCTACGACCTCAATGGCGCTGCTGGCGGCCCGCTTTTCACGCCGCTTACCCAGCAGGCTGGCGCAGCGGCTTCCCTCAGTGTTGCCATCACCGACCCCGGCAAAATCGCCGCCAGCGGCAGCGCCGCTCCTGGCAGCACCGGCGACAACCAGAACGCCAACGCGCTTCTGGGGCTCCAAAATCAACAATCCGTGAATGGCCAGACGCCCCTCGATTATTACAGCGGGATAGTCTTCAAGATTGGCAACGACGTTTCCTCCGCGCAGACGCAGCAGCAGTCCGGCAGCCTGGTCCTGCAGCAAATCCAGAACCTGCAGGGCGGCGTCTCCGGTGTGAACATCAACGAGGAAGCCGCAAACCTCATCCAATTTCAGAACGCTTACCAGGCTTCCGCACAAGTGACTTCGGTCATCAACACGCTGATGCAAACCACTATCAATATGGTTTCGGGGGCTTAACCCATGTCCATCCGCCTGAACCCGGATCTTTTGCCCAGCCTGCTGAGTTCCATTCAGCAGAGCCAGGAAAATGAATCCGTCTCCACACAGCAGTTGGCCAGCGGCCGCAGCGTCAACCAGCTTTCCGACAATCCCACCGCCGCCGCTTCCCTGGTGCAGAATCACAATCAGGCCGGGGCGGACGCGGAATTTCTGCAAAGCCTAAGTTCCTTGCAGTCGCGCTATCAGGTCGCCGACGGCGCCCTCAGCAATGTTGTCTCTTCGCTCACCCGCGCGCTAAGCCTTGGCACCGAGGGAGCCAACGGCACGCTCACTGCCTCCGACCGCCAGGCTATCGCCGGCGAAGTGCAGGGCCTTCTCAATCAAACCGTTTCCCTGGCGAATACCAGCTACCAGGGTTCTTTCCTTTTCGCCGGCACCAAGGTGAACACCCAGCCCTTCACCTTGGATCCCCTTACCAACACGGTCACTTATAACGGGAATTCCGCCACTTCCACGGTCGAGCTTTCCAACGGTGTTTTCATCACCGCCAACGTCCCTGGCGATCAACTTTTTCAGAATGCTTCCGGCAGTGTGACTGGCGCCCTCACCGACCTCTACAATGCTCTCGTCTCGGGAAACAACATTCCCGCCACAGTCACGGAAGTGCAGAACGCTCTGAATCAGGTCAACCAGCAGCGCGTTTTCTATGGCAACGCCCTCAATCAGATCAGCCAGAGCGAATCGTTCCTGAATCAGGATCAGCTCAACCTCAGCCAGCAGGAAAATAACCTCGCAGGTGCAAACCTTGCTGCCGTGGCCACTAATTTCGCCCAAGCCCAGGTCGCCAACCAGGCCACTCTCAATGCCACCGCCAAAGTCCTCGGCCTTCCGAATCTCCTCGACTACATCAAGTAATCTCCCGGCCTTTCTCTGATCCGATTCCCGCACTAACGGCGCCTTCCGCTCGCTGGGCCGCGGAAATCCAAATTGCTCTAATCGGTTATAGCAATGTGGTCCCGAGGCGCCTTTCCGGGCGCGCGGCAATCGCGCCGATCTGTCTGCTGGTGGTTTGTTACGACTACCGCGATGTGGTGCGAATTTGCACACTTGAATCGGTTTGGCAACCCGATTCCCGCCGGGGATGCGGCGCATGCTTCCGGGAAACTTCTTGACAAAGCATCGACCCTGCACTATAACCCCTGCAACGCGATAACCGGTTAGATTTGCGCGGCTTGTTCGTCCATCCGGTGCAGCCACGGTGCGCCGCCAAATACCGGAGAGCTTCCCGGCCCAAACGGGGTTGGAGTCAGAAAAGTTTACTCGGAGGGGAATGATGCAAGTCACGAGACTTCGCTGGTTCTTGGGTCTTTTTGTGTTTGCGCTCGCGCTTTTGCTTGGCGCCCGGCTCTTTGCCGGCGTCACCGCCAGCATTTCCGGCACCGTCACCGACTCGAGCGGCGCTGCCATCGCCGGCGCCACTGTCACGGCCACCAACGTGGATACCGGCGTGGCCGTCACGCAAACCACTAACGCGCAGGGTTATTATTCGTTTCAATCACTCCCTCTTGGCAAATACAACATCGATATTCAGCAGACAGGCTTCAAATCCTACCGCCAGACGGGCCTCGTTCTCGACGTCAACGCTGCCCTCGTCGTCGATGTCACCCTCCAGGTCGGCCAGAAGACCGAGAAGGTCGAAGTCGAAAGTTCTGCGCTTCACGTTGAGACCTCCAACACCCAAATGGGTGAGGTCATCGAAGGCAAGGAAATGACCGATGTCCCGTTGCTCACGCGAAGCTACACGGACCTCCTCGCCCTTCAGCCCGGCGTGGTGAGCACCCCTTCGGGCATGACCGGTGCGTATGCCGGCAGCTTCATCTCCGCGGGTTTCGCGTTGCCGCAAATTTCCGGCGACCAGAATTCGGGCGCGCAATCCGTCAACGGCATGCGCGAAAGTTCGAACGGTTTCATCCTCAACGGCATCCTTACCCAGGAAACGGGCTATTCCGGAGCGGGTGCCATTCCCAACCTTGATTCCATCGCGGAATTCCGCATCCTCACCAACAACTTCGACGCGGAATACGGCAATTATAGCGGCGGCCAGATCAACGTGGTCACCAAGTCCGGCACCAACGATTTTCATGGGAACGTCTTCGAATTTTTCCGCAACACCGATCTGAATACCGCCAACTTCTTCGCCGCGGGCCAGCGGGGCGCTTATCACCAAAATCAGTTCGGAGGAACTTTTGGCGGTCCGATTAAAAAGGACAAGCTCTTCTTCTTTGCCGATTATCAAGGCAACCGCAAGGTCGTCGGCGAAACGCAGGTCATTTCCAATGCGCCTTCGGCTGGACTGCTCACTAGTGGAGATCTTTCTTCCGTCGCCAGCGCCCTCACGGGTACGGTCCAAGGCACGGCTTGGGCGCAGCAATTGACGAATCAATTGGCCAGCCAGTTGAACGGCCAGACTGTCACGGCCGGTGAACCTTACTACACTCCGGGATGCACTGCGGATGGCGCCGGTGGCACCACGAAGTGCGTCTTCCCAACCCTTTCATTGAATCCTTCGAATTTCAATTCCATCTCCGCCAAGCTGCTCCCCTATATTCTTCCTGCGAACAACGCTAACGGCACTTTTTCCACCAGTTCGCAGAAGTTGGATTTGAATGACAACAAGTTCAGCGGGCGAGTGGACGACAACACCAGCTTTGCCGGCCTTCTGACTGCTTACTACTATTTCGACAAGTTCGACCGCGTCGATCCCTACTGGGCTTCCAATGCGCCGCTTTACCCGGGATTCAGTGTCGACAGCAACGGCCATACGCACACCATCGACCTTGGCAGCACCAAAACGTTCTCTTCCGCTGCTGTGAATGAATTCCGGCTCGGCTACTTCCGCCTGGACACCAAGTTCAATCAGCCGCTTGGTGGAAAGGGAACCACGCTTTCCAGCCTCGGTTTTCAACCGGGTGGCTCGCCAAATGCTCCCGGCGTTACCATTGGTGCGCCAAGTGTCCAAGGCATCCCGGAGATCGACTTCAACAACTGGGTGATCGGTGTTCCCAGCCGCCCCAATCGCATTACCGAGAACATCTACCAGTCCCTTGACAACTACTCGCGCGTATTCGGCACCCATACCTTGAAAATCGGCGCGCAATACCACTTCAATCAGCTCGAAGAGAACCTCTTCAACGTCGCCAACGGCAACTACTTCTTTGGCAGCAACTTCAGCGGCCAGCCCAGCGAAACCGGCAGCGACATCGTCGACTTCCTCCTTGGCGCGCCCACTCAGTTCGTGCAAGGCCAGTCTTATCCTTCCTATGGCCGCAGCTTCTACTTCGGCATGTTTGGCCAGGATAGCTGGCGCATCAAATCCAACCTGACCTTCAATTACGGCCTGCGCTACGACGTCAGCTCGCCCTGGCACGAAAAGTACAACGAAATCCAGACCCTCGTTCCCGGACTGCAATCGAAAGTCTTCCCGGGGTCTCCGCTGGGCTGGGTGTTCCCGGGTGATCCGGGCATCCCGCGCGGCCTCGCCCCCACACGCTGGAACAACTTCGCACCGCGCCTCGGCCTGGCCTACTCTTTCGGCCAACACGACGGCACGCTTGGCAAAATCCTCGGCAAACCGGGCACGACCAGTATCCGCGCCGGCTGGGGCATGTACTACACGACTTTCGAAGGCGCTACAGACTTCAACGAAATCGGCGACGCTCCCTTCGGAAACTACACGGGCCAGAACCAACCCTCCTTTGCCGCGCCTTTCATTCAGCGTGCATCCGGCTCGCAAGTCTCCAATCCTTTCCCGGTAGCCCCGCCACCGAAGAATTTCTCCATCTCCAATCCGGCTACTGGATATCCGTACGACAATCTTGTCGATTTCTACACTGCCTTCGGCACGATCGGGAGTTCACCCGCGTTCGATACCCACAACCGCTTGCCGTACGCCGAAACTTATGAACTTTCGGTTCAGCGCCAATTCACCTCTTCCGACCTGCTCACCGTGAGTTATGTGGGAACGCAGGGCCATCGACTGCTCTCCTCGATCTCCGCGAATCCGGGCATTCCCTCGCTTTGCTTGCAATTGCAGTCGGTCGGCTGCGGGCCGGGCGGCGAAAACAACGTCTACACTCTGCCGGATGGCACCCAGGTTGCCGGCACGCGCGGGCCCTTCAGCACCTACTATCGTAACAATCCCGTGTTCATCAACGGCACCGCCATCGTGCCCTTCGGCAACGATTCCTACTTCAGCACCATTGGCAATTCCAGCTACCATTCCTTGCAGGTCAACTGGCGCCATACCGCGCGCTCTCTCCAGGTCCTGCTCGGTTACACGTTTAGCAAAGCGATCGATGACTCCTCCGGCTACGGCGAGCAGATTAATCCGTATAATCCGCGCTTGAGCCGCGGCCTCGCTGCCTTCGACTCCACCAACAATTTTGTGGTCAGCTACAACTACCGGCTGCCCCTCGACAAACTCGATGCCTGGAAGCCTCTCACGCATGGCTGGGAAATCAGTGGCATCACCACCTTCTCGACAGGTCTTCCCATCACGATCGTGGAGACCGACGATCGCGCCTTGACCGGCACCGGCTTCGGCGGGCCAATTGTTCTTCCCGTCGATACCCCGAACTACAACGGACAATCGCTGGGGATCACTGATCCACGGAATAATCCGAACCACTACTTTTTCAATATTTCCGACTTCAGCCAAAGTGCCATCGGTATGCAAGGTACCGCGAACCGGCGCTTCTTCCATGGCCCCGGCATCAACAACTGGAACATGGCCATCAAGAAAATCACTCCGATCCGCGAAGGAATTTCGCTCGAATTCCGCGCGGAACTCTTCAACGTCTGGAATCACGCTCAATTCATTAATCCCAGTGGTCTGGTGCCGGGTCCCTTGGGAACTCCCAGTGCGCCCTTGACCAACTTCGGCGAGATCACTGCCGCTCGCGATCCGCGGCTCGCGCAGCTCGGCCTGAAGCTCAACTTCTAGCGCTCAGTTTGTTGTTGCTGTAACCTTCACTAACCCCGAGCGGGGAATCGTCCACCGGACGGTTCCTCGCAATCACAACGAACGCGGCTGGTTTCCCCGGCCTTCTACCATCGAAGCGAAAGAGACTCGGCATGTCGGCCCAAGGCGTACTGGCGGCAACACTCGTTGAACCCGGAAAATACGAATTGCGGGAGTACCCGTTGCCGGAGCCCGCACCCGGCTGCGTTCTCGTTAAAATGGAAATGTCCGGCATCTGCGGCACGGACAAGCACACCTTTCAGGGCTACGTCACCCAATACGGCGACCGCAAGCTCGAATTTCCCATCATTCAAGGCCACGAAAATGTCGGCACCGTCGCCGCCATCGGCGGCAACGGGCGCTACACCGATTTCGAAGGCATCCCGCTCCGGATCGGCGACCGCGTCGTCGTGGGCGCCAACGTTTCCTGCGGCCAGTGCTACTACTGCCGCCATGATTTCCCTTACTACTGCTGTGAGAACACCACCGACTACGGCAATAACCTCAGCGCGAAAAATCCTCCGCACCTTTTCGGCGGCTGGTCGCAATACATTTACATTGTTCCCGGCAGTTTCCTCGTGAAAGTTCCCGACGATCTGCCCTCCGAAGTCGCCGTGCTCACCGAAATCTTCGCCGTGTCTGTCGGCCTCGACCGCGCCAAGCAAATCTCCGCTTTTCCAAGTGAATCGTTCCGCTTCGATGACACCGTTGTCGTCCTCGGCGCGGGACCGCTCGGCATGTGCTTCCTGATGAAAGCGCGCATGCTCGGCGCCGGCACCATCATCGCGGTCGATCTCTCGGACTACCGCCTCGATTTTGCCAAGCGCCTCGGCGCCGATCACGTTATCCATGCCGGAAAAATGTCCAAAGCCGAACGCCTGCAATTCGTGAAGCACGTTACCAGCGGGCGCGGCGCGGACATGGTCGTGGAATGCGCCGGCGTTCCGCAAGCTGTGCCCGAGGCGCTCGAAATGCTGCGCGTCAGCGGATTGCTCGTCGAGGCCGGCAACTTTTCCGATCTCGGCGAAATTTCCCTTAGCCCGCATCGTCATCTGTGCGCCAAAAATGCGCGCATCCTTGCGGTGGGCGGCGAAGAGCCCGCGGCTTATGGCCCGAGCATGCGCCAGATGGCCCGCTATATGAAACATTATCCACTGCGCGAATTTGTCACGCATCGGTATGGCTTGCGCGACGTCAATGCCGCCATGCAAAAGGCCATCGAGCCCGATTCCATGAAAGTGGTCTTCGAGCCCTGGCGCTGAAGAAATTTGGTTGCGAATTGCACTTGTATAAAAGGACGGAGAACGAAATGAGCAGACTGAAAGAACGGTTCTTATTTGCTTGCGCACCCGACAGTTGGGGTGTGTTGGACTACCCAGGGCCGTCGTGGGAACAATCCTACGAAAAGATGCTCGACGAAATGGTCGATGCCGGATACACCGGCACGGAACTCGGACCCTACGGCTTTTTCCCCACCGATCCGGCCGTGCTTAAGCCGCAGCTCGAGAAGCGCAAGCTGAAGCTCCTTGGCTCGTTTGTTCCCGTCAAAATGACCGATCCCGCCGCTGGCAAAGCCGTCATCGAACGCATTCGCAAGGTCGGCAATCTGCTCGCCACACTGAAGGCGCCGTTCCTCGTTATGGCCGACGACCAATCGGCGGAGCGCAACGCCTTCTCCGGCCGCGTCTATGAACACGGCTGCCCGGCGCTTACCGCAGCGCAGTGGAAGCACGTTGGCAACATCGTTGCCGACGCCGAAAAGGTCGCGCAGGAATTCGGCCTCGACCTCGTTTTCCATCCTCACGTTGCCACCTATGTCGAAACCCCGGAAGAGTGCGAGCGCTTCTACGATGTCTGCTCGCACACCAGGATCGGTCTTTGCCTCGACACCGGTCACTGCGTCTATGGTCACGGCGACTCCGTGAAGGAAGCGGAAAAGTACAAGGACAAGCTGCGCCTTGTGCACATTAAGGACTGCAACAACGCCGTCCTCGCCGACGCGCGCAAGAATCACTGGACTTTCGAAGAAGCCATCGAACACAAAGTGTTCACCGTGATCGGCAAGGGCGACATCGACTTCCCGGCCTTCTTTCGCACGTTGATCAAGAATGGCTATTCCGGCTGGTCTGTGATCGAACAGGACGTCAAATTCGGCCATACCGAAATTCCGCCGAAAGACAGCGTTGCCGCCAGCTTGCGTTATCTCGAAGGCGTGATGAACCAGCTCAGCGCGGCTGCGAAAGCTTAGCGACCGGCTTCTGGAGGCTTCAAGGTTTTAGGGAGAATCCGCGATGAAGAAAATCGGTATCGGTGTTTTGGGCGTCGGCGAGATGGGCAAGCGCCACGCGGAAAATCTTCGCCGCCTAACCCCCGGCGCGGAACTTCTCGCCGTCGCGGACGTTGCCGCCGCTCGCGCCAGGCAAGTTGCCGACGAACTCGAAATCCCGAAATCGTACGGCAGCCTCGAGGCCTTGCTGGAAAACAAGGACATCCGGGCCGTCTTGATCGCCACGCCCGACAAATTTCACGCGCAATCCATCATTCAGGCCGCGAAAACCGGCAAAGACATTCTGTGCGAAAAGCCCATCGCCCTGACGATGACCGACGCCTACGCCGCTCTCGATGCCGTCGCCAAAGCCGGCGTCCGCCTCCAGATCGGCTTCATGCGCCGCTACGATCCCGCTTACGCGGCCGCCATGAAGCGCATCGAAGCCGGCGAAATCGGCACGCCGCTCATCTTCAAATCCGTCGGTCGCGACAAGGACGAGCCGCCGATGGCCGCTTATCAATCCGGCGTCAATGGAATGATCCTTTACAACAACACGATTCACGATTTCGACCTCGCCCGGTGGCTCATGCGGGATGAAATCGCCGAGGTCCACACCTATGGTACCGTGGCCATTCGCCCTGAAGTCGCGCAATACGGCGATGTCGTCGCCAGCTCCGTCAACTTGAAATACCACAAGGGCGGTATCGGCAACATCGAATCCTACGTCCAGGCTGTTTACGCCTACGATGTGCGCACGGAAATTCTAGGCTCCAAAGGCGCTGTGTTCGTTGGAAGCATCGAAAAAGTTCCGGCCGTTTTCCTTGGCGCCAACGGTGGCTCGCAATCCCTTGCCGATCATTTCCTCTCGCGCTTCGCCGATGCCTATCTCGCCGAAGTGCAGGATTTTGTTGCCGCCCTGCTCCACGATAAGCCCGTCCGCGTCACCGGCGAAGATGGGCTTAAGGCCTTGGCCACCGCCGTCGCCGCCGAAAATTCGCTCCAGCAAGCCAAGCCGGTGAAGGTTACGCTCGAACGTTCCGTGGCGACCTGATTTAACATCGCTGATCCAAGTGCCGTAAGTGCGGCACAAATGTAAAGGAGGACGCTATGACCCAGGCAACTGCTGCGGGATACAACAGTCCGCTCCACCAGATGACCCAGACGACGCCCACGTGTCTCTGGAACGACTCTGCCTCCGTCACCGAGCTGACCTACTCCATCGAACACGGCGCCGTCGGCGCGACTTGCAATCCCGTGATCGTCCTTGGCGTCCTGAAAAAAGAGATTGCCAATTGGAAAGGCCGCATGGAAGCCCTGCTGAGGGAATTTCCCACGGCCACGGAGGACGAGGTCGCGTGGAAAATTGTGCGCGAGATCTCCATCCGGGCCGCGGGGCTTCTCGAACCGATCTATGAAGCCCAGCGTGGCAGGAACGGGCGCCTCTCGATTCAAACCGATCCGCGCCTCTATCGCAGCTCTAAGGCGATCGTCGAACAGGCCGAAGAGTTCAGCCGCCTCGCGCCAAATATGATCGTGAAGATTCCTGTCACTTCCGCCGGCATTCCCGCGATCGAAGAAGCCACCTATCGCGGCGTCAGCATAAACGCCACCGTTTCCTTCACTTTGCCGCAATGCGTCGCCGTCGCCGAAGCCGTCGAGCGCGGCCTGAAGCGCCGTGAAAAAGAAGGCAAGGACATTTCCACCATGGGCCCGGTCTGCACCATCATGGTCGGCCGCCTCGACGACTGGCTCAAGGTGCTCATCGAGAAGGACAACATCGCCATCGATCCAGGCTATCTCGAATGGGCCGGCGTCGCCGTCTTCAAGAAAACCTACAAGCTCTTTCGGGAACGCGGCTACCGCATACGGCTGCTTTCCGCCGCCTTCCGCAATCACATGCATTGGAGCGAGATGATCGGCGGCGACGTGGTGATCTCGCCGCCCTACTCGTGGCAGGTGCGCTTCAACCAAAGCGATATAGCGATAACTCCGCGCATCGATAAACCTGTCCCATCGCCAATGGTCGAAGAATTGAGCGCGAAGTTCCCGGATTTCCGGCGTGCCTACAACGAGGGCGGTCTGTCCATTCCCGAATTTGATTCGTTTGGCCCCACGCGCCGAACCTTGCGGCAATTCATCGCCGCATGTCACGACCTCGATGCCGTCGTGCGAGACGTCCTGCTGCCGAATCCCGATGTTTCTTAGGCCGCATGTGCTGGGTCACGATCGGAAAGTCGCACTCTTGATTCTTACGTAACTCGAACGGAGGGAGTCCCTCGTGGGAAAACTTGCAATCACTGGCGGGAAACCGCTTCGCACTAAACCGTTTACGCAATGGCCCATCGCCACCAAAGCGGAAGCGGCTGCCTTGAAAGACGTCCTGCAAAGCACGCGCTGGGGTGGCCAGCCCTTCCCCGGCAAGCACGCCAGGGAATTCGCCGATAAATTCGCCAGGCTCCACACGGCCAAATATGGCCAGTGCGTGAACACCGGCACCGTCGCTATCCAGGCCGCGCTCAAAGCCATCGGCATCCAGCCCGGCGACGAAGTCATCGTTCCCGCTTATACCTGGGAAGGCACCGTTGGGCCTGTGCTCCTTGTAAACGCCATCCCCGTATTCGTCGACGTCGATCCGGATACCTATTGCCTCGACGCCCGCCTCATCGAGAAAGCCATCACACCTAAAACCAGGGCTATTCTCCCCGTGCATCTCGGCATGCGCTTTGCCGACATGGATGAAATTCTTCGCATCGCCGCCAAGCACAACCTGAAAGTCGTCGAAGATTGCGCCCACGCTCACGGCGGCAAGTGGAAAGGGAAGGGTGCGGGCTCGATGGGCGATCTCGGCGCGTTCAGCTTCCAGACCAGCAAGCTCATCACCTCCGGCGAAGGCGGCGCTGTTATCACCAACAACCTGGAGTACCTGGAGCTCGTGCAGAGTTACATCAACGCCGGCCGAGCCAGCCTCACCGACCAGTTCAAGAAGCGCATTATCGGTTTCAATTATCGCCTCGGCGAATTTCAGGCCGCCGTGCTGGGTGCCCAGCTCAAGCGCCTGCCAAAAGAAGGCGCCATCCGCCAGAAAAATATGAAGCGCCTCGAGTCCAAACTCAAGAACGCGGAAGCGATCGGCCTTCTCAAGCCCGATCCGCGCATCACCAGTCTCGCGCCATACGGCTATGTCATGAAATATTTCGCCGACAAAGCGAAGGACGTCCCGCGCGCCGCCTTCGTCGCCGCTCTCCAGCTCGAAGGTGTCCACTGCGATGGGCTCTTTTATGAACCGGTCTACAAAAGTTCGCTCTTTCCCGTCGATCCCACTGATTTCCCCGCATTAAGCTGGGGCCGCGAAAAGCCTCTCGATTTGCGCTCCATGTATTCGTGCCCACAGTCGGAAAAAGCCGCGTATCACGAAGCCGTCTGGTTCCCGCACCAGCACTTCCTCGGCCCAAATAAAGATGTCGACGACATTGTGGATGCCATTCACAAAGTCCTCGAAAACATCGAAGAGTTGCGTGGCTTGGATCACAAGGCGATTCGCAATCAGCGCCTGGGCCGCGCCGACCGCGAAAGCTGATCTTCGTCATGAAAGCGGAGCAAAAAGTCGGTTTTGCGGTCGTCGGGCTTGGCGCCATCGCGCAGACCTCCGTTCTGCCGGCTTTCCGCCACGCCAAACGTGCAAAACTTGTCGCCCTCGTCAGTCGCGACAAACGCAAAGCAGAAAAGCTCGCCAGAAAATTCAAAGCTTCTGCCGCCTATGCATCCGACGAATTCACCGCCTGCCTCGCCAATCCGGAGGTCAACGCCGTATATCTCGCCACCCCGCAAAGCGAACATCTCAGCGCCACGATCGCTGCCGCTCAGGCAGGGAAGCACGTCCTCAGTGAAAAGCCTCTCGCCCTTAATTCCGCGCAGTCCGCGCAAATGGTGAAAATTTGCGAAGAAAATGGCGTGCAATTGATGACCGCCTACCGGAAATACTTCGAGCCCAGCGCCCTGTTCCTGAAAAAACTCATCCAGTCCGGGCAGCTTGGCAAGCTGGACATGATCCACACCGCCTTCAGCGAACTCCACGTACCCGGCCGCTCGCTCTCCTGGCTTCTCGACTCCAAAATCGCAGGCGGTGGCCCGCTCATGGACCTCGGCGTCTATTGCGTCAACACCAGCCGCTGGCTCGTGAACGAAGACCCCGTGGAAATCACTGCACAGGCATGGAAAAAAGATGCCGCACGCTATCACGATGTTGAGGAAGGTATCGGTTTCCGCATGCATTTCTCCAGCGGCTTGCTCGTGCAGGGCAGTGCCACTTATAGTTCCGTGCTTTCCTCCTTCGTCTTCGTGCAAGGCAACAAGGGCTGGGCTTGCCTTGCTCCCGCATTTCCCTTCGACGAACAGCGCCGCCTCACGGGAAAAATCAATGGCAAGTCCTTCGAACGGAAATTCCCTGTCGTGGATGAATTTGCTCCCGAACTGGATGCTTTTGCCGCGGCCATCCGCCGGAATAAGACGGTCGAGCCCGACGGCCGCCAGGGCCATCGCGATATGCTCATTTTGGAGGCAATGTACGAGTCCGCGAGGAAAAACGCCCCGGTCGCCGTAAGATATGGAATCGCGCAGGTAGCCGCATCCGAATAACCGATGAGTCCTTCACCCAAAAACGGCCGCACAAAAATGAAAAAAGCCGCCAGCATCTACGATGTCGCGCGCGAATCCGGCGTCTCCGTGTTCACTGTTTCCGCCGTCGTCAACAACAAGAGCCACGTCGGCAAGGCGCTTCGCGAAAAAGTCGAAGCGGCCATCCGCAAACTCAATTATCGCCCGAATCTGATTGCCCGCAGCCTCGCCAAGCAACGAACGCACACCATTGGGATGATCGTGCCGGACATTGGCAACCCGTTCTTCCCCAGCGTCGTTCGCGGTACGGAAGACGCCGCGCAAAGGCACGGCTACAACCTGCTCCTTTGCAACTCCGACGACTCTCTGGAAAAGGAAGAAAAAGCCATCGAACTGCTTCTTTCCAAGCGCGTCGATGGCATCCTCCTCACCAAAGCCGCCGAGGACTTTCACCCGTCAATCCGGCAAATGATCAAGCAGGTCAACATCCCCTTTGTGCTCGTGATGCGTACCTATCCGAAGCTCACAAGGGATGCCGTAATCACCGACGATTACCATGGAGCCTACGAAGCCGTATCCCACCTCGCGCGCGCCGGGCGCAAGCGCATCGCGCTGATCAGCGGTCCGTTGAAAGTCAGCAACGCAAAGGAACGCTGGCAGGGTTTTGTCGATGCGTTAAAAGCTGAGGGCCTGCCTTTCGAGCAGGATTTGGTGATCGAAGGCGACTATCGCATGGAATCGGGCTATCGTGCCGGCCACTCCCTTTTCTCGCGACGCCCGGATGGTATCTACGTCGCGAACTATCTGATGACCGTCGGCCTGCTGAAAGCCGCCGAAGAAATGGGCCTGCGTTGCCCGGAAGATTTTGGTTTGGTGAGCTTCGACGATTACCCCTGGCTTGGCATTTTCCGTCCGCGCCTGACCACCGTCGAATTACCCAAGCATCAGTTGGGCAGCGAAGCCGCCGAACTTTTGATCCGCCGCATCACCGGAGACACCAGCAAGCCCGTCCTGATTAAACTCCAGCCCGAACTTCGCATCCGCGAATCCTGCGGCTTCGCCTTGCACGTCTCCGCTGGACCCGACGAAAAGCCGCTGGTGTAGGCACGGAGCTTCGGCCAACGCTCCTTCATCGCCTGCTTCCCGCAATGATCTCTTCTTATGTCTCGCTGAAATCAAACAACTTCGGACGCAACGTAAATCCCTTCGTCTTATAAGCCGCGTAGACCATGCCCGCCACCAGCCAAATCACTCCTGCCCATTTTGTCCAATTCTGCAAACTAAACAGCAGTCCGAAACAAAACACAAATCCAAATCCCGGCACAATCGCATCCACAAAGAAATTCCGCTTCCCTCTCGCCTCCGGCCCGAATGAGAAATGCAGCAGCGCCACCAGGTTCACGCCCATGAACGCGATCAGCGCGCCAAACGTCACCATCTCTGCCGCCAGTTCCCACGGAATCGTCACCACGCCGATATAGGCCAGTACGCCCACGATCCACACGTTGTAAATGGGATTGCCTTTTTTCGCGCTGATATGTCCGAAGATTTTCTTGGGTAACACGTCGTCGCGCCCCATGCTGTAAAGCAATCGCGCCGCGCCCACGTGCCCGGCCAGTCCGCACGCGATGCTCGAAACCAGCAGCATGATGCCGTACGCCGTGAACAGCCATGGGCCGCTTGCCGCTCGCGCCACGTCCATGAACGCCGTTTCCGGATTCGCAAGCGTTGTGTAGTCCGGCCAAACGCGCTGCGCCATGTACACCTGAAACCCGCTGAACAGTCCCGTGAAGATACAAACCAGCACGGACGCCAGCAGAACGTTGCGCCGTGGATTCTTCACCTCCTCCGCCAGGATCGAGACACCGTCAAAGCCAATGAACACCAGGGCCGCCAGCGAGGTTCCCGACGCCACCGCCCGCAATTGGAATGTGTGCGGATCATAAATCGGCTGCAGCGAAACCAGTCCCGAAATGTGGTGGTGCAAGATCACGAACCGAAACGCTTCCACCAGAAAGATTCCCGTCACCAGGCACATGAAGGACAGCAGCACCTCGTTCGTCCTCGCCGTGAACTTGATTCCTTGCACGGTCATGTAGGTGATTAGCCCTACGGCCAGGGCCGCCAGAACCGCAAAAGGAACCTTCGGAACCATTCGCTGAATGGCCAGCACCGCGTAGAGCGCATTCTGGATCGGCTGGAACAGGTACTCCAGAAACATCGCCCAACCCACAACGAATCCAACGTGCGGGTTCATTCCTTTACTGATGTAGGTATAAACGGAACCGCTGGACGGATACACTGTCGCCATGCGGCCAAAGCTGACGGCCGTCACGGACATCGCCACCATCGCGAGCAACATCGTCGCGGCAGCGTGGCCGTGCGAAAGCACCTGCGCCTCGCCAAACAGCGGCACCGCCGCGATCGGCGAGGTCAGAATCACGCCGTAATAAATCAGATCCCAAAGTCCCAGAACGCGCTTCAGGTGCGGCGCAGTCGCGGTTCCCGCCTGCAGTGACTCTGTCGTTGTGGCCAAGCTGCCTCTTTCTCCGTCGAAGCGAACTTCCGGGCAGATTCTTCTGGTTTTGTCCGGCTAACCGCCCTTACAGGAAATATTTCTCTTTTGCGCGCGCCTGTTCGTACTTCTTGCGAGCTTCCCGCACGTTCTCCCGCTCGGAAACCTCTGCGATCGGCACATCCCACCACGATTCGTAGCCCGGCACGCGCTCCTCGTATGAGGTTTCCACCACCACCACGGAGGTCCGGTCGTGTTCCCGCTGTGCCGCCAGCGCGTTGCGAAACTCTTCGTGCGATTTAGCGCGAATCGCGCACGCGCCAAGGCTCGCCGCGTTCGCCGCAAAATCCACCGGCAGCGGCTCACCGTCGTATTTTTCTCCCCGCCGGAAACGATAGTTCGTTCCCATTCCTTCATTGCCCGAGCCGCGGCTCAGCCCGCCAATGCTCGAAAATCCGTGGTTATCCAGTAAAATGATGTTCAGCTTGTAGCCTTCTTGCAGCGAAGTCACAATCTCCTGCGCCATCATTAAATAAGAGCCGTCGCCTACCATCACGTACACTTCGCGATCCGGGTGCGCCATTTTCACGCCGAGCCCGCCGGCGATCTCATATCCCATGCAGGAGTAGCCGTATTCCATGTGATATCCTCCCGGTTCCTTCGTGCGCCACAATTTGTGCAAATCACCCGGCAAACTTCCCGCCGCGTTCAACAAAACTGCCGAGGGCTCCAGAAACGCTTGCAGTTCGCCAATCACTTCTCCCTGCGAAAGCGGCTGCTTCCGCACCGCATATATCCGGTCGACTTCCTTCTCCCACTCCGCGCGAAACTTCGCGATCCGCGCGGCGTAGGAAGCTTCCACTCGAAACCCGGCGACGGCGGTTTGCAATTCCTCCAGAGTCGCGCGCGCGTCACCGGTCAAGGGCAATGCATGGTGTTTGAACGCGTCAAATTCCGCTACGTTGATATTGATGAAGCGCACTCCCGGATTCTGAAACGCCGTTTTCGAAGCGGTCGTGAAATCCGAATAGCGCGTTCCTACGCCGATCACCAAGTCCGCTTCGCGCGCCAGAATGTTCGCGCCCGGAGTTCCGGTTACTCCGATTGCGCCAACTTCCTGCGGATGATCGAATCGCAGCGAGCCCTTTCCGGCCTGCGTTTCGCACACCGGAATCCCCGTGGCTTCCGCAAAGCTTGCCAGCGCTCGCGTCGCTTCCGAATAGAGCACGCCGCCTCCCGCTACGAGGAGTGGATGCCTCGCCTGGCGAATCCAGTTGGCCGCCTTCTCCAATTGCTGCGCATCGCAGCGCGTGCGGGGAATTGTCCAAATTCGTTTTCGGAAAAACTCCTCGGGAAAATCGAATGCTTCCGCTTGCACGTCCTGCGGCAGGGCCAGCGTCACTGCGCCCGTATCCGCGGGCGAGGTGAGCACGCGCATGGCCTCTGGCAGGGAAGTCAGCACTTGCTCCGGCCGTTGAATCCGGTCCCAATAGCGCGATACGGGCTTGAAGCAATCGTTGACGGAGACGTCCTGCGTGGTGGCGGACTCCAGTTGTTGCAACACCGGCGCCACATTCCGTCGTGCGAAAATATCGCCGGGAAGCAGCAGCACCGGGATGCGGTTAATCGTCGCGGCCGCCGCTCCGGTCACCATGTTCGTGGCGCCCGGTCCAATCGAAGTCGTGCACGCCAGCGTGCGCATGCGAAACGCTGACTTTGCATACGCCGCAGCCGTGTGCACCATCGCTTGTTCATTCCGGCACAAGTAATATCGAATCCCCGAATCCTGCTCCAGCGCCTGCCCGATTCCACACACATTCCCATGGCCGAAAATTCCAAAGCACCCCTCGATGAGCCGGTTCTCCTTGCCGTCCCGGCTGGAATATTGCGCCTTCAGGAAAGCGATGATGGCTTGCGCGACGGTCAAGCGGCGGGTCATGGCGAGGTTCTCCTCGAGGTGTGTTTTGTGATTTGCGGACAAGCATGCGGCAAAACCGGGGAGGGAGGCGAGACCAAATTCGGGGCTCGGTCTAAGCGCTTATGCAAAATCGCCTGGAAGCCGCTCCCCTGGTTCGCTTCGCTCATTCCTTCGTCTCTCTCCTCTTCTGCCAACCGCGTCCTTCAGCGCACCATCGGCAATCGCGGATCGATCTCTTTCCAGGTGGATTTCAGCCAGACGTGATTCGGATCTTCGGTAACGGCCAGCGTGCGCGAGGTCCCGGCCAGAAAATTCAGATAATAGGTGTTATAGCCGGGCCCGGCCACCACGGGGTGGTAACCCGAGCGAACCAGCACCGCGTCGCCGTCCTGCGCGCGCACCGTGACATCGCGCGACATATCCGGCGAGTACAATCGCTGTAACGCGAATCCTTCCTTGGGCCGCTCGATGCGGTAGTAATAAATCTCGTCCAGGTCCACTTCCGCCGGTGGGTTGTGCACGTCATGCTTGTGTGGAGGAAAACTCGACCAGTTTCCTCCCGGGGTGTACACCTCAATCACCACCAACTTGTCCGCCGGAAAATCCGGCCGGAGGATATCGACAATTTGCCGGGAAGCGTTCTCCCCGCCACGGAGGCTGGGAAATACCTCTTTTGGCGTGATCAACTTAGGTTGCAACTTGGCCTCGGAGGGCACTCGGCACTCGGCAATTTCGCAAACCGTCTCCGCCTTGAATGTGATCGAATGTCCCGCCGGGAGATACACGGAGTACGGCAAGCCGTCAAAAACATTCTTCCGCTGCCCGATTGAGTGCGCGCCATCGCCCCAGTCTGCGGTACACCGCCCGCCTAGCAGGACGAACGCGGCTTCTTCCGCTTGCGTCCGGGCGGAATACGTCTCGCCCGGATTCAGCCGCCGTGCGGACATGCTCATCCATTCCCACTGCACGCTCTCGCGCGAGAAATTCAGCAGCTCGCCGGATTGTCCTTCTGGCAGCGCGTGTGAATGAACCACATCAGGAGCAGCAGCCATGTAGCACCCCAACTCGTCCATCTCGATCCGCTATTGGCAACATCGCCCTTGCGGCGAGGAGTATTCCGCCCATGCAAAGCGCTTTGCCATTGGTCGCGAGTGCTGCAAACGCATCCTTCCGGAATGCCCGGAAAAGTCTGCCTTGTCCACCCGCTAACCGCATAGATTGTAGCCCAGAAAAGGTCGTTTTTGTGAATCACTTCGTTGCCGGTCCGGGACTCCTGGGGACCGTGCTAGTCGAACGTAGTCGGCCATTCCGGGTGCCGGTAGTGGCCAAACATATGTTTCAATTGTGCCGGGGTCACCCGGGGTAACGACATCGGAGGGATGTCATCCTCGGCGAAGAAGTCCACCGCCAGGGTTTCCATACTTGGTTTCGGCGCTCCGCCGGTGAGTTCACACAGAAAAAACAGTTTGTAGGAGTGAAACGGGTAGGGCGGGTGGTCGTGTATTTCCCGGTCAAACACCGCCGCGAGCTTTGTCACCTTCACCTCGTAGCCGGACTCTTCCCGCACCTCGCGTGCCGCCGCCACGCTTGGCGCGTCACCCACGTCCGCCCAACCGCCGGGCAAAGTCCAGCCATTGTCGGAGCGTTCCTTCACCAGCAGCACACGAGCATCCCGGAAAACCGCGGCGCGCACGTCCACCTTCGGCGTCGCATATCCGAAATTTCGCCGGAAGAGGTCCACCATCTCCTCTGTTGGCGCTGACGCCGAGCCCGATGCCAGCATCTCCGCCGCGATCTGGCGCACCTGGTTGAAGCGCTCCACGTCGAAGGGATCGCGCACGTACGTCAGCCCGTTCTGTGCGATCGCTTGCAGGCGTTGTGCCCACTGCAGCAGGTCAGGATTCTTCATCGCCCTAGTGTATCAGCGCCGGAGCCGCCGGACGCGCCGGGCGCAGCTCCTGCTGCAGGGAAGCCAGCTCCGCCGCCGTCAATCGCCGATGTTGGCCTTTTGGCAAATCGCCCAGTTGCAGCGGCCCGATGGCCACGCGGATCAGCCGCAGCACTTCCACGCCGCGCGCATTCAGCATACGCCGGATCTGACGGTTTTTGCCTTCATCCAATACGATCTCGATCCAGGAGTTCTTCCCTCCCGTCCGCAAAACCTTTGCGCGCTTGCACCGCAAAATTTCACCACGCTCCGTTTCCACGCCGCGCTCCAATTTGTCCAGCAGCTCTGGCGTGGCGATCGCGCCAATTTGCACGTGATACGTTTTGTCTAGATGCTGATCCGGATCGGTCACCTGCGCGCTCCACTCCGAATCGTTCGTGAAGAGCAGCAGCCCTTCGCTGGCCTTGTCCAGTCGCCCAACGGGCGCCAGCCAGTTCAACTCACGGGGCAGCAGGGAATAGACGGTCTCGCGCCCCTTTTCATCCGCTGCCGAAGTCACCAGTCCCCTCGCCTTGTTCATCATCAAATAAATCCTTTCCGCCGCGTGAATCGCCCGTCCGAGCACTTCAATGCGGTCCACGCCCATCCGGACCGGCGTTTCCGGATTTCGCGGGGCGGTGCCGTTCAGCCGCACGTTTCCTTGGCGAATCAGCGTGGCTGCTTGTTTGCGCGAGCAATACCCCAGCTTGGAGAGAGCGCGCGCCAATCCCACTTTTCGCACACCCCTGATTGCCGGCGTCGCTTTCCTTCCGTCGAATCGCCGTTTCATTACCTGGGCATCCTTTGTCAGCTCTTTTTGTCGACAGCGGTTGCCGTATCGGGGTGCTTCACTTCGCCGTAACGCGCCGCTAGCCACTCTCGCACTTCCTTAGGATTGTAGTTAAATGGCCCGTTCCCGCCTTTATACGCCACGCGGCCGTCGGCATCGATGATGTAGAGCCGCTCCGGCCACGCTGCGTACGCGTCATTCGCCGCGTTGTTCATCGGATCGATCCCGAACGGCAATGGATACTTGAACCGCTTCGTGAAATCATTGGCAATCGCCACGCGCTGCGCCAGCGTCTTCGGCTGCGCGTAACACACGTTGTCCCGGTCCTTCTCGTTCGATTTCATCTGCCATTCGTCGGTGGGATGCGCCTCGCGTACGTAAATGGTCAAAAAATCCGCGCGGTCCTTGTAATCCTCATATAGTTGAATGATGTCGCCAACCTGGCGGCGGAAAGGGGGTCAAGTGAAGCTCCCGAAGACCAGCACCAGCGGTTTGCCGCCGATGCGGTCTCGCACGTGAAACCGCGTTTCTCCATCCAGAGCCACAAGTGTCGAGTCCGGCGCAGCACTGCCTACCTTCAAATCTCCAAGATGCATGTAGGGCAATGCGTAACGCACCATTTCCACCGCGTCTTTCGGGCTGCCTGCCATGTAACTGAGCCCTGCGCCCACGCCAACTACCACCACTCCAACTCCCAGCAAGCTCCATTTCAGAAGCGGTTTCATACCAGCTCCAGTCTCCGAAGGAATGACTAATGCGCGGCGCGCAGCTCATCGCGCAACGCGTTGTATCGCGCCAACGATTTCTCAATGATGGTCAACGCCGCGTAGGCCGGACGAATGTCTTCCACCTGCACCTGCTTGCCTTCCAGTTGCTTGTAGTCCTGAAAGAAGCGCTTCAGCACCAGCAGCCGGTGGGGCGGCAGGTCGCGCGCCTCCAAATAGCTGCTGAACTCCGGATCCTTCGTGGCCACTGCGATGATTTTGTCGTCGCTGGCGCCGGAATCGATCATCGTCATCACGCCAATGGCCCGCGCCTGAATCAGCGCCAGCGGCTGCACCGGTTCCTGGCACAAGACCAGCACATCCAGTGGATCGTTGTCTTCCGCATAGGTCTGTGGAATGAACCCGTAGTTCGCGGGGTAAAACACCGCCGAATGAATGATGCGGTCCACCTTCAAAAGGCCGGTTGCCTTGTCGAGCTCGTACTTCACGTTGGAACCAAGGGGAATTTCGATTACCGCCTGGAAATCGCGGGGCAAATCTTTGCCGGGGGAAACATCATGCCATGCATGCATCACGCTGGGGCACCTCGCTCCTTTTGAGGCCCCTATTATCTCCTGAGAGCCTCTGATTCCGTTAGAGCGGTGTAGGCGCTGGGCTTCAGCCCAGGGCGATTTCCGGCGGAGCGTCTGCGCGGCTCGACTATGCCGTTCTCTTCGCCCACGCCCCGATTATCGCGCCCATCAGCACCATCCCCGCCAGCGGGTAGAATTCATTGATCGCGTAAAGCGTTCGCGGCCGCATCTCGTACATGTAAGTGGTAAGCGTGATCGGGCCAACGAATCCGGTCCAAAGCAATACTCCCACCGAAGCGCCGCGCCCGATCGTGTTGGCGTTTCTCCAGATGCAGATCTGCGCCAGCGAATAGGCAATCAACAAGTTCAAAGCAAAGCTAATCAGATAGGGCAGTGCCGGATTCATGGATTTGGCCTGTTCCATCGACATATTTTCCAGCGCCATCCATGGCTTGCTGAACAGCTTTCCGAACCACACGGCCCCCAGCAACCAGTATGCAATCGCGGATACCACCACCGCCGCATAATTTGTTCTCATTGTGATTCCCCCGCCGAGCGCGCGCCGGGGCATTACGAAGACGGAGCCGACTACGGCGCTGGCCAGAGTCTCCAACCCCTGCGCCGCTAAGTCAAGCGCCACGATGAGTTCAAGCCGGATTTTGTCAGTTCATTCTTTTCCTGAGTTCCTTCGTTTATTCTGCGAGCAATAAACTACCAGCTCTTTTCTCAGGCCCTCGCTTTGTCGATTAATTCTTCCCAGATGCCCTTGGATTTCAAGATTAGCTCAATCGCTTCTCGCACCGCGCCCCTTCCCGCGTGCGCCTTCGTCGTATAGTGCGCAATCCTTTTCACGTCGGCCGCTGCATCTCCGACCGCCACCGCCAGCCCTGCACGCTTCATCAGCGGAATATCCGGCAGATCGTCCCCGATGAATGCCACCTCCGCGTCGCTCACTCCCGCCTTGGCCAGAATCTCCTCGTACGCCGGCATCTTTAGCGCAATTTTCATATAGATGAATTCCATTTTCATCTCATGCGCGCGGCGAAGCAGCGCCGCACTCTCGCGGCCTGTGATGCAGCCGGTGCGCAGGCCCGCGGTCCTGGCCAACGTAAGCCCTTGCCCGTCGTGGGCATCGAAGGTCTTGATTTCCAATGCCGTTCCGTCAGGTTGTGACTGCAGGGTCACGCCGCCGTCGGTCATCGTTCCGTCCACATCCATTAGGATTACCTGGATGCGGGCGGCGCGTTTTTTCAGTGCTGGAGAAAGCTTTGGGCTGCGCCGCAAGAGAGCCTCCTGAAAGACGAATTCCGCATTTTATCAGGAATGAAGCGTCTTCACGGATCTCGGATGCGCGACGATCCAGCCAGCCTTATATGCAGATATTTGACTTATCGTTAATTCTATGGTAAAATAAAAGAAGGAACTTCACGCGAAATCCCCGCTGAAGCTCGCTGTCAGGCGTTACGACAAAGATGACCGGAAGGAGAGCCCCTGCATGAAAACCGAGTACGCGAAATACCACGACGGTGCTGTGGATTTGACCGGGATGTTCGCTTGGGAGGAAGGCACGGAGACCACGCGACCTGGAATTCTGGTGGTTCACGCCGGCACCGGTTTGGATGACCACGCCAAAAACCGCGCGAAGCGCCTTGCGGAGTGGGGCTATGTCGCTTTTGCCTGCGATATGTACGGCGACGGCGTTGCAGGCGACCGCGACAGGGTGCTGAGTGTCCTGAATGAACTTCGCCACGACCCACCCAATCTCTGTCGGCGCGTTTCTGCTGGCCTCGACGTACTTCGCTCTCATCCCTGCGTTGATGGACGCATCGCCGCCATCGGCTACTGTTTCGGGGGTTTCACCGTTCTCGAACTAGCTCGCGGCGGCGCCAATCTTGCCGGTGTCGTCAGCGTTCACGGAACGCTCTCGACCTCAAAACCGGCTCCACGGGATCAAATCAAAGCAAAAATTCTCGCCTGTTGCGGCGCCCTCGATCCCCACGTTCCCATGACCCAGGTTTCCGCATTCATTGACGAAATGAACGAGTCTGGCGCCGACTGGCAAATGGCCATCTATGGTGGCGCCAAACACGGCTTCGCGCACGAAAACGGCCCCAAACTCCCCGGCGTCGAATACCACGCCTTGGCGGACTTCCGGTCCAGCCAGCTAATCCACGATTTCTTCCGCGAACTGTTTAGCCCCTCGGAATGCGCTGCCTAAACGTCACAGGGCCGGGGTCCGCCCATCCGGCATCGGGCACAGGCTTCCGCCTGCGATTCTTGCTCCATCATGAGTGGCACAGGCCAAGCCTGTGCCACGCTCCCATCAAATTAGCTCTAGCGTCCACAAATCATGCAAATGAACCACGCCCAAAACCTTCCGGGCCTCATCCACTACCACCACCGACGTAATCTTCTTCTTCTCCATCAAATTCAGCGCCTCGCTGGCGAGCACGTGCGGCCCCAGCGTCTGCGGGTTTTTCATCATGCAATCGCCAGCCCTCATCGAAAGCGCCGCACCAGCATGCTTCTCCATCAGTCGTCGCAAATCCCCATCCGTCAAAATTCCTGCCAGGGTTCCATCTTTCGCCGTCACGGTGGTCATGCCCAATTTCTTCGCGGACATTTCATGAAACGTAGCCGGCATCGGCGTTTCCGGCGACACCCGCGGCAGCGCATCTCCCGCGTGCATCAGATGCTCGACGCGCAATAATTTTTTTCCCAGCCTCCCGGCCGGATGCAGGGCCGCAAAATCATCCGGCTGAAAGCCGCGGCGTTCCAGCAACGAGATGGCCAGCGCATCGCCCACGGCCATGGCAACTGCTGTGCTCGCCGTCGGCGCCAGGTTCAGCGAACACGCCTCTTCCTTCACGCTGACGTTGAGCACCACCTCGCTCGCCTCTGCCAGTGTCGATTTCAAATTCCCCGTCAGCGTCACAATTGGAATTTCCAGTCGCTTCAGTGCCTCGAGTAAGTTCACAATCTCTTGCGTCTCTCCCCCATACGTGATCGCCAGAAGCGCGTCTCCCCGCGCCAGCATTCCCAGATCGCCGTGCAACGCCTCCGCGGGATGCAGAAAAAATGAAGGCGTGCCAGTACTCGACAATGTGGCGGATACTTTTCGCCCCACCAGCCCGGACTTGCCCATCCCCGTCACCACCACGCGGCCCTTGCACGCAAACAGCAAATCCACGGCTCGTTCAAACGACGCATCCAGACGTGCCAGCACCTCCTGAATCGCCTGCGCTTCGATCCGAAGCACGCGCCGCGCCGATTCCAGGCTCATGCGTTGCTCCATCGGCGCATCAGCGCGGAAAGGTCCTTCAAGCGCGCAAGCAATTGCGGGAGCTGGGCCAGCGGCAGGGCATTCGGCCCATCGGAAAGCGCCGCTGCGGGATTGTCGTGCGTCTCCAGAAAAATTCCATCCACGCCCGCGGCCACACCCGCGCGCGCCAGCGGTTCGATGAACTCCGGCTGCCCGCCGCTCGCGTGACCTTGCCCGCCGGGGAGTTGCACCGAATGGGTCACGTCATACACCACGGGATAACCGAGCTTGGCCATCACCGGGAAACTGCGCATGTCCACAACCAGGTTGTTGTAGCCGAAGCTCGTCCCGCGCTCGGTCAAAATGATGTTCTGGTTCCCGGCGGCCGCGATCTTTTCCGCCACGTTGCTCATGTCCCACGGCGAAAGAAATTGCGCCTTCTTCACATTCACGATCCGACCCGTCTTTGCCGCCGCCGTCAGCAAATCCGTCTGCCGCGAAAGAAACGCCGGAATTTGCAGAATGTCCGCGACCTCCGCCGCCGGCGACGCTTGCGAGGCCTCGTGAATGTCCGTGAGTATCGGCGCGTGCAGATCCGACTTGATCCTCCGCAGAATCCGAAGCCCTTCCGTCAGCCCTGGCCCGCGATACGCCTTCGTCGACGACCGGTTCGCCTTGTCGTAAGATGCCTTGAAAATGTAAGGCATACCGGCATCTGCCGCGATCTCCGCCACGCGCTCCGCCAGCGACCGCGCGTGCGCCTCAGACTCGATCACACACGGCCCCGCGATCAAAAAGAGCGGATTCCCTCCGCCCAACCGCAAACTCCCCAGCTGAATCTCTCGCGTCTTTGTCATGAATAAACCGAAGATATCACAATAGTTTCAGGGCTTCTCGGCGGGAAGCAGTTGAAACCGCGCCCTGGGGCCAATTCGATAGGCGGCAAAGTCATTTTGGTCGACCGTGAAAATGACTGAAATGGATTCGCGGTTTGCCAAATGTATAAGTGTCGCGTCCGCGAAGTCCATGGGCCTGTCCTTGTATTGCCGCATCAATTTCTCCAAACCATTAAGTTCTGAATTCTCGATGATAGCTATTGCAATAACGCCTTTTCGGAAAAAGTCCCAGGCACGGTCCTTTTCCAATCTTTCCCGATCCATAAGATGGAAAAGTTCCGAGAGAACAGCTTCCGAAGTTAGCAGGGGGAGCGGGAGACTTGGGAGAACGGCGGTGCAAGGAACGTGCCAGTCATCCGAATCGTCCAGGAGCGCCAGAATCGCTCCTGTGTCCACCAGTATTCTAGCGGCCATGCTTTTCAGCGAGATGAGCTTGCACTATCTCTCGCACTCGAGTGGAGTTGTCCCGCTTCCCGGAATGGATTGTGCCGATCAGGCGGGCCGCAATTGCGTGCAGCCTTCTTTGCTCTTTATCGTTGGATATGTCTTTCTGATTTTGCGCCAGCCATTCTCGCAGCGCCGTATGGATGACTTGCGACACCTTTACCTTCCGGCTCCGGGCCACCCGCTCCAGGTCTCTGCGCACTTCCTGAGACATCCGCAAGCTGTAGATCTTGGTCTTCATGCATTACATTGTAATACGTTTGTATTACATCGGCGATCGGCAGGTTCCTACGCCGCGGCGTGCGGCGTGGCCCGCAGCGGCGCCGCCGGCGGATGTGCCTCCGCCGCGCCTGCGCCGCTGGTCGGCCGCGATTTTTGCACTTTGTGCTCCACCGCAGCGCCAATGAACGCCGCAAACAGCGGATGCGGCTCCAGCGGCTTGGACTTGAACTCCGGATGGAATTGGCAGCCCAGGAACCACGGATGATTCTGCGCCTCGACGATCTCCACGTAATTATCATCCGGCGTGCGGCCCGTAATCCGCAGCCCCGCCGCGGTCAAAATCTTTTCGTATTCGCGGTTGAACTCATAACGGTGCCGGTGCCGCTCGCTGATTTCGAGTTTCCCGTAGGCTTTGTTTGCAAACGAGCCCGGCTCCAGCTTGCACGGCCACGCGCCCAGGCGCATCGTTCCGCCCATCTCATCCACGCCCAGCAGTTCGCGCAACTTGTAAATCACCCGGTGCGGCGTCTGCGGATCGAACTCCGTGCTGTCCGCCTGCGCCAGCCGCGCGGCATCCCGCGCGTATTCGATCGTAGCGCACTGCATCCCCAGGCAAATGCCAAAGAAGGGGATTTTATGATCGCGAGCAAAGTGGATCGTGTGGATCATTCCCTGAATTCCGCGCTTCCCGAATCCGCCCGGCACCAAAATCCCGTCGTAGCCCTTTAGGCATTTTTCCGCCGTTTCCAGCGAGTCGATCTCTTCCGACTCGATCCAGTCGATCACCGTCTTGTGATGGTGTGCCAGCCCCCCGTGCAGCAGCGCCTCGCGCAAACTCTTGTAGGCATCCTCGAGTTGCACATATTTCCCGACAATCCCGATGCGCACTTCGCCCTTGGGATGGTGCAGCCGGTTCAGCATCTCCAGCCACGGCTGCATGTTTGCCGGCCGCTCTTCCAGCCGCAGCAGGCGGATAATCTGCCCGTCCAGCCCTTCCTTGCTCAGCTCCACCGGCACTTCGTAGATGGTCTTCACGTCTTCCATCGAAATCACGCAGGAATCCGCCACGTTGCAGAAAAGAGCGATCTTGCGCTTCAAATCTTCGGAGATGTGCCGGTCGCTGCGGCAAAGCAAAATGTCCGGCTGAATACCGATGCCCAGCATCTCTTTCACGCTGTGCTGCGTCGGCTTGGTTTTCAATTCGCCCGCGGCGGCGATAAAAGGCACCAGCGTTACGTGAACGAAAAGCGTATTTTCCGCGCCAAGCTCCAGGCGCATCTGGCGGATGGCCTCGAGGAAAGGCAGCGACTCGATGTCGCCCACCGTGCCGCCAATTTCCACGATTACAATGTCGACACCATCAGCAACGCGTTTGAAGCAGCGTTTGATTTCGTCCGTCACGTGGGGAATCACCTGCACGGTTTTGCCCAGGTAATCCCCGCGCCGCTCTTTCGAGAGAATCGTTTCGTAGATGCGGCCGCTGGTCCAGTTGTTGTCGCGCGTCAGCTTCACGTGCGTGAAGCGTTCGTAGTGGCCCAGGTCCAGGTCGGTCTCCGCCCCATCGTCGGTCACGAACACTTCGCCGTGCTGATAGGGACTCATCGTACCTGGGTCCACATTCAGGTACGGATCACATTTTTGGAGCGTGATTTTGAAGCCGCGACTTTCGAGGAGACGACCGATGGAAGATGCCGCTACGCCTTTGCCAAGTGAGGAAACAACACCGCCGGTTACAAAAATATATTTTGGCGCCATCCGGGTCGCTCGCTTCCGTTTTCAACGGATTTGAGCTTGTCGAACCTCCGCAGGATTGACGTACATATAATTATGTTCGGAACCTGCCGGCGTGTCAATGAGAACTCTTCGCTGCCAAAAATCGAAAAAATTTGTCGCATCAAATCTTTTGCCGAACAAGGAGTTCGTAACTTGAACAAAATGCGATATCGTTTCTTTTGAGGACGTTCACTTCCGGGTCTCAAGAGGGAAGCATGCGAAGCTGGATGATGGTGATGCTGATGACGGCATCCGTTGCGGCAAGCGGCGTGGCGTGCGCGCAGAAAGCACCTTCGGCGCCGGCAGCGGATTTGTCGCAGTACGACGCGCGCCGCGAGGCCAACGTTGTCGGCACGGTCGTGGATTTCACAGCCAATTCCGTGTCTGCTCCCTTTGGCGCACGGATCACGTTGCGGACGCATGCCGGTTTGCTCGAGGTCCATCTAGGCGATCCCCGATTCCTGGCTGCCAATCATTTCTCGATTCAAGCCGGCGACACGGTGCGCATCGTTGGAGAGACCCTGGCCCGTCCGAATTTCGAAATCTTCGTTGCGCGCATCGTCGAAAGAGGCACCCAGGCCCTTGCCATTCGTACCGCGCGCGGATCGTTGATCCCGTATGTTGCGCCGCGCAATGAAAAGTTCCCGGTTTTTTCCCATGGTGTCGTATGAAGCGGATGGCGCTGCCGATTGCGGCGGTTCTTGCCTGCTTTCTGGCCGCGTGTAGCGGCAGTGGTTCAAGCGTTACACCCCCTCCTCCATCCGGAAATTTTTCCAACGCCAGCCTCAGCGGCCAGTACGCTTTCTCCATGAGCGGAAGAAACGGATCGACGGGGGGGTTCGTTGGCCGCATCGGGAGTTTCTCCGCCGACGGCAACGGGCACATCACCTCCGGCTTGGAGGATGTTCTCGACTTGAGTTCCGGCCAGCCAGCCTCGACAGTCACCTTTTCCGATGGTGCCTATCAAATTCAATCCAATGGACGAGGCGTCGCCACATTCAATGTGACGGGCGGTGGCACGCTGCAAATCAGCTTGTCGTTGAAATCCAACACGGAAGGCTTGCTGATCCAGACTGACGGCGTCGCCTCCGCTAGCGGCAATTTCGAATTGCAGACTCCCGCCAAATTTTCCAACAACGCCATGCTCGGAAAATACGTCTTCGACTTTTCTGGGATTTCCTTTGCCGGCAGTCCGCCTTCCGTCGTGTCGACCGTGGGTGAATTTGCCGCGGACGGCAATGGCAACGTCACCAGCGGAACGCTCGATATCAACGATGGTTCCTTCAATCCCTCCGGTGCCATCGGCGTTTCACCGAGTTCTTATTTGCTCGACACCAACGGCAACGGCACCAATTTTGGCCGCGGCACCATGGTTCTAAATGGGAAGACTTACGCCTTTTTCATCGTCGACAACACGCGCATTAAATTTCTCGAAGAAGACGCGACCGGAGGCTCCGAAGGGGAAGCCTTTGCTCAGTCCGGCGCCATTCCCGTGCAGAATTCGGATCTGAAAGGCAGCTTCGTGTTCCTCACCGGCGGCGCCGTGGCCGGCGGAAATTTTGGCCCGATCGCTCGGCTGGGTCGCATGACGGCCGATGGCTCCGGCGGCGTCAATACGCTGGTGTTCGATCAGAATGAGGATGGCAATAACACCCACGTCTCCGCAAATTCCGGCAGCTCAAACGCGGTCTATGCGATAGATACCGCCAACGCGGGCAGCGGCCGCGGCACCTTCAGTTTTCACAGCTCTTCGCTCGGCGACATTTCCTACGTTTTTTATTTCTATTCCCCGACCCGGGCCGTGATTCAAGACGCGAGCCTCAAAGTGATCGCCGATGGCGCCATGCTCGCCCAGGCGAGCGGACCCTTCACCACATCCAATGTGGCGGGAAATTTCATTTTCGATTGGAACGGGCTTCAGTTGGTGAATCCTTCGCCCTTTGATGAGACCTTCGTCGGCCAGGCCGTGCAGAGCGGCTCTGGAAACAACAATCTCAGGGGCCAGGCGGATTTTGCCGAACTCGGCCTCACCGTCATCAGCACCAGCGGCGTGACGCTGAATGCCGCCATCTCCGGCACGCTCACGATGAATGGCGACGGCACCCAGGACAATACCTACAAAATCGCCGTTGGTGGCTCCTCACCGTTCACGGTCAACTTTAAGGCCTACATCGCCGATAGCTCAAATATTTTGGTCATCTGCTACGACGGCAACCGCACCACCTCGGGTGTCCAAATTCAGCAAACCCAGTAGCACGGCCGTTCCGGGCTATTTCCTCGTTGCCAGGTGTGTTTTGTGTTCTGAGTCATTCGCGGCGCGCCTTACCCGGACGTTGTTTCCTTCAATAATTTCTCCACCCGCTGAACGTCCTCTGGCACGTCCACGCTCACGGCATCATTCGCCACTTCCGCCACGCGAATCTTCCATCCGTTTTCCAGCCAGCGCAACTGTTCAAGTTGCTCGATCTTTTCCAATTCGCCCTGCGGTAGCGTCGGATACTCCAGCAGCGCGTCCCGCTGGAACGCGTACAATCCCAAATGCTTCCAATACTTCACATGGACCTTCTGCTGTGTGTCCCTGACCCACGGAATCGGCGCGCGCGAGAAGTAAAGCGCGTTGTCCTCGAAATCGAGCACCGTTTTCACTACATTCGGGTCCATGATGTCCGCCGCGTGGCGCACCGGAGTTGCCACGGTGGCGATCTGCGCGGCCGGCTCTTCCACAAGTGCGCCCACCGCGGCATCGATCGAAGAAGGGTCGATCAGCGGTTCATCACCCTGCACGTTTACGAAGACGTCTCCCTCCTCGTGGGCCGCAACCTCCGCGATCCGCTCGGTGCCGGTGCGGTGGTCCGCGCGCGTCATCCGTGCTTCTCCGCCAAATCCGGCAACCGCGTCCATAATCCGCTGGTCGTCGGTGGCCACGATCACGCGGTGAACCGTCTGTGCTTGCTTTGCCCGCTCATAGACCCGTTGCACCATCGGCTTGCCCGCCAGCGAAACCAGCGGTTTGCCTGGCAAACGCGTGGACGCATACCGCGAAGGGATCACCACCACTACCCGGAGCTCGTCGCTACTCATGGCCGTTTCCTCGCCAAACACACTTCGCTGCCGATGCTAGCACAATCTTTTCCTCCCGAATGTGATCTTCGCTTGCCTTCCGGGAACGCAGTGCTATGATGAAGCATCCGCGCGGCCCTCCCGGCGCAACGGGAGGATGGAGAAGCCGTGAAACGCGATAGGGGCAAGTTTCGCGTACCGTCCAATGTCCAAGCCCTTGGACTCTGCGCTTTCCTGCTGCTTCTCGGACATTCGGGCCTGCTCCGCGCCCAGGAATCCAACCCTGCGAACCGTGACACTCCTGTTCCGCCTCCTGCCAAGCTGACGGAAGTCTCTCACGACACGCCTTCGGTTCCGCTGCGTCCCGGCAAGGTCATCCGCGCCGATGTGGATCTCGCCCTGGTGAACGTAACCGTCACCGATCCTTTCAATCGACTCGTCACCGGACTGGACGCGGACAACTTTCGCGTCTTTGAAGACAACGTCGAGCAGGAGGTGGTTACCTTTTCCTCCGAAGACGTACCCATTTCCATTGGCGTTATCTTCGATTTCAGCGGCAGCATGTCCAACAAAATCGACAAGTCCCGCGAAGCCGCTCTGGAGTTCTTCAAGACCGCCAACCCCCAGGATGAATTTTTCCTGGTCACCTTTAACGAGCGCGCGGAGCTGACCAGTACTTTCACCAACAGCGTCGAAGACCTGCAATCCCGCATGATGGTTACTGCGCCGCATGGCCGCACCGCCCTGCTCGACGCCATCTATCTTGGCCTCAGTCAAATGAGGGGTGCACGTAACGCCAAGCGTGCCTTGCTGATTCTTTCCGATGGAGGGGATAATCATAGTAGGTACAACGAGAACGACATCAAGCGGCTGGTCAAAGAGGCGGACACCCAGCTCTATGCCATCGGCATTTTCGACCCGCTTGGTTATCGCAATCGCACCCCGGAGGAGCTGAACGGACCGACGCTGCTCTCCGAGATCACGGAACTCACGGGTGGCCGCGTTTTCGCGGTCGAGCATCTAAGTGATTTGCCGGATATTGCCACGAAGATTGGCATGGAGCTGCGAAATCAATATGTCCTGGGATACAAACCAAGCAATCACATCCACGACGCCCGGTGGCGGAAGATCAAAGTCAAATTGCGCCCGCCCAAAGGACTTCCTCCCCTCAACGTCTACGCCAAGACCGGATATTACGCGCCAGCGCACTAGCCGATCGTTGCCGTTAGCAAAATTCTCCCTTGTTCTTCCCGGCTTAATGTTCTTCTTGCTTGTTGCCTCATCCACGTTTGCCCAGATTCCGGTGCAAACCCCGCCGCCTCCTCCGCCTCCGGGCCAGGAAGGCGGAGTCTCGCAGTCTGGCGGCAAGATCAAGGTCGACGTCAACCTCGTGGTGCTGCATACCACCGTCCTCGACGATCGCGGTAAATTCGTCGAAGGCCTTACGGCTGACAATTTTCGCGTGTACGAAGACAAGGTTGAACAGAAACTCTCCATCTTCAAGCGCGAGGACATTCCCGTCAGCATGGGCCTGGTGATCGATAACAGCGGCAGCATGCGCGACAAGCGGCCGCGCGTGAATGAAGCCGCGCTCACCCTCGTTCAGGCCAGCAATCCCCAGGACGAAGCCTTCGTTGTCAACTTCAATGACGATTTCTATCTGGATCTCGACAAGGATTTCACCAATTCTATTCCCGAGCTAAAAGAGGCCCTCGAGCGCATCGATTCCCGCGGCAGCACGGCGCTCTATGACGCCATCATCGGTTCGCTCGACCATCTCAAAAAAGGCTCGAAGGAAAAAAAGGTTTTGTTGATCGTCACCGACGGCGAGGACAACACCAGCCGCAACTCTCTGGAAAAAACTATCCGTGAGATTCAAAAGACCGATACAGTAATTTACACCATCGGCCTTTTGAGCCAGGAAAATAAACGCAGCGCCAAGAACGCCAAGAAAGCGCTTACGGAAATCGCGCAGGCATCCGGCGGCCTGGCCTTTTTCCCGGAAAATGTGGACGACGTTCACGCTATCTGCGAACAAGTCGCGGGCGACATCCGCCATCAGTACACGCTGGCCTACTACCCTTCGAACACCGCCAAAGACGGCACCTTCCGCTCCGTCCACGTGGACGTAATTCCCCCGCGCGGACGCGGCAAGCTGATCGCCCGCACGCGCAACGGCTACTACGCCCCCAGCGCCGCTTCCACCGCCGCCTCCGGCCGCTGAAGTCGGGCCCGCTTTCTGAGGTCGGCCGCTCTTCCCGCGGCGCCGCACTTCTTGGCTTTTTCTCTTCTCGGCGTTCTCTGTGGCCCTTCGTGGCCTCTGCGTTGACTCCTTCTTTCTAGTTCAACGCAGTCAAAAAACTCTCGCCATGCGGAATGCTTCCTCCGAAATTTTCCGCGATCGTCTGTCCCATATCTGCTAATGTCGCTCGCACTCCCAAATTCGCTCCAACTTTCTTTCCCGGCGTGTAGGCGAGAATCGGCACATACTCGCGTGAATGATCCGTTGTCTCCCACCGGGGATCGGGATCGCAGCCGTGATCCGCTGTGATCATCAGCAGATCGCGCTCGCCCAGCAATCCTAGATACGGCGCAAGCTGCGCGTCGAATTCTTCCAGCGATTGTGCAAATCCCTCCAGATCCTTCCGGTGGCCATAGAGCATGTCGAAATCCACCAGGTTGCAGAAAATCAGCCCGTTCGGACGCTCACGCAACGCAGCCGTCAATTTCTCCATTCCATCCGAATTCGATTTGGTCGTCACGTAATCATCCACGCCGCGCCCGTTGTAAATATCGTGAATCTTTCCGATGCCCAAAACCGGCACCTTCTTCTCCATCAACACGTCCAGCAGCATCGGTTTGGGCGGATCAACGGCGTAATCGTGCCGCCGCGTGGTGCGCTTGAAATTCCCGGGCTCGCCTTCAAATGGACGCGCAATCACGCGCCCCACACGGTGCTTTCCATCCAGCAATTTTCGTGCGATTTCGCACTCGCGGTAAAGTTCCGCGATCGGAATCACGCTTTCGTGCGCCGCGATCTGAAAGACGCTGTCTCCCGACGTATACACAATCGGCTTGCCCGTCCGCACATGCTCTTCGCCCAATTCTTTAATTATTTCGGTTCCCGAGGCCGGCTTGTTCCCCAGCGTTTTGCGGCCAATGCGTTTCTCAAACGCTTCGATAATCTCCGGGGGAAATCCGCTGGGGTAAACGGGAAACGCTTGGTCCAGCCACACGCCGGCCATTTCCCAATGGCCCGTCGTCGTATCTTTTCCCGGTGAATGCGTTTCGCCTTTTCCGTAGGAAGCCTTCGGGCTCGCTGCCGGCGCAAGGTGTTTCAGGGGTGCAATGTTGCCAAGTCCAAGGTCCACCAGCGTTGGAATCTGCAACGGCCGATACTCCGCGATATGGCCTAGAGTGCTGCGTCCGGTATCGCCGTAATCGGCCGCGTCGGGCAGCGCGCCGATTCCTACGCTGTCCAGCACAATCCAGATCACCCGTTCAATCTTCCCCATTGCGCGGTCCCTCCGCTATTCTGCGCACTCTAGCATACCTGTGGCACAGACACTTCTGCTTGTGCGCCGAACTGCGATTGCCACTCCGAATGCGATAACGAAGTTTTCGGCGCAGGTTTCTTCTCCCTTGGATTGACCTTGGTCGGCGCAAGAACTACGATGCCTTCAACTCCGGCGGAGTCTCGCTTGGAACATTCCGCCGCATTTTTGCGTACCAAGTGCGTGGAAGCCCGCATGGGCAGAGAGGTCGGCATGGCTCAGAACCGCGGTGTCCGGAGCACGTCCGTCGTTTTTCCGCTGCTCCTTATTGCCTTCGGTGTGATGGTCTTGATGGCGCGGTCGAACCCCAACGTCGATCCCTGGCCGGTTCTCCGGCATTATTGGCCCCTCATCCTCATCCTGATCGGGGCTGGAATGATCTGGGACCGCTCGCGCCGCCCGGGAAACCCCGAAGATCTCGCCCCGTTTCCGCTCGGCACCACGATCGGCACGATCCTTTTTCTCCTGATCGTATTTGCATTGACCTTGCACAACCACGGCTCGTTTTCCCGCACGAGTGTGGGCCCCTCCGGCCCGATGAAGCACTCCCGCAAAACGATTGAGACCCTGGGAGCGAAAGCCGTTCGCATGTCCGTGAAAATGCCTGCCGGAGATTTGCACATGGATGGAGGCGCGGATCAGCTACTGGACGCTGATTTTTCCTATGGTAGTTCGTGGCTCGCGCCGGCTGTGGAGTATACCGTCAGCGATGGCGTCGGCAAGCTGGACGTCACCCAGGAATCCGGGGCGCAGTTCATGACCAAATCCGACAACACCTGGAATGTGAAGGTCAACGACTCGATCCCGCTGGATCTCGAAGTTGATCTCGGGGCGGGCCGCGGTGAGTTTCGCTTCGCCAAGGTGAACCTCACGCGCCTGGAACTCAACATCGGCGCCGGCGAAGCCGATGTCGACCTCTCCGGCGAGCGCGCCAAGGACCTCGAAGCCGAAATTCAAGGCGGCGTCGGCGAAGCCACTGTTCGCTTGCCCAAAAATGTCGGTGTCGTAGCCACGGTCCACGGCGGCCTCGGCTCAATCGACACGCATGGTCTCCATAAGGAAAACGACCAGTACGTCAACGACGCCTACGGCAAATCACCGACGACGATTCACCTTACCGTCCAGGGCGGCATCGGCTCCATAAAGCTCCAGCAGGAATAGCCGCCGTGCATCCGGTCCGACTCGATTTGCCCGCATCGGACCGCAGTCGTATACTTTGAAGTTTAGGCACCGTGCGGAAAGCGCGCTGTCTGAGCTTCCCTTTGGCAACGAACAAAATCATCCCTCCCGTCCTCGAGCAGCAGGAAGTTTTGCGCGTGCGCGGCGCTCGCGTCCACAACCTCAAGAACGTGACTGTCGACATCCCACACAACGCCCTCACTGTCGTCACCGGCGTGAGCGGGTCCGGTAAATCCTCCCTGGCCTTTGACACCGTTTATGCGGAGGGCCAGCGCCGCTATGTCGAATCCCTTTCCGCCTACGCCCGCCAGTTCCTTGAACGCATGGAAAAGCCCGAAGTCGACGAAATCTCCGGCATCGCCCCCGCGGTTGCGATTCGGCAGAAAAATTCCACGCGCAACCCGCGCTCCACCGTTGCCACGTCCACGGAAATTTATGACTACCTCCGCCTGCTGTTCGCCCGATGCGGGCAGACGTTTTGCATTAAATGCGGCAGTGAAGTTCGCCGCGACACCCCGGACGAAATTGCCAATCGCGTCCTCGCCCTCAAGCCTGGCCGCCGCTTCTACGTTCTCTATCAACTGCGGATGCCTTCCGCGGAGCCAGCCAACAACGGCAAGAAAAATTCGCGAAAGAAAGCCGTTCCTCCGCCGCAGGAAGCGCTGCGTACCCTGCTGCTTGAACTTCAGAAGCGCGGGTTCAACCGCCTCTACCAGGATGGCCGGATCCACGAATTTTCTTCGCCGGAAACGCTGCTGGATGTCAATTTCGCCAAGCCCGTCCATGCCCTCGTCGATCGACTCGCGGTCAATGCCGAATCACGTTCGCGCCTCGTCGATTCGATCGAAATCTGTTATCGCGAAGGCGGCGAAGCCATCCTCGAGTTTGTGGCCGATTCTGGGAATGCCGTCGAACGCCTCACCTTCAACGAGCGATTCGAATGTAAAAAAGACGGCACACTCTACCAGGAACCCGAACCGCGGCTCTTCTCGTTCAATAATCCCTATGGCGCCTGCCCGCGCTGCCAGGGCTTTGGCAACACCATCGATTTCGATTTGAATCTTGTCGTGCCCGATCCCAGTAAATCCCTCGACGACGGGGCCATCGAGCCCTGGACCAAGCCGCGCTATCGCGTCCTTCTCCAGGAAGCCAAGAAATGGGCCCGGAGCCGCGGCGTTCCCACGAACGTGCCTTGGCGCCAACTCACCGCCGAGCAGCGCCGCTTGATCCTCGAAGGCGATTCCGAAAATAAATTTGAAGGAGTAAAAGGTTTCTTTGCCTGGCTGGAACGCAAGAAATACAAGCTGCACGTCCGCGTATTCCTCAGCCGCTATCGCGGCTACGCCACTTGCTCGGAATGTAGCGGCACTCGCCTGCGCGCCGAAGCTCGCGCCGTGCGGGTCACCGGCCAGTCCATCACCGATCTCTGCAAACTCACGGTGAAAGACGCCCGTAAGTTTTTCGCGGAACTCAAGCTCACCGAAGCGCAAACTAAGATCGCCGACAAAATCCTGGAGGAAATCCGCACCCGTCTGCAATTTCTCGACGAAGTCGGCCTCGACTACCTTACCCTCGATCGGCTCACCTCGACGCTCTCCGGCGGCGAATCGCAGCGCATCCAACTGGCCACGTCGCTCGGCTCGCATCTAGTCGGCGCGCTCTACGTTCTCGACGAGCCTTCCATCGGCCTGCATCCGCGCGATACCCAGCGCCTGATCGACATCCTGAAATCCCTGCGCGACTTGGGCAACACCGTCCTTGTCGTCGAGCACGATCCCGACACTATCGAAGCCGCCGATCGCATCCTCGATCTCGGCCCGGGGGCGGGAGAACTTGGCGGCAAGCTCCTTTTTGCCGGCACCTACGAGGAAATTCTCCACGACGCGAAATCCATTACCGGCAAATATCTCAGCGGTGAGGCGCGCATCCCCGTGCCGGCCACGCGCCATAAGCCCGCCGGGAAGTTCCTGCGTCTATATGGCGCCACGCTACACAACCTGCAAAATATCGACCTGATGCTGCCGCTCGGCACGCTTACGGTGGTCACCGGCGTCAGCGGCTCCGGCAAATCCACGCTCGTCCACAACGTTCTCTATCGCGCGCTGCTTGCCAAGCGCAATTCCGCCAGCATCAAGGAGTTCTGCGACCGCCTGGATGGCGACGACCACGTCACCGAAGTCATCATTGTCGATCAGTCCCCGGTGGGTCGCACACCGCGGTCGAATCCCGCCACCTACATGAAAGCTTTCGATGCCATCCGGGACGTCTTCGCGGACACGCCCGACGCCAGGCGCCGCGGATACACCGCAGGGCATTTCTCGTTCAACGTTCCCGGCGGCCGCTGCGAAACCTGCCAGGGCGACGGGACCGTCACCGTCGAAATGCAGTTCCTTGCCGACGTCGAGCTCATCTGCGAAGAATGCCGCGGCCAGCGCTTCAAATCCAGCATCCTCGAAGTCCGGTATCACGGCAAAAATATTCACGACATTCTGGAAATGACCGTGCGCGAAGCCCTGGCCTTCTTCGTCAATGTCCCGAAAGTCGTCTCGAAGCTGAAAGTGCTCAACGAAATCGGCCTCGGCTATCTCCGGCTCGGCCAGTCCGCCACCACGCTCTCCGGCGGCGAGGCACAGCGTTTGAAGCTCGCCGCGCATCTCACCCGCACGGAGAACCACGGCGTGCTTTATATCCTCGACGAACCCACCACCGGGCTGCACTTCGACGACATCGCCAAGCTTCTTGCGGCCTTCCGCCGCTTGCTCGAATCCGGCGCTTCGCTCCTGGTCATCGAGCACAATCTCGACGTCATCAAATCCGCCGACTGGCTCGTCGATCTCGGACCCGAAGGCGGCGACCAGGGAGGCCGCATCATCGCCACCGGCACTCCCGAACAAGTCGCACGCAACCCGCAATCCCACACCGGCCGGTTCCTCGCCAAGGTCCTCGCGAGCGGCAACGGCTCATCGAAAAAGCCGGCCAATGGCAATGGCCATTCCGACTCGCGTGCCGAAAGCACGAAATCTACTCCCCGGGTGCTGTGATGAGCATCGCTGGCTGGCGCACAACGCTTCCATTGTCTTTCGCGGTAGTGCTTCTGTGGAGCATTGGTGTCGCCACGGTCCCGTGCCGCGCGCAGACCTCGCAAGGGAAACCTCAAAAAGTCCGCAATCCTCTCAACGATCTGCTCGACGAAGCGCAATCTGCCCTCGACAAAAACGACTTCGCGGCCGCCCTTCCGCCGCTGCAGAAATTCGTCGCTGAAAAGCCGGACGTGGCCTACGCGCATTTCCAGTTGGCTTTCGCGTATACCGGGCTGCATCAGGACGATCAAGCCCGCGCCGAATACGAGAAAGCTGCCACGCTTGACCCAAAAATGGCGGAAGCGCACCTCAATCTGGGAATCCTGCTCATCGAAAAAGATCCCGCTGCCGCCTCCGCCTCCCTGCGCAAAGCAGTGGAACTCCTGCCCAGCCAGAGCCGTCCGCGTTTTCTTCTTGGCGTGGCGCTCGAACGCTCCGGCGACCTGGCCGGGGCCGCCGATGCTTTCACTTCGGCCCTCAATCTGAATCCAGGCGATACGGAATCGCTCGTCCACCTCGGGGAAGTCGACCTGCGGCTGAAAAAGGGCCCGGATGCCGAGAAGCGCTTCCGCGCGCTGCTCAGCCAGGACCCTAAATCGGCGCCGGCATTACGCGGCCTCGCCCTGAGCCTCGACGCACAAAATAAGCCCGAAGCGGTCGACGCTTACCGCAACTATCTCGCCGTCAATCCGAATGATATCGCCGCAAAAAGCCGCTTCGTCCAGCTTCTGGTGGCCGACAAGCGGTTCGATGAAGCGCTCGCCTTGTCCGAAAAATCGGAGCATGGCCAGCCCGCGAGTCTCGACGATCTCGAGCTCCGCGCCGACATCCAGATCGGCCAGAACAAACTCGATGATGCCGTCAAAACGCTCCAACAAGCCATTGCGCTTGCTCCCAAGGACGCGCAGCTTCACGGCGGACTCGGACGCCTCTATCTCCAGCAGCGCGACTTTCCTGGCGCCGAGCGGGAGCTGAAGATCGCCATCGAGCTGGATCGGCAGAATGTCGTCTATTGGAAGGATCTCGCGTCCACGTTTTATCTGGCGGGGAATTACGCTGGGGCGATTTCCGGTTACGATGTGGTGGATAAATTTGAAAAGCCCGGCGCTGGCGAGTGGTTTATTCGCGCGCTTTGTTACGATAAACTCGATCAGGTGCAGCCAGCCCTTGACGCGTATCGAAAATTTCTGGACCTGGATGGTAACCAGCACCCCAACCAGGTCTGGCAGGCGAACCAGCGCATCCATGTTCTGGAGAAACGCGCGGAGCAGAAGAAAAAGTAGCGCATTGTCCATCTGGGGCCGGCAAGTCGCTTCCTTGCTGGCTGTCGCGTTACTGTGCTGCGCGGGTTTGCGCGCCGAGGACAAGCTCAAGGAATTGCAGGAGCGCTTCGACCGGGAAGATCACGCGGGCAAAAAGGTCAGGGAGCTCGAAAAATTGGCTCCGGCGCAATTTGAGGCCGCCACGGATGCCGCAAACTCGGGCAATTACGTCGAAGTTGGCTTAATTTTCGAAAAATACCGGGACAACGTTCGCGCCGCTTTTGAGCTTCTCAAGAAGCAGGTATCGGACGCCGACCGGCATCCCGGAAGTTATCGGCAGTTGGAGCTCGGGGTTCGCCAGGGCATTCGCCAAGTGGAGGATATGCTGCTGGTTTCTCCAGACGCGGTTCAGCCGCCTTTGCGGATCGTGCGCAAGGATTTGCTTGATATCGACGACGTCTTGATCAATCTGCTGTTCCCGCGCCACACGCCGGAACCTGTCAAGGCGCCGCCCGCACCGGAAACCAAATCGTGAACCGCATACGCCTATCTCTGGCTTTTGCGCTTGCCCTGGCAAGTTTGCTCGGTGCGGCCATCCCCGTTCGCGGCGTCGCGCAGCGCCCGGAGAAGGATTATCTTTCCCCGATCGAGGCGGACAAGATCCGCGACGCGGAAACCGTCAACGACCGAATTAAGCTTTTTATAAGCTTCGCGGAGGACCGCCTTACCAAATTCAAATATGAGCTCGAACATCCCTCCTCCACCAAGCACGAGGAAATGCTCAACTATCTGATGAACTCCTATATCGGATGCGTCGACGATGCCGCCGATCTCATCCAACTCGGCCTGGAAAAGCAGGAGAATATCCGCCAGGGCGTGGACCTGATGGCCAGCAAGGCCCAGGAGTTTCTCGATATCCTCAAGAAATACGAAGACAACGGGCCGGAACTTGATAAGTATAAGGACAATCTGGACGACGCCGTCGACGGAACCGAAGACGCTCTTCGCGAAGCGCAGGCGGCCAAGAAAAAGGCCGCTCCGCCTCCGGTGCGCCGCAAGAATTGAGGCCTGAAGCTTGACTCCGCGCGCCAAACTTGCCACCCACGTTCCCGGCGGCGTGGCCCTTTTTCAACGCATGTTCACGCGGATCGGCTGCGAAGGCCGCCCACCGCAGTTTCACATCGAGTTTTATCCCTATAGCAGCCTGGTCATCACGCTGCGGCGGCGCGGCGAAGTGGTTTATGTGCGCTTGTCTGATTTGCTGCGCCGGGCACCGCTGCCGGTGTTAGAGGGAGCCGCTGCTTTGCTCCTAGGTCGCGTGTATCGCCGCCGGCCGCCTCACGTGCTTGTCCGGCCGTATCTGGAGTACGCACGCTCGGATCGCACGCGCAGCCGCATTCATCGTCTCCGCAGTCATCGGGTGCGTCCTGCCGCCGCCTCAGCGCAAGGGGAGCATCACGATCTCATTCAACTGTTCGAGCGTCTGAACGAAAGGTATTTTGCGAATGAATTGCCGCGGCCGCACATTGCCTGGAGCAGCCGATCCTGGCGCCGGCAGTTCGGCAGCTACGATCCCGGCCCGAACCAGATTGTGCTCAATCGCCGCATGGACCGGCCGGGTATTCCGCAGTTTGTGGTGGAGTATGTCTTGTACCACGAGATGCTGCACGTGAAGCATCCCACGCGCCGCTCCGGTTGCAGCCTGATCTCACACTCGCCGGAATTCCGAGCCGAGGAAAAGCGCTACGAACACTTCCACGCGGCCCGGAAATTTCTCGACCACGTCGCGCGTTAGTAGATGTCCTTCTTTTCCTTGTCGATCTCCTGGTGAAGTTTCTCGATCTTTTTTCGGATTTTGTCACCGTCTTCCGCTTTTGGATCAAGATCCAGATACCGCTGGTAGGCCTTCACTGCGGGATTCTTCTTGCCCTTCTTTTCGTAGGCTTCGCCCAGATATAAAAAGGGAAGCGCAAACCCCGGCTTGGCCTGCGTCGCATCCTCGAAGCGGTCGATTGCCGCGTCCACGTCGCCTTTCCTCATGTAGTACTTCCCGACTTCCATATCCCTATCCGCGCGCAAAGGGTCCCACGTCGGCTGATCCGGCGCGGCCTGCGTGGCATTGTCCGCGTTCTTTATCGGCTTGGGCTGCGGCTGGCTCGGAGGTGGATTATCGGCCGGCGGCGTCTGCGCCAGAGCTGGCAGAGCAAAAAACAATGCCGTCATCCCTACGCTCAACAGAAATCCATGTCGCAACATTCTGGTCGCTGCTCCTGGCATTTCGTTCAACATCAGTTTGCCTCTATCCGGCGCACTCTTCAAGATTTTGCGGGGGCAGCGTCCCTCTGCCGACCTTATGCATGGAGGGCAGTCCGGGCCGCGCGTACCCGGGCTGCAATTTTTTTTCGATGCCTTCCGCCGTACACTGATAACTGCCGGCAGAGAAGACTTGGCCACGTGAAGGTGGCCGCTACGAAGGGAAGGGGAATGCGTGCCTGCAAGATGCAGGCGCTACCATTTGGGCATGGAACCTCGCGAAAAAGCCGCCGCTCTGCCGGAATCGCCCGGCGTCTACCTTTTCAAGGACGTCACCGGCAAAGTCGTCTACGTCGGCAAAGCCCGCTCGCTGCGCAACCGCGTGCGTTCCTATTTCCTGGAATCCCGCTGGGCCGACGCCAAAACCGGCTCGCTGGTCCGCGAAATCGAGGACATCGAAAGCATCGTCGTCGAAAACGAGCGCGAGGCGCTGGCCCTTGAAAACAACCTCATCAAGCAGTACAAACCGAAATTCAACGTCCTTCTCCGCGACGACAAAACCTATCCCTACATCAAGCTGACTCTGTATGAAAAATATCCGCGCGTCTACTTCACTCGCCGCGTCAAAAAAGACGGCTCGCTCTACTTCGGCCCGTATTTTCCCGCCAGCCTGGCGCGCCGGATTCTCCACTTCATCCACAAGCGCTTTCTGGTCCCTTCCTGCTACGTGGACCTGCAAAAAAATCATCCACGAGCCTGCCTGCAGTTTTACATCCATCGCTGCCTGGGCCCCTGCGTCGCCGGCCTGACCACCGAATCCCGCTATGCCGAGGCCGTCCGGGACGCGCGCATGTTCCTCGAAGGCCGCCGCCAGGACCTGATGAAAAGCATCGAAGAGCGCATGCTGGCCGCCGCCGAAAGCGAGCGCTTCGAGGAAGCCGCCGCGTACCGCGATCTTTTGCGCACCCTCGACGACATCGAAGAGCGGCAGCGCATCGCTTCCGCCCAGGGCGACGACACCGACGTGCTCGCCTACTACGCCGAGCCGCCGCTGGTCGCCGCGAATCTCTTTCACCTGCGCGCCGGGCGCGTGGTGGACCGCCGCGAATTCTACTGGGAGGACCTGGACGAATTCGATCCCCACGAACTTGTCACCTCGCTCCTCAAGCAACTCTATCTCGAAGCCGAATATCTCCCGAAAATGATTCACGTCCCGATCGATTTCGAGGACCGCGAGTTGCTGGAAGTACTGCTCGGCGAACGTGCCGGGCACAAAGTGGAAATTTTCACTCCGCAGCGAGGCAGCAAGCGCGCCTTTCTCGATCTGGTGGAAAACAATGCCAAACATTCCTTCGAACAGCGTTTCCGCGTCCTCAAGCCCACGTCCCGCGCCATTGGCGAAGCCCTGCAATCCGCGCTGAATCTGCCCGAAGAGCCCAAGCGCATCGAAAGCTTCGACATATCGCACATCCAGGGCACGGATACGGTCGCGTCCATGGTCGTTTGGGAAAACGGCCGCATGAAAAAATCCGAGTACCGCAAGTTCATCATCCGGGGCGATGAAACTCCCGAAGGACGTCCGCGCGCGCAGAACGACGACTTCGCCAGCATGTATGAAGCAGTGATTCGCCGGTATCGCCGTTTGCAGGAAGAAAAGAAGCTGCTTCCCGGCTTGATTCTCATCGACGGCGGGCTGGGGCAATTGCACGCCGCCGCGCAAGCGCTCGAATCCTTGCAGATCATCAATCAGCCGATGGCCAGCATCGCCAAAAAAGAAGAAATTCTCTACGTCCTCGGCCAAGAGGACGAACCGGTCATTCTGGAAAGACACTCCCCTGTCTTGCATTTGATCCAGCAGGTCCGCGACGAAACCCATCGTTTCGCCGTGGGTTTCCATAGGCAGCGCCGCGGCGCCCGCCAGACCCACTCTGCACTCCTCGATATCCCCGGCATTGGCCCGCGAACCACGCAGCGATTACTGCAGCGTTATGGCAGCATCACCAATCTGAAAAAAGCAGGCGCGGAGGAACTAAGCCGCATGGTGCCCCGAAAGACGGCCGAGAAAATTGTCCAACACATGGCCCAGCATAGCGATACGGACTAACCGGCCTGGCGGCTGTTACAGGTTATGCCATATTGCGGCCCTCTTCTCCCTGTGCTAGGTTTTATCCGTGGAGGTTCTCATGGCCGACAATGTTGGCTCCAAAGTAAGCTACTTCCTCGTGGGTCTCGGTGTAGGGGCCTTGATGGGCGTATTGTTTGCCCCCAAGTCTGGTGAAGAGACCCGTGAGTATCTCTCCAAGCGCGCCGATGACGGACGCGAATTTGCCCAAAAGAAGGCCCGCGAACTTCGCGAGCGCGCCGATGAGCTGATCGAGCGGGGCAAGGACGTGGCCACGCGCAAACGGGAATCGATTTCCGCGGCTGTCGAAGCGGGCAGGGAAGCGTTTCTTCGCGAATCGAAGTCCTGAGCACTGCGATGTTCCCATTCGTCCGCTGAGATGGCGGAGAGGGTAGGGTGTGTATGCAAGTTACGATGGAACTGTTTATCGTCGTAGCAGCGCTGACGCTGATTATCCAGGCTGGCGTTCTTGTCCTGCTGTTCTTCCAGCTCCGAAAGACCACCGATTCCGTGAACAAGATGGTCGGCGATCTGCATTCGCGGATCGGGCCTATCCTGACGCGCACGCAGATCATGCTCGACGAAACGCAACCGAAGATTACCGCGCTGGTCGAAGATGCCTCGCACATTGTCTATCTGACCCGCTCGCAGGCGCAGAAGTTCGACCGCATCGCCACGGAAGCCTCCGACCGGTTGCGCGGTCAGCTCGTGCACATCGATCGCATCCTGACGGGCACGCTCGAGGCCGTGGAGGACGCCGGCTCGCAGGTGCGGCGGACTTTCTGGGGGCCAGTGCACAAGGCCTCCGCACTGGTACAGGGAATCAAAATCGGCCTGGACGTTTTGCGCTCGCGCCGCTCCGCGCCCAGCCGCTCCGCCAGCGAGTCTGCGGTCGAGCAGGAAGACGAACTCTTTATCTGAAAATCCAGAGCCAAGGCGGCAGGCGGGCACATTCAGCCCTGGCGTCCCGCATTCGAAGGCAAGAGAATTCCGCGAATCTCAGCGAAGGCATCGAGAGCAGAAAGAGAAGCGGAAGCTTCTATTTTTGTTGCTGACGTTCGGCTTCCGCCTGAACGTCCAGGGCGTTGAGAATCCAGTCTTGCAATACGTTCAGAGCCTGCTGCTCCAGTTCATCAAAGAGCACTGCCACGCCGTCCCGCCGCACATACATCACTTCCCCGGAAGCCTCCAAGCTTTCATCTGCCTGGCGGATTTTTAACCGCAGCCGCTGGCGTGGCTTGAAGGTAGAGGACACCTGCACGAAACATCCGCGAAAGCTCAATTCCGTCACGCGGGCGGATAGTTTTCGGCGAGGAGTTTCGAGGAAAATCTCGGCTTCTCCGTCAAATGGAAAGCGCAGGCCTCGCCGATCTTCGACGTCGTGTGGATGGTGGCTCATGGCAAAAGCCTAGCATTCGGCTGCCCGGGCATTGACTTGCGCTGAAGGACAGGCGTTTCCGGGTGATAAACAAGCGAAGGCAAGCGGCCCAAACTGGAACGATTCTGCAAAAAACTGCGAATTCTGGTATGTGTGGCAAATACAAGGGTTATAAGAGGTGGCTTTTGTATGTGTGGCAAACAAAGGAGATAAAATGGGTAAGCCGAATCAGCGCCCGATATAAACCGGCGAGCCACCATGCCGAAACGGGAAGAGCGTCGGCAGATTGCTCCATTGGTGAAGATAATTGAAAAGTAAAACGAAGTCAAGAGTAAACTTTGGGTCGGCGCTCGCCGTCGATCCAATGGATGCGAGGATTTAGGAGGCGTGCTGGGAAAAAGGGCCCGCTAACGGATCCAGCCACCGGCGAGGACGGTATCACCGTCATAGAAGACCGCGGCTTGGCCGGGAGTGACCGCTCGCTGCGGCGTTTCGAAACTAATCCGGGCGCGCCCGCCGGGCAGCGCCTCGATGGTCGCTGGTGCAGGCTCATGCTTGTGGCGAATTTTGGCGTGGCCACGGATGGCAGAAGACCCACCCTCCGGAGTCGAGGGTGAGGCATCCAAAGGCTCCGCAAGGGAGATCCAGTTTACGCCCTCGATTTCCAGGAGCTTTGTGCGTAGGGCATCGTCTTCGCCGACCACGATGCGATTCTTCTGCGGATCGATCGCCAGGACATAGATGGGCTTGCCCGCGGCGAAACCGAGGCCCTTCCGCTGCCCGATGGTGTAATTGTGGATGCCGGTGTGGCGTCCGATGACCACGCCGTCTTGGGTGACGATCTCGCCTTCCCGATCCTGCAGCGGCTGGCCCTCTGCGCGTGCATAGGCGTGGATGAATTGCACGTAATTGCCGTTCGGCACAAAACAAAGCTCCATGCTTTCCGGCTTTTCGGCCACGGGGAGGCTCAGCTTGCGCGCCAGATCGCGTACTTCGTCTTTGGTCAGTTCGCCCAGCGGAAAATCGCTGCACGAAAGCTGCTCCTGCGTCAGGCCCCAAAGAAAATACGATTGATCCTTGGAATCATCGAGCGCCCGCAAAAGCTCATAGCGGCCGGAGTTGGCATTTTTGCGAATGCGGGCGTAATGTCCCGTCGCCAGCCGCTGGGCGCCAATCTGGCGGGCCATGCGCAGCAGCGGCTCGAATTTCACATCGGTGTTGCAGTTGGTGCAGGCAATGGGGGTGCGTCCGGCAAGATACTGCCGGACAAACGGGCGCACCACGCGTTCCTGGAACTCTTCTTCGAAATTCACCACGTAGTGAGGAAAGTTGAGGTGCTGCGCCACACGCTTCGCGTCATAAACATCGTCCAGCGAGCAGCAGCGATGCTGCGCCGAGCTACTGACCTGCAACTCGGGGAGGCGGCGCTGGTTCCAAAGCTGCATGGTCAGCCCGACGACGGGATGCCCCTGTTGCTGCAACATCGCTGCTGCGGTAGAGGAATCCACACCGCCAGACATGGCAACGGCAATCAGCCCTGGCTGAGTCTCGGCCGCCACGGCGGGCAGGGAATCGAGTTGTAGCTGCGTTGTCATGCAGATCTAGTTTAGCGTGACTCGCCCTTTCGTGCCGCACCAGGCAGCCATCCAGGGTAAGCCGTTCGGGGTGGCCGATCCTAAATTCGGCCACTACAAAAGCGCGCCGCGCGCTCGCCTGGTAGAAGCAGGCGCTACCCTCGAGAGCTGTGCTTCTGATACGTGGGAGAGATACTTCGCAGCCGCCCCACTGTTGACGGCACAATTTCCAACGCCGCGCGAATCTGGTCTTCTGTTGTCCCGCGTCCCAAACTAAACCGCAGACTCGCCCGCGCCTCCGCGGGCGGCAAGCCAATCGCGGTCAACACATGCGAGGGTTCCACCGCTCCTGAAGAACACGCCGCTCCGGTCGAGCAAGCCAGCCCCATCAAATCCAGGGCGATCAGCAATGCCTCGCCCTCGATGCCGGAAAAGGTGATATTCGTCGTGTTCGGTGTCCGCGGGGCCCCGCCTCCATTCACCCTTGCCTCCGGCACGCGTGCCAACAACCCCTGTTCCAAAATGTCTCGCAACCCGCCGATGCGCGCCGCCTCTCTCCGAAGCGCAATGCGCGCAATCTCGGCCGCCTTGCCCATTCCTACAATTGCGGCCACGTTTTCCGTTCCCGGGCGAAATCCACGCTGATGGTGGCCTCCGTACAGATACTGTTTCACCGGTGTGCCGCTTTTGATAAAAAGAGCGCCCACGCCTTTCGGTGCGTAGATTTTGTGGCCCGAGAGCGAAAGCAAGTCCGCTTGCAGCGCATTCACGTCGACGGGAATTTTTCCGGCGGATTGGACCGCGTCGGTATGGAAATAAAGATCCGCTTCGGCGGCGATGCGGCCAATCTCCTCGACAGGTTGCACAGTGCCCATCTCGTTATTGGCGTGCATTATAGTAATCAAAAGCGTCTCCGGCCGAATGGCGCGAACCAGTTCCTCAAGATCAATCCGGCCTTCCCGGCTTACGGAGAGATAAGTGACCGCGACTCCCTCCTGCTCCAGCGCCTGGCAGGAATTCAGCACGGCCTCATGTTCAATCGCCGAGGTAACCACATGCGCCCGGGGTCGTCCGGCCGACGCCGCTCTCACCACGCCAAAAATCGCGTGATTGTCCGCTTCGGTGCCGCCGCTGGTAAACACAACTTCCTGCGCGCGTGCGCCAATCAAAGCCGCCACCTGTTCCCGCGCGGTCTCCACCGCTGCTCGTGCACGCTGACCGTAGGTATGAATCGACGATGCGTTCCCAAACTCCGTTGAAAAATAAGGGAGCATCGCTTCCAGCACGGCGGGATCGACAGGAGTGGTCGCATTGTGATCGAAATAGATCCGGTTCATAACACTAGTATTGTAATCGTACCTGGCTAACGTCGTAGCCCCGCCAGAGCTCCGGCCTACCGGATCCCCGGCACAAAGCGATGCCGCACGTCTTTCGCATACTCCTCATAATCCGCGAGGCCGCATTGGAGCATCTTGTCTTCCAGCAGCGTCCGCCGCAGCGTCAGCACGATCATCGGAAGCGTCGCAAGTCCCGCCCACCAGGATCCCAGCGCCAATCCGTTCATCGCCAGATAGCCAAGCCCGACCGTGTGGCCTGGATGCCGCACCATCGCGTACGGCCCGCTCCGCACCATCACCTTGCCCCGGTCCGGCTGCAGGCGCACGGCCGGCGAAAAAATGCGTTCGTGAGCATGGCCCAGCAAATCAGCAGAAGCCCGAGCAGGTCAATGGCGAGCGCAACGAATTGCAGACGCCAGCTCACCACGGGCTGCCAATGAAATCTTCCGGCGACCAAGCCGGCGAGCACAGGCACGGTAAACGAACACAGTGTGCCCGCTGGCTTGAATACGCGATCCTGTTCGCCCGGCGCCGGCTTCAGGCGTTCGCTGGCAAAGCCCGGGCTTCTGACATCGCCAATCGCCACCGTGCCGATTCCCAGCACGGCATTTAGTGCGAAGTAGCACCACGCCAAGGGCAGATCGCAGCGCCCCGCGCTGGGAAAATAGACCAGAGCGCTGAAGGCGTAGAACACGATGCTGACCATGACGACCTTAGGCATGCGTCTTCTCCGCTTTCGCGCGAACGCTTACATCCGGGCGTTGCTGGGCGAAGGTTAGTGAAGCGTGGAGCCGGCCGGTACGGCGGTTTGCGAAACCACCAGGAATTCGTACGATTTCCCATTGGCCTTCAGTTTCATTTTGCTCTTGTCCAAAGTGAATTCGACGGAGGCGTTCAACGGAATCAGGGTCTGGTCGCCCGGCTTGGGCTGCTGAACGGTGTAATCGGTAGCGCCAGAGCGCACCACGTACTGCTGGCACAGCAAGCTCACGCTCTCCTTCTTGGACTTCTTTCTTTCGCCACAGGCGACGGAGGTTTGGGAAAGAACCGTGCCGGTCTGCGACTTTGGACCCGCGGAAGCAACTGCGGCGGCGAGGGCAAATGCGGCGAGCAGCGTCAGGGATTTTTTTGTGTTCATGGCGGCTCCTGAAATTGCAGATTGGGCGAGAGCAGACTCATTTTAGCCCAGGTGCGCACGCCCAAGTCAGTGACTTTGACCCTTTCGAACGGAATGAACAACACCCAAGGTCCCGCAAATTTTGCGCGTCCTCAAAGAGCGTGTTAGTGTGAGCGTTTGGATAGAGGCCGCGGGACACTTTAGGAGGAGGCAGTGGGATACGCGGATTTGCGCGAATTTGTGAAGCGGCTGGAAAAAGAAGGAGAACTGCGCCGGATTAAGGCAGAGATCGACCCGGTTCTGGAAGTTACCGAAGTGGTCCAGCGCGCCCAAGCGATGCCCGGTCCTAAAGGCAATCCGGGCGGTTTCGCGCTTCTCTTCGAAAGGCCCAAAGGCTCTCGTTATCCGTTGCTCATTAACGCGTTTGGCAGCGTCCGTCGAATGGAAATGGCCTTCGAGGTCGAAAAACTCGACGATGTGGCCGCGCGCATCCGGGGTTTTCTGGACATGCAGACGCCGCAAGGTTTGCTCGATAAGATCAAAATGCTGCCGAAGCTGGCCGAACTCGGCTCCTTCATGCCCAAGCAGGTGAAAGACGGGGCTTGCAAGGAATTGATTCGCAAGGGAAGCGACGTGAACCTCTTTGACTTCCCGATCCTGAAATGCTGGCCTCAGGATGGAGGCCGCTTCATTACTTTCCCCTTGGTGTTTACGCGCAATCCGGAAACCGGAAAACGCAATGTCGGCATGTACCGCATGCAGATCTACGACGAACGCACCACGGGGATGCACTGGCAAACGCAAAAGCACGGCGCGGAACACTTCCGCCGCGCTCGCGCGCAAAATCCCGAAGGCCGCATCCCGGTTAGCGTCGCCATCGGCTCGGACCCGGCCACCACTCTCGGCGGCATTCTGCCCATTCCGCCGGATCTCGACGAAATGATGTTCAGCGGCTTTCTCCGGCGGGAACCGGTGGAAATGGTCAAGTGCGAAACCAACGACCTGGAAGTTCCGGCCAACGCGGAAATCGTGCTGGAAGGCTACGTAAACCTCAATGAAATGCGCACGGAAGGCCCCTTTGGAGATCACACCGGCTTTTACTCCTTGGAAGGCGAGTACCCGGTTTTCCACGTCGAGTGCGTCACGCAGCGCAAAGAGCCGATCTATCTCGCCACTGTGGTGGGCCGTCCCCCGCAGGAAGACTACTACATGGGTTACGCCATCGAGCGCGTCTTCTTGCCTCTCATGAAGCTCACCCACCCGGAAATCGCCGACGTCTCGATGCCCGCGGAAGGCATCGTACACAACTTGATGATAGTTTCGATCCGCAAATCCTACCCGGGGCACGCGCGCAAGGTGATGAACGCCATTTGGTCCCTGGGGCAAGCGATGTTCACCAAGGTGATTGTGGTGGTGGATCACGACGTGAATGTGCACGACTATCGAGAGGTGGTCTGGAAGGCGCTTTGCGCCATTGATCCGGAGCGCGATGTGCAATTCACCTTTGGCCCCGTCGACACCTTGGATCACGCTGCGCGAATGCAGGATTTTGGCTCCAAGATGGGAATTGACGCCACGCGCAAGTGGGCCAGCGAGGGATTTTCACGGCCTTGGCCTGAGGAAATGCTCGTGGACGAGAAGACCAAAGCCACAGTGGAAGCTCTTTGGAAGACGTTGGGGATTTGAGCTAAGTGGCAGGGTGTGATGCTGATTCTCGTCTGGTGATGTCCATTGCGTTTTGTTGACATCATTTTATTGTGTATGACATCAATGTGGTCATGAGAACCACACTTTCTCTCGACGATGACATTGTCGAGCCCGTGAAGTCTTTTGCCGAAAGGCGGAATATCTCGATGGGCAAAGCCGTTTCCGAGTTAGTTCGCCAGGGGCTGAACGCACCTTTGCGGACCAAGATCGAAAATGGATTCGTTGTAGTCGACCTGCCGCCTGACTCGCCGGTCGTTACCGACGAGCACGTTCGCAAACTTCTGGACGAAATGATTTGAGTGGCATTTTTTTTACTCGACGTGAACGTGCTGGTTGCCGCGCTTTGGTACCAGCAATCCTCTCATGCCCACGTGCAAGCTTGGCTTGCCCGTTACGCGGCACGCGGTTGGGCGACCTGCCCTCTAACGCAGAACGGCTTCGTGCGTCTGCTGTCGAATCCGGCATTCTCCCCGAACTCCCTTACGGTGAATAGCGCAATCGCGTTGTTAGAGAGCAACCTTGTACATCCGAAGCATCATTTTTGGCCGGACGAAATCGGGGTCGCGCAAGCAGTCGAGAGATTCGGTGCTCGACTGAAGGGGTACCAGCAATTGTCGGACGCATATCTGTTGGGACTAGCGATCCACAAGAAGGGCAGACTGGTCACGCTGGATCGCGGAGTTTTGTCCCTGCTGCCGGAGCAAAGCGAGGTCCGAGCGCGGGTGGTGCTGATCTGACTTGCGAGAAAGCTGGTCTAGCGGAATTTTGAGAATCCCAATGGCTAGCTGGAAGCGTAACGAAAGGCTCCTGTTGCGGAAGATTGCGTACAAAGGATTACCGTCCGCGGGGACAGGACGAATCGCCGGAAAAAGCGCAATTAGTAGTGGTTCGCTCGTGGGGAGGTCACAATTAGTTGCTCCACCTGCCTGCAATACCAGGTCAATTGCCTAAGATTACCTGCATTCTTAGGACAACTTCGGGCGAGAAGGGCTTGACGCTCGGGTCTTTGGAATGACATAACGGTTCCACCAGCGGCACCCCGGGGTATCAGTGTCCGAGGCTTGGCGGGGAAACGGGTGCAGCGAAACACGTAGCTAAGAGAAGGGCGTGTGACGGATAGGGTGGGCGTTCCTCGTGAGCGAATCGCGCGAAGTGATGAACGTACGGCAGGCGTCCCAGTATCTGGGCATCAGCCCGGATACTCTGTACCGGTACATCACAGAAGGCGAAATACCTGCATTCAAATTAGGAAATCGTTGGAAACTTAGGAAGACGATCCTAGACAGGTGGATGGAACGCAAGATGAGCCAAGCGGTGGCGAAGCGCCGCTAGGTCTGTCTGAGCGAGAGGGAAAGAGGCCGCGATATGTGGTTACTCGGGGGAGCAAAAAGCAAGCAGCTGGTTGGGCTGGACATCGGCTCCAGCTCCATCAAGGCTGTGGAATTGAAGTCGACCAAGGCCGGCTATGAACTCGTCAGCTTCGGCATCGAATCGCTGGCGCAGGATACCGTGGTCGACGGTGCGATCATGGACGCGCCCCAGGTGGCCAACGCCATCACGAGAATATTTGAGAACGAAAAGATCAAGACGAAGAACGTGGCCACTTCCGTTTCGGGACACTCGGTGATCGTTAAGCGAGTGCCTCTGCCCCTGATGACCGAGGAAGAACTTTACGACCGGATTCCCTCGGAAGCTAGCCAGCATATCCCTTTCGACATCGCGGACGTGAATCTCAGTTACCAATTGCTGGAAGCCATGGACTCGCAAATGGACGTCCTACTGGTTGCGGTGAAGAAAGACAAGATTCTGAACCACACCAACGTGCTTGCCCAGGCAGGGAAGACACCTGTAGTTGTGGACATTGACGCGTTTGGTCTGCAGAACTGTTTCGAAGTGAACTACGAGCCCGATGCCGGCCAGACCGTGGCGCTGCTGAACATCGGGGCCAGCGTCATGAACATTAATATCGTTCGCGGCGGTATCCCGTTGTTCACCCGCGACGTCAGCGTGGGCGGCAACCAGTACACCGATGCGCTGCAGAAGGAATTGGACCTCAGCTTCGACGATGCCGAGCGACTGAAGAAGGGCGACACCCTGCCGACGGTCACCGACGAGCAGAAGAGCCAGATTCTAAGAAGTGTCTCTGACATCCTGACGCTGGAAATCCAGAAGACTTTCGACTTTTTCCGCGCCACCGCGAGCGGCGAAAACATCCAGCGGATTATGGTGGCCGGCGGCACGGCACGTGTGCCCGGCCTGGTCGACCTGCTGCGCGAAGAGTTTGCCATGCCAGTGGAAGAGCTGAATCCCTTCCGCAAGGTGCTGATCAATCCGGGCAAGCACAGCGAGGATCAGATTCGCGAATTGGCGCCGAGACTTGTGGTCGCGGTGGGCCTGGCCCTGAGGAGCTTCGACTAGCCATGATCCGCATAAACTTACTTGGACAAGCAAGGCCCAAAGCCTCACGCCGGCCGGTGGACACGGGAGCGGCTCTTCCGCTGGTGTTTATCGGCGCCGGGGTGCTGCTCGGGTGCCTCTTCCTCTTCTACTTCTATCATTCCTGGCAGACGCAGTTGAATGAAGAGAACAGTCGCATTCAGAAATTGCAGGCGCAGAAGACCGACCTCGAGCAGATCAAGCTGCAAGTGGAGGCCTTCGACAAGCAAAAGCAGGTGCTGAAGCAGCGCGTGGACACCATCGAGCAGTTGCAGCGCGACCGCACCGGCGGCCAGGAATTGCTGGACCAAGTGGCCAACACCGTTTCGCGCGCGGAAAATCTTTGGCTTACTTCGATGTCCAAGAAAGGCACCTCGCTGACGATGGACGGCGCGGCGGCCTCTTTGAACTCGGTGGCCAATTTCATTACCGCACTAAAGCGCTCGGGTTACTTCCAGAAGGTCGAGATCAAGGAATCGAAGCAGGACGAGCATTCGACGAACATTCAGACATTCCTATTCACGATTAATGCGGAGATCGCCCCGAACACTCCTGCTGCAACGCCAGCGGCGAAGCCGGCCAGTGCTCCGGGCAATCCAAAGGCTCCCGCAAGCGCCCCGGCGAAGAAAGGATAGGAGACGACCATGGCCAATCCTTTCCGAGATATGTCGGTGATCATGCAGGGCCTGGTCGCCCTGGCCATCGCCGTGATTCTGGTACTGTTGGGGTTATACGCTCCGTTCTCTCCTGTCGCTCAGGAGCGTTCCGATTACGACAAGGCCGTGCAGCAGCGCACGCAATTGAATCAGGAAGTGACCCAACTTCAGGTCTATCGGCAGCGCTACGGCGAGCTGAAACAACAGATGGACGCGCTGAATAAGCAGCTGGACACTCTGAAGACCATCGTTCCAGAGGAAAAGGAAGTCGACGAATTTATCCGCCAGGTGCAGGGAGCGGCGACCGCATCCAACGTGCAACTCCGGCGCCTCACCTCCCAGAATATCGTGCCGAAGGAATATCACTACGAAATGCCGTTTGAAGTGCAAGCCGACGGCCCGTACTTCAACATTCTTGATTTCTTTTCGCGCTTGAGCCGGTTGTCGCGCATTATCAACGTTGGGGACATTCAGTTCGACGATCCCGGCGCTTCGACAGCCAAGGGAACCAAGTATGCGGTGCGGCCGGGAACGACCGTAACCGGAGTTTTTACGGTCACGACCTATTTCACCAAATCGGCTGACAACACTTCGACGACCGCGGCGAAGGGGCCAGCCCAACCGGTGAGAAAACCGTGAGCGGGGATGAGCGAGCCATGCGTCTAGCCATTACAGTATTGACCGGGGTTTTGCTGGCGACGGCCGGGAGCAGCTTGCATGCCCAGACGAAGCCGGTACCCGCGCCAGCGAAAAATTCAGCAAAGAAATCCACGCCCCCAAAGGCTTCAAAGAAGCCCGCAGAAAGCGCGCGAGCCGCCGAACGTGCCACGGCGTCCGCAGCCGAGGCAGGGGCCGATGAATCCAAGGTGGCGCGGCGCGACCCGTTTGAATCGCTGACCAGCCGCCAGGAAGCGGCGGCGCGGGCAGGCGCGAATCTGCCACCAGGGAAGGCGGGGCTGCAGGTGGGCACGCTGCGCCTGGATGGCATCGTGAAAGCCCCCAACGGAATGATTGCGGTGGTTACCAATCCTCAATCGCGGACCTATTTCCTGCGCGAGGGGGACCAGTTGTACGACGGGCGTGTGGAAAAGATTGCCATGGACGGCGTGTCGTTCCATGAAATAGGGAAAGACGCGTTCGGCAAACCGGTAGAGCGCCAAGTGAACAAGAGAATTTACTCCAGTGCAGGAGAACAGCAATGAAGACGAACTGGCCGGCCTTACGGGGTGGCTGCCTGATAGTTGCGAGCATCGTGCTGGGCGGAGGCCTGGCGGCGGTGCGCGCCCAGGAGCCCGCAGGCGCGACATCGACGGCGGCGGTGATCTCCAGCGTGGCCATCACGCAGGAACCACAGCGCGCAGCGATTCGCGTTGAGGGGGCCGGACGTCTCGACGTCCATGCCGCCCGCATGCAGAATCCGGAGCGCCTGGTGTTGGATTTCAGCGGCGCACGCCTGGAAGTGCAAAAGACGGCGATCCCGGGGGTCTCCGCGCCGGTGCGCGGAGTCCGCATGGGACAGTTCCGTCCGGATATCGCTCGAGTTGTTGTGGACCTTACGCAGGAAACTCCGTACCAAATCGCGCATGAAGGCGACGCGGTGGTGGTGTACTTCCAGATGCAGGTGACGCCGGACGCCAGCCAGGCGGCCCCCGTCAATTCCACGGCCGTGACCACGGCGCCCAAGACGATTCCGTATGACACCAAGTCGCCCCGAACCGCAGTCCGTGTCAGCAAGGTTTCCAATGTTCCGGCTCCTCGGTTTGCTCTTCCGAACGAACTGACCCAGCCCTCCGTCGTTCTGGCGAGCCTCCACGAGAAGGACCAGCCGGTACCTCCGGCTGATCCCCAGCAAGCTTCCCAGCAGGCGATGCAGCAGGCGGCAACTGCGGCCACAACCGTTGCGGCGCAGCAAGCCAGCGCCGCTGCCACGGCACCGGGTGCCGTGCGCTACACCGGCGAACCGATCTCGGTGAACCTGAAGGACGTAGACCTGAAGGATTTCTTCCGGCTGATTCATGAAATCAGCGGCTTGAACGTCGTGCTCGATCCGAACGTAAAGGGAACCCTGACCATCGTTCTCGACGAAGTGCCCTGGGACCAGGCACTGGACATCGTTCTCCAGAACAACGGGCTCGACAAGCAACTCAACGGGAACGTGTTGCGCATCGCTACCCGTGAAACGCTGAAGAAGGAAGCCGAGACGCAGCGCGATCTCGCTATCGCCCAAGCCCAGGCCGTTGCGCCCGTTACCGTAACCCGTGTGCTCAGCTACGCGAAGGCCGCCACGATGAAGGACACGCTGAAGAAATTCCTCTCGCCGCGCGGCGACATTCTTTCCGATGACCGTTCCAACCAGCTCATCATTCGCGACATTCCTTCGGTGATTCCGATCATCGATAACCTGATTCACCAGTTAGACCGCAAGTCCCAGCAGGTGGAGATCGAAGCGCGCGTGGTTTCGGCGTCGCGCTCGTTCTCGCAAGATATCGGCGTGCAGTGGGGCTTTGCCGGAACCACTACCGGTGGGCGCTCGATTTTCGGCGGCCCCGCCAGCGTTGGCGTCAGCCCGGTGCAGACCGGCACGGGGATTCCTTCGCCGCCACTGGTCGGCACGCCGTCGCAGAGCTCCGGCAGCAGCACCACCACCGCCGGGCTTCCGTTGAACGTGAACCTGCCGGCGGGGGTTCCCTCCAGCGGCTTCTACTTCGGCCACCGTTCCCCGAACTTCGCCGTCGACCTGTTCATCACTGCGGCGGAAGCGAAGGGCGTGGGCAAACTGCTTTCCAAGCCGAAAGTCATCACCCAGAACAACGAAAAGGCGATCGTCAAGCAAGGTACAAAGATCCCGATTCAGACGACGATCAACAACACGATTTCCGTGCAGTACATTGACGCGGTGCTGCAATTGGAAGTGACTCCGCAGATTACAGCCGAGGGCACGGTCTTCATGGACGTGCTCGTGGAAAACACGCAGATCGACAACGGTATTCCCCGCGTGGAAGGCATCCCCGCGCTGGATACACAGGCGGCGCAGACCAAGGTGACGGTTGCCGACGGCGGCACGGTGGTCATCGGCGGCATCATCGTTTCCCAGCAGCAGACCAACGTGAACCAGGTGCCGATCCTCGGCAGCTTGCCGGTGATCGGGTACCTGTTCCGCGAGCAGAGTGTCAACGTCACTTCGCAGGAATTGCTCTTCTTTATCACCCCGCGCATCATCCCCGGATAAGCGCTTTCCGGCCAAGCGCGAGTCGCGACTGAATAATTTCAGGTAAACTGGAAGCGAGGAGGCGCAAGTCTCCTCGCTTTTTTTATGAACGCCGCGCACGCACAACGACGACGGGCCCTGCTTCAGGAACTCAAGACCAGGAATCTCGACTCCCTCCTGGTGACTCATCCTCCCAACTGGTATTACCTGACGGGTTTTACCGGCGAGGCAGGAGCCTTGCTGGTGTCGAAGGACGGCGCAACGCTCATCACGGATGGGCGTTTTACCGTGCAGGCCAAGGATGAAACCCGCGGAGTGAAGGTCGCGCTCCAGCAAGGGGGCTTGTACCCTTCCGTTGGCGCATATCTGAAACACATGAGTGGACGGCGCCTGGGGTACGACGCGAACCAGCTCACCGTGGCTCAATTGAATGCGCTGAAGAAGGCCGCTGGAAGCAAATGGCGGGGCAAAGAGGCGTCGGGCCTGGTTGAGGCCCTTCGCATGAAGAAAGACGCGCAGGAACTGGCCGTAATGCGAAGGGCAGCTATTCTGGCGGGTGCAGTCCTGGAAGAGGTGCTAAAATTCATCCGCCCCGGAGTGCGCGAAAGGGAAATTGCCGCCGAGATCGAATATCAGATGAAGAAGCACGGAGCCAGCGGTCCTTCGTTCGAAACGATCGTTGCCTCCGGCCCGCGGGGCGCGCTTCCGCATGCCCGTCCTACCGCAAAGAAGTTGAGGAAAAATGAGTTGGTCGTCCTCGACCTGGGTGTTATACTCGGCCACTATTGCAGCGATATGACGCGTACCGTGCACCTCGGGCGTGCCAGCAGGCGCATCCGGGAATGGTATCGGTCGGTTCAACAGGCGCAGGCAGCAGCGGTCGCGGCCGTCAAGGCTGGGGTGAGCTGCGGGGAAGTGGATTCCGCTGCGCGGGAAGTCCTTAAGAGAAACGGATTGGATGAGTATTTCGTGCATAGCACCGGGCATGGCTTGGGCCTGGAGGTGCACGAGGATCCAAGAGTTGCCCGTGGTCAGGCGGTTCGACTGGAAGCGGGGAATGTGATTACCATAGAACCCGGGATCTATTTGGAAGGAGTAGGCGGTATTCGCATTGAAGACGACGTTCTGGTGGGAGCAGGACGTGGTGAAGTGTTGACCCGCGTCACGCGGGATCTTATCGAACTCTAGAAAAAGGCATGAAACGGAAAAAGACCGCGAAAACGAGTGCAAGCCCGTCGTTTGCGAATCCTGAAATTGAGCGGATCGAGCAATTGCTGCGTTTTATGAGCGAGCACAACCTGGAGGAGTTTGAGTATTCCCGGGGAGATCTGCGGATCCGGCTGAAGAAGCCCGGCACGAACGTTGTGATGACGGCCATGCCAAGGCCGGCAGCGGAAATCATTGTTCCCTCGGCACCGCACGCTGCGGAAGCCCCCGCGCCTTCGGGAGGAGAATCTTCGTCGGCGGACATCCGCGGCGGCGAGGACCTCCATCTGATTACCTCGCCGATAGTGGGAACGTTCTATGGTTCGCCCAGCCCCGGCGCTGAGGCGTTTGTGAAAGTCGGCTCGCATGTGGAAAGGGGCAAACGCTTTGCATCGTGGAAGCGATGAAGCTGATGAACGAAATCGAGTCCGAGATCAGCGGCGAGGTGCTCCGGATATTCGTCGAAAACGGGCAGCCCGTCGAGTACGGGCAGCCACTGTTTGGAATTCGCCCGAGCCGCAAGCGATAAGCGGCCAGCCGGACTATGTTCCAGAAAATTCTAGTCGCCAATCGCGGGGAAATTGCCCTGCGGGTCATCTGCGCCTGCAAAGAACTTGGAATTGCCACGGTGGCCGTGTATTCGGAGGCCGACCGCAATTCGCTGCACGTGCGCTTTGCCGATGAAGCCGTCTGCATCGGGCCGCCGCGCAGCAGCGAGAGCTATTTGAATATTCCCCAGGTTATCAGCGCCGCCGAAATCACCAACGTCGACGCCATCCACCCCGGTTACGGGTTCCTTTCCGAAAACGCCAATTTCGCCAAAGTCTGCGAAGCCTCCGAAATCACCTTTATCGGTCCCAGGCCCGAAGTGATCGAGATGATGGGCGAAAAGGACCGTGCGCGCCGCGAAATGAAGTCCCAGGGACTTCCCACGATTCCCGGCAGCGACGGCGTCGTGGAAGGCGAGGAACAACTCGCCAAAGAGGCCGACCGCATCGGCTTTCCGCTGATCCTGAAAGCGGCGGCGGGTGGTGGCGGCCGCGGCATGCGCGTGGTGCGCAACAAACAGGAACTCCTGCCCGCCTATCAGACGGCGCGCAGCGAAGCGCAACAAGCCTTCGGAACCCCGGACGTCTACATGGAGAAGTTCCTCGAGCACCCCCGCCATATCGAACTTCAGGTGCTCGGCGACCAGCACGGAAAGGTGATCCATCTGGGCGAACGCGAGTGCTCCATCCAGCGGCGCCACCAGAAACTCGTCGAAGAGTCCCCGTCACCCGCCATTGATGCCAAGCGCCGCAAGGAACTTGGCGCCAGAGTGGTGAAGGCGCTGGAAGCCATCGGCTACACCAACGCCGGCACGGTGGAATTCCTGATGGATACGGACGGGTCGATCTACTTCATCGAGATGAATACCCGCATCCAGGTGGAGCATCCGGTCACCGAATTCGTCACCAGCGTGGACCTGGTGAAATCCCAGATTCGCATCGCCGCGGGCGAGAAGATGGAAAACGCCGTCGGCGAAATGCACTTCACCGGGCATTCCATCGAGTGCCGCATCAACGCCGAGGATCCGGAGACCTTCGTGCCCTCGGCCGGGCGGATCACCACATTTCAGGCGCCGGGCGGCACCGGCGTGCGTGTGGACTCCGCCGCCTACTCCGGGGCCGTGATTCCGCCGTACTACGATTCGCTGGTGGCCAAGCTGATCGTGAAGGGGCGCGACCGCGCCGAGGCCATCGGCCGCATGAAACGCGCCCTCGAAATGTTCGTCATCGAGGGCATCAAGACTTCCATTCCGCTGCAGCGCCGCATCCTGGCGCACCCGGACTTTGCCGCCGGGAAACTGGACACGCACTTCATCGAGAAACTTATCAACACGAACGGAAAATAGCGTTTCATGCGCCTTGTGATGTCCAGGCTGTATGTGATATTAGACGCAGGAATGCTGACGGAACCGGCCGGGGAATTCGCCAAAAAATTGACGGATGCGGGCGTGCGGTTGCTCCAATACCGCGATAAGCACTCTTCTGCCCGGGAGCTTTGGTCCAATGCGCGAGCCATCGCTCAAACTGCGCACGCAGCGGGGTGCGCCTTCTTTGTGAACGACCGTCCCGACATCGCCCATCTGGCCGGCGCGGACGGCGTGCATGTCGGCCAGGAAGACCTCGACGTGGAGCAGGCGCGCGAAGTGGCAGGCCCCGGCCGGTTGGTTGGAGTTTCGACGCACAACCTTCAACAATTTGAGCAGGCCCGGGGCAGTTCGGCGGATTATATAGCCGTAGGGCCGATTTTCCCGACGGCCAGCAAAGCAAATCCCGATCCAGTGGTGGGAATGGATTTTGTGCGTCGCGTGCGACCGCTGACGCGCAAGCCGATTGTGGCGATTGGCGGCATTACGCTGGAGCGCGCGCCGGAAGTGATCGCCGCGGGCGCGGACTCGGTGGCCGTGATCAGCGGCATTCTGCAAGCGAACGACCCCGCCGCGCAAGCGCGGGAATTCCTGCGCCGGTTGGAAGAAGTTGAACCGGCGAAACATCAGCAGGGCTGAGGGCGAATGGCCGACGTTAGCAGCGTTTCTTCCCATCCGGTGACTCCCGAAAAGCACGAATTCGTGAAGGCTATAGGCCTTTTCGACGGCACGATGATCGTCGCCGGCTCGATGATCGGCTCCGGCATTTTTATCGTGGCGGCGGACATCGCGCGGCAAACCGGCTCGCCCGGCGGCCTGCTGATTACCTGGATTCTCACCGGCATTCTGACCATCGCCGCCGCGCTTTCTTACGGCGAGCTTGCCGGAATGTTTCCCCACGCCGGAGGCCAGTACGTGTATCTGCGCGAGGCTTTTTCTCCGCTTTGGGGATTTCTCTATGGGTGGACATTGTTTCTGGTGATTCAGACGGGCACGATCGCCGCGGTGGCGATTGGATTCGCACGATATCTTGGCGTGCTGTTTCCATCGATCTCACCGAACACCTGGGTGATTCCCCCGGTCAATTTTTCCTCGCACTTCGCCGTGAGCCTCTCGGTTCAGCAACTGGTTGCCGTGCTGATGATCATTTTCCTGACGTATCTGAATACGCGCGGAGTGCGGCTCGGCAAGTGGATTCAGAATATTTTCACCTCCGCGAAGATGCTCTCGTTGCTGGGACTGATCCTGATTTGCGTGTTCGTGGCGCGCAATGCTTCGGCGATCGCGGATAATTTCACACACCTGTGGGCCGTGCGCGGCGCGAACTGGATTGAACCCGGCTTGGGATTTTTGAAGGGCATCATGCCTACGGTGACTGCGGGCAGCGGATGGTACGGATTGCTGCTAGCGCTGGCGGTGGCCCAGGTTGGATCGCTTTTTTCCGCGGACGCCTGGAATAATATCGGCTTCACGGCCGCCGAAGTGAAAAATCCCAAGCGCGACGTGGCGCTCTCGATGGCCTTCGGCACCGTGATTGTGATCACCTTGTATTGCCTGGCGAATCTCGCGTACCTCTGCGCGCTCCCGCTGGAGCAGATTCAGCACGCGCCCGATGACCGCGTGGCCACCGCGGCGTTGTCCGCGGTATATGGCGCAAAGGGCGCCTGGATGATGGCGATTGCCATCATCATCTCCACGTTTGGCTGCAACAATGGCCTGATCCTCGCTGGCTCTCGCGTGGCGTATGCGATGGCCCGGGACGGCTTGTTCTTCCGCGCTACCGGAAAACTGAACGACAAGGGCGTTCCGGGCATTGCCTTGCTCTATCAGGGCATCTGGATCGTGGTGCTGATCCTGCTGCGCACGCGCAAGGCCGACGGAACGTATGGCAACCTCTACAGCAATTTGCTGGACTACGTGGTGTTCGCCGCGCTGCTCTTTTATGTATTGACGATTTTGGGCATCTTCGTGTTGCGGATCCGCCGCCCCGAACTAGAGCGTCCATACAAAGCATTCGGGTATCCGTTGGTGCCGCTGTTGTATATAGTGGCTGCCACCGGAATCATGGGCGTGCTGCTCCTCTATGAAACGCAGACCGCCGGCATGGGCATGTTGATCGTGCTGATTGGCCTGCCCGTTTACGGCTGGTGGGCGTGGCGCAAGGATGCCGCCAAAGGCCAGGCATAGCGGTGATTTTTGGGGTGGCTAACCTGCCGGATTGGCAGGGAATTCATCAGCACTGCGATGGCAAGTGGCAATTGAAAAAGGAGGAGTTGCATGGGCAACCCCTTATTTGCGACAAAACCGCTTGATAAGCTGCTCCAGGAAGCATTGGAATCGGGCGAACACAGTCTGAAGCGAGCGCTAGGTCCCATCAATCTCATCGCACTGGGCATCGGCGCGATTATCGGCGCGGGCATTTTCGTGCTCACGGGTTCAGCGGCGGCGCTCTATGCGGGGCCTTCCATCATGCTCTCCTACATTCTGGCGGGTGTAGGTTGCGGGTTCGCCGGATTGTGCTACGCCGAATTTGCTTCGCTGATCCCGATTGCGGGTTCCGCTTACACATACGGATACGCAACGCTGGGCGAAATCGTCGCATGGGTGATTGGCTGGGACCTGATCCTGGAATACGCGTTTGGCGCCGCCACGGTAGCCAGCGGCTGGAGCAGCACGCTGGTGGCATTCCTACAGGACTACAACATCAACCTGCCGCCGCAGATTTGCGACGTTCCGGGCGCCGAATGGGTTTTCTTTGAAGGTCGATGGGCGCCGCTGAGCACTCTGAAGTTGACCGCCGCGCAGTTGGCCGCCATTCCGCACGTCACCACGAAGTTCAATCTCATCGCTTTTCTGGCCATGATTGGCGTGACCACCCTGCTGATTATCGGCATCAAGGAATCCGCCAATTTCAACACCGGAGTCGTATTCGTCAAGTTAATCGCCGTATTCACGTTCATCTTCGTAGCGGCGGCTTTTGTATTCAAACATCCCGCGGTAGCCCGCGAAAACTGGACGGTCTTTATTCCACCCAACACCGGGGAATTCGGCTCCTACGGCTGGTCCGGCATCTTGCGCGGCGCGGGCGTGGTCTTTTTCGCTTACATTGGTTTCGACGCCGTTTCCACGGCGGCGCAGGAAGCGCGCAAGCCGCAAAAGGACATGCCGGTCGGCATCCTTGGCTCCCTGGCGATCTGTACGGTGCTTTACATCATCGTTTGCGCCTTGCTGACGGCCACGGTCCACTACTCGCGGCTCAATATCGGAGCGCCGGTGTCGCTCGCCATTCGGGAAACCGGGGTCAAATGGGGCAGCTACGTCGTCAATGCCGGAGCGCTCGCGGGCCTCAGCACGGTGATGCTGGTCATGCTGCTGGGGCAATCCCGCGTTTTTTATTCCATGGCCAAGGATGGGCTGCTGTGGAAGTGGGCGGGCGACATTCATCCGCGCTTCCGCACGCCCTGGAAGTCCACGGGGATTGTTGGCCTGCTGGTGGCATTCGTCGGCGCGACGGTGCCGATTGGAGATCTTGGACAGCTCGTCAGCATTGGCACGCTGCTCGCGTTCGTGATTGTGTGCGCGGGAGTGTGGATCATGCGCGTGCGGCGTCCTGAACTGGAGCGTCCATTCAAGACGCCCTGGGTGCCCTTCGTACCCATCATGGGCATGATCATTTCCATTGGCTTGATGGCCGGTCTGAAGGCGGTCACCTGGATTCGCCTGGTGGTCTGGCTGATCGTTGGACTCGTCGTGTATTTCACCTACAGCGTCAAGCACAGCAAAGTACGCAACCCACAAGGCTGATCGCGGGCTCAAGAAGCTACCGGATGCGGGTGACCTGCGTCAGGCATCTTCCGGGCGGGCCTGGTTCAACTCGTCGGAAGGCTGCGAATCGGGTAAAGTGCCTTTTCTGAGACTGCAACCATGAAGCCCACGGGGAATCACCAACAATCCTTCTGGAAAACCCTGTCGAAACTCGATTGGGTAGCCGTGGCTTTCTGCGTGGCAGGCCTGGTCGCGGTAACGGGACCCTTCGAGGGCTTGCGCGGGGCCTGGCTTGGGAGGCTGCTCGGGCTGCTCGCGGCGGGCTATCTCGTTTACCGTTATTGGAGCCGCTGGCGGGCTCAGTTGATGTGGAGCCTGCGCAACCGGCTGATCGTGACGTACGTATTTCTGGCGGTGGTGCCCGTGGTCCTGCTGCTGATATTGGCAAGCATGCTCGGGCAGATTCTCTATTCGCAGCTCGGCGCCTACCTTCTCTATCACGATATCGAGGACCGCGTCGCGACTTTATCCGACGAGGCACAAGTACTTGCGGAGATGAAGCCCGAACTCCCGGCGACGCTCGACGAAGCGGGGAAGCAAGCGATCTTGAGAAAGCATGTGATAAGCGCAATCGGCAGAGAGTTCAGCAAAGTCGGTGTGAATTTCGAGGTCCAGCCGGAGTTTTTGCGCTTGATTGCCGGGCCTTCGGGGCACGCGTTCGCTGGCATGATCCAGACCGGAAGCCAATTGCGCTTGGCGAGCATTCGCGAGATTGAAGGCGCAGGCGGGAGGCAGATCGTGGAGGTCAGCGCTCCGTTTACCAGCGAATTGCTGCAAAGCGTGGCGCCGGACCTAGGACCAGTCGATATCACGTTGTTGCAGACGGTGGAAACCGGTTCCACCACAAACGCCGTGCGCATCGGCAACAAGGATTACCGCGCCGTCGGCCAGATCCCGAATAAGCGTGAACTGCAGCCCGCGGAATCCTGGATGGACCCCGTAATCGACGGCTTCTCGAAGCTCGAGGGCACCTATGTCTCCGCTAGTGGGGCAGTCGAGCGCGCGCACCCGATTTTCGCGTTCTTCAAAGCGCGCCGGTCGCAACTGAACCACCGCATCTTTGCTTCGGTGGGCGAATTCAGCGGCGCGCGCATTTTTGAGATTCAGCTGCTGGCCGCGGTTTTCCTGATCATCGAAATGGCCGCGCTGGGTATCGGGATTGTCCTCACCCGGGAAATCACGCGAACGGTTTCCGAGCTGTACCGGGCCACGCAGTTCGTGCAGGAAGGGAATTTCTCGCACCGGGTGACCATCGAGCGCGCCGACCAGCTTGGCGCACTGGGCGAATCGTTCAATTCGATGACCAGTTCGATCACCCGGCTGATCGAGGAGCAGAAGCAGCTCCAGCGCCTGGAAAATGAGATTTCGATCGCCCGCGAAGTGCAGGACCAATTGTTTCCGCGGAGCTTTCCCCACGTGGAAGGCGTCGAGATCGAGGCCATTTGCCGGGCGGCGCGCTCCGTCAGCGGCGACTATTACGATTTCATTCAACTCGATCCAACGCACGTGGCCATTGCGCTGGGCGATATTTCGGGGAAGGGAATTTCGGCGGCGCTACTCATGGCCAGCTTGCAGGCCGCGTTGCGCGGCCAATTGCTGACGCCGGGCAGCGAGCAGCGGAGCATGGCGGAGGTGGTGGAGCGGCTGAACAAGCATCTGGTGCGGAATACCGGAGAAGACCGCTTCGCCACATTTCTCGTAGCGGTCTACGATACCGCGACGCGCAAGCTGCGTTACTCGAACGCCGGCCATCTGCCGGGATTTCTCCTAGCGGAGGGCAAATCCATGCATCTCGACGTGGGAGGCATGGTGCTGGGGATTGTGGAGGACTATCCCTACCGGGAGGGTATCGTGGACGTGCCGCCGGACGCGGTGTTCATCGCATATAGTGACGGATTGGTGGAACCGGAGAATGCGTATGGCGAGGAGTTTGGCATTTCGCGCCTGGAAGCGGCGGCGCAGCGCGTGCGGCAGGCGGAGCCGTTGAAGATTGCCAACGCCTTGATGACCGCGGCTGAAGAGTGGTCGGGCAGCCCCGAGCAGGCCGACGATATGACCGTAATCGTAGCCAAACTGGAGTGAGCGCGGCTCCTGATGCTCCCAACGGGGACCGCCGCATGTGCCGGGTGACGTTGAACAGCCGGAGAGATTTGATATGCTCGGTGGCAGATATTTGAAACGAACTGGTTGTTCATAGAGTCGACGAGGAGACGAATGCCGCTGCGAAACCGGGTTGCGTTGGTGACAGGGGGAAGCCGGGGAATCGGCCGGGGAATTGCTTTGCGACTGGCACAGGAAGGCGCGCGGATCGCGTTCGCGTATCGCGTGAACAAGGCGGCGGCCCAGTCTGCCTTGCGGCGGATGCAGGCGCTGGGCGCGGATTGCGTGGCGGTGGAAACGGATATCACCGAACCAGGGCGCGCGGAGCAGCTGGTCAATACCGTCGCGGACCGCTACGGCCGTATCGACATTCTGGTGAACAATGTTGGCGATTTCCGATGGAACACGCTTGCGGAATCCTCCGCCGAGGAGTGGAAAAGCATCTTCGATTCCAACGTAATGAGCGTGTTTTTCATGTGCCGGACGGCGTTGCCGGTAATGCGCCGGGGACGCTGGGGCCGCATCATCAATCTTGGCGCGGTGGGAGCGGAGCGCGCGTTCGGCCAGGCGAAGATCAGCGCGTACGCGGCGGCGAAGGCCGCGGTGGTGGCCTTATCGCGTTCGCTGGCGCTGGAAGAGGCCAAGAACGGTATTACGGTGAACGTAGTGAACCCATCGAGCATGGACGAGAAGGACTTAACCGTCGAAGAAGCGCGTAAGTTGCGCGACGCCCGCTATCCGATCGGCCGCCCGCCAACGGTGGAAGATGTATCCGCGGCGGTGGCGTTTTTCGCTTCGGAAGAAGCGGAGTATGTGACCGGCCAGGTGGTCAACGTGAGTGGCGGCTGGATGCTCTAGGCCGCCCTGCGAGTCTTGCGATGAAAGCCCTGACAGCGGCGGAGATGCAGGAGGTCGACCGTCTCACCACGGTGCGCTTTGGCATTCCCAGCCATAAATTGATGGAAGCCGCCGGAAAAAGTGTGGCGGAATCTTTTCTGGAAAAATATAGCGAGCGAAACGGCAGGCTGCCGGGGCGAGTGTGCGTGCTCTGCGGAAAGGGCAATAATGGCGGCGATGGTTTTGTTGTCGCCCGTCAATTGAAGGGAAGGGTCGGGCAAGTCAGCGTCTACCTGTTTGCAGAGCCCTCCGAATTGCGCGGCGACGCAGGGGCGAATTTCCAGCGCTGGCAGGAACTCGGCGAGAGCGTAACGGTGGTACGTACGGAACAGGATTGGGAACGCGCGTGGAGCGGTGTTGCCGGCAGTGAAGTGATTGTGGACGCGCTGCTCGGCACGGGAATTCGCGGCGGAGCCAGCGGGTTGCTGGCGCAAGTGATAGAAAACCTCAACCGGTATTCGCAGGACGCGAAAGCTGCCTCGCCGGGATGGATTGTGGCCGTGGACACGCCGTCCGGCCTGCCATCGGATGGAGAAGCGGCGCGAGGACCCGTGTTGCGTGCGCACCTGACGGTTACCTTCACCGCGCCGAAGATCGGGCAAATAGTTTCGCGGGACGCGGGGAACTGCGGCGCGCTCGTGGTGCGTGAAATCGGGACGCCGGCGGCGCTGATCGAAGAGGTCGGCAAAGGAAAGTTGCGCTGGGCTGGTCCAGACGAGTTTGCGGAGTTGCCATTGCAGCGCGCCGCCGACGCGCACAAAGGCCTGTACGGCCACGTACTAATTGTGGCCGGGTCGGTGGGCAAAACTGGCGCGGCAGTTCTCTGTGGGCAAGCCGCTCTGCGAGGCGGAGCGGGTTTGGTGACGATCGCCACCCCGCAACCTGCTCTGCCAGTCATCGCCGCGGCGCAGGCCGAATATATGACCGAAGCGCTCCCCTCCACGCCTTCCGGCAAGATTGCCGCTGCGGAACCCGAGCGGCCCGGCGGCTTTGCCGCGCTGCTCCACGGAATGACCGCGCTGGGAATGGGGCCGGGCGTCGGTACCCATCCGGAAACGCAGGAGTTTGTGCGCAAGGTAGTGGGGAACGCAGATTTGCCGATTGTGCTGGACGCGGACGGCTTGAACGCGTTCGCGGGCCAGGCGGAGGCGCTCGCGGAGCGCAAGTCGCGGTATCTGGTGGTAACGCCGCACCCTGGGGAAATGGCGCGGCTCTGTGGCCGCACGACCCAACAGGTGCAGGCGGACCGTATCCAGGTGGCTTCGGAATTTGCCGGCAAATGGAACGCGGTGGTGCTGCTGAAAGGCTTTCACACGGTGATCGCCGCGCCGAATGGCGACGTCTATGTGAACACCACTGGCAATGCCGGGCTGGCCAAGGGCGGTTCGGGAGATGTTTTGACCGGCTTGCTGGCCGCTCTGATTGCGCAATTCGGCGCCGGGGACTTGCACCGGATTGTGGCGCTTGGTGCGTATTTGCACGGCCGGGCAGCGGAACTTGTCAGCGGACGGGTGGACGAGTCTGGAATTCTGGCCGGGGAAGTGGCGCAGGCCGTTCCGCAAGCAAGGCGGGCGCTGCTGCAGGAGCTGCAGGCGCGTGGCTGAGGAAGCGATCACGCACTCCGCCGAAGAAACCATCGCCTGGGGACGGGCGCTTGCGGAGACCTTGAAACCCCCGGTGCTGGTCTTGCTGAGCGGGGAACTGGGCAGCGGCAAAACCACCTTGACCAAAGGCATTGTTGCGGGCCTGCACGCCGCCGAAGAGGACGAAGTCACCAGCCCCACCTTCACCCTGCTGCACGAATATGGAACCGGCAGCCGGGTGTTTCATGGCGATCTTTACCGCGTGGAAAGCTTCCACGATTTTGAGACCCTGGGCTTGGAAGACGTTTTCGCGAAGCCCGCGATCGTGATTCTTGAGTGGTCGGAAAAATTCCCGCTGAAAACGCCCTGGCCGCAGATTCGCCTGCGGCTGGAACACCTGGGCGGTGACTCCCGGAAGATTAGCCGGCTCTAAGTGTCCTAACAGGTAACGCTGCCCTAACTTTCCCGCCACAACTGTACTTCGGGTTCCTTGCGGCGTGGCCGAGGGATTGCTAGGTTGGTGGCTGGAGTGGTGTGGCGACACACATGGCCAACGAACCTGTAAATCCAGGTGCGAACGAAGGGGCGCGCGACGCGCTGAAAAGCTATAACCTTACCCTGCCGATGGGTTCGCTCTCGATTGGCGTGGACAATATTCACCACGACGTTTTTCTGAGCCCGAAATTCGTGCAGGTGGCTCGCGACTACCTGTTCGACCTGATCCGGCAAAATACCAGCGGCACCTATCTTTCCGGGATCGAATTCCGCACTGCCAAATCGGTGGATTCCAGCCATTTCCGCAAGCTGCTTGCGGAACTGCTGCAAAACTCGCTGGCCAAGGCCAAGCAGCAGAAAAACATTGAAATCGACCTGCTGTTCCGCCTGGCGATCCTGAAGTTCCTTGCCGCGGAACTCGTCAGCCAGTTCGCGAACGTGATTCTGGACGTGAAGGAATACATCCGCAAGCGCGGCGAATATTTCGAGCGCAGCCAGCAGGCGCACGTGATCAAGGCGCGGCTTTCGGAGATGCAGTCCGCGCGGCGCGACGTGCTGCGCATCATCGGACAGCTCGTGGCGCAAATCCTCATCGACATCGACGAAAACCTGATTGCCAAGGCGCGGCGGGCTCTTTTTGGCGAGGATTTTCCTTATTACGACATGCTGAAGAACCGTCTGGTGTTTCTCGATGGCGGGCGCGACGATTTCTATTTACTCGAACACTACGTGCTGCTGGGAAATTACGCGAAAGATCCGGACCGTCTAGAAGCCATGGACGCCGTCTTCCAGGATTTTCTGAAAGAAGCAGGAGTCACCGTGGCCCCAGACAGCGCCCCGGTGAAGGGAGCGGAGGAATACCGCACGCTGTTTGCCGAGGCGGAGCGCATGCGCGGCGAAATCTCCAATCTGGAAGATCAGCGCGACGCGTTGCGCAAGAAACTCGAAAAGGGCGACAGGCTGTTCAACAAATTCCTGGCTTCTTCGGATCCGGCGGAAATGAAGGCCGCGCTGGCCGACGTGGAAAACCGGCTGCGGCATTTCCAGAAGCAGCTTGAAGAAATGGGTCCGCGGCTGGATCGCGCGAAAAAACAAGCGGAATTCGTGCAGAAGGACTACGAAGGGAAACTCGGCGATTACCTGAACGAGCCGGAAAACGCCCGCAAGCTATTTGACACCGCAAACGCCGGCGAAGCAGAACGACCCATTCGCGCGCGCCTGCTGGGCCAGTTGACGGCGCGCCTGGAACAACTGGAATTGATTCCGCACATTCTGGCGAGTTACGAGATCCGGCCGATCGCCAGTGACTTTTGCCCGCCGGTCCACCTGCAGCAATTGCGAAAAGCGCTGGTCTCCAAGGAGGAGGGGAAGCGCGTGGAAGAGATTCTGAAACAGGTGCCGGCGCGGCGGTTGACGACGAAGCCGCTGGAGGAATTGTCGCGGCGCATCCGGAAATATTCGCGCGAAGAGACGCAGGCGGCGGTGCTGAAATTTGCGATCGATTTTCTGCGCTTGAGGCGCGACCTGCGCGACGCCGATCACCTGGCGGCATGCATGGAACGCATCAACCTGGTGACGGCAGAAAAGGTGCGGGAGCTTTCGCGGCTCAACAACCGCTTATACGAGTGCCTGCTGAAGGAAGAGGTGAAGGGCGAACACGACCAGGTGCTCTCGCATGTGATCATCAAGGCCGACGTGCGCGGCTCCACGAAAATGACGCAAGATTTGCTTTCCAGGGGGCTGAGCCCCGCGTCGCATTTCAGCCTGAACCTGCACGAACCGGTGAAAAAGCTGTTGGATCGCTATAGCGCAAAGAAAGTCTTCATTGAAGGCGACGCCATCATCCTGGCGATTTTTGAGACGGAATCCACGCAGGGCGACGCGCGGCCGGTGGCCAAAGCCTGCGCTCTCTCCAAGCAGATCCTGGCGGTTTGCAATTCGTATAACGACGCAACGGCCACGACACATTTGCCGCCCCTTGAACTGGGAATCGGCGTGGCGTTTCAAGGCTCGGCGCCGACGTATTGGGTCGATGGTGAGTCGCGCATCATGATTTCCAAGGCTTTGAACCTGTCCGATCGCCTCTCGGGATGCGCAAAGCTTGCCAAGCGCATGTTGGCCGGCCAGAAGACTCATTTCTCCGTCTTCCAGTTTTTAACCGCGCTCGAAGGCGCATCGGCGGAAGAACTCGACGAATTCCTGGTGCGCTTCAATATGAACGGCATCGAATTGAACGACGAAGGATTTGAAAAGCTTTCGGAAGAAATTTCGCTGGAAAAACTGGTGACGAATCTCGATATGCCCTGGGGCAAGCAGGAGGTCAGCCTGTACTACGGCGAAGTGCCGATGGGCGAGTCGGTGGAACTGCTCGTGGTGCGCAAAGGCACGGCGCGCGAATTGATGTCCGACGGGAAGATCGGGAAGCCATCGGACCACAATTACTACGAAGTCTGCACGAGTTCCGCGATTTACGATTTGGCCGCGGCCCTCAAACGCACACAGGCTTTGGAGACGGTGCGCGCATAGGCGAATCGAAGCTCGCCTGATAGCTGGCAGACCAGCAGCGGCAGCGCCGACAGAAATGCAAGCGCCGCAAATCCCGTTTTCATCGTTGCACCCAGCATGGTGTTATTTCCCGGCAAAGTGACTTGCATAGAGCCCGGTTTGTGTCAGTTTGCGGACGTCGAGCTCACCCTTCTTTTCCCGGTCGAGCCGCTCGAATTCGGCTTCCATAAAGCGCATGTACTCCTGTTTGGAAACCCTGCCGGTGGAATCCGCGTTCATGAGCGGCAGGAGTTGCTTGACGGTATCCTCTCCCATTCGCAGCGGGTCCTGAAATTTGGGGACGGAGGCCTTTTGCGCGGCCGCAGTGGTGAGCAAGATTCCCATTGCCAAAAGAACCGTGAGAATCGCCATAGCCCAGGTGCTTTTGGTGAAGTTCCGCATGGAGACTCCTTTGCGAGAAAAATCGAGACGGGGCAGCAGGCCCCATTGCGAGGAAATGTACACCGAGGATCGGCACGGGGGCCACGCAAAGAACGCATGGGAAATATTGAAAAAGTTGCGGGCGCTTGAATGGAGGCATGAGTCATCAGCAATAAGGTCCAAGCCACTAACCGTCAGCAAGAGGGCAGGAATGGGCAATGGGCTGGAATTTAGCCGCTTCAGGTTTCCTACGCTCAGTTCTCAGATTCCTGCTTACAGCCATCGACGTCTCTTACTGCCGGCTAATGGCTGAAAGCGAACGGCTTACAGCAGTGATGCTATGCTGTTGCGGGGGCGAAAGGGGTCCGGTGACCTTCCCGGCCTTCAAAGCCGGCGACGCGTTCCTTCGCGGAACGGGTGGTGGATTCGACTTCCACACGCCCCCGCCAAACCAGGCGTTGGCCGTGAGTCGCAAGCGCTGAGCCATTAGCCAGAAGCCATAAGTCAAAAGCCATAAGTCAAAAGCTGCCAGCCGTATGCCGGATGGTTTCTCTCCCACGGAGGTATTTTCTCGGCTTGCGGCGTCCCTTTTTTCACAGGCTTTACCGTTCGCTGCCAAATCCGGGGGGGAGATTGCTGCTACCAAACTACTTCCAAGCACGTGGCGCGAATGTCGGCGCGCCGACATTTAAGATTTAACTTGAAGGTTTTTCGAATGACTTATGTAGCCATAATACATACACTTACAAGTAAACATAATCTGCGACTTTGGTCAGGTGGGTGATCGCGCGTACTGGAACTGCGCCCGCGAGCAATTGGGGGCGGGAAGCTGCTTAGGCGTTCTCTTCCCGAGCGCCCGTGGCTGGCGTGAGGAACCCATTGTTCCGATGGGGAGGTGGAGCAGCGGATGCATCGCTCCGCATGGGACAAGTGCCGCGCCTTCGGTAAACTGCATTCTGCGAAAAGTTCGTCTCCTTGCGGGCTGCCGGGGACGTGGTGGCGGCATATCTGGAGGTTACAGGCTCTTCGCCGAGCGAAATTCGCGGACGACGGCGCGGACGTCGCGTTGATCCGCGTCGACTAGTTTGTTGAGATTGCGCATATCGGCTTCGGAGATTTTGCCGGCCAGATCGCGGAGGGCTTCCCGGAGGGCGGGGAATTGCTGCAGCGCCGCTTCGCGGACGACGGGAACCGCATCGTAGGGTGGAAAGTAGCGGCTATCGTCCTCAAGAGGGACAAGACCGAGCGCGTCAATCAGCCCGTCGGTGGAATTGCCTGCGACCACATCCACTTTTCGTTCGACCAGCGCGTGATAGAGCAGACCGAGATCGAGCACGCTGGGTTCCTTGCCGAAGTTCAGGCCATAGCGTCGCGTCCAGCCGGAGTAGCCGTCCGGGCGCTCGAGAAATTCGTAGCCGGCGCCGGCGCGCCAACGCGGCGCGACTCGCGCCAGATCGGACATTTTGGAAAGATGCAACGCGCGGGCGTCCGAGCCGCGAATCACCATCGCAAACGAATTGGCGAAGCCCAGGGGCTTGGTTACGGCGAAGTGAAATCGCCGCGCATATTCCTGGCGAACGCGATGGAGAATTTCGGCAGAATCTCCTTGAGGCGCTTCGCCAAGAACCGCGGTGAGGGCCGTGCCTGTGTATTCGACGTATAAATCCACATCTCCGGCGAGCATGGCTTTTTGGACTAGCAGTGTTCCTCCGAGGTTTGATTTGCGTTCCACGGGAATGCCGGTGCGCGCTTCGATGTGCTGGGCCAGCAATTCGGCTAGAACAATCTGCTCGGTGAAAAATTTAGACGCAACCACCAGATGAGGTTTTGCAGAGGAGCGCGAGCAGGACTGGCAGAGCAGGGCAGCGACAACCGCCGCGAACAGCAGAGCGCGACGCACGCTAATTGACCTTCCAAAGACGCTCGAGAAATCCCAGCGCGTAATCGGCGAGCAGTGCGAGAATCGCCGCGGGAATCGCACCCGCAAGAATGACGACATTGCTGACCATGGCGACGCCACGAAAGATAAAGGTGCCGAGGCCTCCGGCTCCGATGGCGGCGGCGATGGTGGCGATGCCGATGGTGATCACGGTGGCCGTGCGAATGCCGGCCAGGATGAAACCTTTCGCCAGCGGAAGGCGGACACGAAACATCACTTGGCTCCCGCTCATGCCCATGGCTTCGGCGGCTTCGAGAATGGCGGGCTCGATGCTGGTGAGGCCAACGTAGGTGTTGCGCAAGATGGGCAACAGAGCATAGAGCACTAGCGCGACAATCGCGGTGCGCGCACCGATGCCTCCCAGGAAGGGAAGGGGTATCAGAAATCCAAAGAGCGCTAGGCTGGGAATGGTCTGAAAAATGTTCGCGAGAGCCAGCGACAACGCGCGCAAACGAGGCCGAGTCACGGCCAATATCCCCAACGGCACGGCAATGAGGATCGCGATGAAGATGGAAATGCCCACCAGCATGAGATGCTGCTCGATTGCCGCGAGGATCTCCTGACGATGGGTGGCGAAGAAACTCCAGAGGGTCATGGGATGTGCCCGAGGCGCAACTCGGACGCGGCCACGAACTCGCGCACTTCCGGCTGCTGGAGTTTCAAGAATTCCTCCGGAGAGGCGGAGGCAACCACGCGCCCTGCGTGTAAGAGAACCACGCGTGTGCCCAGCAAGAGCGCCTCGCGAAGATCGTGGGTCACCAGGACAATTGTCTTGCGTACCCGGCGCGAGAGATCCAGGAAGACCTGCTGGAGTTCGGCGCGCGTGATGGGATCGAGCGCGCCAAAAGGCTCGTCCATGAGGAGAATGCGGGGATCGGCGGCCAGCGCGCGGGCGACGCCGACGCGCTGGCGCTGGCCGCCGGAGAGTTGACGCGGATAGCGATTGCCGAATTCGTCGGCGTTGAGTCCAACGAGCGCCATAACTTCCAGAAATCGGCGATGTATGCGATCCAAGGGCCAGCGCTCGAGTTCCGGCACGATGCAGACATTATCCCGCACAGTGAGATGCGGAAACAGGCCGATTTCCTGAATGACATAGCCGATGCCGCGGCGAAGTTGGATGAGGTTCCACTCACTCACAGACGTCCCTCCTACGAGGACGTCTCCCGAAGTGAAACCGAGGATGCGGTTGATCAGCTTGACCAGCGAGGTTTTGCCGCTGCCGCTTCGGCCGAGAATGGCAAGAACTTCGCCATCTGTAACACCCAGCGAAACTTCGTGCAGGATGGAACGAGGAGTTTTGGAGGGAACCACATAGCCCGCCTGGCGGAACTCGATGACGTATTCGGCAAATGCAGCAGCTTCGGGCATGTGGAAAGGGATCGCGTCCTTTTTGCCTTCGCCGAGCCTAAACTGTGGCGGGGCGCGACAGGAATAGTAGCACCGAAGGAACGCTTCGCTGCGCAGAAGCGCGCCAAAAGAGCGGCGCGAGGTGATATTCTAGGGAGCGTTTTAGAAGAGTGTTCGGCACAGCTTGGAGAGAGCAAGACCCTCCCGAGACTTCACATCCCACAGAAAGCGACCTGAGGAGCAAGCGCGGAAAAGGCTTGCGTGAACCGCCATGAGCAAATCTCTGCGTCCGATTCAGGAAATCGTCAAGAAGCTGGAATTTCCGGAAAAATATTTCGAGCAGATCGGCCCTTACGGAGGAAAGGTGCGGCTGGATTTGCTGAAAGACTCGGCATTTCCGCGGCGAGGGAAGTTGATCCTGGTGACGGCGACGACGCCGACGGCGAGCGGCGAAGGGAAAACGGTGACTTCGATAGGGCTGACGCAAGGGCTGGCGCGGATCGGGAAGAAGGTTATCATCACGTCGCGGGAGCCTTCGCTGGGCCCGGTGTTTGGAATGAAAGGCGGAGCGGCGGGTGGCGGCGCGTCCACGATCGAGCCGGCGGCGAAGATCAACCTGCATTTTCACGGCGATTTTCACGCGATCGGGACAGCGCACAATCTGCTGGCTGCCCTGATCGACGCGCATCTGTTTCACGGCAACGATCTAAATCTGGAATCGGAGCGGATTTTCTGGCCGCGCTGCATGGACATGAACGACCGTGCGCTGCGCGACATTGTCGTCAGCGCCGGCAGCAAGAAACCTGGCGTGGAACGGCGCACTGGGTTTGTGATTACGGCGGCCTCGGAGATCATGGCCATTGTTGCGCTGGCCAAGGATCGCGAAGATTTGCGGCGCCGGCTGGATCACATCCTGGTGGGCATCACGCGGGATGGCAAGCCGGTCTACGCGAAAGACTTTCAGGCCACGGGCGCGATGATGGCGTTATTGACGGAGGCCATTCAACCAAACCTGGTGCAGACGATCGAAGGAGTGCCGGCGTTTGTGCACGCGGGGCCGTTCGGGAACATCGCGCACGGAACCAGCAGCATCATTTCGCAGGACATGGGATTGCGGCTGGCGGACTACGTGGTGAACGAATGCGGATTCGCCGCCGACTTGGGGGCGGAAAAGTATATCGACATTGTGTACCGCACGACGGGAGTAAGCCCTTCGGCGGTGGTGCTGGTAACGACGGTGCAGAGCCTGCGCAATCAGGGTGAAGGCGACCTGGAAAAGGGAATTCCGAACCTGGTGCAGCACCTGCATATTCTGCGTTCGTTTGGATTGCCGACCGTGGTGGCGATCAACCGCTTCCCAAATGACACGGATGCGGACCTGGAGCGACTGGAGCGCGCCTGCCGCGAAAATGGAGCGCTCAGCGCGCGCCACACGGCATTCATGAGCGGTGGCGCAGGCACGGAGGAGTTGGCGCGGCGCGTGGTGGATATCATCGAGAAAAATCCAGGCGTGCGCGCTAAGCCCGTTTATGACGCGGAAGATGGCCTGGAGGCGAAAATCCAGAAAGTGGCGCGGGAAGTCTACGGCGCAAGCGGCGTAGTGTTGTCCGACAAGGCCAAAACGAAGCTGCAGGACTTTGCAAACTGGGGATTCGGGAAGGTGCCGGTATGCATCGCGAAGACGCAGTATTCGTTCACGGACGATCCGAAGCGCATGGGTGCGCCGAAGGGTTGGGAGTTGAAAGTGACCGATGCATCCCTTTCCGCCGGCGCGGGTTTTGTGGTGGTGATTTCGGGGAACATGATGCTGATGCCGGGATTGCCGAAGGTGTCGCGCGCAGTGGAAGTGGACGTAGATTCGGCGGGAGAGATTGTGGGGATTTAGGAGAACCTGACAGCCAGGAGCCGTCAGCTAACGGCCGATATTAACTGCTTGCAGCCGAGGGTCTGCTTCGCGCGATGTGCCGCGCAACGCAGCCCCTGCTCCCGATTCACTGAAACGCAGATTGCAATCCCGAGCGTCTAAAAAACAGGTTGATCCGCACAGGCGAATTGAAATCAAGCCGGGTCGCGCCCCTCTAGATTCCGGGAACTTTTGGAGAGTTCGATGGGAAAAACATTTGTGGCTAGCTCTTGTGTATTTGTGTTTGGAATTCGGCACGCCGCGACGGGGCTTTGTCTGGCGTGGTTGACGGCGGTGATCGCTGTGGGGCAGACGGCTCCGTCGAGAACCCCGCCGATTCTGGGAACGGTGAAATCGATTGCGGAAGGAACGATGATTGTGGCGACGGACGCGGGCGCGGAGACCAAGGTTACGGTGACCACCACGACGCGGTTGCTGCGTGTGCCGCCGGGTTCGAAGGATTTGTCGCAGGCGGAGGCGATGACGCTCTCCGAGTTCCAGCCGGGAGACCGCGTGCTGGTGTCCTTGCGTTGCGCGGGCGACCCGCCAGTTTGTGAAGCCACCCGCGTGGTGGCGATGAAAAAGAGCGAGATCACGGAAAAACAGGCGCGCGAACGCGAACAGTGGCGGACGCACGGAACTGGCGGGCTGGTAAAGAGCGTTGATGCGGCGCGAGGGATTGTCACCATCGGAACGGTTACCGCGGCTGGCAAGAAGGACGTAGAGATCTCGGTGGGGAAGAGCACGATTGTGCGGCGGTACGCCCCTGGCTCGGTCAAATTCGACGATGCGAAGGCGAGCAGCCTGGGCGAAATTCAGCCGGGCGATCAATTGCGGGCGCGCGGAACGCGCAGCGCGGACGGGGCGAATTTTACGGCGGATGAAATCGTGACCGGGACGTTTCTGAACATTGCGGGAACGGTTTCAGGCGTGGACACAAGCGCAGGAATCATTTCGGTGATGGACCTGGCGACGAAGAAAACGCAGGTGGTCAGAGTGAGCCCGGACACGCAGTTGAAAAAATTGCCCGCCAACGTTGCGCAGATGATTGCAATGCGTCTAAAGGGTGGGGCAGGAGAGCAGCCCGGCCGGGTGGGGATGGGGGAGAAGGCGGCCAGCGCGCAAGGCGGGGAAGCGGGTGGGCCAGGCCAGGGCCAAAGCCGGGGCAACGGGGACTTTCAGCAACTGCTGAACCGGTTGCCGGCGGCTCCCCTGGGAGAATTTCAGAAGGGAGAAGCGGTGATGATCGTGGCCACCGGCGCGCAGAATGGTGGGCAGCCAACGGCGATCACCGTATTGGGCGGAGTCGAGACGCTACTGGAAGCCGGGACAAAGGAGCAGGCGTCGAGCATATTGTCGCCCTGGAGCCTGAGCAACGGCGGAGACGCGGCAGCGCAGTGACGCGGTGAGGCGATACATCCGAATGGGCGGGATTTCAAAGTGCAAATGACGATCACGGGAAAGAGATGCAGGAGTTGGAGGGTGTTTGTACTGACGCTCCTGCTTTTGACGAATATGCCAAGCTGGGCGCAAACGCAGAATGGCCTGATTCGCGGGCTGGTGACCGATCCTTCGGGAGCGGCAGTGGTTGGCGCGACAGTGTTGCTGACCACGCCATCGGGCAGTTCGATGGACACGACCACAAATAAGGATGGGATGTATGAGTTCAAGGGGTTGGCGGCCGGGACATACGAGGTCAAGGCCGTGGCCGCGGGGTTCGCGATGTTCGACAAGCCGGGCGTGGCGCTGGCCGTGGGACAAACGCTCCGCCTCGACATTGCGATGAGTCTGCAAGTGCAGCAGGAAAAAGTGGTGGTGCAATCCTCATCCGCACAAGTGGACACCAGCCCGGAGAACAACGCCAACAGCATCACCATCCAAGGGAAAGACCTGGAGGCGCTTTCTGACGATCCGGACGAACTGGAGTCTGAACTGCAGGCCCTGGCGGGGCCATCGGCGGGTCCAAACGGGGGGCAGATTTACATTGATGGTTTCACGGCGGGGCAATTGCCGCCGAAGGCCTCGATCCGTGAAATTCGCATCAACCAAAATCCGTTTTCAGCGGAGTACGACAAGCTGGGTTACGGGCGCGTGGAGATTTTCACGAAGCCGGGAACGGACAAATTTCACGGACAGGTGGAAGTGCAAGGGAACGCGTCGGCGTTCAATGCGCGGAACCCTTTTGAAAACCTGCCACCCGGTGAATCGGCGCCGGACTACAACACGGAATATTACCGCGGAAACATCGGCGGACCGATCAACAAGAAGGCGTCGTTCTTCCTGGACATCGACCGGCGGGACATCGGGGCGTTGAATGTGGTGAATGCCAGCGTGGTTTGCGGCGATTCGATATTGAATATTCCATGCCCCAGCGGAACCTCGCCCTACAGCATTCTCACCGGCTATAGCCAGGCGGTCACCAATCCGCAAACGCGCACGAATCTGGGGCCGCGTTTGGATTACCAGTTGACGCCGAACAACACGCTGACGGTGCGCTACCAATATTATCGCGACGTGGAGAACGGCAACAACGCAGGTCAATTCAATTTGCCCGAAACGGCGGCGAACCTGCTGGTGGTGGAGCACACGCTGCAGGCCACGGACACGCAGGTGATCGGCACGCACGTGATCAACGAATCGAGATTTCAGTTCATCCACGATGATGAAGAGAACACCCCGGTCAGCAGCCTTTACAACGTGAACGTGGGCGGCGCGTTCAGCGGCGTCGGCGGAGCGGGATTCGGTTCGTCCGATGTCGATAAACGCTACGAATACCAAAACACGACGTTCTGGACCGCCGGAAAGCACACGTGGAAATTTGGCGGGCGGCTGCGCGTATACGACGACCGCAACCAGACGAGCGGCAACTTCACGGGGACATATTCGTTTGGCTCGCGGCAAGCGCCGGTTGCAAATTGCCCGAACGCTCTTGTGAACGGCGAATGCACCCTAACGCCGATCCAGGCATACCAGAGAACAATAGAGCTGTTAGCAGCGGGGAACTCGATTCCCTACATTCAGGCGCAGGGCGGCGGGGCGAGCTATTACACGCAGACGTTTCCGAGCGCGGGGGGAACGACGGTTGTGCCGGTAAGCACGACGCTGGTGGATGCGGGACTGTTTGTGCAAGACGACTGGAAGATCCGGCCAAACATCACGTTGAGTTATGGCTTGCGATTTGAGACGCAAAACGAATTCAACGACAAATCGGATTTTGCACCGCGCGTGGGTTTTGCCTGGGGCCTTGACGGCGGCGGGAAAAAGCCGGCGAAAACCGTGCTGCGCGCTGGATTTGGAATGTTTTACGACCGGTTCACCTACGACCTGGTGGAGAAGCAGCAACTCTATAACGAGGCGAATCCGATACAGGAGCAGCTGCAAATCCAGAATCCGACATTTTTTCCGGTTGCGCCAAGCACGATCGCTGCTGATCCTGCGCAAACGTCGTTCTACAGGTTTAACTCGAATCTGAGGGCGCCGTACACGATCCAGACGGGAGTATCGCTGGAGCGGCAACTGACGAAATACGCGAACATCGCGGTGACGTATCTGAATTCGCGCGGCGTGCACCAGTTTTTTACCGATAATCTGAATGCCGCCGATCCCACAAGCGGCGTTCGGCAGGATACGGCCCACGGAAACATCTTTCAGTACGAGTCCGGAGCGGATTTCAAGCAGAACCAGCTGATTGTGAATGGCCGCATTCAGATGGGTTCGAAGCTCTCGCTTTTCGGCTACTACACTTACAATCACGCGGACAGCGATACGTCGGGTGCGGACAGCGTCCCATCGATCCCCGGACAAGTTTGGATGGACTACGGTCGCGCAAGTTTTGATATCCGGAACCGTTTGTTCCTTGGCGGGACATGGGGACTGCCGCGAGGTTTTCGCTTGAGCCCGTTCGTGATTGCGAGCTCCGGGATTCCGTTTAACATCACCACGGGGACGGACCCCTATCAGAGCAACGCGTTTAACGTGCGGCCCGAGTTCGCAAGCTGCACGTCGGCGATGCAGACGAAATACGGCTGCTTTAACGCGAGTCCCACGCTGGGTGTTGGGTATCAACCGATTCCCGTTTATTACGCGGATGGGCCGGGACGCTTCACAATGAACTTACGCGTTAGCAAAACGTTTGGTTTTGGTCCGGTTGTTGAGGGCGCAGGCGGCGGAGCCGGCGGCCCGATGGGAGGCGGAACCTTTGGCCGGGGGCCCGGCGGGCATCGCGGGGGATGGAATGCGGGGGCGACGAACCGGCGCTATGCGTTGACCTTCAGCGTAATCGGCAGAAATATTTTCAACGATGTGAACCTGGCGCAGCCGATCGGAAACCTGGGTTCACCGATCTTCGGCGAATCGAATGCCCTGGCGGGGCGCCCTTACAGCGATTCCAGTTATAACCGGCGAATTGATTTTCAGGCGACGTTCAGTTTCTAGGCGAGCCGCGGAAGAGGCGACCTGAAGGTCGGCCATTACATAACGAAGGAAGCCGAGCCGGCGTGAAGGCCGGGCGAGAGAAATGCGGCGAGCAGATAAAAGCGAGCGGGAAGCACCATGAGTCACGATGAGGTTCGGTTATCAGCACGCAGCTGACTATTAGCAGTCCCCTCTGGCCGGTCTAAAGTTCGGCCACTACACGGGCCCTGCATCAGGTGCAGTATCCATTCCTTGGGAAAATTGGGATAAGCTTTGAGTGGAATCTAAACCTGTGCGGATTGGTGTGCGCAGAGGGGCTATTCGGAAGGGGAGAGGCGCTTGAGCAGGCAGAAAAAAGATCGGGAATTGGGGATGGATCGGAAGATTGCGCGGCGTGATTTTCTGAATGGCGTGGGCGTAGCCCTGGGGGCTTCGCTGACGGCACCGACGACAATTTTGGGCGAAATGCTGAGCGCGGCGGAAGCGGGTCACGACCCGGAAAAGCAGCCGGGATATTACCCGCCGGCGAAGACCGGCTTGCGGGGCGATCACGATGGCTCCTGGGAAGTGGCGCACGCGATGCGCGACGGAAAAAAGTGGGGCAAGGCGAAGAAAGACAAAGAGTCGTTTGATCTGATTGTGGTGGGGGCAGGAATCAGCGGGCTGGCCGCGGCATATTTTTATCGGGAGCAGGCGGGCCCGGGCGCGAAGATTCTAGTGC